>JARLHY010000095.1 GCA_031292015.1 Negativicutes bacterium | reverse complement strand
TACGGCTTCGCAGACGTCGGTCATGCCTTCTTCAACGAACGGCAGTACCGCTTCGATGTCTTCGGCGTTCAGCTCGTACATGGTGTAGTCAGTGGTGTCCATGAACGTGTAGGAGTCACCGCTGATGAAAGACAGGGTGGCTTCTTTACGGTCCAGGATCACGTCGTCCAGCTTGTCGTCAGCGCTGTAGACGGTTTCAGTCTTGTAGCCGGTCAGCAGGTTTTTCAGCTTGGTCTTCATGATCGCGCTGTTACGGCCCGACTTGGTGAATTCAGCTTTCTGAACCAGCCAAGGGTCGTTGTCGATACGAATCACGGTACCGGGTTTCAGTTCTTTACCAGTTTTCATTACGAATATCCGAATTTGGATGGATTTACAAAAATCTAGGCCGCGTATCATATCCAATTTCGGTAAAACTGTACCAGCGCCGCGGCAAGATCAGGCTGAGCGGCCAGCCGATCGCACCAGTTTTGTGCATGAACGGCCAGTTCCGGCCAGTGCTCGACCACCCCGCGCCAGCTCTGGCCCGAGGGCTGGCCCTGGTTCCAGGCGCGCCACAAGGCCGTCAGGGCCTGCGCTGCCGGCGGGGTCAAGCCGTCGGTATAACGGGCCAGAAACGCTTCCAGCTTCTCCCAATGGGCATATTCCTCCTGCTCATAGATGTGCCACAGCAGCGGTTGCCCGGCCCATTGGGCCCGTACGAAGGAGTCTTCCCCGCGTACCGCGTTGAATTCGCAGCTCCACAGCAGGCGGTCATAATCGTCCTGACGGACAAACGGCAGTATCTGCACCGTCAGCGCCCCTCGCTCATGGATCGCCCCTACCGGCAAGGCTTCAACACCCAGCCAGCGCTGTACATCACCAAGGATTCGCCCCTGTGGCACCAGCAAATGGGTGGCCCGAGCGTCGCCCGCCATCACCTCAAGCCAATCGGCGAGCCCGGTGTTTTCATAGGCAAACAATGACATCAGGCGCGCATCCGGCTGATGGGTCACGCCCAGGGTGTGGAGAAATGCCTGACGGGCCATTGAATCGCCCTGAAAGGCCCGGCGCCGTTCGATCAGCCCCGTTTCGCGCAACAGCCCACCGGTTTTCCCGGTAAAGCCTGGAAAGAAGAAAAACTTCTGCAGACGATTGCCTTGCGGTGAGGGCAAGCCGTGACAGCCTTCAACCCAGTCTTCGGCACTGAGGTATTC
>JARLHY010000094.1 GCA_031292015.1 Negativicutes bacterium | reverse complement strand
CCAAAAACCCAAAAACCCCAGCCCGTTGTTTAATCATTACTTTTTCGCGAAAAAAAAATAATTTTTTTTTTTTTTTTTATTATATATTTTTTTTTTTTTTTTTTTATTTTTTTTTTTTTTAGTTTTTTTTTTGGGGGGGGGGGGGCCGCGGGCCCGGCCCCCCGGGGCCGCCCCCGGCGCCCGTAACGCCATGGGCACCGCTGTGGTGGGCGGTATGATGATGGCCACCTCGATAGTTATCTACCTCATCCCGGTGCTCTTCGTCCTGATCGACAGGGTGACGAAGAAACTCAAGCGCCGCCCCCACGCAGCGGCAGGCGCTCAGACTCCCCAGACGCCGGAATAAAATACACTGCCAATAACAAAAGAGAACCAGCTTGCTGGTTCTCTTTTTGTTGTCAATCAGGAACTTTTACTAAAAACCGGAGTGTCGGTCCGATTTTTTCCGGCGGAGCCATCATCAGATAACCGGCTTTGACCACCTCTTCAGGCACCGAGATGAAACTCTGAGGACAGTCAGCCCAGGCGTACAACGAGAACAGCATGGCCAGAGTAAGGACCAACCCCTTCTTCCATAATTTTTAACCCTGGCTATCATAGATGATATAGATAAAATTTTCAGCATCAATCCAAAAAAAAATTTAATGATCCGTCGCCCAGAAAAATTTCCTGACCATTGACAGCAGCCGGAAAAAGTGGTAATTTATAAAAAACAATCATATTTGAACGGCTGATTAGACAACTAAAGGCCAAAGAGGTTTATTCGAATAAATCTCTTTGGCCTTTTTGATTTGTCCGGCCAGCAGAGAAAGGAGCAGACAATAGCGGTCATATACGTGGGGGCGATCGCACCGCCTGCGTCGATGGACGCCAAGCAGATCTTTTAATTTGAAAGCGAGGAAAAAATAAATGAAAAAGTGGATATCGGCATTCGTTATAACCGCCCTGGCCGGGGTTCTTGCCGCCGGGTGCGGCGGCGGGCAGCAGGCCGGTCCGGCTCCGGCGGAAAAGAAAAGCATTAAAGTCGGCGTTACGGCGGGGCCGCACGCCGAAATCATGGAAGCGGTGAAAAAGGTAGCCGCCAAGGACGGCCTGGATATTCAGATTGTTGAGTTCAGCGACTATATGACGCCGAACATCGCCTTGAATCAGGGCGATATCGATGCCAACAGCTATCAGCATCAACCCTTCCTGGATAACCAGATCAGGGACCGCAAGTATGAAATTACGTCCATCGGCAAGACGGTTATCTTTCCGATGGGCGTCTACTCCAAGAAAGTCAAAAAGCTTTCCGACCTGCCCGACGGGGCCTCAATAGCCATTCCCAACGACCCCAGCAATGGCGGCAGAGCGCTGCTGGTTCTGGAAAAAGCGGGGTTGATCAAGCTGCGGCCAGGGGCCGGCATCGCGGCAACCGTCGCCGACATCACCGACAATCCGAAAAAGGTAAAGATCAGGGAACTGGAAGCCGCTCAAGTCCCGCAGTCGTTGGACGATCTGGACGCGGCGGCGATCAACACCAACTACGCTATTGTCGCCGGGCTGATTCCCACCAAAGACGCCATCGTCATCGAGGATGCCGATTCACCTTACGCCAATTTGATCGCCGTGCGCACCAAAGACAAGGACAATCCTGCCTTCCAGAAACTGGTCAAAGCCTACCGGTCCCCGGAGGTCAAACAATGGGCCGAAGAGAAGTACAAAGGTTCTGTCGTTCCTACCTGGTAAGAAAAGCTGCCGTGCCTCCCGGCGCGGCTGAAAGGCGGTGACCCGCATGATTGAGCTCACAGGAATAACAAAGGTTTACCCTGGTCAGGCTACCCCGATTCAGGCCCTGAAAGGGATCGATCTGAGGGTCGCGGCAGGAGAAATTTACGGCATTGTCGGCAAAAGCGGGGCCGGAAAAAGCACGCTGATTCGCTGCATCAATATGCTGGAACGCCCCACCGATGGCACGGTGACGGTAGACGGACAGGAGCTGACCGCCTTGTCCGGCCGCCGGCTGCGGCAGGCCAGGGTTAAGATCGGCATGATTTTTCAGCACTTTAATCTGCTGTCCAGTCGCACGGTTTTTGACAATGTAGCCTTCCCACTGGAATTGGCCGGAAAAAGCAAGCAGGATATCGCGGATGAGGTTTTCCCGCTGCTTGAATTGATTGGGCTGACTGATCGCAAGGACCAGTACCCGGCCCAACTGAGCGGCGGCCAAAAACAGCGGGTGGCCATCGCCCGGGCCCTGGCCAGCAAGCCCAAAGTCCTGTTGTGTGACGAGGCGACTTCGGCCCTCGATCCCCAGACCACCCGCTCGATTCTTGAACTGCTGAAGGATATCAACCGTAAATTCCGGCTGACCATAGTTCTCATCACCCATGAAATGCAGGTGATCAAGGAGATCTGCGACCGGGTCGCGGTGATCGAGGACGGTGTCATTATTGAACAGGGCAGGGTCGTAGACCTTTTTGTCAGGCCGCAGACGGCGACGACCCGCGATTTTATCCGCACCATCATCAGCCACGACTTGCCGGCCAGCCTTGCCGGCCATACCTTTTATCCCGACCCGGTGGAAGGCGGCAGCCTGATGCTGCGGCTGACTTTTCTGGGCCGGTCGGCGGAAGAGCCGGTCATCGCCAGGCTGGTCCGCAAATTTCATGTCGATGTCAACATCCTCTTCGGCAGTATCGACACCATCCAGGAAACTCTCTTCGGGACGCTGGTCGTGGAGCTGTCGGGCGAACAGCCGGCTGTCCTGGGCGCACTCAACTATCTGCAGCACTATGATCTGGGAATCGAGGTGATCGGCTATGTGGCAAAACATCAGCGCATTACTGGCTGAATCGCTGTTGGAGACCATCTATATGGTGGGAGTTTCGGCAGTGATAGCGACCGCCGCGGGTCTGCCCCTGGGCGTCATTCTTGTGACCACCGGCAAGGGCCATATTATGGAGAACCGGAAGCTCAACGCGGTGCTTGGCGGCATCGTCAACGCCGCCCGGTCGACGCCTTTTATCATATTGATGGTGGCCATCATCCCCCTGACCCGGATGATTGTCGGGACTTCCATCGGCACCAACGCCGCCATTGTCCCTTTAAGCATCGCGGCTATTCCCTTCCTGGGCCGGATCGTTGAAAGCGCCATCCGCAGCGTCGATCACGGAGTCGTCGAAGCGGCTCAGGCCATGGGGGCGTCGCCGCTGCAAATCGTCCGGAAAGTGCTGGTCCCGGAGGCTCTGTCGTCCATCGTGCTGGGGATTACCATCACCATCGTCAGCTTGATCGGCTTTTCGGCCATGGCCGGAGCCATTGGCGGGGGCGGGCTGGGAGATCTGGCGATCCGCTACGGATACCAGCGCTTTCGCCCGGATGTGATGCTGGCTACGGTGGTCATCCTGATTGTGATGGTCCAACTGGTTCAGTCCTGCGGCGACTACGCGGCCCGGCGGCTGAACAAACGCTGAATGGCTTGCAGAATAGGTTTCTCGACGAGCAGAAAAACCCAGGATATGAATCCTGGGTTTTTCGACTTTCTCTGCTTCCGGCAGGAGAAAATAGGATGATGCCGTATTTTATGTAGATATCTTGCAACAACGCAAATCAGACTGAAGTCCGGAGGCAATCAACCATGGAATTTTATCGCGCGTTCTTCGCCATCAACCAGGGCGGGAACTACTCACCCCAAAGATATGTCCTGCTCCGCATCCTGTTTCTCGTTCTGCTTGTAGCCTATCTGGACCGGGTCAACATCTCCGTCCTGCTGGCCGACAGTACCTTTACCCGGGATATGGCCCTGGCTGAAAAACCGATGGTGATGGGGCTGATCATGACAGTTTTTCTGCTGCCCTATGCCCTGTCGAACATCGTCTTCAGCCCGTTTGGCGACATCCTCGGTCCACGCCGGATGATGGCCCTGTCCATTGTCGTATGGGTACCGGCCATGGCTTTGGGCGGGGTCGCTCCCGCTGTCGAGATGCTGCTGATTTCCCGGTTTGTGCTGGGGGTCGGCGAGGGAATCCACTGGCCGATGCAGAGCAAATACGTCAAGAACTGGTTTCCGCCCGCCGAACGGGGCAAGGCGAACGCGGTTTGGCTGTCGGGCCTGATCCTCGGGCCGGCTGTCGCCATCCCGCTGCTGGCCTGGCTGGTCCATCTGGGCTGGCGGCAGAGCTTTTTCATTCTCGCCGCCGTCAATATCATCCCGATGCTTCTCATCTGGTTTTTTACCACCGACCAGCCGCGCCAGCACCCGCGGGTGAGTCTGGCGGAAATTGCCCATATTGAGCAGGGCCTTGGAACGGAAGCGCAGGGACCCGGCCTCGGCATCAGGGGGAGCTTCCGGTTGTTTGCCGCCGATGTTAAATTCTGGCTGTTGACGATTTTCAGCTTCTGCCATGCTTCGATTTGGTGGGGAACCATCTCCTGGCTGCCGTCCTATCTGAAAACCGTCCAGGGATTTTCCTGGAGCAGCATGAGTTTCGCCGCTTCATTGCCGTACTTTCTGGGAGCGGCGGCGGCCCTTCTGGCAGGCCACTTCTCCGATAAGATCAACCGGCGGGCGCCGTTTGCGGCTCTGTCGATCTGCGGTGCGGCCCTGGGAATTCTGGGAAGTATCCTCAGCCCTGACAATGTATTGGCTGCCGTTTCCATCGCCTGCGGGATAACCGCCCTCGGCAGCGGCTTGCCGGTGATCTGGGCCATGCTGCAACAGATGGTGCCTGCCCCGATCGCCGGGGCGGGGGCCGGACTGATGAACGGCCTTACCAATGTCGGAGCGGCTGTGGCGCCGCTGGTTGTCGGCTACCTGATCGGGGTCAGCGGCAGCTTTGCTGCCGGCCTGCTGTATCTGGTGGGACTGGGGCTGCTCGGATTTATCTGCCTGCTGCCGCTGTGGCGGGCCGGCTATTGAAGAATTGCCTGTACTAAATAGAGAAACGTTTGTGTGTTTGAGGTAGAAACAGTAAGAACAGGAGTGATATAATAGAAAATAAGGAAAAGTTCCGCGCCGACCGCGCGCGAAACAGGGAGGGAGTGCAACCATGACTGATGGCCAACTGGAAGAACGCACAGTGAGCAAGGTTTTCTGGCGCTTGATGCCTTTTTTGGGTCTGCTGTACATCGTGGCTTTTCTCGACCGGGTCAACATCAGTTTCGCGGCCTTATCAATGAACAGGGAGCTAAGCTTCAACAGCGAGATTTACGGCTTTGGGGCGGGGATCTTCTTTATCGGTTACTTTCTCATGGAAGTGCCGGGTAACCTCATTATGGCCAAGGTCGGCGCCCGGATCTGGATCGCCCGCATTCTTATCACCTGGGGTCTTATTTCCGGCCTGACGGCTTATGTGTCCACCCCGATGGAGTTTTATGTCGTCCGTTTCATGCTCGGGGTGGCTGAAGCCAGCTTTTTCCCCGGTATTATCTATTATCTGAGTACCTGGAGCCGGTCCAGGGATACGGCGAAAGCGGTGGCTTTTTTCATGATGTCCCTGCCGGTCTGCAACGTCGTGGCTTCACCGATTTCCACCTATATTCTCGGAATCACCTGGATGGGTTGGGCCGGCTGGAAATGGCTGTTCATTATCGAAGCCGTGCCGTCGCTTGTTCTGGGAGTCATTACCCCGTTCTATCTGACCAACAAGCCTGAGGACGCCAAATGGCTGGCCGACGACGAACGGGAATGGCTCGTCGGGGCTCTGGCCGCCGAACGCGACGCCAAGCAGGAGAAAAAGAAATATACTCTGATGCAGGCCTTCGCCGACCGTGATGTGATCATCCTTTCCGGCATCTACCTCACCTGGGTCTGCGGTTTCTACGGCGTGACAATGTTCCTGCCTATCCTGGTGAAGGGCCTGTCGGCCAGCATGAGCAACCAGACGGTGGGTTATCTGGTCATGGTGCCGTATATCTTCGGCTTTTTCGCGATGTATTTTATCGGCAGGCATTCCGATAAAACCGGGGAGCGCCGTTGGCACACCTTCGGCGGTATGCTGACAGGGGCTGTTGGGCTCACCGGCAGCGTTCTGTTGGCCGACATCAGCATAACAGTATCGATGATTTTCTTCACCATAGCGGTGATGGGGATTTACGGCTCGTTCGGTCCTTTCTGGTCGATTCCGGCGTCTTTTTTGACCACTACCGCCGCTGCCGGAGCTATCGCCATGATCAACAGCATCGGCAACCTGGGCGGCTTCATCGGGCCTTATGCCATGGGCTTTATCGGCCGAGCCACCGGTTCCTTCACCGGCGGAATCCTCTTCCTGGTGGCCAGCCTGCTCATCGCGGCGGTGCTGCTGATGATGCTTCGCAAGGCCGGCCGGGACGATCGGGCGGTTTCCTCCTGATGATTTAAGCGTGAAAAGAGCGGCCGTTTATTATAAACGGCCGCTCTTTTGTGTCTGGATGAAATTCGGCTCCGCGGCTCCGGCGCTTGCGGCTGAGGACCGACAGCGCTAGAGAGAAACCTGCTTGCATACTGTCATGTACACCCAGGCCGCGTTGAGCAAAAGCAGGGCGCTGGTGACGAAAAATACATAATGGATGCCGAACATAGCCGCCACCTGTCCTCCCAGAACCGATCCGCCGAAGGAGCCGAGAAACTGGGCCGACTGATTGAAGCCGAAAGCCCGGCCGGCAATGTGATCCGGCGTATTGCGTTTCACCAGAGTATTGATGGCAGGCAGCAGTCCGCCGGCGGCGATCCCGAGCAGAAAACGAAGCCCCATCAGCTGCCAGGAGTTGGTTACAAACGCCTGGGGAATAAACAACAGACCCGCGGCTATCAGCGCCACCAGCATAACCTTTTGCGGCCCGATCCGGTCGGAAAGTTTTCCCAGGTGGGGAGCAGCCAGCATGTTGGCTAGCCCCGAGGCGGCGAAAACCATGCCGGAAACAAGGACAACATGACTCATGTTACTGGACAATTGCCCGATGTAAACAGTGATAATCGGTTCGATGGACAAAAGGGCAAATTGCAGGATGAAGGTCGTGATAAACATCGCGATCATAACCTGGGGGTTTGGGATCAGACCCCAGATTTCCCTGATGCGCAGCACTTTCCGGTCGGCGGCTGAGAAGTTCTCCTGGACAAACAGGAGTGACGCCACAAAGGCGATCAGCAGCAGCGCGCCGGTTGCCAGAAAAACACTGCGGAAGCCCCAGGTTTCCGCCAGGTAACCGCCGATCAGCGGCCCCAGCAACATACCCCCGACCGCTCCGGTGGAAAGAGTGCCAAGGGCCCAACCGGAGCGCTCTTTTGGCGCTTGTGTGGCAACCAGGGTAATGGCTGCGGAAATAAAGCCGGAGACGGCGCCCTGGATGAGTCGCAATCCGACCAATTGATACACATTTTGCACAAAGGCCATGCAGGTTATGATGATTGCCATCCCCAGGCTCGCTCTTAGTAGCATCGGTTTTCGCCCGTACTTGTCGGCCGCTTGTCCCCAGAGGGGCGAAGCGATGGCCATCAGAACGAAGGTGATGCCGAACGCGAAGCCCGACCACTGTTCAATTTCGGCGGTATTGTGGACACCCAGCTGTTCGATATACAGAGGCAGAATCGGCGCGAGCTGGCTCAGGCCTGCCGCGGTGGCGAAACAGCCGAACCAGCAGACAAACAGATTCTTTTTCCAAGTTTCCATCACGATATCCTCATATCCGAAAATTTTTTTTGCGTATGGCAATGCGATGTTTTGTAACTGGGACGACTTCAGCAGGAGGATTCAAGGCCGCGGATAAAAGTGCCGACAAGACGCCGGTAGCTTTCCTCCCTGTCAACCGGGGCGGCAAACCATCCCGCGGCTTCCAGTGACACAAAGCCATGCATCAGGCTGCGCAGAGCCCGAACGGCATGGGTACTGTCGCTGGCCACCAGATTGTAAGGCTTCATCACCGTGGTAAGCACCGACATCATGTTGGCTATGGCGGCTTTCAATTCAAGATTGTCGCGGTCCGGGGAAGCAAGTATCGCCCGGTATAATCCCGGCCGCTGGCGGGCGAACGACCGGTAGGCCTCGGCTATTGCCCAGATGGCGTCGTGTTTTGCTTTGCCGATGGCGGCCTCGCTGATTTTGGCCCGCAAATGGTTGGTGCCCCAGATAGCCAGAAGGCTTTTTAATTCCGGCAGGCCATCGACATGGTTGTACAGTGACGGTTTTCGTACTCCCAGGCAAGCCGCCACCGCAGCCAGTGTGACCTTGTCTAGCCCCTGAATATCGGCGATTTTTGCAGCTGTTGCCACCACGACCTCGCGGTCTAACCCGACTCGTGCCGACATACTGTCACCAGCTTTCCTGTCCCCGGCATGGGATTAACTAACAACTATAATTCTAAAACTAACGATGTTAGTTTGTCAACAGCCAAAAACTCTCCGCTCTTTTTTTGCGTGGTCAACCGCCGCCCTCAGTCTAGGACCTGCTTGAAGCCACATATACTGTTCTAGTGCAGTATATGGAGGAAGGGCTATGAAGAAATCGCTGGCCGTCCTGGCGGCGGCACTGTTGTTTTGGGCGGTCTGGCAGCAGGTCCTGCCGCTGTCCCTGCTTCTGGAGAACGACGTTGTCGACGCCATCGCCGTCGCCGACGACCGTGCCCTGCTGCAGGGGGAGGAAACGGCGGCAAAGGACATCTACGAGCATTTCCAGGGCATGGAGAAAGCCTATGCGGGCCCTCTTCCCTGGGAGCGGGACCCGGCTTTCGCTAGCGCCTTGGCGGAACTGAACAATCCGGGTCTGATGGCCGCTTACCGGGCGACTCTGGCTGATCCGCTGCCCGGGGAGCTCCAGAACATCGCTTTGGCGGCCGAAAAGCTGGCCGGGACGGTCGTCGAGCCTGGCGGCGTATTTTCACAGAATAAGGTGGTTGGGCCGTACACCGTCGGCCGAGGCTACCGACCCGGTCCAACCTACAAAGGCACCAAGATAACCACCACCATCGGCGGCGGCGTGTGCAAAATCGCCTCAGTCTTATACAATGTGGTGATTTTTTCCGATCTCCAGATCGTCCGTCGCTATCCCCACTCCATGACGGTGCCTTATGTCCCGCCGGGACAGGACGCCACCGTTTTCTATGGGTTTAAGGATTTTCAGTTTAAAAATACCACCGCCGGCCCGCTGCTGATCTGGGCCCAGGAAGTGGATAATACGCTCTATATGGCTGTCTACGGCTGCGGTGAGCCGCCGAAAGTCACCTGGCATCACAGCGTGCTGAAGCGGTTTTCCTTCTCAAAGCTGTATCGTTACAATCCGAAGCTTCCGGCCGGGCAGGAGAAGGTCGTGTTGAAGGGGCAGGAGGGCCTGGTGGTAAGGTCGTGGATAACGGTGGAAAGAGGCGGCGAAACGGTCGTCAAGCGGCGGGGCGTGAGTTATTACAGCCCAGGGCCGGAAGTGATCGAAACCGCCCGTAAGTTTTAGGGCAGGGGGCGAGAAAAATGACGCCGCTGATCGGCATTCTGGCCAGCCTCTGGCTTGCCGGGGAAGGACTCCACGCCGGCGATGAGCGATTTTTCGCCAGCCGCGATTATACCGCCGCCATTCTTAAGGCCGGCGGAACTCCGGTGATTCTGCCCTGGGCCGGCGACCCCGCCGTCATCCTGCGGCAGCTGAGGGCAGTGCATGGGCTGCTGCTCATCGGCGGCTATGACGTCGACCCGCTGCTGTACGGCGACGAGCCTTCACCCCGTCTTGGCCCTGTCTTTCCCGAGCGGGACGAATACGAAATTATGGCCGTGAAACTGGCTTGCCTGATGGGCAAGCCAATCCTGGGCATCTGCCGGGGTATCCAGCTGATCAACGTGGCTTTCGGCGGAACGCTGTGGCAGGACCTGGCCCTCCGGGGAAAACCGCAGCTCCAGCACTACCAGGACTGCCAAAGAGACGTTGCCGGCCATAGTGTCGAACTTGGCCCGGGCACGGTCCTGGCCGAGATTCTCGGGCCGGAGACGCTGCGGACCAATAGCTATCACCACCAGGCAGTAAAGGATCCGGCCCCTGGGTTCAGCGTCAGCGCCCGCGCCAAAGACGGGGTGATCGAAGGGATTGAAAAGCGGGAGGCAGGTATTCTGGCGGTGCAGTGGCACCCGGAAATGATGCTGGAGCGTTTCCCGGCCATGCTTGGCATTTTCCGCTGGCTGGCCGAGTCCGCCGCCAGCGCCGCCGATCTGGCGTCGGTGTAAAAATCGGTTCAGGCAAAAAAACGCGCTCCCGGCCGTTAGGCCGGGAGCGCATTTTCATGATAAGTAATTTATACTTTGGGCAGGCTGGCGAGGTTGGCGCTCAAATCGCTTTCCGAACACGGCACATCTTCAAGATTGCCGGCCAGATAGCTGTCATAGGCCGCCATGTCAAAATGACCGTGGCCGGACAAGGAGAACAGGATGGTCTTGCTTTGCCCGGCCTCTTTGGCTTTCAGGGCTTCAACGATGGCTCCCCTGATGGCGTGGGCCGATTCGGGCGCAGGAATGATGCCTTCGGTCTTGGCGAAGACGACGGCTGCTTCGAAGACTTCCCGCTGATCCAGGGCCAGGGCTTCGATAAAGCCGTCATGGTAGAGCTGGCTGACCAGGGGCGACTCGCCGTGATACCGCAGTCCGCCGGCGTGAATGCCTGAAGGCATGAAATTGTGGCCGAGGGTATACATCTTGACAATCGGGGTCAGTTTGCCGAGATCGCCGTAGTCGTAGGCAAAGGTTCCCCGGGTCAGGGTGGGGCAGGCGGTCGGTTCCACGGCCAGGACCCGGAGCGCCTTTCCGGCGAAGCGGTCGGAGAGGAACGGGAAGGCGATGCCGCCGAAATTGCTGCCGCCGCCGCAGGCCCCGATGATCACATCCGGATAGTTTGCCACTTTCTCCAGCTGTTTTTTTGCCTCCAGGCCGATGACTGTCTGATGCAGCAGGACATGATTGAGTACACTGCCCAGGGCGTAATTGGTGTCGGGCCTGCCGGCGGCGTCTTCCACAGCTTCGGAGATCGCCAGCCCAAGGCTGCCGAGAAAGTCCGGGTTTGTGGCCAATACCGCGCGGCCGGCGTTGGTGCGGTCCGAGGGGCTGGGGATAACTTCGGCGCCATAGGTCTGCATGAAAGAACGCCGGTAGGGTTTTTGCTGGTAGCTGACTTTGACCATGTAAACCGTGCACTCCAGACCATAGAAGCTGCAGGCCAGGCTGAGCGCGCTGCCCCATTGTCCGGCGCCGGTCTCGGTGGACAGGCGCTTGATGCCGGCGGCTTTGTTGTAATAGGCCTGGGGAATGGATGTATTGACTTTGTGACTGCCGGCCGGGCTGACGCCTTCGTGTTTATAATAGATCTTTGCCGGCGTGTCCAGGGCTTTTTCCAGTTCATAAGCTCTGATGAGCGGTGTTGGCCGCCAGATACGGTATTTTTCGACCACCTCGTCCGGAATATCGATCCAACGTTCCTGGCTGACCTCTTGTTTGATCAGCTCCATCGGGAAGATGGGGGCCAGATCTTCCGGGCCTATCGGCTGTTTGGTTCCCGGGTGGAGCGCCGGAGCGAGCTTGTTGGGCATATCGGCCTGGATGTTGTACCACTGGCGGGGAATCTCCGTTTCGCCGAGCATAATTTTTTTGTCTGATTTCATGCAGCAGTCCTCCTTTATAAATTTTGCTTTTGATCAGTCCTGGACAAACAAAAAAACCTCTCGTCCTTTCAGGGACGAGAGGTACTCCGCGGTGCCACCCTTGTTGGCCGGTATCACCGGCCCAACTTTGCAAGATACGGCAAAAATCAGCCATACCTTATCCTGTTAACGGGGGATGATCCCGGCGAAGCCTACCCCGCGGACAGCGGATCGGGTCGCGCCTTCCAGGCCCATTCTCCATACCGAGCAATGCCAAACTTTCACTGCCAATGGCTCGCTGTGCTTCTCTGCGTATGGGTACTTTCCTGTTCATCGGCTTTGATCATGTAATTTTTAAAACAAATATAGCAATACCGGCAGTGTTTGTCAAGCTAAACCGCAAGTTGCCCTGTGATAAGACCAAGGAGACACGCGGTCTTACCGGTCAACGGTTTTCGAGCACGATCCACGCGGTGGCGTCCTTGCCTTTGTAACAGGCCCGGGGCCGGATCAGGCGGTTGTTTTCGTGCTGTTCAAGAATATGGGCCATCCAGCCGCTGGTGCGGCTGATAGCGAAAACAAGAGTGAACAGGTCCCGGGGGATGCCCAGATAGGTGTATACTGAAGAAGAATAGAAATCGACGTTGGGCAACAGCCCTTTGCGGTCGAACACGATCTTTTCGACCTCAACCGAGATTTCGTACCAGCGCGGGTCTTGCCGCCAGTCGGCCAGTTCCTTGGACAACTTGGCCAGGTGTTTGGCCCGCGGATCGCCGTTCTTGTAAACCCTGTGGCCGAACCCCATGATCTTGTGACCATTGCTGAGCTTGTCGTCGATATAGCTTTGCGCCCGGCTGACATCGCCGATTTCCTCCAGCATTTTGGCCACCTGTTCGTTGGCGTTGCCGTGCAGCGGACCTTTCAGCGTGCCGATGGCCGAGACGATGCCGGAATAGATGTCGGACATCGTGGAGACCGTAACCCGGGCGGCGAAGGTGGAGGCGTTGAGTTCATGCTCGGCGCTGAGCACCAGGCATTTGTCAAGGGCCTTCACGGCGATGGGGGCGGGCTTCTCGCCTGTCAGCAGCCAGAGAAACAGCTCAGCCAGGGACTCGGGCCTGATGGAGGCCGGGTCCAGCGGCGCCTTGTTGGTACGGATGCGGTCGATGGCTGCCACGATGGTGGCGATTTTGGCCATGATCCGGACGGCTTTGCGATGGTCGGCGAGGAAGGAATGGTCCATCACCTCGTCATCAAAATGAGTAAGAAAGGAGACGCAGGTCCTGAGTTTAGCCATGGCGTTGCCCCAGGGGGCGTAAAGATCCAACAGGTCGTAAACCTTTTGCGGCAGAGCGGCGTTTTCCATTAGATCCTGCTTCAGCGCCTTCAGTTCCAGGCGATTGGGCAGGCGTCCGTACCAGAGCAGATAGATGACTTCCTCAAAGGTGGCGTGTTCCGCCAGATCATCGATGGCATACCCCCGGTAACACAATACTCCGTTCTCGATGGAACAGATGGATGATTCGCAGGCAACGACGTCAGCTAAACCAGACATGTCGATAACCGCCTTTCCTAATTTCATTTACTGTAAAATTGCGAAATACACGTATACATTAAAACATGTATTTAATTGTAAATTATAACCGCAACCGAATCGAAACACAAGAGGCCAGAGCGAAATAATAATGTATACTCATGCATTATTTTCAGAAGAAATAACCGTAATATTCTGACGGATGTATCGGGTGTGCCTGGCATGTGGACCCGATGTATTGAGGTGGGAGACGATGCGCAGACCTGCGGCCGGACGGAGCAGCCTGCAAACCGTCGCGTCCGGTGGCCGATTACTTTCGGAAAAGATATTGACAGTGTTTGAGACTGCGTGCTATGATAAATCCAATTTCATAGTAACTCTTATCAAGAGAGGTCGAGGGACTGGCCCGATGACACCCGGCAACCGGCTATTAAGCAAGGTGCCAAATCCAGCAGGAGCGATCCTGACAGATGAGAGGAAGGGTAACCAGTTAACTCCTTCTCGACGAGGAGTTTTTTTGTTTGCCGAATTCGAATTTGCAGGGGGATATCGATGTTTTCTCTGACCAGCTTCTTTCCCGGATTTAATAACCGTCCCTGCCTGAAAACCGTCCAGGTGGCCGCTGCCGGAGAACCGTTCAGCCTGATAGAGGGCGGGACGCTCAGCGAAATCACCGTCGCCTATGAAACCTACGGGACGCTTGCCCCGGAAAAGGACAACGTCATTCTGGTGGCCCACGCCCTCACCGGCGACAGCCATCCCGCCGCCCACAACGACCAGGACGAGGAGGGCTGGTGGGACGTGCTGGTTGGTCCCGGCCGTCCCCTGGACAGCGACCGGTTTTTTATCATCTGTTCGAATGTTCTTGGCGGCTGCCAGGGCACCACCGGTCCGGCGTCACCCGACCCGGCGACCGGCCGGCCATACGGGACGCGGTTTCCCACCATCACCGTGCGCGATATGGTCAGGGTCCAGAAGGCGCTGCTGGAGAAACTCGGGATCAATCACCTGGCTCTGGTGATCGGCGGGTCGATGGGCGGCATGCAGGCCCTGGAATGGGCGGTGAGTTATCCCGGTTTTGCCGGCGCGGTGGTGGCCATTGCCGCTCCGGGGTATGCTTCGCCTCAGGCTATCGCCTACAATCGGGTCGGGCGCCAGGCGGTCATGATGGATCCTGCCTGGCGACAGGGCGATTACTACGGCGGCCCCGGTCCGGCTCAGGGACTGGCCATCGCCAGGGCCGTGGGGATGATTACCTACCAGAGCGAACAGTCGATGGCCAATAAGTTCGGCCGCCGAACGCGTGACGGCCAGTTCGAGGTGGAAAACTACCTGGATTATCAGGGCAAATGCCTGGTGGAGCGGTTCGACGCCAACGCCTATCTGTATTTGCTGCGGGCGCTGGACCTTTACGACCTGGGCTGCGGCTACGCTTCGTACAAAGCCGCGCTGGCCCGGATCGAGGCCAAAGTGCTGGTGGTGGGCGTGACATCCGATATTCTCTATCCGGCCCAGCAGCAGATCGAACTTGTGCAAACCCTCAAGAGCCTGGGGGGGCGGGCCGAATACGCCGAGGTGGACAGCCCACACGGCCACGACGGTTTTCTTATCGATTTTGATCTGCTGAGGCCGATCCTGACCGATTTCGTCGCTTCGGTGACGCCGGTACGGTTTCCGGGATTCCCGGCGGCCTTCCGCGCCACCCGGCTGGCCTACCGCGGCGCCAGGCTTCTGCCGGAAAATTACCCCTAAGAGGCCGCCGAAGAGGAAAATGGTTATAGCTTAATGAAAATAGCAATTATGAGGAGGAATGTTATTATGAGTCTGCCGGAAAATCTGCGTTTTGACACTCTGGCGGTTCACGCCGGGCAGGAGCCCGATCCCGTCACCGGTTCCAGGGCGGTGCCTATTTACCAGACCACAGCCTACAATTTTCGCAACGCCGAACACGCCGCAAATCTATTCGAGTTGAAGGAATTCGGCAACATCTACACCCGCATCATGAATCCGACCAACGATGTTCTGGAAAAACGCATTGCCGCGCTGGAAGGAGGGGCGGCGGCCCTGGCTTTTTCCTCCGGTCACGCCGCCATCAGCGCGTGCATCTTCAACCTCGCCGGCGCAGGGGACGAAATCGTCAGTTCCGCCACCCTCTACGGCGGTACCTACAACATGTTTGCCCACACCCTGCCGCGACTGGGGATCAAGGTAACCTTCGTCGACCCCGCCGATCCGGACAACTTCGCCAGGGCGATTACCCCGAAGACCAAGGCTGTCTATGCCGAGATCATCGGCAACCCTAAAATCGATGTCCTGGATATCGAAAAAGTCGCTGCCATAGCCCATGCCAACGGATTGCCGCTCATCATCGACAGCACCTTCGCCACCCCCTGCCTCTGCCGTCCCATTGAGTACGGCGCAGACATCGTCGTTCATTCCGCGACCAAGTTCATCGGCGGTCACGGCACTTCGATGGGCGGGCTGGTGGTCGACGGCGGCAAATTCGACTGGGGCAGCGGCAAATTCCCGACTTTGAGCGAACCTGATCCCAGTTATCACGACATCCGCTACAGCGAAACCTTCGGGGCGATTGCTTTCATCATCAGGCTGAGAGTCCAGATTCTTCGCGACCTCGGAGCCTGCCTCAGTCCCTTCAACGCCTTTTTGTTCCTGCAGGGGCTGGAGACACTGCACCTGCGCATGCCGCGCCACGCCGACAACGCTCTTGCTGTTGCCCGTTATCTGGAAGGACACTGCCAGGTAAGCTGGGTAAGCTATCCCGGTCTGCCCTGCCACCCCGACCACGCCAAAGCAGCGAAATATCTTCCCAAAGGCGCGGGCGCCATCCTGACCTTCGGCATCAAGGGCGGGCTTGACGCCGGCCGGAAGTTCATTGATGCCCTGAAAATCTTTTCCCTGCTGGCCAATGTCGGCGACGCCAAGTCGCTGGTCATCCACCCGGCCAGCACCACCCATTCCCAGTTGACCTCCGAGCAGCGCGCCGCCGCCGGTGCTCCGGACGACATGGTGCGGCTGTCCCTGGGCCTGGAAGACCCGGCCGACCTGATCGCCGACCTGGAGCAGGCTCTGGCGGCAACGAAATAACCGCCGGAAAAGGAAAAACCGCGAGAATGTTCGCGGTTTTTTTCCTGTTATTTTACCTTGTCCTGCTTGGCTTTAGCCGGTGATTTGGGGCAAAGCTCAGAGGAGAAGTCGGCGAAGGCGTCACTACACGATTTGTTGTCGCTGCAGCCGCAGCAGGCGGAATTTTTAAAGTCGGCCATTGAATTCACCTCCTCGCAGCTAGTTTTCCCCGCCGGCTCAAATCGATTAGTGTTAATTTCAGGAGCGCGCCCCAACATACGAGAAGTTAGAAAATATCAGGCTTTTTTCGAGGCCTGATATTATTTTTTCTTTTGGCGGCAAGCTATGACTGGCATCTGTTGCAAGCCGAAGCTTCTTTTGCTGCGTGGTTGACAGGATGGCGGGTCAGTATTAAAATGAACACATATGATCATATATTCATATGTTGGAGTGATGATAAATGCCGGAATTGGAATGCGATGTATGCCAGCAGCTGTGTGAGCACCCTCAGGCGGTGTGTCTGGCTAAAGCCGAGGGCCTGGACGACGACGACGCCCGGCAGGTGGCCGAAATATTCAAGACTCTGGGGGACAGCACCAGGGTGAAGATTCTGCAAATGTTGTCCAGACGCGAGCTGTGCGTCTGCGACATCGCGTCAGCCACCGCGATGGGGCAGTCGGCCATTTCCCACCAGCTGCGGCTGCTGCGCGGGGCCCGGCTTGTCAAGTACCGTAAGGATGGCAAGCTGGTCTGGTATTCGCTGGACGACGATCATGTGGTCGATTTGCTGGCCCAGGGTATCGAACACATAAAACACAGATAAGGGTGAGAAAAATGGCTGATAATTCCAATTGCGCCCAGGCCTGCTGTGAGAGTCAGACGACTGCCCTGTGTGAGACAGCCGCAGCGGTGGACGGCGCCAGTGTGGTGACAAGCTGGTTCGCCATCGACGACCTCGATTGCGCCGACTGTGCGGCGATGCTGGAAAAAGGGCTGCGCAGGCTGAAAGGCGTCGTGGATTCACGGGTCAATTTTGCCACCGGGCGGCTCAAGGTGACCTATGATTCCGCTTTGGTCGCACCCGCCGAAGTAATGAAGGCGATCAGCGGCTACGGTTACCGGGCCGAATTCCTGGCGGCGGAGCAGGAGTCTTTTGGTTTGCACCGGACGATTTTCCGGATCGCCGGGCTGGACTGCGGCGATTGCGCCGCAAAGCTTGAGAAAAAAATTGCCGCCATCGCCGGGGTGCGGACGGCCGTGATCAATTTTGGCGCCGGTAAGATGACGGTCGAGCATTCCCTGAGCGACGCTCAGATCATCCAGGCCATTGCTCAGGCCGGATACCAGGCAGAACGGGAGGACGGAATCGGCCCGGCGAGACCGGCCAAGGCAGCCTGGTGGGCCAACGCCCGCACCCAGGCCACCGTGGTTTCCGGCATTCTGCTGGCCGGGGCGGCAGCCTTGAATTTTGCCGGGCTGCAAGGGCCGCCGGTCATCGGCTTATACGCCGCCACCATCGTAGTCGGCGGCTACCACGCCGCGAAAAGCGGCCTTTACGGCTTGCGCTCGCTGGCTGTGGACATGAATCTTCTGATGACAGTGGCGATCCTTGGCGCGGCGGCCATCGGCGAGTGGAGCGAGGGAGCCGTCGTGGCTTTTCTGTTCGCTTTTGGCAATACCCTGCAGTCTTATACCATGGATAAAACCCGTCGTGCTCTGCGGGCTCTTATGGAGCTGGCTCCGCCCGAGGCCGTGGTCCGGCGTGACGGCCGGGAAGAACGCCTGCCGGTGGGGGCGGTGCTGATAGGCGACACCGTCATCGTCAAACCGGGTGAGCAGATCGCCGTGGACGGAACGGTCCTAAGCGGGTTTTCTGCCGTAAACCAGGCGGCGATCACCGGTGAGTCCCTGCCGGTGGATAAAGCAGCCGGCGACGAGGTGTACGCCGGAACCATCAACGGTCAGGGCGGGCTGGAAATAAAGGTGGCAAAGATCGCCGCCGATTCGACCCTGGCCAAGATCATGCATCTGGTGGAAGAGGCTCAGGCCCAGAAAGCCCCGTCCCAGCAATTCGTCGACCGGTTTGCCAAGTACTACACTCCGGCGGTGCTGGCCGCCGCCGCCCTGGTGATGGTGATTCCCTGGCTGCTGTTGGGGCAGCCGTTTGCGCCCTGGTTTTATAAGGGGCTGGTGCTGCTGGTGATTTCCTGTCCCTGCGCCCTGGTCATTTCGACCCCGGTGTCCATCGTGGCCGCCATCGGCAACGCCTCCCGCCGGGGCGTGCTGATCAAGGGCGGCTCCTATCTTGAGCGCGTGGGGACCGTCCAGGCGGTGGCCTTTGACAAAACAGGCACCCTGACCCAGGGCCGGCCCCGGGTTACCGATATCCTGCCGCTGGCGGGGCAGACCGAGACCGAGCTGCTGGCAACGGCGGCGGCGATCGAAAAATGGTCGGAGCACCCGCTGGCCCAGGCGGTGGCGAAGCGGTCCGAAGGTATAGCCCTGAAGCCTGTAAGCAATTTCAAGGCGCTATTCGGCCTGGGAGCCTGTGCCAGTCTGGACGGTGAGACCGTCTATGTCGGCAACCGCCGCCTGTTTGAGGAGCTGGGGCTTTCCCTGGCGAGTCATGAAGCCGGTCTCACCTCTCTTGAAGCCGAAGGCAAAACCGTCATGCTGGTAGGGACGGCTGACCGGATTTTCGGACTGATCGCGGTGGCTGACGCCCTGCGGGAGGACAGCGAAGCGGCCGTAGCCGCGCTGCACCGCTCCGGTCTGCGTCATATCGCCATGTTCACCGGCGACAACCGGCAGGTGGCGGCGGCCATCGCCGCCCGGCTCAACCTGGATGCCTTTTACAGCGACCTGCTGCCTGAAGACAAAGTGGCGGCTGTGAAAAAGCTACAACAAAACTACGGCAGTGTCATTATGGTCGGTGACGGGGTCAATGACGCTCCGGCTCTGGCGGCGGCCGATATCGGGGTCGCCATGGGCGTAGCCGGGACGGATGCCGCCCTGGAGACGGCGGATATCGCCCTGATGGCCGATGATCTGGGAAAGCTGGCTTACATCATCAGATTAAGCCGGAAAACCATCGCGGTGATCAAACAAAACGTGACCTTCGCCATCGCCGT
>JARLHY010000012.1 GCA_031292015.1 Negativicutes bacterium | reverse complement strand
TAGATGTTAACATAATCTCGCGACGCCGTCAACATTTAATTTTTGGTAGCTTTGCCGCTTCTTCGCTTTCCTGGTCTTACTCACCAGACGCTCATAGGCGACTCGTTTATATTAACACAGCCTTCCCGGCTCTGTCAATAGGTATTTGTTGGTTTTTCCGCTCACCGCGTCATCCGCAGTGAACTTTTATACTATAACATTTTCGACAGGTTTGCTCAACCGCCTTTTCGCCGCTTTTAGCCCCTAAATCGGGAAATTTCCGCGGTTATGTTTACAACTCCGATTATATGCGTTACTATCCTTATTTATACCTGCCGAATTGCAAAATCGAAAAAATAACCCTGCCGGCCTAAAGGCCGGCAGGGTTATAGCTTGTTGAAAAACCTATTTTTCAGGCCGTTCAGAAACCCCATATGCGCGACAGCCCCACGAACCGCAGCACCGTTTCCTCCGAGAGCCCTTTGAGCATAAGGGTTTGCACTGAGCGAACCGAAAGCTCTGCTTTCGATTGAGACGTTAGCCAGGCGAAGCGCTTAGAAATGCGGCCTGCTCCCTGCGGGCGCAAAGCAGATGGGGGTTGCAGAGCGGCCTGTCATCACCAGAAGGTCCGCGGCATAATCCGCTCCAGTACCCGAACCGGATTGCCCTCGCAATCCACCGGTCCGATCTGGTCGGCAATCTCCTTGACGGCGGAAGTCCCAATCACCGGCAAACTCAGAATCCGCCCGGCCTCGCCTAGGCCTTTTGCCCCGTTCTGGACGATTTCCACGGTGGTTTCCTCTGCCATATGGGTATTATTCAGCAGGGCGTCAACCCGTCCCAGCGTCGCCACATAATCCAGAATCCTGTCCACACTGGAGGTAAACGGCCGGGACATATTGATTACCGCAATAATCCTAAGGTAGGGATTTTCGAACGCTCCTTCGATGAGGTTAAAGATCCGGGCGCCGTGAACGCCATAACCGACATCCATAATGATATTGCCAGGTCGCTTCAGCACCCAGCGCATGGCGCCCTGGATGACGCTGCCCGCCTCGCCCAGACCAACGGTATCCCGTGTTTCCCAAGCAACCACGGTAAGCCCCATCGCTTCCAGCTCTTTTTTTATCGGCCGGATTGTGTAGCAGGGCTCGACGGTATCAAGATCCACCAGCGTCACCGGCAGGCCGCTGCGATTGATTTCAATGGCGCGGTTGACGGCGTTCTCGCTCTTGCCGCTGGCATATTCGCCAACATAGGCTTCGATAATCGGTTCCACTGGGCATCCCTCCTTGACTAAGCAAACGACACTTGACCCCGGTCAGGAGTGCAAGTGCCATCCGGCTATCGTTTTTTGTTTGTCTAGTTTATCATAACTGGGCCGGCAAGAACAAGCTAAGCGATAAATATTTTGAACAGGATCAGCAGCACTACTCCGGGAATGCCGAGAATACCGGCTATCAGGGCGGTGATGGGATTGATGGCGATGGTAAAGCCAAAATGGCCGCCGATAAAATTCAACACCCAGAGCATGACGCCGCCGATAATCGCGTTGTAGATCAGGCGAAAAATCAGCTTGATCGGCATCAGAAACAGTCTGCCGATAAGGTATATCAACAGAATTCCGAAAGCAAAAGCGACGACGACATTGACATCCCAGGTTAGTCCAGGCAAAGTAGGCATAAAGGCGCTCCTTTCAACCAATATTGACTCAAGTTGGCTAGGCCCCGGCGACCGTTGTGTCCGCGGCCGCTCTCCTCTGTACAATATATCGATAGCACGTCCGCCTTATGACAAAAAATCAGGGCACGTCACCCTGATTTCAGCTTATGTTTTACCTATGTACTTTTCGCGGTTCGTCCGCCGTTTCCTCCCGCGGCACTGCCGTCAGACACCCGCGGGCTCAGTTGTACCTGGAAAAGGTGATGCCTTCGCGCCGCGCTCTCTTCAATAGATAGATATACTTCTTCTCCGCGGCCTGCATCAAATACACGGCATGATCCACCAAATCGCTGTCCGAGACCGAGTTGTAGTAGTTTTGGGCACAAAGCCACTCCCGCCGGGCTTCCTCGATCGCCTCCGGCAGCGCCTGAACGGGCGGGTTTGGCGCCGGTTCATTGTCAATCAATCCGGCCAGCATCTTCTTGGGCCAATTGTCTTTGATGATTTTCCCGGGCCAACCGTCTTTCATTCTTATCCCCTCCTGCTGTTAGTATTGCCAATCAGAAGGGAAAATAAACCGTATCTGCCAAAACGCTATATCAGTCTATCATTATCCATCAAGTTTTGTTACATTTCGCGGCGGTTTTCCAGTGCCTTGGACAGAGTTACCTCATCGGCGTATTCCAGGTCGCCCCCCATCGGCAGTCCGTGCCCGATCCGGGTCACTTTGATGCCCAGCGGCTTCAGCAGGCGAGCGGTGTACATCGCGGTAGCCTCACCCTCCACATCCGGGTTGGTTGCCATAATCACTTCTGTAACCCGGCCATCCTGCAGACGGGCCAATAGCTCTTTCAGCCGCAGTTCCTCCGGGCCGACGCCATCCAGCGGCGACAGCGACCCGTGCAGCACATGATACAGTCCCCGAAACTCGCGGGTCCGCTCCATGGCCGCCACGTCGCGGGGTTCCTCCACCACGCAGACCATAGCCGCGTCACGCTCGGTGCTCTGGCAAATGCGGCAAGGATTGCAGTCAGTCAGATTGAAACATACCGAGCAATAGCCGATCTTCTCTTTGGCGTCAACGATAGCCTCAGCCAAAGCCCCGACCTGCTCTTTTTCCATGGACAGAATATAGTAGGCCAGCCGGGCGGCCGATTTGGGACCGATCCCCGGCAGACGCCGGAACTGTTCCACAAGTTTGGTGAGTGGCGCAATATGCTGCATGACGTTTAAAACATGCCAGGCAGTTTCAGACCACCGGTCAATTTGCCCATCTCCTGGGCCATCATATCGTCGACCTTCTTGATCGCCTCATTCACCGCCGCCAGAATCAAATCCTCCAGCATTTCGGTGTCTTCCGGATCCACCGCCGCCGGATCGATCTTCACCGACAACAGTTGCTTCTCACCGTTAATGACAACCTTGACAACCCCGCCCCCGGCGGTGGCATCCAGCGTCCGGGCCTTGAGTTCCTCCTGCAGTTTCGCCATATCTTCCTGCAGCTTCTGCACCTTTTTCATCATGTTGCCCATATTCCCCATATTACCAAACATTATGATTCCCCCTCAACTTTATCTTCTTTTATCACCGTGCCGCCAAACATCTTGATCGCCTGATTCAAAGCCGGGTGTTTCGCGTCTCCGCCGGGCGCGGCGGCAGGCGGGGCCGGTTCCTTGCTCCCCCCGGCCGGCGTCAGCATACAGCTGAGCCTGACCGTCCGGCTGAGTATATGGGCCAGTATCTTCTCGATGATGGCGCGGTAGTCTTCCTTTTCACTTCGCTCTTTGGCAAAAGACGAAGAAAACACTATATTGGCCTGGTTATCCGTCAATCCCGTCAGTTGTCCCTGGGAAACGCAGGCATGCACCGAACGTTTTCCGCTCGCCAAGAGATCCTTCAGCACCTCATCCCATATTTCCTGATGGGTGAGATTGATCGGCGGAGCAGGGCGTCCGGACGGTTCCGGCGCGAGTTGCTCTTGCTTGGGCTGCTCCGGCTTGGGTTGATATCCGCCCACTTTTCCGGGGCGTTCCGGCTCGCGCAAGCTCTCTACAGGTTTGTGCAGCGGCTTTTGTTCGATTTCCGGGCGAACGACTTTTTTCGCCCCCCCGCCGGCCAGAGCCGCTTCCAGCGCCGCCACCCGCGCCGCCAGAGCCGCAAGGTCCTCGCCGGCGCCGCGGCGGCTTATTGCAAGCAGCGCCATCTCGGCCGTAATGCGCGGTTCCACCGCCCATTTGGCTTCATTGGCAGCCGTCTGGAGTCCCTGAATCATCTTCACCAGTTCATCATGGGAAAACTTGGCGCTCTGAGCCGCCAGCACCGCGCGGTCTTCGCTGTACATTTCCACGCCGGCAGCCTCAGCCTTGAACAGCATCAGGCTCCGGGCGTGCAGCGCCAGTTCCAGCAGTACCTGCCGAACATCCTTCCCCAGAGTGACCAGTTCATCCAGCGCGAGCAGAACTCCTGCGGCGTCACGGTCCGCCATCAGATCAGTCAGCTTCCACACCCATTCATGGCCGACCAGCCCCAACAGATTTCGTACCGCCTCGGCCGTGATCGTCTCTTCATCCAGTGCCGTGCACTGATCAAGAATGCTGAGAGCGTCCCGCAGACCACCGTCGGCGTGCACCGCGATAAGATGCAGCGCCTCTGCCGTCACCTTAAGTCCGCTGCTGGCGGCGACATCAGCCAGGCGGCGCTCGATCTCCCCGACCGCGATCCGCCTGAAGTCATAGCGCTGACAGCGGGAATGGATGGTGGCCGGAATCTTGTGCGGCTCAGTGGTAGCCAGAACAAAAACCACGTGGGCCGGCGGTTCCTCCAGCGTCTTCAGCAGGGCGTTAAAGGCCTCTGTCGTTAACATATGTACTTCATCAATGATATATACTTTGTACCGGCCGTCCACCGGCGCGAACTTCACCGCTTCCCGGAGGTCGCGGATCTCGTCAATACCGCGGTTGGAAGCGGCGTCAATCTCGAACACATCCATCGATATGCCGGCAGTGATCTTTTCGCAATTCGGGCAGTGGTTGCAGGGCGTCGCCGTCGGCCCGTCGACACAATTCAGCGCTTTGGCCAGTATCTTGGCAGTACTGGTCTTGCCTGTGCCCCGCGGACCGGAGAACAGATACGCGTGGGCGATCCGGTCGGTAGCCAGGGCATTCTTCAGCGTGATACTGATATGCTCCTGCCCAATCAGATTGTCGAAATCCTGCGGCCGCCACTGACGGTATAACGCCACATAAGCCATAATTGCAAGGTCTCCTTCTGCGACAGGCTATGCCGAAATCATCGACAATCCGATGTATTCCACATCAGCCTGTCCATTCCCTCTAGTCCATGACAATTGAATAACAGTGAAATAGCAAAAAAGCAGCCTGTTTTCCGGCTGCTGCATCCCGTTTTTAACGTCGGGCCACGGTAGCCCTATCAGGCCGCCTCGCGGCACATAAGAATTGTCACTTACCGTTGCTTCCTTCCGGACCTGGCGGGGTTCATGAGTTCCTATTGCGCGAGACCCAACAGCATCTACCGTGGTCCGACCTTAAAAACTCTTAAAATGTTATGGCGGAGAGAGAGGGATTCGAACCCTCGGTACAGTTGCCCGTACACATGATTTCCAATCATGCTCCTTCGACCACTCGGACACCTCTCCGCATGCTCTACACTCAGATAATCATCTTGGTTTTATCAGACAAAATCCCTAAAACCGCGAATATTATTGTACCTCGTCGGCGGCGTATTGTCAACCTGTTCTGCCTTGCATTTGTTGGCAGAAAAGTTGTCGTGGTCCGGCTGCCGCAAGTATTCCACCACTTTTTGGCCTTAAACGCCTCGCCGTCGCGCTAAAACAAAACCAGGCGGTTTGCCGAAAGCAGCATTATGCAACTTTACCTATATTATTGCCATAACGGAAACCATAATTCTGCCGCCAAAGCCCTGCTTTTATAAGGCTTATAACTTATGCTTCTATTCGATTTAGAACCACAATATTGCCGACAGTCGAATTTGGATCTATAAGACTACCGAAATCACTAGACTATTTGCCTTATAATTATGCAAGCAAAGAGGGTAACTGTATCCACTCTAATCGAATTTTTTTTGCTTGATTCTTGCTATTTCATGTGTCCGCTTTCGCTTGACCACATCAAATGTAACACCACGGACTAAAAAGAACAGTCAAAGAGAGCAACCGTGCATGATAAAAGCGACCAATCCCAATCATACGTAGGTTTCAATAATGACTGTTCAGTCAGAACATCCCTCAACCGCACGATCTTTACGATGTAAACCAACTGAGTATGCGGTCTTTTAATTTCAAATCAGCGTTCAATTTATATCCGGCTAATTCCAATTGCTCTCCTATTTCTTCCATCGATATGTAAGAAGGATTATAAGTTATCCAAGTTCGCCCGTTGCTTGCGTGAACGTGAACATGTGTTATGCCTATCAAACGCGAAAGAATTTTTTCAATCTGTTCCACACAGTCTGCTGAATGAATACCCCCGATATTTATTGCAACTTGTTTTTCATTAGGCAACGACCCACAATTGCATGCTTCACACATCTGTACTCACCCGCCATTTTTTCTTATTTTCCGGAAAATATTGGTTTTCTTTTTTCTACAAACGCGCGCATGGGTCAAATTCAATCAGTTTGACAGAATGCTTCGTCCTGCTACAGCCTGTAAAACTCCGCC
The DNA here is from genome assembly GCA_031292015.1 of Negativicutes bacterium. The sequence goes on along the minus strand of JARLHY010000012.1, from coordinate 57,296 downwards.
CTCTTAGGTCGGGATAAACAGGCTGTAGCGCGAAGTAAATTCGACTAAGTTTCAGATGGAGTTAAAACTCCACCTGAAAAAAGTCTGGATTTATATTATTTCATCCGACAGCAGCATCTGACACAGTTTCTCTATCGCCGTCACACTCGGAGATTGTCTTGGCAATTCAAGCAAGGGCCTTCCTTCTCGGTCAAACTCGTTGAGAGTCTTGTCTTCGGGAATGCTGCCGAAAATTTCAAGACCGGTTTTTTGCACCAATTCCTCCAACGGATGATCATTGAGTACTCGATTGAGGACCAGTCCAGCTCTTTTGACCTCAATACCGCTCTCTTGCGCGCGGGCCACGTCGATAATTCCTTTTGCGGTACTCAAGCTTCTGGCTGACATGTCTGAGACGACGAGCAAAACGTCGATGCTCTTGAGAACTCGGCGATTCAACTGTTCAGGACCCGCCTCGCCATCAATGACTGTGATCTTGTAGGAGTTTATCAGTGCGTCAATCGCATAGCGCAACAGCTCGTTGACTGCGCAGAAACAACCAGGCTCCTCCGGGCGCCCCATGGTCAAAAGATCAAATCCATCGCCATGGGCAAGGATAGAGCCCATCCAAGTGCTCAGGTCCTGACTTTTCATTTTATCGCGTAATTGGCCGGGACCGATGACTTCTTTGCGCAGGCGACTGACTGTTTGCTGCACCGGGATACCGAGGGTATACGGAAGGCTCATAGCGGAATCGGCATCGATAGCGAGTACGCCTCCATGGTATCGTTCTGCAAGCAGCCGTATCATAATTGTGGCAAGCATTGTCTTTCCTGTACCGCCCTTGCCGGTAATCGCAATCGATTTGATTTCTCTCATACTGCTACCTCCTTCACTTGATCGATATGGCCTTCCCCCTGACAAAGCGGATGCTCAGGCCTGCTTTTCGCTGGATTCCAGCGTCTCCATAAACTCCGTTATGATCTGCTTGATCTCATCCGTGGACTTATAACGGATATCCAAGGAATCCAGATCGAACGTAAGCACCGGGGCATTGTACTTGTTCTTTACCAGATCGGAAATGATCTTGGCGGAAGCCCAGGTGTGCTTACAGCCGACATGTCCGGCATAAATGCCCAGATTGATGCTGTAATCCTCCATGCAGGCTTCGGTCATCTCCACGTATTTTTCCGCAGGCCCACAGGCGCCGTGTACCATCGGATACCCCAAGGCGCGCTGGCTCAGAACGTAAAAGACCTCCTCCATATCGTACGGATTGGATACCACGTAGTCCGTCTGGAAGCCGAAATCATCCATAACCGAAACCGCGTTATACTTTGTTTCCATCCAATCCATGATGCCCGCATTGGACCATACCATATTCTGCAGCCAGAGAATGCGGTACTTCTCGGGTCCGGGAGTGACACCCTCATGGCGGACCGCCGCTTTCTGGCCGATCGCCAACTGCTCTTCCAGATAATTGATCGGATAGGCGGCCCCCATGGTAGAACCAACCATGCCGTTCATGATGGTCATGCGGCTGGGCAACGGACAAGGCTGGAGTCTTCTCAGCTTGCTGCACTCGGTCAGAAGCTGGGCCGAACGGTTGGAATTGCGGATAACCTGGGCCATGCGTTCTTCGTCATGCTCTAGGCCAAGAGTTTTCTGAAGGAACTCATACATCTCTTTGAGATTCTCCGCGATGTAATCATAGCCAGTTTTGTCCCTACGATATGGGGTATCGACGCAGAAGGTTGGTATCCCATAATGCTCAGCTAGCAGCGGAAAGACCGTCCGGGCGTTGTCGCAGGGCAGCGAACAGTAGACAAATGCGTCAGGAGTGAACTGAAAATCACCGGAAAGTGCCGCGCCGTAGAATATCTTATCCATAGCGCACACGGTAGCGGGGATATGTTGCTCCGCCAGGTCGATATACTTGAAGGTTTCCTTGCCTGAAGCCAGACGGGTGGGAACCTGTTCTATGACGAACGGCACTGCGTCAAGAGCATAGATCAGCTCCATCGGGAAGTTGGCGCCGCACATCACGATCGGTTTTTTGTTCTCTCTTGCAGTGATGACGTCCTTCCAATAATTGTTCATAAACTCGAACATGTACACTTTATCCGGATACTTTTTCTTCGCGTACTCGACAATACTTGCGCTCTGATCGGCGATCAGCTTTACCAGGTCAAGTTGCTCACTCATTAGTTATTCTCCTCCTGTTCAAGCATTTCAAGGAACGCCTCGGCGCGCACGCCGACCTGTCCGGCGTTTGCAACGATCTCTTCTCGATCTAGCACAAGCAGCGGGATTCCGGCATCCTTCATCATTTCCTGCACATTGTAACCCTCACCGCCCCATACGTCGCAGTTCTTCATCCGCATGAATACAACGCCGTCAACCATATACTCCTTGGCTCTGGCCAGGATATGATCGCAGAACTGTGAGTGCATATTGCACATCCGCGGACAGGTCGGGCGGTTCAGGTACGTTTTTGCCAGACACTCCACGGGATCATCACTGACGCGCTCCACCAGATCCCACTGGTAGCTGCTGCCAAAGCAGTGTACGTCGGTGACAACCAGCCCGCCTGCATTTTCAAATAGCTTGACGTACTCCGGGTCGTCCATGGCGCTGCCGACAAGCATGAGCCGCGCTCTGTAATTTGTGATGGGTTTGCGCTGCTTTGCCTCTTCAAGAAATGCGCTGAGCATCTCGTTGAACGTATCCTTGCGCATGGACATCGCGGCCAGCATAATGCGAAGGCATTCCTCACCGGTCACGCGCGGCTCTTTCCCCTTGCAAAGCCCATACAGCTGTTGGGTGAGCGAACGGGTCTGATTGTATACTTCGATGGCCTGCCAGAGCTTCTCATCGGTGATCGAGACCTGATAATATTTCTCCAGAGCCTCTATCAGTTCCCGAATCTCAGTCTGGTAATAGTTTTCAGCCCTGGGTCCGGTTACACGGGGAGTATTGAACTGATGATAAAACCGGCCGTCCTTATAAAGGTGCTTCCAGGTATCGTACAGGCGTTGAGCCATCAGACAGCCATCAGACCCGACCACGCCGTCCAAAAACTCCCGGTTTCCGTCAAAAAAGTGCTGAAGACATGCGCGCACGAAGCTGCAACTGAACGAGCTTAAATAGGTCTCCGCTTCGCTGTCATCGGTACAGCCCGTGGCACGAAGTCGATAGGGCAGAAGATTTGCCGCATACAGCAGTTCCTCAGGCATATGGCAGCAATAGGTCCCGACCACTTTGCCCCCCTGATCTTCATACGTTTTCGCAAAAGATTCCAGCTCCTGTGTTGCCAGTAATTTATCCGTTGTACTCATACTTACCTCCCTTATTATCCTTGTTGCATTATTTCCGCTAAAAATTAGATCCAGGGCATCTTTTCTAACTGTGCTTTTAGATCAGCACGGAAATCCGGGTGTGCGATTTCGATCAGAGCGAGGGCGCGCTGGCGCATGGTCTTATAGCGGAGGTTTGCAACGCCATATTCGGTAACCACATACTCAACGTCGCTTCGAGGCGTGGATACGGGGGTACCAGCCGCCAACTGGGGCACGATACGGGAAATCAGTTGCCCGCGCTTTCCGGCGGTGGAAGGAAATGCAAGGAAAGAACGGCCTCCTTTTGAGTTGAACGCACCGCGGACAAAGTCCACCTGACCGCCGATACCGCTGAACATTTTGCCGCCAATGCTCTCGGAGGATGCCTGTCCAAAGAAGTCCACCTCGACGCAGGAGTTGACACTGACCAGGTTGTCGTTTTTCCCGATCACAAGGGGGTCATTGCTGTACTCGCCCGGAACCAGCATAATCATCGGATTGTTGTCCAGCCACTTATAGAACTCCAGAGAGCCCATGACAAAGCCGGTGACTATCTTGCCCTCGTGGTAGTTCTTGCGTCTACATGTGACGACGCCCTCTTTCCACAAGTCCATAATGCCGTCGGAAAACATCTCGGTATGAACACCAAGATCTTGACGATCCTTTAAAAAGCTCACTACGGCATCGGGAATAGAGCCGATTCCCAGCTGAAGGCAGTCGCCATCCTTAATATATTCGGCAATGTATCCGCCAATAGCCTCCTCGATTGGGCCAATCGGTGCTTTCGGAAGCGCAAAAGGCGTGGTGTTGGACTCGACGAAGTAGTTAATTTCCGATACATGATAGTGGCTGCGCTCTCCCTGAGTTCTCGGATAATTGGGGTTGACCTCGGCAATGGTAAGCTTGGCATATTTCATCGCCTGGTAAATATACAAGTTAAACAGGGAAAGGGAACAAAAGCCGAAATCATCAGGCGGCGCCACTGTGACAATCAGTACGTCCGGTTTCAGCGCAGGGCCGACTCCGAATCCCCAATCCTTCAGATAGATAGGCAAATACTCGCCGGACTCCTCGTTGATATGCTTACGGACGCCGCCGGAGGTAAACACCGTGCGGAACTCCACCTTGTGCTTAATATCGTCCGCCAGATACGGAATGCTTAACGGCAGCCCGACAATAATAACGACATGATTGATATCATCGTCTCTCAGTCGTTTTGCCAGCGCGGCTGCAGAGGCGTTCGGACTAGCGGTGGCACCGCTCATTACAATAACGTCTCCGTCCTTAACGCTTTTAAAAACTTGATCTATATCTCCTGACCTGGCCTTATAGGTCTCTTTCCAATCCATTGTTTTCATCCTTTCTAATATTATTTCTTAGCGATTGATTTGAGAAAACCAGATATTGCATGCACGGATCAACAAACTATTGCTTACTTAAAATTAGCCTTTCTCTTAGTAAGGAAAGCATCTGCCCCCTCCTGGGCGTCTGCTGAAACGATCAGCATCGCCTGCGCTAATGCCTCGCTGTTCATGAGCCCGTCAATATTCATGTCTAGGCCGCTGTTCATTACAGACTTGGTTAACGCCATCGCCGCAGCAGGACCAGCCGCCATTTTTTTGCTCAGCTTTTCCACGGTCTCCTCCAGCTTGTCTGCTTCCACGACCTGATTGACAACCCCCAGTCTCAGCGCCTCCTGCGCGTCAAAGTTTCTTCCGGTAAGAGTCAGTTCCTTCGCGGCTCTAAGCCCGACGACACGCGGCAAATAATACAGCAGACCGCAGTCAGGCATCAGGCCGATGTTGATAAAAGCAGCTCCGAACACAGCCTTGTCTGAAGCAATTACAATATCACTCAGCAGTGCCAAAGACAGTCCCGCACCCACGGCAAAACCATTGACCGCAGCAATGATCGGCTTTGGCGTTAACGTCATTGAGTCTACCAATCTCTTGCCTATCTTGACGTAATCATAAGCGCTGTCCAGATTCAGCGACTGCATATAGCTCACGTCGCCGCCTGCACAAAATGCTTTTCCGGCTCCCGTAAGTACAATCACTTTGACATTAGGATCCTCGGCTGCCTCATGCATTGCGTGAATCAGATCATTGATCAGAGCGACCTCAAATGCGTTCAGTTTCTCCGGGCTGTTTAGAGTGATTTTCGCAATTGAACCCTCCACATGGTATTTCACTAAACTATAAGTATGACTCATGCACATATCTTTTGTTTCTCCTTTCATAATACTGTAACAACAATGCTGTTGTTCAGTGCCTTTACTTGTCTTTCAGTCTGGGAATTTGTCAGTCGCCGGCACGGCTGTGCTGCGTCTTTTTCATAAAATCCGCTGCGATGAGCGCTGCGCCCAACGCGCCTGCAATCTGCGTATCAAAGCTTGGTTCCAGAGCCTTTATGCCTGTTAGACGTTCCACTCTTTGCACAACGCCAATGTTTTTGGCAATCCCACCGGTAATGGCAAAATCCCGTTTCATTTTTATACGTTCCAATAATTTGGTTATCCTGATGGCCATGGCCAGACAGTACGCGGCGATGACCTTTTCTTTAGTCCAGCCTGACCGCATAAGTCGCATTGCCTCCGATTTGGCAAAAATCACGCAGGTACTGCAGACCGGCAGCGGCTCTTCATCCACACGGAAAGATAACTCGCCGATTTCTTCGATATGCACAGACAGCAGGTTGGCGATGACCTCCATACCGCGTCCCGTGCCCGCTGCACACTTGTCATTCATAAGGAAATCCTCTACCATTCCTTTTTCGTTGCAGCGAATCACCTTACAGTCTTGTCCGCCCATGTCCAGGATGGTCCGCACGGTTGGGCCGTAAATGTAATTGGCCCCTCTGGCATGGCAGGTTATTTCCGTGACGGTCCGGTCAGCGAACGGTACATTGACACGACCATATCCGGTTCCAATGGTGTGCCGGATATCTTCCAGGCGCATATCCGTGTCCTTCAGCGCCCATTCCATGGCCTGCCTCGCGGAGTCCGGACTGCTTGAGCCGGTACGGATACTGGAGTAAGCATACAGCGCCCCATCCGCCAAGATGACTGCCTGCGTACTTGTGGAGCCAATATCCACACCGGCTGTGATAGTACAGCCATGCCAATCCGGGATCTCAGGATTGACCCAGTTCGATTCCGTCCATCTCCAGAAATCTGCGTTTTTCAAAGCTCGATCCATATCTCACGCCTCCTCACTTGTACTTTGTGAGGTATGGGCGCCAGCCCAGCATGCCGCACCCAAGGCGCTTATATAATCGGCATTGTCGGGCACTATGATCTTACAATTGAGTTCCTGTTCAACACATGAAACAAAGCCAGCGTTATGACCGGGACCTCCGATCAAGACCATGGATCCTTCGCTTTTACCCAACCGGCGTATCATGGAACAGATACGGCCACAAACTCCCGCATTCACGGCGTGCGCAATGTTCTCCACGGATTCATTTTTATGGATCAGGGAGATCACCTCAGACTCTGCAAACACAACGCATTGTGCATTCATAGGAATCACCTTCGTATATTGCAACGACCGTAGTCCCATCTCCTCCATACTGATTTGAAGCACACGAGCCATGGTTTCAAGGAACGTTCCTCCGCCGGCGGCGCATTTATCATTAAGTTCATAATCGCGTACAGCACCGTTTGAATGCAGCCGAATTGCACGACTGGCTTCCGCCCCCATACCAATAATCAATCCTACGTCGGACTGTATATGCGAAACACCCTTTGCAGCGGAAATCACCTCATTTACCAGCCCATCCGCAAACGGGATCATATTTCGCCCCGCTCCGGTCACTGCAATAAATTGCACCTGCTCTCTTTGTATGTGCGCCGCTTCCAACGCTGTTTCCAAGGCAGCAACCGCAGCCTGATGCGCATCAAAGCTGCTTGGGACCCGCCCGCTTCCCAATATGGTTTCTCCCTGCAATACAACGGCTTCCGTATTTTGACTCCCACTATCAATTCCGACTGTAATCATTATCGATGCCTCCAAATGATAGTTTATCGCTTCGAATATAGCAGAAAGGAAGTCGATAGACAAGCGCTTGATGGCCCGTAGCTAGAGGTTAGCGCCTGTTGCACAGTGCGCTCCTCCCCCGCACAAAATTTTAACGAATTGTCCCTTTGCTGTGATTCAGGATCATTTTTTATCAGATGAGAAATTTGCTCTTTGCCAAGTTCCTGTTTGCAAGCATCTTTTCAGGCCGTGGAAAAGGTAAGGCACGCAATTGCCAAAGCAACTAGCCCCACGGGAGTTGGGTTTTCCCGTCCGTGATTTTCATGCATAATCAATCACTCTCCTTTAAATTTTTTAGCAATTTAAACCGTAGCTTTCATAGTGGCCAATGGGGTTATACTACTTCGAAAATAGCCGCAGCACCCATTCCTCCACCGATGCACATGCTGACCATGCCGAATTTAACATCTCGAAGCTTCATTTCGCTCAAGAGTTTCGCGGTCAGGAATGCACCGGTACAACCCAGGGGGTGACCGAGAGCAATTGCGCCCCCATTTACGTTTACAATATCCTTATTCAGCCCTAATTCCTTGATACAGGCAATGGCTTGAGAGGCAAACGCCTCATTGAGTTCGATCAGTCCAATATCCTTTAGGCTCAGCCCGGTGATTTTGAGGACCTTTGGAATGGCCTTGATGGGGCCAATCCCCATGTATTCAGGTGCAACACCGGCAACGGCAAAACCTTTGAATCTTGCCAGCGGTTTTACACCCAGCGATTTTACTTTTTTACCGGACATGAGCAGCGCCATCGCGGCTCCGTCGCTCATCTGCGAAGAATTTCCCGGGGTCACGCTGCCTCCGGCTTTAAAAACCGGTTTTAATTTGCTGAGACTTTCGACAGTGATATCGCCCCGGATCCCCTCATCTTTGAAATAAATGGCCGTTTCTTTGGCAGGATATCCGTTAATTCTTTTGGTAGCCTTTACCGCCTCAATGGGAACAATCTGGGAATCAAACCTGCCTGCTGCCTGCGCCCGGGCAGCTTTTTGATGGCTTTCACAGGCAAACTCATCCTGTTCCTGCCGGGTTACTTCATATTTCTCGGCGACATTTTCTGCCGTAATTCCCATTGTCGCCTGAAAGCGTGGGAAGTGCTCCATCAGGTACGGGTTTGCAACCAGGATGTTTCCCAGCATGGGCACCATGCTCATGGACTCCACACCGCCTGCAAGGACAACGTCTGCCTGCCCTGCCATGATGTTGTTGGCACTCATTGCGATGGTCTGCAGGCCGGACGAACAGAAGCGGTTGATGGTCGCGGCCGGTAAGGACTCGGGAAGACCGGCGCGAAGCAACACGGTGCGCGCCATATTCATGCCCTGCTCCGCCTCTGGAAACGCGCAGCCAAGCAGAAAATCATCAATCTCAGTAGAATCCAACTGGGGCACCTTGGCCAGTGTACCCTTGATAACCTGTGCGGCGTATTCATCCGGCCAGGTGTCCTTGAATATTCCTTTGTTCGCTTTGCCGATGGGCGATCTGCCGTATGCCACAATAAAAGCATCATTTATGTTCATAAGTATCATGCTCCTTTAGTTTTGAAGACGTTTGCCGGTCTGCAGCATATGCGCCATCCGTGCGCGTGTTTTCTCCTCACCGCAGAGACTCAGGAAAGCTTCCCGCTCCAGATCCAGGATGTACTGCTCGCTCACCTGCGTACCCACAGTCGCGTTTGCACCGCTCAGAACATACGCCAGCTTTTTGCCGATATAGGCATCGTATTCCGTAATGAATCCTCCATCGAGCATGGCCTGCAACTCGTAAAGGATCGCGGATCTTCCGTAATCTCCCAGCAGTGGAATGATGGGTGGCATGAGCCGTTGATAGCCGTTGGCAAAGATCTGAAGCACCATCTTTTTGCCCTCGTCGATCATTGCGTCCGGATTCATGATCACACGGGTAGTCTTCTTAAGATATCCCTTGGCTATGGCATCATGTGCATTGGCGGAAACCACCCCTGTCATGATGATTCGCCATGCCCGTTTTAATGCTGGCAGCAGACTCATCTTCGAAGTGTCGGAGCAGCTTTCCACCGCCCGCACCAACAGCTCTTTGCATCCACCGGAAGCGGGTACTACGCCCACACCCGTCTCCACCAGTCCCATGTGGAGTTCGGACTGCGCCGCTACTTGATAGGAATGCATCACCATTTCTGCGCCGCCGCCCAGTGCCATACCGCAGGGGGTCGCCACTACAGGCTTGGCGGCATACTTGAGCCCCATCATCGAATTCTGCAGCCCTTTGGAGAAGTTTTCGAGCTCTACCCATGCTTTTCTGTCGATAAATGCCGCGATATCGCCCAGGTTTGCACCCACACAGAAGTTCTTCTGCTGGTTTCCGATCACCAGACCATACCAGTCATTTTCCAGTTCTTCAGCTGCCTGGGCAAGCACTTCCATCGATTTGGGTGACAAGGCATTGCCCTTCGAATGGAATTCCAGGCATAATACGCCGTCTCCAATGTCCACCAGCGACGCGTCTTCGTTGCCCCTGACAACGCGCGATTTCGCGTGATTCAGGCTGATGTAGGACTCGCTGTTTTCTTCCCCGCTGTAAAAACTCGTATCACCTGCGGCGAGCTTTTTCTCCACCCAAGCCGGAATGGTTTCGCCTTCCGCCTTCATTTTCTCGACGGATTTTTCCAGCCCAATGGCGTCCCAGATCTGGAAGGGTCCCTTCTCCCAGTTGTAGCCCCATACCATCGCCTTATCTATCATGGTATAGTCGTCTGTTATTTCAGGCACCTTGCCCGCACTGTAAAGCAGGATGTCTTTTATGTGCTCCCAGGCAACCTTGTTTTCCAAAGCCTCTGCATAGACCATTTCTGCATATTTGTTTTTGCTCTGCAGCGCTTGCCGGATGCCCTCCAGTTCCACATTCTTGAGTTCCTCGTAGCTCCTGGTCTTCTCATTCCAGAAAAAGTTCGTCTTCCGGCCGTTTACATTGTCCTTTCGGAAGAAGCCCTTCCTGCTCTTGTCTCCAAGCGCTCCCATTGCAATCAGCTCATTGACAAATTCGGGCACCGTATATTGCATTTGCTCTGCTGCGTCATCGATGTTGGTAATGACATTTTTCGCCACACTGGCGAATACATCTATGCCAACCATATCCAGCGTGCGAAAGGTCGCGCTTTTAGGTCTTCCCAACACTACTCCGGTGATCTGATCCATGGTCGGAATATCGATATTGTATTTCAGCATTTTCTGGATGGAATTTACAAGAGCATATACGCCAATTCGATTTCCGATAAAATTCGGGGTGTCCTTTGCCCAAACGATGCCCTTGCCCAGCTTATCCCGGCCATAATGCTTCATAAATTCCAGGAGCTCAGACGATGTATCTGGTGTCGGGACCAACTCGAATAGCCGCATCATGCGGGGAGGGTTGAAAAAGTGTGTCCCAAGAAAATGTTCCTTAAAATTCTCTGACATGTCTTCCGCAATTGCGGCGATAGACACGCCGGAGGTGTTCGTTGATACAATGCATCCAGGCTTCCTGTATTTGGCGACATTCGCCATGAGCTGCTTCTTGACGGAGAGATTTTCAACCACTACCTCGATGATCCAATCACAATCCGCAAGCATATCCATGTTGTCACTCATATTACCAATGCTGATTAATCTGGCCTGATCCTTGTGAAACAGAATGCCTGCTTTTGGATTTGAGATACGGTCAATTGCCGCTTGCGCAAACCGATTGCGAAATTCTGTACTTTCCGTTGTCAAGCCTTTTTTCTTTTCGTTTTCGTCAAGCTCTTTTGGAACGACGTCAAGCAGTTTGACTTCTACTCCAACTCCGGCCAATAGAGCAGCTATTCCGCTACCCATTACGCCTGCTCCAAGCACAGCGGCCTTGTTGATCGCTCTTATCATTGTTTGTTTCTCCTTTTTTCTTTCGCTCTTAAATCCTGATGATCAGCTTCTTTGTAGTCCTTTCGCGATGGTTACCAATAACATCCATCGAGGCCGCCCCTTTGCTCCTATAACATTACTTTTATCTGTTGGATCTGCGGATCGTTTCGCAGCCTAATAAAGCAAGAAATGTGCCAACACGGGCACATCTCTTGCTTTATGTCATATTATTGCGTTTAAGCCGCTTAATTCCTGTGCTACATTATACAGATTGACCAATTTCCGGAGATGTCCATGCAGAAATCATTAGCTACTCTGCTCCCAGTTGTGCCAAATTTGTTCCACACCAACGGGATATTCCCAAAAGCGTCTCAAAGTGTGCCACATCTTTTCCCTTTATCTAGGCCATACTCTCTTAATCGGCGATAAAAAGAGCGAGAAATCTGCCAATACGGGCACGTTTCTCGCTTTATCATATTATGCATGTAAGCCGCTTAATGCCTGTGCTCCATTATACACATTGACCAATTTCCGGAGATGTCCATGCAGAAATCAGCTACTCTGCTCCCAATTGTGCCAAAATTGTTCCACGCCAATGGGATATTCCCAATAGTTGTGTCAAAGCGTCCCAGATCTTTTCCCTTTATCTAGGCCATACTCTCTTAATCGGCGATAAAAGGTGCTACGTGACATTCCAATGGACTCCGCCGCCTTACAGCGATTTCCCCGGTTCTCCCGCAGGGCCCGTTTCATTTGTTCCAGCTCCGAGGAATCAGTCGTCATGGCCTGAATGGAAGACATTGGTTCCGTTTCCTCATATCCCAGGTATTTTATGATGATATCCGCGGAAATCAAGTCGCTGCTGCTTATGCTTACGATTCCTTCCAGAAGGTTGTTTAATTCTCTCACATTTCCGGGCCATTGGTAATTAAGCAAAAATCCTTTTGCATCCTCTGTCAGGCTGACCTCCTTTTTGCGCTGTCGGTCACATACGTTTTTTAAGAATTCATTGGCGAGAAGCAAAATATCATTTCCCCGCAGACGCAAAGGCGGAATGGTAATCCGGACAACACTCAGACGGTAATAAAGATCCTCGCGAAACAGTCCCTTCTTCATTTTTTCCGAGAGGTTCTTATTGGTAGCAGCAATGATACGGGTGTTGATCTGTTTGATTTCATTTCCACCCACCTTCATAAAGCATCTTTCCTCTAAAGTACGCAGAAGAACGGCCTGAAGGTCTAGCGGCATGTCTCCGATTTCATCCAGGAACAGCGTTCCGTTATTTGCCATCTCAAATTTCCCGATACTGCCTCCCCTGCGAGCACCGGTAAATGCACCTTCCACATACCCAAACAATTCGCTAGCAATCAACTCCTTGGAAAAGGAGGCACAGTTGATTGCCACAAAAGGTCCTTTGCGGCAGTAGCTGGCGTTGTGTATCGCCTGCGCGATAACCTCCTTGCCTGTGCCGCTCTCGCCCAGAAGTAAAATGTTGCTCTCGGAGTATGCTGCGTTCTTCGTATGGTTGACCGCATCCAAAAAGGACTTACTTTTTCCGATGATAGAGTCGAAAGAAAAATGCGCCACACTGCCGTTATACTTAACTACCAAGCGCTGAATTCTGCTGTATGAATTAAAAATAACAACCATGCCGTCAATATGGAAGGTTGGTTCCTTGAAGATAGAGGTGCTGATACATACCTCAGAGGCCCTTCCTCGACAGATCAGGCGAATGGTTTTATCGCTTACGCAGTCCTTTCGATTCATCATATTCCAGAATTCTGCATTGGCCGGAAGCGGGTCAATATACTGTTCCAACTTCTTATAGACGTAATTATCTTCCTTAATGCCAAGCATTTTGAATATTTCTTCGCCCATGGTCAGAATGCGGTTTTCGCCAGTTGATTGGTCAATGGACATAAAACCCATACCTTCTGTTACGCTGGAAGCATTATGAAAAAATCCAAACCACGCAAAGTGAAGCTCAATATTTTTGCTGAGCGCATATACCAGATATTCCAGATACTCAGAAGCGTAATCAGCTGTTGTTACGAGGGCAAGTCCACCTAGCAAATCGTCGTTTCCGTCAAAGATAGAAGAAAAATACCATGCGCCGTTCGTAAAAATATGAGCATAATTCTCTGCGCCGATCATGGTAGTTCCCGTTCTTTCCTTAATCCCGATGGAAAATATGTTGGGGCCGATATAGTCCTCCGACCAATTTGTCCATACGTTGATCTTATGATCGACCAGCCATTCGTTCATTTGCTCGTAGTGGTAAATTGCAAGCAGAACACCTTCTTTACTAAAGAGCAAAAGGCAGAACTTTCCATTCTCTTTGACCATATATTTTGTTGCATGGAATAGGCTCTGGGCACACACGAAAATCCGTTTATTATCGGCTTTGATTTTAGCTCTTGCTTCTACTGAGACTTCCATCGGGCATGCCGTATAAGGATCTATTTTTCGCCGCAATGCCCGCTCCCAAGCACTTCGGAGGTTTAGCGGAAGCTCTTGTCTGGCAGAACTTGTGTTATGATAACCAGTCCACTTTTTTGTTTGCTCAGTGTCCACGTACATTTTCCTCCGAGGGTACTTAAGTTCTGGTGAGCCTTTTTGCTATTTCTAACATTCTTATCCTGCTCACAGACCTGATCTTCATTACTATAGTGAATACTTATATCATCTATATCGTCAATCCGACCTCAATAATTGAAACAGAAGAGCTCAAAAGCAAATAGGTCACGATCAAATTGATATAAGTACCCTAACGCCGAATCGGCTGCCGTATGAGTGGTCATAAAATACCTCCATTCGTCGCTGAATTAGCCATAGTCAGGAAGATCTTTCCTATGCTATTCTACAAATAACAGAAAATTCCCTCATCACATCCAAAAAATAGAATCTTTTTATGAATTGATGCTACGATACACCCTATAATAACAAAAAACACCGAGCCTATTTAGCAAGGTGTTTTCTACCTACGTACAGGGGAACATATACAATTCCTTACAATTGTCCACAAACCCCTATCGCAACTGACTTTTGTCAAGTGTATATTCTTTGCAGCCTTACTACCGACTCAATGTGGTGAGTATGTGGAAACATGTACCAGCTATTTTGTATATCAACCTCCTAGCCAAGAGTTTATCTCTTTACGTTTTTATTTCTACGCACGAGTATAGTTTTTCTAATTAAAAGTATAGTTATTCATTTTCCCTTTTGCCTGCTAAAGGAAGCATAAAATGGCCAAACGCAAATGGAAGCATAACGTGGCCTATTGGCCATTTTATGCTTCCATTCACATTAACCCCTGGTATTACTGTTTTTATGGCGGAGAGGGTGGGATTCGAACCCACGGTGCCTTTAACAGCACACTTGATTTCGAGTCAAGCACCATCGACCACTCGGACACCTCTCCGTTATTCAGCTTCGTTTTTCCCGGAAAAACTGCCGCATGATGGCGGCGCATTCGTCCCCCAGCACCCCGGCGGTGACTTCGAGGCGATGATTCAAGGCCGCGTTCTGGGCCACGTTGAACAGCGATTCCACCGCTCCAGCCTTATAATCGGCGCTTCCATACACCAGGCGGTCCACCCGGCTCATCACCAGGGCCCCGGCGCACATCGGACACGGTTCTATGGTAACATAAAGCGTAGCGCCGGTCAAACGCCAGCGTCCAAGCTTGCGGCAGGCCGACTGAATGACGATGATTTCGGCGTGGGCCGTCGCGTCTTGCCTGGTCTCGCGCAGGTTGTGTCCGGCCGCCACAACTTCGCCGTCCATCACCAGCACCGCACCGATCGGCACTTCGCCTGCCTCATAGGCCGCGCGTGCCTCGGCCAGCGCTAAACCCATCCAATAAACATCATCCAAATCGGGTCACCACGCTAATTTTTTGGTGCGCCCGGGAGGACTCGAACCACCGACAAACGGTTTAGGAAACCGCTGCTCTATCCGCCTGAGCTACGGGCGCATGAAAGGGAACAGGATGATTCTGCCGCAGAGGCCCATCCTCTGCCACGGTAGCTACGCCACCGGAAGAATTATAGCATTAACGCCAACCCCTGTCAAGGCAACCCTACTGGCAAGTTTACCTATCGCCGCAATGTTATCCACAGCCACCGGTATTCTCGCCTTAAAATCCCTGTTTAATGGAAATTGCCGCAAAGTTATCAACAATTGTAGGTAAATTGTGAATATCTCTGTGGATAACTCAAATAAAAAACGAGTCTGCGCTCCGCAGCTCGTTTTCTGCCCTTTTAACGGGAAGCAACCGGCCGGCTCCAGTCCACGAACACTCCGGTATGCCGCCACAAATGAGCCAAAACCAATTTCAGGTTCGCCAGGCTTTCGGCAGGAAAGCCGGTTGACTCGGAAAATTCGCACAAGTCCGTCGCCACCCGGATAAGATGCTTCCGGCCCAGATACGCTTCCACTTCACCGCGTTTTGCCGCATCATCAAGTATCACCTTAATTTGCCGCGCATCCGGGTCATATTCGATATAGCCGCAGTCGTTGTCATGATGAATGGCCACCTGGAAAAGTTCCCCCATATAGTACACCCCTCATAAAAGTCGCAATTCTGCCGTGTTAAATATACTGCCTGTCCGGGGAAAAATCCTGCCACCCGGCCAGATATTTTTCCGGGTGTTCCTTTTCCGCCGTTTCCCCGGGCAGGCCCCGCCTTATTACCAGTAGAAATTCGGCCCGTCGCCGGCGTCGGCCGCCGCTGGCGATTCGTTACGCAGCACCTGTTCCGCCTTGTTCAGGTCATCGACCTTGAGCACAACCCGCGCCTCATCGGTGGCCGCGGTGGCAAAGGCATAGACATATTCGATGTTGATGCCGCCTGCAGTCAGCTTTTTTATTTCCGCGAGCAGCCCACCGGGATGGTCAGACACCTTCATCGCCAGAACCGGCGTAATTTTGACCGCAAAGTTGGCCCCCTTCAGCACCCGTTCCACTTTATCCGGCTCGTTGACCACCAGCCGCAGGATGCCGAAATCAGCCGTATCAGCCACCGCCATGGCCCGGAGATTGATATCATGCTCGCCCAGCACTCCCAGCACTTCCGCCAGCGTTCCCGGCCGGTTCTCCAGAAAAACCGATATTTGCTTGATGATCATACCTAGCCCTCCCTGCCTATATTTTCCGGTTGTCGATTACCCGTTTTGCTTTGCCTTCACTTCGCTCAATGAACTTGGGACTGACCAGACGCACTTTGGCCGCCACCAACAGGACGCCGGCCAGGGCTTCTTTGATCCGGTGCTCTAGGTTTTCCAGCCCCCGGACTTCATCGGAGAACATCGCTTCCGAGACTTCCACCAACACGGTGAGGACGTCGAGGTTGTCCTCCCGGTCTACAATCAGCTGATAATGGGGCGATGTCTCGCCAAGGCTGAGCAGCACGCTTTCCACCTGGGTGGGGAAAACATTGACCCCCCGGATGATCAGCATGTCGTCGGTGCGGCCAAGCACTTTGCCCATCCTGGCAAGAGTCCGCCCGCAGGCGCAAACGCCGCGGTCGAGGGTAGTGAGATCCCTGGTGCGGTAGCGCACCATCGGCATGCCTTCTTTAGTAATTGTGGTCAGTACTAATTCTCCCTTTTCGCCGTCCGGCAGCGCCTCCCCTGTCAGAGGATTGATAATTTCAGGGAAAAAATGATCTTCACTGATATGTAGCCCGTTCTGGCTCTCGCATTCGCTGGCCACGCCGGGGCCGATGATTTCGCTGAGGCCGTATATATCCATAGCCTTGATCGCCAGGCGGTCTTCGATTTCCCCCCGCATCCGCTCCGACCAAGGTTCGGCGCCGAAAATCCCGGCCTTCAGGTGCAGATCCTTCGGCTCCAGGCCCATTTCCTGCATCGTCTCGGCGATGTACAAGGCGTAGGAAGGCGTACAGGCCAGCAAGGTGGTGCCGAAATCCTTCATCAGCATGATCTGCCGCGCCGTATTGCCGCTGGACACCGGAATCACCGAGGCCCCGATCAATTCTGCGCCATAGTGTACCCCGAGACCGCCGGTGAACAGGCCGTAGCCATAGGCCACCTGAATGCAGGACTGTCTCGAGGCCCCGGCGTAAGTAAGCGCCCTGCCCATTACTTCCGACCAGATGCCGATATCCCGTTTGGTATAACCCACCACCGTCGGTTTGCCGGTGGTGCCGCTGGACGCGTGTACCCTGACAATCTCCGCCAGCGGCACAGCGAACAGCCCGTAGGGGTAATTGTCCCGCATGTCCTGTTTGGTAATAAAGGGAAGCTTGCCGATATCCCCGATACCGGCGATATCTTCAGGCAACAGCCCCAGTTCCTGCAGCTTGTTGCGGTAAAACGGCACCTGGCGGTAAACCCGCTGCACCGTGTCGCTGAGCCGGGTGCTCTGCAAACTGCTCATCTCTTCCCGCCCCAGAGTCTCCATCGGTTTATTCCAATACACCCATATCCCTCCCCATTGTCGCTCGTCAGTCCAGCAGCGGCAGCGTGCTCGCCGCCTCAGGCATCACTGTCACCGTATAATCGCTGCGGCCGAGCCAGGCTTCAGCCAGGGCCAGCGCCTCAGGCCAAGACGTTGCCGCCGCCATCCCGGCCTTTTCGATAAAAGCCCTGTTCTCCGGCAGGGTAACAATGATATGCTTCACCCGGGCGGCGTCAATTCCGTTTTTGAGAGCGACATATCCCGGAACCGTGAACGCGTTGCGAAGCGCTAATTCTCTCTCTGTCAGCGACGTGATCTCAAACCATTGGCTAAAATCAGGCGGATCGAAGATGTTGCGGCACTCCAGGAGCGCGATAACAACTCCGTCCTGTTTGCAGGCCGCCAACGCGTTCTCAGTCGCCTTGGTGCCCTGGTAAAAATTGATGTCTTTGGGAAACCCGCCGGCTGAAGCGATGACAAGATCGGTCTTCTCCCTGATCGGTACCCCGTACAACTCGGCCACCAGCCGGCAGCCTTCTTCCCAGGCCGTCCGCCAGTGTCCGCCGACAAAGCGGATAAAGTCTCCGTGCGGCGTCACAATTGCATTCAGTAAAAAGTCCGGCTCGACCATCGCCGCGATTTCCATCTGGTCTTCGTGCATCGGATTGCCGGCCAGCTTGCCGCAGCCGCAGCCCGGGTTGACCCCTCCGCCGACCTCGTCATGCAGGCAGAAGCGGTGATTGGCCTGAATCGTGCAGTAGCTGGACACCCCGGGAATGAGGCTCTTGCGTCCGCCGGCAAACCCGGCCATCGGATGATAGCAAACCCCTCCGGTGAGAATCACCTTGTCGGCTGCCACCACCTGGCGGTGGATATGAGCCGCTACCCCGCGCGACGTCGTCCCGACATAGTCGAAGTCGCCCTCGTCGCAGGCATAGCTCTGAACAAGACGGACCCTGCGGACCGCCTCCGCTCCGTACACCGCGACATTCTCGGCCTCACTGTGCCGCCGGTGGGCGCCCAGAGCCACCACCATGGTTATATTCTCGTCCGGAACGCCGGCAATATTCAGTTCGTCGAAAATCAGCGTTAAAAACCGTTCATAGTGGCAACTCCGGGTATAATCGCTCACAATCACTGCCACCGTGTCACCTGCCGCGACAATCTCCTGCAGCGACGGTGTACCCGTCGGCTGGCGCATCGCCTGCCGGACCGCCGCTGGCACGTCAGTGACAGGTCTTGCCTTTCTGCCCTGCACCACCTGCACACGTTGCTCTGCCGGCAGGTTTACCGTAAGAAAACCGTCGCCGAATCCTAGTTTGAACTCTCCCAATCTGTCCACCTCATTATCAAAATCAAATAAAAAAGCCCAGCGAAAACTTCCGTCTGGAACTTTCCGCTGGGGTATTTTGTACCCACGGTGTCGGCTCGCCCTTGGAGCCTTGTACCGCTCGGACCAGTCGCCTCTGCAGCCGGAACCCTAGGTACACTTCCATTCAATGGCAAATCTTATTGTAATTATAAACATCCCGCCCCCGCCGGTCAAGTGTTTATTCGTCGTGGCGATAAGCCGGCTTGAGCCGCTGCTCCAGCGAAACGTGCGGCGGCTGGGATGCCAGTTGAGCCTGCTGCAGCAGGACCTCCTGGCTGTTGAGAACCTTGGGCCGCTTGTCGCTGCGCCGGTAACTGGCATCACTCTTCATGACGCAGGCTTTTTGATTATCCTCCAGTTGCAGCTCCAGAATCTCTTTGACCCGCCTGATGTGGCCCGGGTCGTTCACCGGGAACATCAGTTCCACCCGCTCATTCAGGTTGCGGGACATCCAGTCGGCACTGGACAGGAAAATCCGTTCATCGCCGCCGTTGGCAAAATAATATACCCGGCTGTGCTCGAGAAACCGGCCGACAATGCTCCGCACCGTGATATTTTCGCTCACGCTGGCGATACCGGGGCGCAGCGTGCAGATTCCCCGGACAATCAGGTCGATTTTCACGCCCTGGCAGGATGCCACATACAGCTTCAGCACCATCTCCCGGTCTACCAGGGAATTCATTTTGGCGATGATTCGCGCTGGCTTGCCGGCGACGGCAAAACCGATTTCCCGCTCGATCAGTTCGTAGGTCTTCTGCCGCAGGCCAAGCGGGGCGACAATGATTTTGTTCCATACCGGCGGGTCGGAATAACCTGACAGGACGTTGAAGAACGCCGATGCGTCGGCTCCCAGCTGGTCGTTGGCGCTGAAAAGACCCATGTCGGTGTAGATCCGCGCGGTGGTTTCATTGTAGTTGCCTGTGCCCATATGGACATAACGCCTGATCCCGCTGTCTTCCCGCCTGACCACCAGCGCGATTTTGGAATGGGTTTTCAGGCCGATCAGCCCGTAAATCACGTGGCACCCGGCCTCTTCCAGCCTCTTGGCCCATAAAATATTGGTTTCTTCGTCGAAGCGGGCCTTGAGTTCCACCAGCACCGTCACCTGCTTGCCGTTTTCCGCAGCCTGGGCCAGCGCCTGCACAATCGGCGAATCGCCCCCCACCCGGTACAGCGTCTGCTTGATCGCCAAAACCTGGGGGTCTACCGCGGCCTGGCGGATGAAATCCACCACCGGTTCGAAGGACTCATAAGGATGATGCAGCAGGATGTCCCGGGCCCTGATAGCGGAATAAAGATCTTCCTGTCCGGCCAGATCGGCCGGCCGGGCCGCGCTGAACTGGGTATAACGCAGATGCTCGTACCCCGGCAGGTCGGCAAATTTCATAAACCTGGTGACATCAATCGGCCCGTTGATTTCGTATACATCCTCGTCGCTGATCTTGATTCCTTCGCGAATAAACTGGGAAAGCTGACGGTTGCTCGTCCTGGCGATCTCCAGTCTTACCGCATCACCGCGTTTTCGCTGCCGCAGCGATTTCTCCACTTCCATCAAAAGATCCTCGGCTTCATCCTCGTCAATGGTCAGGTCGGCGTTGCGGGTAATCCTGAACAGCGTCATATCCTTGATCGTGTAACCATGAAACAAAACGCCGCAGTGGGTTTTGATGACATCCTCCAAGAAGACGAACCGTTTCCGTCTGCCGCCTCCCGGTATTTCCACCAGCCGCGGCAGCACGCCGGGAACCTGGATAACCACCGTCTTGATTTCGCCCCTGCCGCGTCTGAGTTCCAGCGCCAGATTGAGGCTGCGGTTGGCCAGGAACGGGAACGGATGGCTCGGATCCACCGCCAGTGGGGTAATCACCGGGAAAATCGTGTTGTGGAAGTATTTTTCCACCCAGTCCCGGCTTCTTTCCGGCAGCTCTTTCACCGGCAAAAAATAGATGTCCTGGGTTTCCAGCTCCCGCAGCACGGATTTCAGATAAGTATACAGCTTCTTTACCTGCTCTCGCGACGCCTCGGTGATTTGCCGCAGTTGTTCCTGTACCGTCAGGCCGGCGGCGTCCTTTTTATTGATGCCGCCCTCCAGCTGCTGTTTCAGTCCAGCCACCCTGATCATAAAAAACTCGTCGAGATTGGACGCGGTTATAGCAATGAATCTCAGCCGCTCCAGCAAGGGATTGGCCTCGTTCTGCGCTTCTTTCAGCACCCGCAGATTAAATTTCAGCCAGCTGAGTTCCCTATTTAAAAAATAATCCGGCTTATCCAACATAAGAATCATCCTGCCTGTCGTTTCAGAATCGGTCTGATGCCAAAAACGCTTTCAAAGAATTCCGCCTTGTCCAGGAAGGTCCACTCCTCCAGCGAAATATCCTCCTCCGCGGTGACGGTAATGATGAACTCCTCACCGGTCAGCGCGATTTCGCGGATGGTAGCCTTCTGCAGGTGACTGCGGTCGATGGCGTCGGCGAGCCGCATAATCGCCACAAGTTTGGACACAACTATTTTTTGTTGCGGGTCCAGGCCGGCGAAGTTGTCGTCGGCGTCCGAAGGAATACCCTTGGAATGATAATAAGCCACATTGGCCATGAGCGCCTTTTCCTTCTCCGAAAATCCGAGAATGTCGGTGGAAACCATCAGCCGGTAGGAATAAAAATAGTGCCGGCGCAGCGAAACATATTTGCCGATATCATGGAGGACAGCGGCAGCTTTGAGCAAAAATCGTTCCCGTTTCCCCAGACCGTGAATCTTGACCAGCCGGTCGAACAGCAGCAGGGAAACCTCCTCCACCCCGCCCGAGTGATTGGGGTCGTAATTGTATTTTTGGCCAAGGGAATGAGCCAGACTGATAATCTGCTCTTCGATGACCCGTATCCACGGGTCGCCGCATTTCTCGCAGATATGGGAAATCGTGATGCCGTCCCCGAACTGATCGTTGGAGATTACGATCTCGGTTACCTGGCTCATCGTCATGATATGGCGATAAAGCAACAACGTGGGCAAAACCATCTCGGCCCGCGGTTCGGTAAGATCAAATTCCTGCATCAGCTGCGGCAGATTCAGCGCCGCCACCCGCTCATGCAGCTGCTGCAGTTCCTGGACATCAATAAAAGTAAGCTTGGTGGCTTCGCGGCGTCCCAGCATCTTGAGCAGCAAACCGGTTTCAATCCCTGACAGCACCAAGTATTTTAGTTTATGCGTGTTGAGCTCGTTTTCCACCAGATCAATGGTGCTATTGATATACTCCGACAACGCCTGATAAAAATGGGCCGATTCCCGCTGATACTTTTCGAAACTCTCCTTGATCCTCAGTGCCCCGATCTGCACGTTCTGATGATAATGGAGCGCCCCGGCCTCATAGAGCGTAATCCCAAGGCCGCCGGACGAAATGTCGACAAATAAAATACCTTCCTGCTCCTTGGCCAGACCGTTTCTTTCGATCGACCGGAACAAGGCAATATACTTGTAAAATATCTCCTGCGTCATATCGACAACTTCTACCGAAAATCCGGTTTTCACGCGGATCTGGTCGATGATATACTGCTGATTTTCCGCCTCGCGAATAGCCGTTGTGGCCAACAGCCGGTAGTCCTTTACCCCGTACTCATGCAAAATCCGGCGGTAACCTTTCAGCAGTTCGCAGATTTCCCTGACAGCGACAAAACTGATCTTCCCGGTCTTAAAGGTCTCTTCCCCAAGCGTCACCTGACTGGAGACCCTCTCCGCCACCCTCATGTCATCCAGCGAAGCGTACTCAACGATCTGTAGGCTGACCTGCTCGGACCCGATGTGGATAACCCCGAACAAGCTTGGTTGGCGATTGATCATATCGTTCCCTCCGTTGTCCTTTGCTGTAAAATTTCGGATGCCAACGCGAAATTCCTCCTTTTCACCCTTTGGCAGAGCCACACCCCATTGTTAAGTTTTGGTTAACCGGCCGAAATAGTGTCAGAATTTGTTTTCATCTCTTGCAAGGTTTTGGGCGGAAAAGAAGAATACTACTTTGTATAGGGGTGATAACGTGACCGAAAGAATAGCAATCATTGACCTTGGTTCGAACTCAGCCCGCCTGATTGTCATGCATATCTACGTCAATGGCGCTTACAATCTCGTTTATCACCAAAAAGAAACCGTTCGCCTGAGCGAAGGGATGCACGGCAAAGGTTCTCTGCAGGAAGAAGCGATGCTCCGGGCCATTGAGACCATGAAAATATTTGCCCAGATGTGCCAGCTGATGCAGGTGGATAAAATCCTGGCGGTTGCCACCGCTGCGGTTCGCAACGCCAAAAACGGCGCCGAACTTCTGGAGCAGATCCGCGAGCAGACCGGCATCTGTGTTCAGGTCATCGGCGGCAAGGAAGAGGCCCGCCTGGGTTATATCGGGGCCGTCAACACCATCGATATGAACGACGCGGTACTGTTCGACCTCGGCGGCGGCAGCACCGAACTGACCCTGATCACCGACCGCAAACTGCAGCGGTCGGTCAGCCTGCCTTTTGGCGCGGTCAACCTCACCGAGATTTTCGCCACCCAGGACAAGATCGGCGACGGTAAAATGGCCGAGCTGCGCGACTTTATCACCCAGCATCTTAATAAAGTCCCCTGGCTGGCCGATCTCTCCCTGCCGATCATCGGCATCGGCGGCACGGCCCGCAACATCGCCAAAATGGACCAAAAACGCAAAAATTATCCTTTCAACAAAGTTCATAACTACCGCCTGGGCGACATCTCCCTCACCGACCTCTGGCGGGCCCTGGCTGCGACAGACCTGAAACAGCGGCTGAAATTCCCCGGACTCAGCAGCGAACGCGCCGACATCGTCGTAGCCGGTGTCACCATCATCAAAAGCCTGTTCGACGTCACCGGCGCCGGCCGGTTCATCATCAGCGGCTGCGGCGTCCGTGAAGGCCTGTTCTTCCAGCACTATTTTGCCCATACCGGCCAGAACGAAATCGTCGACGACCCTCTTCTCCACAGTACCCAAAATATGCTGCGTTTTTATAAGGGCAACGTCGCCCACGCCGATACCGTCGCCGCGCTGGCCGACGCGATGTTCGACGGCTGGCAGGAGCTGCACGGCCTGGAGCCGCGGGACAAAACGCTCCTCCGGGTCGCCAGCCTGCTCCACGACATCGGTATCACCATCAACTACTACGACCACGCCCGCCACAGCGCCTACCTGACCGAAAACGCCCGCCTGTTCGGTCTCACTCACCGCGAGCAGATGCTGGCCGCCGTCGTGACCGGCTGGCATCACGGCCCGGCTGCCAAGTACCTCCGCAACAGACTTTACAGCGAATTTCTCGATGAGACAGACTGGCAAAAGGCCCGCAAGCTGGCCCTGCTGTTGGCTATGGCCGAAAGCCTCGACACAACCCAGATGGGTTTCGTCAAGCACATCACCGCCGGACTCGCCCCGGCGCCATACCTGAAGGTCACCACCAACAACGGCGAAGGCGGCATCGAACTTCAGGAGGTAACCAGACACTGCAAATGGTTCAAACGGGAATTCGGCGCTGAATTGACGTTAGAGCATCAATAATCGCCACCGCAGGAAAGGGGCTTGGCCGAAACTATCATGGTATCCCTCATGGAAAGAGCCTCCAGCTTAGGATTGATAACCAAATTTGTCCGCCAGGTTTTTCCCCTCGTCGACACTGAGCTCGCCTTCTGGCAGCAGCATGCCTCCCGGCACTGTCCGCCGGATTTGGCCGCCCAGGCCCTGGCCAGCATTCGCGATAAAAAATTTCACTGCCAGGGAGGCAGTATTTACTGTCTGTATCCCGGGGTCACCACCCATACCTTCGTACGGCTGGTGGTGGCGCTGCAAACCATCAGCGACTACCTCGACAACCTCTGTGACCGGGCCGGGATCGCCGACGAAGCAGCCTTCCGCCAGCTGCATCTGGCCATGACCGACGCCCTCGATCCGTCCGCCGGTCTCCACGACTACTACCGCTATTACCCCAGCCGGGACGACGGGGGCTACCTTGCCGCCCTGGTGACCGCCTGCCAGGAGGAAATAAGCCGTCTGCCGGCCTATCCTGTCGTAAAGCCGATGATCCTCGATCTGGCCCGGCTGTACAGCGACCTGCAAACGTACAAGCACCTCGACCCCGCCATCCGCGAACAAAAAATGCATGCCTGGGCCCAGCAGCGCTCAGCCGACTATCCCCAGCTTACCTTGTGGGAATTTGCCGCCGCTTCCGGATCCACCCTGGGTATGTTCATGCTCTGTGCCGCCGCCGCCGACCCCGGCCTCACCGCCGCCGCCGCCGACAAAACGCGCTCGGCCTACTTCCCCTGGATCTGCGGTTTTCATATCCTGCTCGATTATTTCATCGACATGGCCGAAGACCGGTCCCACGGCGACCTGAACTTCGTCGCCTATTACGGCGACGAAGCAGAGACCCTGTCCCGTCTGACCCATTTCTGGCAGCAGGCCCTCTTCAGCGCCCGGGAACTGCCTCACCCGCTGTTCTCGGAAACCATCGTCCAGGGCCTTCTGGCCATGTACCTGTCCGATCCGAAAACATCGGCCTGTCCCGAACGGGCCATCAAGACCAGCCTTCTCGCCGACGCCGGCAGCTACACCCGTCTCGTCTACGCCCTCTGCCGCCTCCTGCGCCGCCGCCAGGCTTTGTAAATTCCCCTATGAATTGGACAACCTGTAAACAGCCATTAAAAAAAGCGGACGCCACTCGCGGCCGCTTTTTCGTGCCTACTTGCCGCTATCGCCGGCTCTGGTATATTTCCCCTGCCTTTTACAGAAAATAGCTCTAAACGGCAAAAGGAAGTTATCGCCATGGCAAAAGTAGTCGCCGTCCAGTCTCCCGGAACCAAACTGACCGCCCTTCTGGAAGAGCGGGGCTATCAGGTAGTCGACCTGTCCGCCTCGGCCCGTTCCCACCCCCGGGTCGACGCCATCCTACACAGCGGTTATCATCCGGATTCGGTCCTGGCTGCATCCCCCTCAGCCGAAGTCGCCGATATCAGCTGGGGCGGTCTCAGCCCGGCCTCTGATGAACTTTCCGGCCCCATCAGCCTGAACATCACAGGCCTGCGGCCCGAGCAGGCCGTCGACGCCCTGGATTCCCGCCTCCGCCACCGACACTGGCATCACTGACCTGATGAACCCTTATTCGTCAGGCATTATCTCCCGCGGCCCCAGCAACCGGCCGCGGGTCACGATGGCTTCGCCGAACCTGTCCTTGAGTCTGTCCACCGCGGCCGAAACCTTGGCCTGCTTGTCTTCCCGCTCGCCGAACAGCGCCGTTTGCCCGCCCCCATACTGCAGGCCCGACACCGTCACCCCCAGCAGCCTTATCCCTTCAGCCAGCCGGGTCCCGTCCATAATTGACCCGACTGTTTCGAAGATGGTCTCATCCAGGCAGGTCGATTCGCTGAGAGTGCGGCTGCGGGTAATCGTCTTAAACGAAGCGAACCTGATTTTGACTGTCACCGTGCGGCCGCAGTAGCCGCTTTTCCGCAGGCGCCGGCCGACTTTCTGCGTCAAGGCCAGCAGGCAGGTGCGGATATCTTCCGGTTTATGAAGATCCTGCTCGAAAGTGATTTCATTGCCGATGGATTTGGGGGCATGCTCCGGGATAACCAGCCGGTCGTCGCGGCCGCAGGCCAGCCCCTTCATTTCCCCGGCCGCGTTGCCGAAATGCTTGGCCAGCACCGTTTCCTCCGCCGCTGCCAACTGCCCGATGGTATTGATACCGATCGCCTGCAGCCCCTTGGCCGCCTTTTCCCCGACTCCCCACAGGCGCGAGACCGGTATATTCCGCAAAAAATCCGCCTCCAGTCCAGGCCGGACAACCACCAGTCCATCCGGTTTTCTCCAGTCGGAAGCCAGCTTCGCCAGAAACTTGTTGGGCGCAACCCCGGCCGAGGCCACCAAGTCAAGCTCGGCCCTGATCTGTTCTTTGATCAGGCGGGCGATTTCAACCGGATCGGGGTACAGCCATTCCATGCCGGTGACATCCAGAAAGGCTTCATCCAAAGACAGCGGCTCTACCAGCGGCGAAAACCGGCTCAAAATATCTCTTATCTGACCTGCCACCCGCCCGTACTTATGATGATCAGGCGTCACATAGATTCCCTGGGGACAGCGTCGCCGGGCCTCGGCCATCGGTATCGCCGAGCGCACGCCAAAAGCACGGGCTTCATAAGACGCGGTGGCGACCACGCCCCGCCGCCCCAGCCCGCCGACGATCACCGGTTTGCCCCTCAGGGCGGGGTTGTCCCGCTGTTCCACCGCCGCAAAAAAAGCGTCCATATCCACATGAACAATCCAGCGCTGCATAGCCTCACCTGCCACCGTTCAGATGAAAAAAACACACCATCCTGTACCAAGTCCGGTGTGAACAACTGTTATCTTTATATTAGAACCGACCTTCCGTATTGTAAAGAACTTTCCTACGAAATGTAGAAATCGTGGCCTCCGAGAGCCGAATTGACGACCGTAACCGGATCCAGGGCTTGAAAACGGGTGTTCTCCAGCCCGCGGAGTTCCTCTTGCAGCTTGCCGAGCTGTTCCTGAATCACGCCTCTTGTATAGCCGTATTCTTCCAGCCGGAGCAGAGCCTCTTCCAGCTCGCTGATCCGTTCTTTATACTTACTGTGCGATTCGACAATTTCCAGACCGTTCCTGACATTCATGTTATCGCCCCGCGCTGTCGTCTCTGTCCATAGCGTAACCCCATCGGCCGCCAATTATTACAACCGGACACCGAAACAACAGCCGCATCGGCTGATTAGCATGCCTTCATGCGCCCCGCCGCTTGTGCCGCCAAGCCCACCAGTTAGAAATAACCGCCCCGATGGTGATAATCACGAATATCTCCATTTTCGACCCTCCCAGCCGCGCAATAAGAGTCTATAATGTTTATCGCGCTGAACCGGGCGTAACTTAATAGTTCTACCGAATATTTCTTCCAAATTTTATCATTTAGCCCAAAATCTCCGTTATATCGACAGCCGGAAATAACAAAAGGCGGGGGAACCCGCCGTAAAGTGAAGACAAACCTTATTTTTGCGCTATTAGAAAGAAAAGGCAGGGGATTTCCGCAGCGGGATTCATCATCCTCTATCTGTGCCCGCCGGGAGAAGCCTCGCTTTTCGCGATATGCATGCCGATCTTGCCGTCGGAGGTCTTCCTGACAATGAGCCTACCCTCCAGCGAGCCCTTCTCCACATTGAAATAAACCTTATTGCTGGATGTATCCCATTGCACCGCGCTCATTGTTTTCCTCCCGGCAGCATCCATTCCGCATCTCCTCGTCTGTCCCCTGATCCGTCCGTCTGATTTGGTAGTATAGTAATATTACCGATAAGATCGATTTACTCCTTGAGACTTTTGTACCGAATGACTGGGTCCGCAGTCTCATTTTTCGCCAACTTGGCTGCCGGCGAAAATAAAAAATCCCTCCCTGCGGGAGAGATAGTACGTGTCCGCCCAATATATCCGGAGGAATTGCTAGCTTGAGATCACTTCGATGATACTTAGGTCCCTTCTTTTTTCCAAATCAATATAGTCCCCGCCGGCGATTTTTACCACCGGCTGAACCGGCCTGACCTTATCCAGGTATATCACCCGGGCTTCCTGCCCGTCCGATAAGCGGACGACATAGCCAATCAGCGAATCCTTCAGGTTCTCCAGGAAAGTCAGGCAAATAGCCGGATCAAGTTTGTTAAATAACTCGCTGAACACCTCTTCTACTACTTTAAACGGGGTCACAGCGTTCTGGTAAACCCGGTTGGACGTCATCGCGTCATAGGTGTCAGCCACCGCCAGAATCTTGGCACAGGTCGATATTTCATTGTTGGCAAGACCGAACGGATAACCAAGCCCGTCCATTCTTTCATGATGCTGCCAAATCCCCAGCAGCACCTCCCTGGACAGTTGGTTGGTCTGCTTTACCAGTTCGTAGCCAAAGGTGGCGTGTTCCTGCATTACTTCCCGTTCCGCAGGCGTAAACCGGCCGGCCTTGTTCAGGATCTCCAGCGGTATTTGCGTTTTGCCGATATCATGGAGCAGCCCCGCCAGCACAATCTCCCGCAGGGCCCAGCCCTTGACCCCGAGCCATTTGCCCAGGACCCCGGCGATAATGCCGACATTGACCGAATGCTGGAAGGTGTAGTCATCGGTGTTGCGGATATCTTTCAGGTAGTTGATGACGCCAGGGGTATTGACCATATTTTCGATCGACTGGTCGGCAAGCTCGGTCATCCGGGTCAACGGCAATTCCTTAAAAAAGCGAATCCGGTCAAAGGCGTCCTTTAAAACCCGCACTGTTTCCGAATGCCGCTCGGCAAACAGACGTCTTTCCGCCACCAGACTCAACACATTATCAGTCGGTTCTATTTTCGGTTCTTTTATGTGAATAAGCTGAAAGCCCCAGTCCCGCAGACGCTGTATTGCCACGTCGGACAGAACGGCATTTTCGTTCAGAATCACTTTGCCTGTTTCGGACAGGATCGGCCTGGCAAGAACCATGCCTGGTATAGCCTCGCCGATAACACACGGTCTGGTAGTCCAAATCATGCGGATACCTCCAAAAGCGCCAATTCGAAAAGATTTTTGGAAGCAAACTTCTACTTATTTCAGCTATATTTCAGCTATTTATGTAATTTACTACACCCAACAACATTTTCCCTGCATTAATTCCCAGATATTCGGTCTTCTCGTGCTTTTTTTTTGGCTGGACACAAGTACTGGTACAACAAAAACACCTGCCACCCCGGGAACAACCCCTGAACCCACAGCAATAACCCCCCGCCCTCAAAGGCGGGGGGTTATTGCTGTGGGCGACCGGGTTTAGCCCTGGATTGCTTGGGTTTTGCGGGCTGCACTGTCCGCGGTGCTTGTCAGCAGGCTCAAAACCACGAACACGGCCATATTGACCACCAGGGCCACAAATCCCGCATTCAGGTTCAAGCCGACTATCGCCAAGGGATCCTGGCCGCTCAAGGGCAGATAAAATACCAGCAGCTCGCCGGCAAACAGGCCACAGAAAGCAGCGATCTTGGTGGCCTTCTTCCAGAACAGGCCGAGGACTACCATCGGGAAAAACTGAGTAACCCCGGAATACCCGGTGAGCAGCAGATTGACCAGCATATTGGGGGCGTATATCGCCAGGGTCAGCGCCATAGCGGTCAGCACCAGCACCACGATTTTGGCGATCTTCGCCTGGGAAGCCGGCTCGATATCCCGGCTGACAGCCCGGCATACAATGTTGCGGGTAAACAGCATCGATGTGGACAAAATCAGGTCAGCGGCCGGAATCATGCAGGCCAGTGCACCTGCGCCGCCCACCAGCCCCAGCGCCCACCCGGGAAAAGTCTGCTGCACGATGACCATGAAAGCCATATCCGGCGTCTTGAGAGCCGGAGTGATAATCATCAAGGCGGTAAAGCCGATAAGCATCGGGAACAAAAGGCAGATCTGATACAGCGGCAGAAAAACCGCGTTGTGCCGCAGCACGTCAGCATTACGGGCACTGAAACTGTTGGCGGCAAAATGCGGCCACATGTAAAAGCCCAGGCTTGTCAAAACCAGGGTGGACATTGCCCAACTGACATCAAGATTCTTAGTGCCTCCCGGCAGGGTCAAAAAGCCGGGTTTCGCGGCGTCCACCGCTTCAAACATGCCGCCAAGGCTGCCGAAGTAGTGGATGGGAAGATATAGTCCGAAAAAGACTACCGCGATAATCATGACCACATCCTTGATGACGGCTGTGGTGGCCACCCCTTTAAGACCGCTCAGATAGACAAATGCGGCTACCAGGGTAAAGGCGATGAGCATCGCCGGAATCCTCGGTATCAAGCCGTAGGAGCAGGTTTCGATGATCAGTCCCAGGCCGGTGAGCTGCAGCTGCAGATAGGGCAGCAGGAAAGCCACACCGACGCAGGCGGTGAGGATGCCGAGCCATCGGCTGTTATACAGATGCTCGACAAGGTCGGGCTGGGTCATGAGACCATGGCGGCGACCGATGGGGGAAATGGCCGGCAGTACATAATAACCCACCACATAAGCCAGCGCGCCGTAACCGAGGATGTAAAAGGTCGGCCCGCCCCGGGCATAAGCCCAGCCGCTGCCGCCTAAGAAGGCGAACGCGGTATATATTTCCCCGGCCAGGATGAACCAGTTCAGCCCGCGTCCGAAATTTCGGCCGCCCACCGCCCATTCTTCCAGGGTCATTTTCTGTCGCATCCCTGGAATCATGCCGACAATGGTCGCTGCGATAACAAAGACAAAAATAATGCCAAGAGCTATTGTTTCATTACTCATTCACTACACCGTCCTTTCCGCGCGCTAGGAGTCTTGCCTGTTTTTCGAGTCGATCCGATAGAGCACCCACAGGCACAAAAAAGCCACGAATATTCCGGCTACCAGCCAGAAAGCCAGAAAGGGCAACCCCAGCACCAGCGGTTTGACCCTGTTGACGAAAGGAATCATGCCAATCGTCCAGACAAAAGGAATGAGGGTTAACAAAACTTTAATCGGACTCATGCTTTCACCTCACTTTAGTAATGATGACCCGGATTTGATCGCCGGTCTCCCGCCGCTCGTCAGCTGCAGTCCGCGGATCAGCGTGCCAGAAGCTTGAGCGCCGCCCTGACCATCGTCTCACAGCCGTAACCAAGAGCATCTTCATCGAAGTCAAATTTGGGGTGATGGTGGGGATGAAGAAGACCTTTGGCCGGATTGCCCGCACCGACAAGGAAAAATACCCCCGGAACCGTCTGCTGGTAAATCGAAAAGTCTTCTCCGACCATCAGGGGCTTAAATTCCTGGACGCCGTCGGCTCCCACGACCTCCCGCCCGGCCGCCGCCACCACCGCGGCGACACCCTGATTATTAACCACCGGCGGATAACCCAGCACCGGCTCAAGGGTGCAGCTTGCCCCGGCGGCGGAGCATATCCCGCGGCAACTCGCCTCGATGTGAGCAAAAATCGTGTCCCGTACTTTTTTGTCGAAAGTCCGTACCGTTCCCTTGATTACAGCCGTATCGGGAATAATGTTGAACGCCTCCCCGGACTTGAAGGAGCCGACCGTGAGCACGGCGCGGTCGTGGGCGTCGACATTCGCCCCGATGATTGTCCGCAGGGAAAGCACCAGTTGCGCCCCCACCAAGATCGGATCCACCGTCTGCTGTGGCATCGAACCGTGTCCGCCCCGGCCCTGCACCCTGATGGTAAATTCGTCGGGAGACGCCATGACCGGGCCGGTGTTTACACCGATAAGTCCCAGCGGGATAGGCTGCCACAAGTGGGCCCCCACAACCGCCGCCGCGCCATCCAGCGCCCCTGCGTCGATCAGGGGCTGCGCGCCGCCGGGAAATTTTTCCTCGCTGGGCTGAAACAGCAGCCTCACTGTGCCGGAAAAATCAGCCCGCAGACCTGTCAGTATCCTGGCCGCTCCCAGCAGCATCGCCGTATGGCCGTCGTGGCCGCAGGCGTGGCATACGCCGCTGCGGCGGGATCGGTAGGATTTGTCGATCTCGTCCTCCAGGGGCAGGGCGTCGATATCCGCCCGCAAGGCCACGGTTTTGCCGGCAGCGGCGCCCTGAATCTCGGCGATAACTCCTGTGCCGCCCGCCGCCCGCGGCGTCAGCCCCATCGCCGTCAGTTCCTGCATCACCCTGGCCTGGGTTTCATGTTCTTCGCCGCCTAGTTCCGGATGCATCCTGAAATGGCGACGCATAGCAGTGACATAGTCACGGTGGGTCGCCACCGCTTGCTTGATTTTATCCAATGCCAAACTCCACCTTTTGCTCCAGCGCGTTAGTACGATATCTCCAGCGAATACAAATGTTCTCTGGTTGTAACCATTTTAGCACAGATGGGAAAAGTGACCATTGCCAAATCCTGCCTCTATTCCCGCCATCCGCCCGTATTGCAGCAATTTCTCCCACTCTCGCCGCATTGCTTATCTTTACGTATTTTCAATAACAGGAGAAGCGCTTGCCGCTGTCGCGGTAAGCGCTTCTTTGCGTCACTACCCTGTCGGAACCATCCGGGCCCCGGTCAGCCGTCGTGCAGCTTACAGCGTCATCCCGCCGTCCACAACCACCGTCTGGCCGGTCATCATGCCCGCCGAAAGCAAAAGCGGTATCACGACATCGGCAACATCTTCCGCGGAGCACACCCGCCCCAGGGGAGTTTTTTCCTTGCCGAACCGCTCGACATGGTCTTCGCGTCCAGCCACCCACCTGGTGAGAATGATGCCTGGAGCAACACTGTTGACTCTCACGGCCGGAGCCAGAACCCTGGCCAACGACTTGGTAAGGCAAATCGCAGCCGCCTTGGAGACGGCATAGGCGATGGAACTTCCTTGGCCGCTGTTGCCGGCTACGGAGGTTATATTTACAATGCTGCCCTGGGCTTGTTTCAGGTAAGGTGCGGCCGCCCGGCACACATGGAATATACCCTTGACGTTGACGTCGATAATCCTGTCCCAGTGTTCATCCGTCAATCCTTCAAGGTCAGCCATGTCGACATACACGGTGACGCCGGCGCTGTTCACCACATAGTCCAGCCGGCCGAACTCTTTGATTGTGCTGTCCACCATTGATCGGACCTGATCATCCTGAGCCACGTCCGCCTGCACTACCAGACAGGCCACTCCCAGCTTCCGGACAGCTTCCGCCGTTTCCTCGGTTTCCTGCCGCGAACGCGAATAATTGATAACAAGATCAAGTCCCTTTTCAGCCAGGCCCAAAGCTATTGCCCTGCCTGTTCCTGTACCGCCGCCGGTGATCAGAGCCACTTTTCTTTCGCTCATCTTCATTCACTCCTGTCTACTCATTTATAACACATGATTCGAGCCGCGCCGCGGTTCTCCCTCCTGCCGGCGCGCTTGATTGCAATATAAATAAGCCACCATGTGGCATTTTTTCAAATCCGCCAGTCAGTCCGAGCTGTAATGCCTGCCGCGCCGGTCCGGCCAAGCGCTTCGCTCCGTCTGTCTCATACCGGCTCCCGCCTAAGCCATAATGGCGGGAGCGCCAAACCGGCTTCCCGTTTTGGCGCTCCCGGCCCTGTTCCCTATTGCTGCTTTGGCCGGACCTCTACCCCACCTTGGGTTCCAGCAGAGGAATGCCATTTTCGTTCTTCTTCCGTTCCAGACAGACTCCGGTGATTTCAGCCAGGACAATTTCGACGAGATACAGCGCCTCTGTACCGTCCTCCAGGTGACCCTCGTAGGATTTCTCCAGGTCGGAGAAAGCGATATGGAAATGAGGCTGCCCATCGGCAACAACGCCTTGCAGCGAACCGAGTTCGCAGGGCGCCTCCACCCAGATGAATTCGTCCCGCGGCGGTTCCTTAACGTCCATGACCCGGTGGTAGTGCACCTTTTGCAGCGATCCGATGGCCGCCAGGACCACCGCGTCCTTGATTCCCGCTTCCTTGCACTTGTCCCGGATCGTCTCCAGCAGCAGTTCCCCGCGTTCCAGATTGATAACAAGCACCTTCCCGAAACCGGTCCCTACATACTTCCTCACAAAATACCCTCCCTGTCCGAATCGCTGCTCCAGCTCAGGTCTGCGCAGCGTTAAACCCTGTTTCCTCACCCTGAAAACCGGGGCTTCGGGTCCTGCTCCCTGGGCCCTACTTGCCGCTGAATTTAGCGGCCCGCTTCTCCAGGAAAGCCGTCATACCCTCGACCCGGTCGTTGCTGGCGAAAGTGGTGGTATAAGACTCGGCCTCGTACGCCATCCCAGACGCAAGATCCATATCAAGCCCGTGGTTAATCGCCTTTTTGGCCATCATTACCGCCACCGGCGCCTTGGTTATGATCGTCGCCGCGATTTCCTTGCACGTTGCCATCAGGCTGCCCGGTTCGACCACCTTGTCGACAAGACCGAGGTCGAAAGCCTCCTGGGCGGTCATCATATAGCCGGTAAATATGTAGTACTTGGCGCGGCCTTTGCCGATCAGGCGGGCCAGCCGCTGCGTACCGCCGAACCCTGGAATGATCCCCAGATTGACCTCAGGCTGACCGAATTTGGCATTGGTCGAAGCGACCCGGATATCGCAGGCCATGGACAGTTCACAGCCGCCGCCCAGGGCGAAACCGTTCACCGCGGCAATAACCGGCTTGTTCAGATTCTCGATGACAGTGAAGACTTCCTGACCCAGCAGCGTCATGCTCCGGCCTTCCAGGACCGGCAGTTCGCGCATCTGGGCGATATCCGCCCCCGCGACAAACGCTTTTTCCCCCGAACCGGTAATGATGATGACCTTCACAGTCGCATCACTCTCGGCGTCAAGCACCGCCGCTCTCAGCTCGTTCAGCGTCTCGGTGTTCAGGGCGTTCAAAGCCTTGGGCCTGTTAATGGTTACCACCGCTACTTGGCCCTCTTTTTCCAGGATTACGTTCTCTCCTGCCATGTTAATCCCTCCGCTTCAATATTGATAAAAGCCTCTGCCGCTTTTACGTCCGAGATACCCGGCCCTGACCATCTTCCGCAGCAGCGGCGCCGGCCGGTACTTCGAATCCCCGTATTCCCGGTGCAGCACCTCCATCACCGCCAGCACGACATCCAGCCCGATAAGATCGGTCAGCGCCAGCGGCCCCATCGGGTGATTACAGCCGTTAACCATGCCATTGTCGATATCCTCGACGCTGGCGACCCCCTCATCCAGAAGGTAAATCGCCTCATTCAGCATCGGATCCAACAGCCGGTTGACGATGAAGCCCGGGCTGTCTTTTGACACCACACAGACCTTGCCCATTTTCTCGCCGACTTCTTTGGCGATTTTGAGCGTTTCGTCGGTGGTCGCGATTCCTCTGGTGATTTCCAGCAACTTCATGACCGGGACCGGGTTGAAGAAATGCATGCCGATAAACCGGTCCATCCGCTTGGTGCTTGATGCCAGCTCGGTGATTGAAATCGAAGAAGTGTTGCTGGCGAAAATCGTATTCGCCCCGCACAGCGCATCCAGCTTGGCGAAAATCTCGCGTTTCGTGGCGCTGTCCTCCACCACTGCCTCGATGACAAGGTCGGCGGCTGCCGCATCTTCCAGGGCTCTGGTCATACTCAGGCGGGCCAGGCATGTCTCTTTCTCCGCTGCACTCATGCGGTTCTTGTCCACACTCTTTTGAAAACCGTCTTCAAGGCGTTTTTTAGCTTTAGCCAAATACGCATCGGCGACATCGTACATCTTCACGCTGTATCCGCTCTGCAGCGCCACCTGGGCAATTCCCGTTCCCATCTGGCCTGCTCCCACCATGAACATCGTGTTGACAGTCACGCTTTTCCCTCCATTCATCAAGCCGTAATTACTGACACCTTTCGATAAGGGTCGCGATACCCTGACCACCGCCGATGCACAGGCTGATGACGCCGTAGCGAGCCTGCCGGCGAGCCATCTCGTGCGTCAGCGTCACCAAGAGACGTGCCCCGGTACAGCCTACCGGATGCCCCAGGGCGACAGCGCCGCCGTTCACATTGACCCTGGCGGAATCGAGCCCCAGTTCCTGAACACAGGCAGCAGCCTGGGCGGCAAACGCTTCATTCAGTTCCCAAAGATCAATGTCTTCCTTTTTCAGCCCGGCCTTGGCCAGCAGCTTCTGAACCGCCGGCACCGGCCCGTAGCCCATGATCGACGGGTCAACCCCCGCGGCAGCGAAGCCCCGGAAGACCGCCAGCGGCTTCTTGCCAAGTTCTTTGGCCTTATCAGCGGACATGATGACCACCGCCGCGGCTCCGTCGTTGATGCCTGAGGCGTTGCCGGCAGTGACCGTACCGCCCTCTTTAAAGGCTGGCCGCATTTTTTTCAGCTGGTCCAACGTCAGATCTTCCCGGATGGTCTCGTCTTCTTTGACAAGGATGGTTTCTTTCCGCTGTTTGACCGCCACCGGCGTGAGCTCCTGGTCAAACCGTCCCGCCCGCCGGGCATCGGCCGCTTTTTTATGGCTCATATAGGCGAATTCGTCCTGCATCTCGCGGCTGATGCCGAATTTGGCGGCGACATTCTCTGCCGTTATCCCCATATGGTAATTCATGAACGGATCGATCAAGCCGTCGTACATCATCGAATCCAGCAGCTGTTCGTTGCCCATCCTGGCCCCAAACCGGTGTTTGTGGATCAGATAAGGGATGGCGCTCATCGTCTCGCAGCCGCCGGCCACCATCACGTCGGCCTCACCGAGCATGACCATCTGCGCCGCCAGGTTGACGGCCTTCAGCCCTGTGCCGCAGTTCTTGTTGGGTGTCCAGGCCGGGATTTCCACCGGTAGGCCGGCATAAACGGCCGCCTGCCGGGCCGAATTGGCCTTGATGCCGGCCTGGAAATGAGTCCCGATAATGACCTCATCCACCAGGTTTCCCTCGATCCCGGCCCGCAACAGGGCTTCCTTGATAACCACAGCCCCAAGCTGAGGGGCGTCGATCGAGCTCAGCGCGCCACCAAATCCTCCGGTTGCCGTCCTCGCGCCGCTCACTACCACTGCTTCCCGAATATTCATCCCGGTTCCTCCTCTACTCGCTAATCTTCGCCAGTCGTCTGGCCAGTTTCTTCTTGTGCTCCATATTGGTTTCCCGCAGCAGCATTACCCGCATCGCCTGAGGCGATCCCGCGCCATGCATCGACTCCGCCAGCGCCGTTCCGCCGGTCATGTTCTCCAGCAGACGCGCCATCCGGATCCGGTTCTCGGTGGATATTTTCGGATTGGCCGCAAAATATTTTTCGATATAGGCCCGGGTTTCCGGCGCCTTGAGGTCGGCCTCATACGGCAGTGTGGCGATAAAGCCGCCTGCGATATCATGGGCCAGCCGTGATATTTCATACATCGTCCGGGTGCAGTTGAGTTTGACCGTATTCGCCAGCAGCGTGTCGACATAGTAATTGCCGGCCTCGGTTTTGTGACCCTCGGCCGAGCAGGCGATGGAGCAGTTGTACATCGTCTCCGCCAAGTGAATCATTTCAATCAGTTTATCCTTGATGTGGGAAGCACCCGGAATCCCGTTGTATTCGGCCATCGACGCCGTCGCCCCGATGATGACGTCAGCCACGCCCACCTTGCAGCCGCCGTAATTCTGGCGATGGTAGGAGGCGAAAGTCTCGACATATTCCTGGGCGAACTGGTACTCGCCGCACATGAACACCTTGTCCCAGGGCACAAAAACATCCTCCAGGATGGTGAGGGTTTCCCCGCCGACGATGGCGTACTCGGAGTTGCCTGTGTCGATATCGCCCTGCAGGCGCCTGTCGTCGTTGGTCTGGCGGCCGAAAATATGGACCACGCCCGGAGCGTCCACCGGTATGGCACACGCCACGGCGTAGGCGGCGTCCTCCGGACCGAGGTTGGTGGTCGGCAGAATCAGCATTTCATGAGAGTTGACCATGCCGGTCTGGTGGGCCTTGGCCCCGCGGACCACGATACCGTCGTCTCTTTTTTCGACGATATGGACAAAAAGGTCCGGGTCGGCCTGTTGGCCGGGCTTCTTGCTCCTGTCGCCCTTAACGTCGGTCATTGAGCCTGCCACCATCAGGTCGTTCTCCTGGACATGCTTCAAATACTCAATGAACCGCTGGTGATAGTTGGTGCCGCAGGCCTTGTCAATCTTGTGGGTGACGATGAAGGTGGCGTTCATGGCATCGAAACCCACGCAGCGCTGGAAGCAGGTCCCGGTCAACTGGGCGATCATCCTGAGCATTTTTACCTTTTTCACAAGATCGTCGGTACTCTGGTGCAGATGAGTGAACCGGTTGATTTTCTTGCCGGTCAGGCTGGAAGTGGTGACAATCAGGTCCTGATACTGGGGGTCAAATGCCAGTTCATAGGTCATCGCCGCGGAATTGACATGCGGCCGGGTCATCGGGTCATCAGCCACACTGGTGATCTTCCTGCCGTTGCAGAAGATGACGGGTTTCAGTTTGCGCAGGCTTTCCAGATACTGCTGCTTGTTCATCATAATAGGTTTCCTCCCCCTAACGTTTTCTTTTTAAGCCTTCGTCCATTTTTCTTTCATTTCAGCCCATTCCCGGTCGCGTTGGGCCTCGATCACCGCCCATTCCTGCTCTGTCAGGTGCTTGAAGCGTTTCTGCCCTCCCAGATAGGCCTGAACCGGTTTGAACTGCTTCGGCACATGGTTCAGCCTGGCCTTGCCGTTTTCGTATTCGGCCAGAAACCACATCCCTGTTTCCACTGCCAGCCGACCGACCTCCAGCGTCAGGTCGGAGGCGAAGCCCCAGCCGGTCGGGCAGGGCGCCAGAATGTGCAGGAAGGACGGCCCGTCGGTATTCTTCGCCTTTTCCACCTTGCTGAGTAAATCCGGCAGATAGGATGGACTGGCGGTGGCACAATAGGGTATCCGGTGGGCCATCATGATCTCAAACAAGTTTTTCTTGAATTTCTTCTCCCCCACCGAGCCGGCACAGCCCACCGCCGGCGAGGTGGTGGTGGAAGCGCCGAAAGGCGTCAGGCTGCTGCGCTGGATGCCTGTATTCATATATGCTTCGTTGTCGTAGCAGACATAGAGTATCTTGTGGCCTCGTTCCACTGCCCCGGACAGGGCCTGCAGGCCAATGTCCGCCGTTCCGCCGTCGCCGGCAATCCCCAGCACCGTGACATCCTGCAGTTTTTTGGCCTTGACCGCCGCCGCCATGCCGGAAAGCACCGCCCCCGTAGCCGGAAAAGGCGCCGTGAACGAAGGCACCGAAAACGCCATCTGCGGATAAATGCTGGTCACGGTGGACAGGCAGCTGGCCGGATAGGCCAAAAAGGTCCGCTCGCCGGTTACCTTTAAGATCATCCGGGCAACGATGCCGGCGGCGCACCCCGGGCAGGCCTTGTGGCCGTAAAGCAGTTCCTGTTCAGGTAAATCGCGCGTCGTTACCACTGTTCCCACCTCAATGCCACAAATTGTACTTCCTTTTCCTCCTGGCCTTCGCTCTTGGCCATCACTTTGCGGTACATCGCCGCGATATTTTCCTTGGTGATGTCCCGGCCCGACAGACCGGCGATAAAATTGACGGTCTTCGGCGCGCCGGATCCGCCGGCCAGGGCCGCTTTGACTTCGGTGTACAGCGCTCCCTCATAGCCGAAGGATACCTCGCGGTCGATCACGCCCACTCCTTTGACCCGTTCGGCCAGGGCCGCTAGTTCTTCTTTGGGAAACGGTCGGAAAAAGCGGATCTTCACCAACCCGACTTTCAGTCCCTCGTCCCGCAGACTGTCCACCACCAGCCGCGCCGTTCCTGCCACGCTGCCCATCGCCACAAGGACATACTCGGCGTCCTCACAGCGGTATTCCTCGATCAGGCCGCCGTGGCTCCGGCCGAATGCTGCGGCGAATTCGCGGTCAATGACCGGAATAAGTCTTTTCGCCTCCTCCATCGCCTCATACTGGGCGAAGCGAAATTCGGTCTGCCATTCCGGCGACACCGAGATACACAGGCTTTTCGGGTCATCAAGATCCAAAATGTTCTTTGACGGGGTGTAGGGCGGCAAAAACGCGTCTACCGCGTCTTGCGCCGGAATGCTGACGACTTCATAGGTATGGGTCAGAACAAATCCGTCCAGGCAGACCATCACCGGTGTCTGTACCCGGCTGTGCTCGGCCAGCTTATAGGCCTGGATGATCATATCCAGCGCCTCCTGGGAGTTCTCGACATACAGCTGCATCCAGCCGGCGTCCCGCATCGACATCGAATCGCGGTGGTCGCCGAAGATATTCCACGGCGCCGCCACCGTCCGGTTGGCGTTCATCATCACGATCGGGAACCGGCTGCCGCTGACATAGTGCAGCATCTCGCACATATATAACAGCCCTTGGGAGGAGGACGCCGTGAAGGTCCGGCAGCCCATCATCGCCGCCCCCATCGCCGCCGCCATGGCGCTGTGTTCGCTCTCCACATTGACATATTCGCAGTCCATTTCGCACCGTTCGATGAACTCGGCCAGTTTCTCCACCGCCGTGGTCTGCGGCGTGATCGGATACGCGGCGATGACCTGGGGCCGGCAGAGCCTCACGCCGTAAGCGACGGCCTCGTTGCCGGATATGAAGCTGCGTTCTTCAGCCGCCTGTCTACTCATCCTTTTCTCCCTCTTTCACCATCAGGATGGCTTTGGTCGGGCACTCGTGGGCGCACAGACCGCATCCTTTGCAAAAATTCATGTCGACAGAGTACTCTTCGCCCATGCGGTCGACCGCCCCTTCAGGGCAGATCAGCCAGCACCGCTGGCACTTGACGCATTTACCGCCGTCAATTACCGGACGGACGATTCGCCAGCCGGCGTTGACCTCCACCAGCACTCCGGCGTCAGCGTAGGGGCCTACCGGCATCTCTTCCTTGCTCCCCGGGTAACGAAAATGTACCGTGGTCGGTTTAGCCATGCGCCATCTTCCCCCTCAGCCGGTTGTATGCCTCAGCCACTACCTGCTTGTTTTTGTCCCGGATCTCCTCCGGCAGCGTCATTTCCACGGCCCGCAGCGCCGCTTCCAGCGACACCAGCCCGGATATCCCGACCAGTGCTCCGAACATTGTCGTATTGGTCACCGGCTGTTTGAGGACCTCCTGGGCGAGACTGGTGGCGTCGATGGTATAGACCCGCTGCCCCGGTCCGGCCTGAAAACAGTCCGGCTCCCGGCTGCTGTTGATCACCAGGACGCCGTCCGCCTTGAGCCCCTCCTGGACATCCACGACCTCCATCAGGCTTTCGTCCAGCACCACCACATAGTCGCAGCTGTAAACCTTGCTGTGGTCGTGAATCGGTTTGCTGTCGATCCGGGTAAAACCCAGCACCGGGGCTCCCCGGCGCTCCGGCCCGAACGAGGGAAAAGCCTGCACATAATAATCCTTATATAACGAGGCCGCCATCCCCAGCAGTCGCGCCGCGGTAAAACCTCCCTGGCCCCCGCGTCCGTGCCACCTTATTTCCCGCAACTCCTACCACTCCTTTACGACATTAACTTCCATAATATAAAAACCCACTTTCATTATAATTATTTCTTAATTTTCTTGTCAATACCGTCCCCCGACCTCCTCGGGCTGGTTTTTTTCGCTTAAATCGGCTATTTTCGAGGTATATGAGTCAAATAAAGGCCTTGGCTCATTTTTCCATCATACGGAATATCTTTTTAAACTTTCCCTATTTTACCGATATTCCAGCGAAATTAAAACAAAAAACCTCGTCGAATACCGTCAACGAGGTTTTACGGCTCTCAATGCTTCCGACCCGCAGCTGCAGGTCAGCTTTTCCCCTAACGATGACCCAAAACAGCCGGCAGGTTACTCAGGTGCGTGGCGACGGCAACATCCAGCAGGTCGGCATAATCGGACGGAATAGCCGGGGCCGCATAATTGGTGAACGGGATATACGTAGGGTAGAGATAATGGTAACCATAGGGCTGAGCAACAGGGGCCGGGACCCGGGCGACATAGCGCAGCCCGTAAACCGGATGCGGATAAGGAATGAAAACAACCATATCATGGCCTCCCTGAAACATCTGTTTATCATATATTATGAAAACCAGGCCCGGAAGGAACCTCTCCGCGCCACATCCAATCCGCCCTAACCAGCCCGCATGCCCGTTCGGACAGGCAAAAGCCCGGGACCGGCGGTTTTCACCGCTGGCCCGGGCTTTATCCGTCACCGCTTCGCTCCAGTTATACACCGCTCTTCGGCGGTACCTACCCCTGAGGGCAGTCCGAAACCCGCTCCTTGGCCGCCGGGCTTTCAGCGCGGCCGGCGAGCCCCCGCAGGGATTTGGCGATACAATACAGTAAAACGACTCCCGTAGTGGCAGCGATGGCGACAATCGCCGTGAAAGCCATTGCCAAAACATGACCAAACATGACCCTCGCTCCTCTACTGTATCACTAAAAAGTAAGTGCGCAGAAACAACCCTATCGACAAAGCAGCCATAGCCCCGATACCGATGATAACATAATGCATCCGTCCGACCTCCGATCACAAATATGTTAAAGGCCGGCA
This sequence comes from Negativicutes bacterium, assembly GCA_031292015.1. The sequence goes on along the minus strand of JARLHY010000012.1, from coordinate 14,330 downwards.
GGCACTTTCGTGACCATACCGGCCTGTTACTTATGATTATAAAACGCAAATGTGACAAAAATATGAAAGCATCGTTAAGAAAACATTATTTGTAGAAAAAGAAGCTGGCCATCTTGGCTGCCAGCTTCCAAGCTTTCCGGCTCTATTGTGCGCAACATTCCCAACCCGCCTCCGACCGGGGTATTCCGGCATCAGCCCCGCGCCGGCCCCATGCCACGGCGGCATTACAGCTGAGAATAATCAGTCGTAGTATGTCAACAATCGCCGCAGTTCCCCTGTTACCTGCCATTCAGCCTCGTTATCAAGGCGCTCATAGCTGGTCCGCACCGTCCAGTTGGCCTGCCCGTCATACTGATAGGTATATTTTTCGCTTTTCTCCATTTCGCCGGCCGGCGTAAACCGGCTGTACATCGTCATGTTTCCTGCGGCATCGAAATAGATCTCCATCATGACCGACCCATCGGCCCGGTAAACGGTCCGCTTCACAACATCGCCTTCCACGCTGTCGCAAACCGTATTCCGATAAGTCGAACCGTCCGGAAGATAACAGACGGTACTCAGCTTGCCGTCTTCGGCCGTAACAGTCTGCCGGCGTATCCCGTACCCGCCCAGATCCCCATGGTACTGCCACTGCTGCTCACCCGTCCCGGCGTCGTCCAGCCGATTAGTCTGGGTTGTCAGCAATCGTCCGTCAGGGCCAAAGGTGTCAATGACTGTTTCGTTGTGCTCGCGGTCCAGTGAAATTTTTTTTACAGCAATGATTTGTCCGCCGGTCCGGTGCTGTTCCGCGGTCAGGTTGCCTGCTGCGTCATATTGATAGGTTTTAAGCAGAAATACCGAGCCGTCATCACGCAAATAGCGGTTCTCTGTCAATCTGCCGCTGCCGTCATAAACATACTCGACCTCTGTTACAAAAGTCCCGTCTTTTGTATAGCGGCCGCCGGCCGCCATCCTTCCCTGGCTGTCGTAGCGATATCCCTGATCATTGGCCGACCCGGGCCCTTTATAAGTTATAACCCGGACCGCTTTCCCCTCGTTGTCATAACTGATGGTGCGCAGCGGAATGGTTACCCTGTCCCCGTCCGCCTGCAGCAATACCTGCTCTTCGGCAATTGTCTTTACCTTGCCCTTCAAGCCATAATCGCCGGTGTTCATCCAGTGATTCGCCGCTGCCGGAGCCGGCTGAGCCGCCAGCACCAGCGCCAGCAGCATACCTATCATCAGCCTCGTCAATTTCATAACACAGCCCTCATCTTCACCATTCATCGAGATATATTTCTCTGTCGGTCCACAGACTCCTTCTGCCGCAAATCATGGACAGCCTGCCTGCCCCATGTTACAATCTTACCATATGTATCCAACATTTTCGGCGTAGGTGATTGTTCATGCGGAAACTGGCAATGCTCCTTACGATGCTCCTCTTCCTGTCCCCCACCGCCTTCGCCCGTCCGGAGATTCATATCAATATTCCGGATTACCTGTTGACGTTGGTTGACAACGGGCAAATGATCAAACAATACCACGTGGCCGTGGGAACCCCGTATATGCCGACCCCAACCGGGAAATTCATGGTGTCCTACAAAGAAAAATATCCTACCTGGTATCCCGGCTCGGAGTTTGTCGACAAAACACCCGTTCCGCCGGGCCCGGATAATCCGCTGGGCACACGCTGGATCGAGTTTCAGCCCGGCTACGGCATCCATGGAACCAACAAGGCCTGGAGTATCGATTATCCGGTATCCGACGGCTGTGTCCGCATGTTCAACGTCGATGCCGAAGAACTGTACGAACTTGTCGAAATTGGAACCCCGGTCATTATCAGCTATCAGACTATGGCCGTGTTCGAAAAAACCGACGGCCTGTACCTGCGGGTAAATGACGACATCTATAATAAAGCCGCCACAACGAAGGAGCAATTTGCTCTGCTCATCGCGCCGTACCAGGCGCTCTACCCCAAGATAACAGAGCCCAAGTGGCCCATCGTCGTTGAAGCCCCGAACATCTACGAGCTGAAAATCGCCGCCAGCCAGCAGAATAAGAAAACGCCCTGATCCAGATGATCAGGGCGTTTTTTTATCCTGTTATGACGACTTTGGTACCTGGCTTCACAAGCAAAAACAGTTCCTCCAGGTCTTTGTCCAACATGGCAATACAGCCTTCGGTCCAGTTGATTCTCTCCCTCGTCAGATCCTCCCGGCCACCGTGGATGCCGATCCATCCTCCCAAAGATGTGCTCTGGGGCGGCATATCCTGAGCGTTGTTGGCGCTGACAATGGCATTATACTGATCGCGGCTGATGAGCGCTTGACTGAGCGCGCGCTCGGCGTGGGAAACATCGGGATAGCTGAGGCCGAACCACTTCCGGCCCAGGTACGGATCCTCGCCCAGACTTTCTTTGTCGGTAATATAGAACACGCCCTCCGGAGTACGGTTATCTCCCTGGCGGACTTTATCGCCGTCAGGGTTTACCCCGAAAACAGCAAGATAGTCCTTGACCGCTTTTCCCTCTTGATAAACCGTCAGCGTATGGGCCGACTTTTTAATAAGGAGCACCAGCCCCTGCTGCACTTCGGCCAATACATTCCCAGAAGCGGCTTCACCTGCTGCGCACTGGCTGGTCAAGATCAAGATTGCCAGGACCCCGGCCAAAACAAAACGTCTCAACACCAATCGCCGCCTTATCGTTTGGATCAAAGTTCTTCTTCAGGAACCATTTTCCTTACCCTTATTATAAGAAGGCAGCCACTGCTTGGTCAAGAAAAGTTTTCCACAAGGCGGCCTGCCCGCCTTGTATCGCCTCTTTTAATCACTCAGTTTCATCGCCACGACTTCTTCCGGCTTATAGACCTTCACGATCGAGCGCTTCCCTTCCCGGGTCAGGTCGATGATCCGGCCCCGGATCACTCTCAGCCCTTTCTCATGCCCCACAACCCGCACTGTCGGTCTGGCTTGCAGCTTAGGTTCCACCCTGACCACAACCCCGATCTCCCCGCCGTCCAGTTGGACCATCGTACCTTCCGGAAAAAGGACGACACTCGCCAAAAACAGATCAACGACCCGCGGATCCAGCATCGTACCGCGGGATCCTTGCATCACCGCGTAAACCTCATGGGGTTGCCTGGCCGGGCGATAGGCCCGTTCTGACGTCATCGAGTCATAAATGTCGGCAATTGCGGCTATCCTGGCATACTGATGAATGGTTTCCCCGCGGATACCTTTGGGGTAACCGGTGCCGTCAAAATTCTCGTGGTGCTGGTAGGCCACATAGGCGGCCGGCAAGGACACGGCTGCCTGCATGCGCAGGATGTCAAAGCCAAACCCGGTATGCCCCTTGGTAACCTCCCATTCCTCCGGCGTAAGCTTGTCCTTTTTATTAAGTAGCGCAGGCGGAACCGACATCATGCCAACATCGTGCAGGATGGCCCCTGTGGCCAGCTCTGTCAACTGTTGCCCCTCCAACTGCATTTTTACCCCGATCAGCGCGGAAATAAGGCAAACATTGACCGAATGGCCGAAAGTATAGTCGTTGCGGGTCCGGATATCGGTGAGATTGAGCAGCACATCCCTGTTATTAAGGATATCGTCCACAATCTTCCCGACCACCTCGCGCATATCGTGCAGTTCGAGTATCCGAACCCTTCTGAATCCTTCAAACGTCTTCTGTACAAGCCTCACCGCTTCGATCCGCGTACTTTCGTACAGGATGTCCCGGGCGGCTTCGCTGCCCGAAAACGGGTTTTTGACATACACGGCGTCAATATCCATGTTCGCCAGCCGCTCGATCACCAGCCTGTCCAGGATATGATCCCTGGCTAACAGCAGGCTGCCGTTGGCGCCATAAATATTGCGCGAAGTAACCATACCCGGTTTGACATGTTCCAGCGCCAGTCTTAGCACAGGCATCTCCTCCCGGAAAGGTAACGGCAAAAATGTGAAGCAGCCGTCGGACCGACTCGGCGCTTCTCAGCGTGCCCGCCAGCCGGACAGTCTCACATAATCGCGATGAACGTTTTCGCCAATTCAGGGTCGAACTGGGTGCCGGCGCAGCGCGCGATTTCGGCGAGTGCCGCCTCATGGCTTACCGCCTTGCGGTAAGGACGGTCGCTGGTCATAGCGTCATAACAGTCAGCAATAGCCAAAATTCGACACTCCAGCGGAATTTCCTTGCCCTGAAGCCCGAAGGGATAACCTTGGCCGTTCCACCATTCATGATGCTTCAAAATCCAGTCTGAGATCGGCACAAGATCAGGTGACGACTGAGCGATACGGAAGCCGATTTCGCAGTGCCGCTTCATTTCCGCCCATTCCTGCTTGGTCAGCGGCCCCTCTTTCAGGAGAATATGGTCAGGAATCCCTATTTTGCCGACATCGTGGAATTTGGCCAAAAGGCGGATTTCAGCAACCCTGGATTCCGTCAGATTCAATCGTTGGGTAAGCTTTGCGGTCAATTCCTGCAGTCGCTCAGCGTGTTCTTCGGTGACAAAATCACGTTCTTCCAGGAGTTTCATGACCGTCTGCACGATGGCGCTGCGGGCGCTGCGCGAATGATGGAGTTTTTCCCTGTACATATTGTTATCTGCTTCCTTCAGCAGATCTTCGATCGAGATGTCGAGAGTGCGGCGCACCGCGTAGCCAAACGAAACACTTAGCGGCACCCCGGGGGTTTTATGGTTGTATCGCTCAATCTGAGACTTCAGCCGCTCGGACAGAGAAACCGCTATCTTCTCATTCGCCCTGGGCAGAAGAATCGCGAATTCATCCCCGCCGATACGGGCCGCGACGTCCCCTTGGCGAATCACTTTCCTGATAATCTTGGCCGTAGCAGCCAGCAGCTTGTCGCCTGCAGCATGCCCGAAGGTATCATTGACCAGCTTCAGCCCGTCGAGATCGCACATCACCACCGTGTTCGGCAGATACCGGTCACCCTGATGGCGCTGCATTTCCTCGGTGAAATAGGCCCGGTTATAAAGGCCGGTCAAAGCGTCATGCAGGCCCAGATATTTCGATGTCGCCTCAGCCTGCTTCCGTTCAATCGCCATAGCGACCTGGTTGGACACGAAGATCAGGATATCCTGGTCCTTCTGAGTGTATCTCACCCGTTCGGAAAATGTCTGGACCCCCATAACCCCGAAGACTTTGTTGCTCGCTGTTTTAAGCGGCACCCCCAGCCAATCCAGGCCGGGCGTCCCCACTGTTTTGACCTCGCCCTGGGCTTCCAGCTTGGCCCGGAGTTCCGGATTGATCAGCGCCGGTTTACCGGTGCGGATGATATATTCAGGCATTCCTTTCACGAATTTGCGGCTGCCGGGATTGCCGTCCTGTTCGTCCACCCGGTAGGGGTAGTGAAGGGTCCCTGTCGCCTCATCATGAATCGTGATAAAAAAATTCTTGGCCGGAATCAATTCGCCGACAATACTGTGCACCGACTGGTACAACTCCTCCAGGTTATCGGAAGAGCTGACTGTCTCGGAAATAAGATACAGCGCCTTCTGCAGCTTTTCCGCCTGAGCCCGTTCGGCGATCTCACTTTTGTACGAATCCAGCAGCATCGCATTATCCAGGGCAATCGAGGCCATCTCGGCGAACCGGCTCAACAGAGTCACCTCGCGGTCGGCAAACTTTCGGTCCGGCTCAAGAAAGACCAGGCCAAAACTGCCTACCACTTTGTTTCCCGCCCTGAGAGGGACCTGGGCCTGGGCGTGTACGGCATCGAAGAAAGCGTCAGGCAGACGGTATTCCCAGCTCCTGTAATCGTCGGTTACCACGATTTCGCCGGTTCTTCCCACCTGGCCGGACATCCCTTCCGTCTTCTTGATTTCTCTGCCGACATCCTTCTCATAGTAGCCAAGGCCGATTTTTCTTATATACACTCCTCTTGCTTCATCAAACAGATTAATATAGCCGTGCGTTGTTCCCACAAGGCTGGCTGCACCGGAAACAATCAACTGGAGCACGTCGTTCAGTTCCTGCCTGCTCACCAGTCCCAGTGTCGTCTCATGCAGCGTCGTCAGGACAACATTTTGCCGGCGGATTTCTTCCTCTCTGGCAAATAGCTCATGCAACTGCTCTTTCAGCTCTTCCTCCGACGCCAGCACTTCTTCGTGGGCCGCCGTGAGCTCCTCATTCTTTTTCTGCAGCTGCTTCTCGGAGCCAACAAGAGAACTGTGCAACTGGGCGTTGATATAGGCGATGGAGGCAAGCTGGGCGAACTGCTCCACCAGAGAAATCGTCTCGTCGCTGAAATGCTTTTTGTCCGGATCGGTCGACGCCATCCCTAACGTGCCGATCACCTCGTTTCCATCCTTCAGCGGTACATGCATGTTGGCGTGTACGCTGTCAAAAAGCGGATTGGGAACACGCTTGTCCCAGGTAGAGTAATCCGGAATGACGACCGTCCGCCCCAGACGGTACACTTCGCCCACCAGCCCCTGACCGATTTTGACTTTGCCGCCGATATCCCCTTCGTATAAGCCGATGGCGATTTCACGGACGAAATACCCTTTCTCACGGTGCAGCAGCATCATAAACGCGCTGTCGGTCCCCGCCAGTTTCGCCGCCCGGGTCACGATGGTTCGCAAAACTTCATTAAGCTCCAGATGATTCATCAGTCCCAGGGTGGTCTCATGCAGCGTCGACAGGACCGTGTTCTGTCTTACAATCTGCTCGTTCATCTCCAGCGCCTGATCATACTGTGCCCGGAGCTCTTCCTCGGTGGCATAGAGCTCCTCGTGGGCCGAAGTAAGATCCTGAAAGCTTTCCTGCAGCTTCTTGTCCGATTCGGCGAGAGAAGTATACAGGCTGGCGTTGACCAGCGCAACCGCAGCCAGGGAGGCGAACTGCTCCATCAGGGCCACGTCGCCCTCGGTAAAGTGCAGGTTCTTGTCGGTAAAGGCAACGCCGAGGGACCCGATCATCTTTCCTCCCGCTTTGAGCGGCACATGGGCGTTGGTGTGCACCTGGGCAAGATAAGAATCGGCCCGTCGCTGGTTCCAGCTACTGTAGTCCTCCACAACCACCGTGCGGTTTTGCCGGTACGCTTCACCAAGCAGACCGTCGGCAAGGTTGACCGAACTCCCCACATTTTGGGCGAACAGCCCGATACCGACCTTCCTCACCGCGCATTGTTTTTCGTCATCGATGACAAAAACGCTGGCGTGTTCGGCTCCAGTCAGCTCCGCCGCCCGGGTGGCGATGTCGGTGAGCACCTCATTGACATCCAGACGGTTCATCATTCCCAGGCTGATCTCATGCAGCGAGGACAGGAAGAAATTATGCTCGTCAAGCGCCTTGACTGCCTGGCGCTCCTTGCGGATCTGCCGCCACAGCCCGTAAAAGGCGGCAAAGACGGCCAGGGAGAAGATCGCGGCTATGCCCCGGTACACTCTGCGATGGCTGTAGACCTGGGCCAGGGCCGCTTCCTTCGCGACAGCGACAGACACGAACAGCGAATAGTCCGGAATGGTGTTAAAAGCTTCGAAGCTTGGAATACCGCGGTCAGCGCCGTCTGATTCGTACACTCCCTCCCGGACGCCCTGTCGGATCAAGTTCAGGGCCGGATATCGCTGAAAATTGACCGTCGCTTCCGGTGACGGGTCGACAGGGGCTTGGGCGAGCAGTTGCCCGTTCGTCTTGCCCAGCGAAATGACATAGCCAAGTCCCAGATTTAACCGCAGGAACATTTGATCGAAATAATCCCGCTTGACGCCCACCACCACGACACCTGCGAAATCGCCGTTTTTGTCGTTCAGGCGGCGGGTCATGAAGTAGGCGTAAGTCTGGGAAGTTCGGCTTAACACCGGTGGACTGATAAACAGGTCATCTGTCTTGTAGTCCTTATGAAACCGGAAATGCTCCCGGTCGGAGACATTGATTATGCCTTCGACCTTCGCTGTGGTGTAGACCACATTGCCGACCTCATCCGTCACGGCGATTTGCGAGATAGTACCTTTACTGATTACGTCGCGCAGCAGCTGATCGCGATAGCGATCCAATTGGCCGTCTTCTTCGATATCGGCCTTCACGTCCCGCAGGATGAAATCCGCTTCGGAAAAGGTCCTCTGCGCATTTTCTTTCAGGGTCAGGGCCAAACTTCTGTTGCTGTTGTTGATTTCGCCTATCCGCGCAGAAAACTCCCGGTCCGCCATCGTCTCCGCCGCCCCAAACGCGACGAAACAAAGCGCGGCCGCCAGGACGCAGATCGAAACCGTCATCCAGGAAAAAACCGGTTCTGCCCGTTTCAGTATCGACATCAGCAACCACCCTGTCAAAAAATTTCACTATTCCTAATTAATTATATTTATACCTTTAAATTCCTTTCTTCGACAGCTATTTTCCTGATTTGAAAATTAAAAAATTTACCTGGGCCGCGCCAGGAAAATATTGTCTTAAGCGTTGAGGACAGGCTGGCAGTTTTAGCCCTTGGCACCAACGCAAAAAAGACTCCTGCCTGAATCGGGGCATGAGTCTTCGCAACGGTCTGGTCCGGTGGCCGTCCTTCGCCCTGGCCGTATGCCTCAGCTTGGATTGGTGACAACCGGCGATGGCCGCATGCTGATACTGTTGAGATTCGTCAAAATGAACACATTCAGTATCTCCTGAATATCCTTGGGAAAGCCGTAGCCGCCGGTAAGAAAATTGATGTATGCCTCCAGCACGTTCCGCGTCGCCGGCGGCAGCCGCAGCAGCGGATTGGGACTGACCATGATGCTGAGATTGTCGTAGACAAAGACCTGGATAATATCTCTTAAATCGGCCTTCAGACTGACCTGCTCCAGTGCGTCGGCGGTGACCATAATTACCCTTCTTTCCTGATCGTACTGTTCTACAGAATATGAACGATGGCACCAAAATGCCACAGCTGCACAAATAATCCTCTTCCCGGCATTGCTCACACAAAAAGACACCCGCTCACACAGATGCCTCCTTCTTTGCTCTCAGTTTACAGCGACGTGCCGATTTTTATTTCCCCCTCATCGACATAAAACGAGACCGCCTTGTACAGGCTTCGCACACTTTTGATCAGCGTCCCCATGATGATCTCGGTGCCAGGATAGGCCGCGTCGGTAACGCGAATCCGCCCATAGCTGCCTTCTTCGAACTTAAGCTCCAGCTCGACCATACGGTTGCGCATTGCTTCGAGCTTTGCCGCCAGCGGAAACTGGGTCTGGGTCAGTTTCAGCAGCAATTCCCGCCGCTCGGGGGGAAGGGCGTCCTGCTTATACTTCTTTAGCGTCTGCAGCGTCTTTTGCGTCTGGTCCAGTTCTGCTTCCATCTTTTTCAGATCTTTTCGTATCGAATTGTATTCGGCCCGCAGCGCCGGATTGATCCCGACCTCCAGTTTTGTGTTCGGCGACAAATAATTACCGACTGTTTTGGAACGGATTTCGTCCGCCGCTGTCACATGGCCGCCCACTATAGACCCGCGTTTCCCTTCCACAATCACCTTTTGTCCGGCTGTCACCCGGCTGTTCATGATGGCGTCGCGGACGATGACGTCGCCGTCGGCGAATACCTGAGCATTTTCAATGAAATTGGTCGCGACATTTCCCCGGGCCTCGACCCGGCCCCGGTAGGCCCCCTGGATCCCCATCCTGATAAGGATATTTTGCGCTTCCACCGTACCGCCGCAAACCGAGCCGTAGATTTCGACGCCACCCTCGGCCTTCACCGCAAAGCCCTGTTGCACCGACCCCCGGATAACCACACTGCCGACAAAATCAATATTCCCTGTGGACAAGTCCACATCGCCGTTAATATTGAGAATCGGCGACACATGCACCTTCTTGTTGATGATCTGCATTTCTCCCGGGATAGCGGCAAAAACCTTGTTGCCTTCGACAACGACATTTTTCCCTGCCGGCACCGGCATATCTCTGCCGTTCTTGGCGGCAACCGGCTGACCCAGGACGTCCATGCCTGAGATGCCCGCCTCGGCTGGAATCTTCTCAGCCAGCAGGTCCCCTTTATTGACCACGGTAAACATGTTAAGGTCCTTGAAATCCACCCGGCCATCTTCAAGCGCGGTAGGACGGCCCTTGATACTCTCATCGAAGCCATACTCCACCCGTGCGTCCGAGCCGGGTATCGGGTCGTTCCCTTTGGCGCAGATCGCCCGGAAACCGGGCCGCTCATAGGCTCTTTTGACAGCCTCCTCGTCGATCCCGTAGACTATTCCGGCCTGCTGGACTTTTTCCATGACTTCCGCCAGCGTGATCGGCCGGCTGTTCTTCGGAATTTTCAAAGTCAGCGCGGCTTCCATTCTGTCCCGGTCAACGATCACCGAGACTTCAGGTTCAGCCTTTTCGTTTGACGGCTTGTCAGCGATCTTCACCGGGTAACCGGTTGAATTTTTGACAAGCTGCATGATCAGTCCGGCATCAAAGCTCTCAATGCCTTGTTTCTTCAATTCCTCGTATATGACAGGTTCCCGCACCTCGGCTCCGCCATTCTTAGGCGGATACACAGTCAGAAATACCCCGTCTTCCTGTATCTCTACAGAATAACTGCCTTCAGTCTGTTTGCCTGAAGCAGTCTCTTTTTCACCTTCTTCTTTTGCCACCCTTTCACCGGACTCTGCCTGGGCAATCCTGTCCACATCCTGCATTTCCTCAGACAAGCCATTTCACCTCTCTGTCGGTTGTTCGCGTTGGAGCGGCTACACCCTATAATTGGACACATCTGTCTATTTTCCTGTTTTTTTCCACAATAAAAGACGCTGTCCCGATTCCGGGTCAGCGTCTTATCTTGCTCCGGGTCGCCGGCGGGAAAACGGAGTCGGCTCGAAAACGTAGCGGCTATCATCCTTAACCAGCCGTGCCTATTCCGGCTCCTTGAAAAAACCGGCTACTTCTTTCTGGAAAAGCAGATGGCCTGCCTGGAGGTGCATCATATGACCGGCGTCCGGAATGATCACATAGCGTTTGTATGGATTAGGCAGCTGTGAAAAGAAAGGCAGCAGCCCCTCGACATCGGCCACATCGTCGTACTGACCATGGATCATCATGGTAGGCACGGTGACGAGCCGGGGATTGACCATCGGCAAAATGGTAACCATATCAAGCTGCGGGCCGGTGGCTGTTCTGGTCTCAACGGCAACGGCGGCCTTCGCGTAAGCGTTAACCACCTCCGGATCGTTCACCGCCGCCGGTGTCATCGAATAAAACCGTGGTTTCCAGGCCGCTTCAGGGATTACGATATAAGGATTGCTGCGGAAAACCTCGATTCGCGGCCGGCGCTTCGCTATATCCGGGCTGTTGACATGCATCTGGGCGTAACTGACGTATTTGGCCACCCTGTCCGGATGAGCCATCACATACATCCCGCCGTACTGAGTGCCCCAGGACCAGGCCAGAAGATTGACTTTCTGGACGTTTCTCAGCTTCAGAACGTATTCGACGACCGAATTCAGATCCTCGCTGGCCTGAGCGGTGGTCATGAGCCCTTCGGGGTGCGTCGACCGGCCGAAGCCCCTGGTATCCAGGGCGAAAACGTCAAAACCCTGTCTGGCGAGAAAATCCATCAAGCTGTAGGACGGTTTTCCTTCGACCTGAAGGTCGAAGCTCTCCTTACCCGCCGTCGCCGATCCGTGGGCCAGGACGACAATCGGCTTGCCTGCCGGACTGCCCTGGTATTTCTCCCAAACATAGATACTGGTACCGTTGTTGTCGACCCAATGCTCTGTGCCGACCGCTTCGGCCGCGCCGCTGGAACTTCCGACCAAAAGAAACAGGATCGTAAGCAAACACCATAACCCGGCTTTCCTGCGCATAGACATTCCCCTCCTTCAATGAATCAGGTAAACGGGACCGTCGTTTCACCGCCAAAAGCATCGTTTATTTCTTGGTCAAGAGCTTGCCTGTTATGACTATTCAAACAGCGCCAAAATATTTGCGGCCGGGGTAAGCGGCTGGATATTGTGAACCGGAGCGAAAAGATAACCACCGTTTTTGCCCAGAACCTTACGGGTATTGAAAGCAGCCTCCCGGACCGGTTCCGGCTGGGAAAACGGCAGCAGTTGCTGGGTATCGATGGCGCCCCAGAAGGTTAATTTGTCGCCAAACCTTTGTTTCAGGGTTTGAATATCCATCCCCGCCGCCGTGACTTGAATCGGGTTTAAAACCTCAACCCCGATCTCGCATATATCCGGCATAAAGTCCACTACACTTCCGCAGCAATGCAGGGCCGCTACTTTTCCGCCTGTCTTCGCCTTGATAAATTTAACCATTTCGATATGACGGGGCTTCACGATATCGCGGTATATCTTCGGGGAAATAAGCGGTCCCAGTTGCCCCCCCATGTCATCGGTAAAACAAACCATATCCACATAGGGCGCGATCATTTCCAAAAACGGTCCGTACATTTTTTTCTGAACAGCCAGCACTTTGTCCATCAGTGCCTGGGCCAGTTGCGGGTCAAGAATCAGATCCATCAGGAACTGCTCCAACCCCCGAAGCGCCCAGCTTTGCTCAAACGGTCCCTTGAATGACGTGGCGACAAAGAACGGATCCTCGGCCCTGACCAGCTGCTGCGCTTCCTCAATCACCCCGCTGTTCCGCGAAAGATCCTCAGTGTTGGGCCAGGCATGCTTCTCAAGCTCTTCCGCCGTCTGTACCTCGGCCAGAGGTGCTTTTATGTAATCATAGTAAAATCCCTGGCTGGGCTTGGTGAGGGTAATCCCCCATTCATCCACGAACGTATCTTTTTCGTGATCCCACTTGGGATCCCAGCTAACCGGCGCCTTTTGATAAATCCAGCGGGTGTCAACCTTGAACCGGTCCAGGATGCTTTCGTCGACCTTAGCCAACTGCAGCCTCATGTCCAGCACTTCGGTCTTGGCTTTGAACTGGAGCAGCTCCTTCAACTCTTCGTAGGCGCTGAGCGCAATCCCGGATATTCTCCCGCCGAAATCGACCGGAACCCTGTCTGTTTCCTGATGCCTGATGGCTGCATAAACACGGTCACGATGGCTAAGTGTCATCATAATCTCCCCGCCTCATCAAAAATTAACCTGTCCGGTGAACCTTCCTGCCAAGTCTGCCAACCGGTCTTGACAGTCAACCGAAGGACGATCACCTTCCCTTGTCGGAAAATCCGGCCCGGGCCTGGCAAGCCATACCGTCTGATATTTGTCGGAACAGCCGGAATATTATGAAATATCCTTCCACAATTATTTTCAATCTCCTTCCTTCCCTTGGCGGAAAAGCAAATCGACCTGTTCGCCTGAGTCGGCCCCTCCTGGGAAAAAGAAAAAAAGCCACCGAAGTCGCCCCTTGGAAAAACTCCACAGTCATTCAACAGTAAATCCCTGCGCACAGGGGCTAAGCCGCCTATTTGAGCAGCCGCCGGCCACCGACCCTATTCTGTCTGTGCAGTTTCTGTCAATTCATTGTGGGCTGCTCTGCCCCGAAGCTTACTGTCACGGTTGTTCCGTCGGTTGATGACTGAAAATGGAGCGAGGCCTGATGCCGGTCGGCAATTCGGTAAGACACCGCCAATCCCAGCCCGGTGCCATTATCCTTGGTGGAAAAAAAGGGGGTTCCCAGCTTTGCCATGACTTCCGGCGGTATACCTTTCCCGCAATCCTGGACAGACAGGGAGACCGCCTTGGCATACATCGTCTTTACAACCACGCATCCGGACTGATCCATCGCCTCAAAGGCGTTTCTGACCAGGTTTATGACCATCTGTCTGATTTCATTTTCATCAATGACGATATCAGGGATATCGCTCAGTTCCAGCCTGAGTTCATGTCCCTAGCTGATTGCGTCAACTTCCAGTATCGGTCGGAGCGCCAGCAGGCTCCGGTTGAGATTGACGGGCCGCAGGTCCATCCTCTTGTTTTTAGCCAACGACAAAAACTCGGTTATGATGCAGTTTGCCCGGTCGAGCTCCTCGATCATCAGCCGCAGAGCCTCCCGGTACTGAATAAAACCATCTTTGCCTTCAAAAAATTGCAGGTAACCGCGGACGGTAGTCAACGGGTTACGCACTTCGTGACCGATACTGGCCGCCATATCGCCAATCAGGTTAAGACGTTCCAGCCTGTAAAGCTTTTCTTTCACCCTTTCCTTCTCCTGGTATTCCAGCTCAATTTCGGCCCGCAGCCGGACGCTCGTTTCACGGTAAGCGTTACGGTCGGCTATCAGCCGTTGGATAAGGTGCGCTATGATATGGCAGAGCACCGGCAACAGCACAGCCCCCACCACAGGACCTGCGAAAACGGCAACAGCGAGGTTGGCGTGAGCCGCCGCCATAAAAATAAGAATGCCTGACACAGCCCCGACGAGCGGCCCCGGCCAGATGTGCGGAAACAAGTAAGCAGATACAAAAGG
>JARLHY010000093.1 GCA_031292015.1 Negativicutes bacterium | reverse complement strand
GCACCGGGCTGACCAAGACCGGCTCGCCAATGCAGTGCCATTTCGCCTTTCAGGCGGAGTTTCTGATCACCCTGCTGGCGCTCATTCTGTCCGGGGCGCTTTTGGTGCTGCGCACCGCCGAGGCGAAGTTCCTGGCCGGTTTCGTTATTTTTCTGCTCGGGTTGGTTATAGTCATCATACCGCAGCCATGGGCCCTCGGACTGTGCGAAGACGGCGGAGCCTGCCACAGGACCGGCTTTTTCGAGACGATCGGCGGAGCGCTGCTGGTCTTGACCGGGCTTGGTGCTTTATGGCTGTCGCGAAAGACGGAAGTGGAATAAGACTCGGCTTTTTACCGGAATCGGCGAGTTGCGAAGAGGGGAAATCAGCGTGACACTTTTAATCTGGAGAAGTTTGCTGCACCGAAAGATCCAGAATCTTGCCATCATAGTAGCCATCGCCATCGGCGCTGGTATCGTGTTTTGTGCTGCGGCCATCTTTCAGGGCGTCGTTTCAGGCCTTGAGCTGTCCAAACAGCGGATGGGGGCCGACATCGTCATCGTTCCCTTCGGCGTGACCATGGACCCCAGCCTTATCTTGTTCGGCGGCGCTGCGGCCAACTCGTACATGCCGGCGGACACCGCAAACGCTGTTCGCGCCATTCCCGGCGTTCGTCGTGCCACACCGCAGTTCTTTACCCATACTCTTACCGCCGACTGCCATGATATCGGCACCAACAACCGGATGCTGGGTTATGACCCTGACAGTGACTGGGTTGTGAAACCATGGCTGAAAAAGCTCAACAAGGCCGGCCTGGCCGCCGACGAAGTCATTCTCGGCGCCAAGGTGCCGACCTGGACCGAGAACAGGATAGCCATCCTCGGCAAATGGTACAGCATCGTGGCCGTGGCCGAAGAGACCGGCACAACCCTCGATTACTCCCTGTTCGTGAATATGGAGGAAGCCAGGCGGGTGGTCGGCGCCAACCCGTACTTAAATAAAGTGTGGGAGAAACAGGGACCTCCGGCCGGTCTGATTTCGGCTATTCTGGTGCAGGTTGACCCGACCGCCAATGTCATGGATATTGTCACCCGGATCCAGGAACTGGGATTATTGCAGCCCATCGTGGCTGCCGATGTGAAAAAAAAGATCGGCGACCAGTTCACCGTCCTGGTTTTGCTGCTGGGTGGAGTCGGGCTGCTGACAGGAGCCGCCTCGCTGTTTCAGCTTTTCTCCCGTTTCTATGCTCTGACGGTGGAGCGGCAGGCCGAATGGGGACTGTACCTGGCAATCGGCGCTTCCGCCCGGGATATTGCCATAGTCATTGTCGGGGAGGCTGCAGCGGTGGCAGCGGCCGGTTCGCTGTGCGGCCTTATCCTGGGCACCGCCCTCTATAAGATCAGCCTGAACCTGTTGGAAGCATATCAGGCTTTTCCGTTTATTCCGCCGTCCTGGACGTTCCTGGTCACTGCAGGTCTGCTGATCGCCGGAATTTTCTCGGGCTGCGGGGCATTGGCGGCCTGGTTTCCCGCCCTTCGCGGCAGTCGCGTCGATCCCGCCACCGTAATGACCCGCGGCGAATTTGATTAAAGGGAGGATGAACATGAGCAGCGTGCTGGAAATCCGCGAGGTCAGCAAAAACTACGGGACTGACCCGATTTTAACCGATGTGTCCTTTAGCCTGGAAAGGGGCGAGGCGCTGGCCATCACCGGACCGTCCGGCAGCGGCAAAACGACGCTGCTTTCCATCGCCGGCCTGCTGCAGCAGGCGACAGGAGGGCAAGTGCTGGTGGACGGCGCCGAAGTGACGGGCCTGGACCAGCTTCGGCTGGCCAGGATACGGGGGCAATATTTCGGCTTCGTCTTCCAGCGGGCCCGGTTGATCAATTCCCTAACCGCGCTGGAAAACGTTCTGGTGCCGGCCTGGTTCACCCGTTCAGGCCGGGAGACGGAAAAAAAGGCCAGGGAACTTCTGGTCAACTTCGGTCTCGATCACCGTCTCAACCATCGGCCCCAGGAACTCAGCCTGGGCCAGCTGCGCCGGGTGGCACTGGCCCGGGCCCTGCTGCTCGATCCGGTCATTATCCTGGCGGACGAACCTACCAATGATCTTGATCCCAGGCTTGCTAAAGACGTCGCTGACGCTCTGCTGCACACCCGCAGCAGCGGCACGGCCGTCATCATCGTCACCCATGATCCTGCACTGGCGGCCAGGGCCGACCGCCGGCTCCGTCTGACGGACGGTCGGCTGGCTACGGCGTAAAAATCAATGCCACACAGCTGCGAGTAATCGTTGTTTTAGATACAACATAAACAAACACCAATAAAAAGGAGGTAAAAAACATGAGTAGAATTTACGACAACCTTACTGATCTTATTGGGGGTACGCCCCTGCTGCGGCTCAATCGGCTGGGGGTGGGAACAAAAGCCGACGTGGTGGCCAAACTGGAGTCGTTCAACCCGGCCGGCAGCGTCAAGGACCGGATCGGTTTCAGCATGATCAAGGCCGCCGAGGAAGCGGGCCAGATCGGTCCTGATACCGTGATCATCGAGCCTACCAGCGGCAATACTGGGGTCGGACTGGCATTTGTCGCCGCTGCCAAGGGGTATCGCCTGATTTTGACCATGCCTGACACCATGAGTGTCGAGCGCCGCAATCTGCTGCGGGCCTACGGCGCTGAACTGGTGCTGACACCGGGGACCGACGGGATGAAAGGCGCCGTGCGCAAAGCCGAGGAACTCGCCGCGCAGACGCCCAATTCCTTTGTGCCGCAGCAGTTCAACAACCCCGCCAATCCGGAAATCCACCGGGCAACCACCGCCGAGGAAATCTGGAACGACACCGACGGCAAAATCGATATTCTGGTGGGCGGTGTCGGGACCGGCGGCACCATCACCGGCGTGGGCGAAATCCTCAAAAAACGCAAATCCGCAGTGCAGGTTGTCGCTGTGGAACCTTTCGATTCGCCGGTTTTGTCCGGCGGCAAAGCCGGACCGCATAAAATCCAGGGGATCGGCGCCGGGTTCGTTCCCCAGGTGCTCCATCTGCCGCTTGTGGACGAAATATTCAAAGTGAAAAATGACGAAGCCTTCGCAACAGCCAGGCGGTTGGCGCGAGAAGAAGGCGTGCTTGTGGGGATATCCTCCGGCGCCGCCGCCTTCGCCGCTCTCCAGGTGGCCCGCAGGCCGGAAAATACCGGCAAGCTCATTGTCGCCATCTTGCCGGACACCGGTGAGCGATATCTTTCCACCGCGCTGTTTCAGGACCCGGAGTGAGGTTGATGTTATGACTTTTTGGGAAGAGGTGCGCTATGGGCAAGTTTGTTGAACGACCGAGATTCCTCTGCACACTGGGCGGCGCCATCGCCACCCTGAACGCTCTGCCGCGTACGATACCCATCATTCACGCCGCTGCCGGCTGCGGCGGCAATATCGGCAACGCCCTTAACGGCGCTGCCGGCTATCTTGGCAGCGGTTACTGCGGCGGCCTGGCGGTGCCGAGTTCCAACGTCTACGAGAAAGAAATCGTCTTCGGCGGCGAGGAGCGCCTGGCCGAACAACTCGAGAACACGCTGAAGGTAATGGACGGCGATCTTTACTTTGTGGTGACCGGCTGTATGACTGAAATTATCGGCGATGACGCCATCAGTGTGGCCAGGCGGTTCAACTCAGCGAAAATGCCTGTGCTGGCAGCCGATACCGGCGGGTTTCGCGGCAACTCTTATCAAGGCTACGACATCGTGCTGGAAACCCTGTTCCGGGAAGTTGTGGCGCCTCAGGCCGAAAAAGAGGAGAGAACCGTCAATCTGTTTGGGGTAGTTCCGGTGCAGGACGTCTTTTGGCAGGGCAACCTCGCCGCCCTGAAGCGGCTGCTGCAAAAACTGGGGCTGGAGGTCAACACCTTCTTCAGTCAGGATGAAACCATTGAAAACCTTCGCGGCGCCGCCAAAGCCGTATTGAATGTCGTGGTCTCGGATGCCTGGGGGATTGCCCCGGCAAAAGTGTTTGCCGAAGTTCATGACACGCCTTACATCGCCCTGCCGCTGCCCGTCGGAGCGACAGCCGCCGGGAATTTTATCCGCCAGGTTGCCGTTGCGCTGGGTATCGACTCAGAGACTGCCGACAGGCTCATCGCCGGGGAACAGGCGCGCTTTTACAGCTACTTCAGCCGCCTGGCCGACGCATACAACGATCTTGATATGCAGCGTTATGCCGTAATTGCCGCCGACGCCAACTACGCCTCGCCGCTGGCCGCGTTTCTGGCTGATGACCTGGGGTGGCTGCCTGAACTTGTGGTGGTGACCGACGAACTGACGGAAGAACAGCAAGTCCCGGTCCTTGACAGATTTAAACAGTTTCAGTCCGGCGTGTCGCCCCAGGTGGTCTTCGACACCGACGCCTCCAGTGTGGCGAAACATCTGGCGGCCCACTGGCCGCAGAGCCGGGGCGGCCGTTATTTCGATTCCTTCAGTCCGGCCTTTGTGCTGGGCAGCATCTATGAAAAAGAACTGGCCGATGATCTGGGCGTACCCCATCTGAGCGTGACCTACCCTGTGTCCAACCGCATCGTGCTGGACCGTGCCTACGCCGGATATTCCGGCGGCCTTCGCCTCGCGGAAGACATACTCAGCCAGTTGGTGGCCACAAGATAAAAAGAGGAGGTCAGAGCAATGGATTTTATCAGAGAGAAAGCTCCGCCGGTACGTGAAGACCGGCTGCGGGTCTGCAACGCCTACGGCGGCTCCTGCTGCGATCTTGTGGGACAGTCGAAACAAGGCTGCCTGAACGGCCTGCGGCGGACTTTCGCCCAAACCCAGGGCTGCCAGCTCAACCTGAGTCTGGCCACCATCAATACTCTCCAGGATACGGTCATCATCGTCCACGGCCCGGTGGGCTGCGGCGGCAGCAACGTCTCCTTCGCCGGAACCAACAAGACCTTCAAGCGCCTGCGCGATCCCCAGGCCAGAGGGCTGATCTGGCTGTCCACCAACCTCGGCGAGCTGGATGCAATCAACGGCGGCGAGGACCGGCTCCGGGAAGCCGTCCTTTTCGCTGAAGATGAATTCCGGCCCCAGGTTATCGCGATTGTCAACAGCTGCGTACCGGCCCTGATCGGCGATGACATCGACGGCCTTATCGCCGAACTGCAAGAGCAGATCAGCGCCCGAATTGTTCCGGTTCACTGCGAAGGCTTCAAAACAAAGATCATGGCCAGCGCCTATGACGCCACCTATCACGGGATATTACGCAACCTGGTCCGACCGGAGCAAGAGCGGGTTCGCCTGATTGCCGACCAGCAGCGGGACTTCGCCGAGAGACTGCGTCAAAGCCGGACCGTCAACCTGCTGAATGTTTCTTCGATGAGCCGCCTTGACGAACTTGAACTGACCCGGCTGCTGGAGGCGCTGGGCCTCAGCGTCAACATCCTGCCGTGCTTTGCCCAGCCCGGGCAGTTTAGCACCGCTGTCGAATCGGCGCTGAATGTCAGCATCTGCGCCACCCATGACGACTATTTCGTCGAGCATCTGCGCGAACAGTACGGCATCCCTTTTGTGCTTCATTCGATCCCCATCGGCATCAGACAGACCGGACAGTGGCTCATCGATATCGCCCGTCATTTCGGCCTGGAAGCAGAGGCTGAGCAGCTCATAGGCCGCGAGACAGCCGAGCTGGAAGAAGCCCTCAAGCCATACCGCGGCCTGTTTGCCGGCAAACGGGTCCTGGTCTGCGCCGGAGAGATCAGAGTCATAGCCACCGCCGAACTTCTCAGGCATCTGGGTATGGAAATCATCGGCCTCAGGGCTTATCACTACGACCAATTCGCCGACACCCTGCTGGAGGAGTTCCCTGAAGGCGAAAAAGTACCCATCAATGTCGCTACCGGCCAGCCCTTCGAGCAGGCCAACCTGATCGAAAAACTCAAACCGGACCTCTATCTGGGGCACACCGGCGGCAATGGCTGGGCGGCAAAGCACGGCTTGCCGATTCTCCCCATCTTTCAGCAGTCCAACAATTACATGGGCTACAGCGGCGTTTTCGAGATTACCCGCCGGCTGGTCAGAATCCTCAGAAATCCTGCCTTCAACCGTAACTTGGCGGTCAATGTAAAACTTCCGTACCAAACCAACTGGTTTGACGAAGACCCCTTTGCCTATATTGACGCCAAGGTGACGTTGGACGCAAAGGCCGGTTAATCGCTCCTGCGGCAAAAACAAGAAGAAAGGCGGTGAAACCTCGCAATGAAATTGTCAACTGACGACATTGGCGACAATGTCCTGACCTATATCGAAAATATCGTATCAGCCACCAGTTTTGGTTCTGTGGTAATTTCCGCCCATGAAGGACGCCTGATTCAGATGGAGATAGTGGAAAAAGTCAGGTTTGGCCCGGATTTGCCGCAGCAGGTGCTGCACAGAACCCCAATAACCCGCACCCCCTTACTGCAGGGAAAAATCCGGCAGGCGCTGGGAGGACTGAAATATGGCCAGGTGACGCTGTCGGTGAAGGCCGGCAAGGCCATCCAGATCGACCGTACCGAAAAACGACGCCTTGACCGGGCCGAAGGTCTTCACGGTGACGGAATCTAGGAAAACAATAACAAAAAGAAGGAAAAGCATTGGGTTTTGCTGCGGCAAAACCCAATGCTTTTGTGGCGGGGGAGGGCGCTGTCCGGCGGATGTTGAGCCTTCATCGTGAGGGCGCATATTCCGCCGGCAAATGAGGGAACGGGAAAAAAGCGCTTGACACCTGCCGGTGCCTATGGTAATTTATCATTAATCTAATTTCCCAGTTACATACTGTCGGTGCCGATCAATAACGATTGAAGGCTGAAGAAATAGTTTTCGCTGAAAACTTTCTTTAGCCTTGTTCTTTTTTTAGCACATTTTTTAGGAGGTCGAACCATGTCTTATGAAACGGTAGCCCAGGAACTGGAGCGCTATATCAGGCCGGATACCTTCCCATTGGCCATCCGGGTGCTGAAGCCGGGTGAGCCGGTGCCGGCCAAGGCCAAACGACCGGAGCGCGATCTTGGAACAAGACTGAGCGTTTGCCAGGCGGTAGGCATGGCCAGGCGCTATGGCTGGACACTTGCTGTCGGCGCCGCTGACCAGTCCTGCCCCATCGCCCAAACCGTCTTTGGCTATGCCCCGCTAATTCCCTACTACGAGCAGGGAAACCTCGCCGCCGGAATGTACTGCGAGACGCTGGAAGCAGGAGCTAAAGCCGAAGCGGCGATACCAAAGCTCGGTCCGGGCGAGGCCGGCACCATCCTGGTCGGGCCGCTACGGCGGGCCGATTTCGAACCAGAGGTAGTCGTTGTCTACGCCAACTCGGCCCAGGTTATGCGGCTGGCCGCAGGGGCCCTGTTCGCAAAAGGCGGAACGCTGCCGGCGACGGCGTCGCCGCGGGCCGACTGCGCCGACATGATTATCGGTACCCGCCGGGATGGTGAGGCCAAAGTGATATTGCCCTGCTACGGCGATCGGGTATTCGGTCTGACCCAGGATCACGAAATGTGTTTCAGCATTCCTTTCCACCGTCTCGACGAACTGCTGAGGGGCCTGGAAGGGACCGAAAGAGGGGGAGTCCGCTATCCCATCCCGGTAAATCTGAAGGTTGAGGCGGAATTCCCGCCAAAGTACCAGCAACTGGCGGCGATGTGGAAAGAGACAGGCAGCAAACCATAGCGGCGGCAGGCACTCTGAAACTGTCCGAAAGACATAAACAAAGGAGATCTATATGGCCAAGAGTAACCAGCCAAGCCGCGAACTGTCCTGCAGCTCCTGCGGTGTCCTCAATTGTTATCGCCGGGATAAAAACTTTCCCGAATTTTGCCTGACAACCAAAGCGCAGCCACAGGCAGACGCCGTGACCGAAGAATACAAGAAAGACGCTCAGACGGCCGCCATCGCCAAGGCGGCTGCCGAAGTGGAAGGCGTTTACTATGGCAAGCTGACCCGAGTGGAGGAAATCATCGCCTTCGCCAAGCGACTGGGCGCCGAAAAGATCGGCATCGCCACCTGCATCGGACTTATCCAGGAAGCGAAGATATTTCAGGATATTCTTCAGGCCAAGGGGCTTAAGGGGTACGCCGTACTGTGCAAGGTCGGGGCGGTGGATAAAACCGAAATCGGTGTCCCGCCGGAATTCAAGGTTCAAAAAGGCTGCCATGAATCGATGTGCAATCCTGTGCTGCAGGCCAGACTGCTGAATGAATGGCAGGCTGACCTCAACGTCATTGTCGGCTTGTGTGTGGGGCACGACTCGCTCTTTATCAAATATTCCGATGCGCCGGTGACCACCCTGATCACCAAGGACCGGGTGCTGGGTCACAATCCGGCGGCGGCGCTGTACACCAGCGGTTTTTACTACAAACGCCTGCTGCAACCAGAAGAATAGGTAGTCAGAAATCAAACACCTAATAGGCTGATCAGAAGACTGAAGGCCGGGAATCGCCCTTGTGGCGGAGCCCGGCCTGCGACTTTTTCAAGGAGGAAACAACTATGCCGGACGGTATAACGGAACTGACCGCAAACAGCAACTTTTCCGCAAACTCCAGCGTCAAACATCATCCGAAAACCTGGGCCGTTTTAGGGTTACCACTTGCAGCTTCTCTGGTTCTGCTGGGGGAATACCTGCTATTGGCCAATAGTCAGCCGATGTTTCAGGGACAGTATTTCCGGGCACTCGTCATCGGCTTTCCACTGGTTTATGCCTGCACCACAACGGTGGCCACTCTTCGCCCAGCCTGGTGGAATTCCCTGTTGGTGAAGGCACCGCTGCTGACCGCGCTGATCGGGGTTATCATCGTATGGGATCTGGTCACTTTAAAGTTCGCCCTGCTGCCGCTGCCCTATTTTCCGTCGCCGGCGGTGGTGCTGGCGGCACTGATCAGCGAGCGGGATATCCTTGGACTCAGTGTCCTTCACTCCCTGCGGCTGCTCGCCATCGGCTACGCCATCGGCTTGGCGGTCGGCCTGCCCACCGGCGTCCTGATGGGCTGGTCGCCCCGCTTTCACTACTGGCTGAATCCGCTGCTGCGGGTAATAGGCCCCATCCCGGCCACAGCCTGGATTCCCATAGCCATGGTGGTTTTTCCGACAAGCTTCACCGCCAGCGTCTTTCTTATCGCGTTGTCCTGCTGGTTTCCCCTCACTGTGATGACCTGGTCGGGCATCGCCAATGTAAACAAGTCCTATTATGAGGTGGCCCGCAGCCTTGGGGCCAGCGAGTGGTACCTGGTCAGCCGCGTGGCCCTGCCTGCGGCGCTGCCGACCATCTTCGTCGGACTATTCATGGGGCTGGGGATGTCCTTTGTCACCCTGATCGTCGGCGAAATGCTCGGTGTCAAGGCCGGTTTGGGCTGGTTCATCACCTGGGCCCAGGGCTGGGCCGAATACGGCAAGGTTTACGCGGCCCTCATCGTCATGTCGCTGCTGTTCTCTGCCATCATCACGCTGCTCTTCCGCTTCCGGGACAGGGTTTTGGCGTGGCAGAAGGGGCTGATCAAATGGTAGGGGCGCAGAGTCTGACTGCAAAGGAAACAGCCGGGCGCTTGGACATCCATGGTGTCGGCAAGATTTTTCACGACGCCGCCGGGGCCGAGGTTGTAGCTCTGGCATCCGTCGACCTGACCATCGGTGCGGGAGAGTTCGTCTGCCTGCTCGGGCCCAGCGGCTGCGGCAAGTCAACGCTGCTGAGGCTGATAGCCGGGCTGGATTCGCCCGGTGCCGGGGTCATTACCCTGGACGGGGAAAAAGTCACCGGCCCCCATTATACAAGAGGTCTGGTTTTCCAGGATCCGACCCTTTTTCCCTGGAAAACGGTGCGGGAAAATGTGGCTACAGGCTGGGACGCCCGGGGCCTCCCCTGGAAACAGCGCTGCGATATCGACGACTATATCAGCCTGGTGGGACTCGACGGCTTTGAAAACGCCTATCCCTACCAGTTGTCCGGCGGCATGGCCCAGCGGGCCGCGCTGGCCCGGGCGCTGGTTAACCATCCCAAAGTACTGCTGCTGGACGAACCGCTCGGCGCGCTGGACGCTTTCACCCGGATGAAGATGCAGGAGGAAATCCTCCGCATCTGGCAGGACCGGGGAACCACCATGGTTTTCGTCACCCACGATATCGACGAAGCCGTTTATCTTGCCGACCGGATCATCGTCATGACCCCGCGCCCCGGCAAGGTGGTAAAGATCGCCGATGTTCGCCTGGAGCGGCCGCGGCGGCGGAATTATCCCGATTTTTTCCGTATCCGCTCGGAAGTGCTGGAGTTGTTCCAGCTGGCTCATGATGATTCACCTGACTATTACTTATAAAAGCCTGAGGAGGAGAAAAAATGCCCAAAAAGCTGAAGCATTCCCCGCGATTCCGGGTACTGGCTGTTATGCTGTCTGTTTTCCTGCTGACCGGAGTTTTGCTGCTGGCGGCCGGCTGCGGCAAAAGTCAGAGCGCCCAGCAGGCCCAGGGGCCGAAAAAAATCAAGATCGGCTACGCCGGCGGAGCCTGCGAGGCCTTTATCTATTCGGCCTATGAAAAAGGTTTCTTTAAAGAGGAAGGGCTGGAGGTCGAACTGGTGAAGGTCGATTTCGAAACCCTGAAAGAGGCGTTGACTACCGGCAAAATCGAGGCCGCCAACGGCATGGTCATGAAGTGGGTCAAACCCTTTGAACAAGGCGTCAACGCCTCGTTTACCGCTGGTATCCATACCGGCTGCATCCAGACGCTGGTGCCCACAGGCTCCGACATCAAGACAGTGGCCGACCTCAAAGGCAAGACCATCGGCAACAACGGCATGGGGGACGGCCCGATGGTTTTCACCATGCGAGCCCTCGCCAAGGCCAACGTCGACCCCAAGAAGGATGTTCAGTGGCGCGCTTTTCCGGCAACCGAACTGGAAGGAGCGCTTGACCGGGGCGAGGTGGCGGCCATTACCCTGTCCGATCCCATCTCCCAGCTTATCGTTGAAAAAGGCAAGGCGCGCAAGCTGATCAACACCGCCGATGACCAGCCCTACAGCCAGGAATACTGCTGCATGGCCACCATCAGCGGCAAATTCCTGAAAGAAGATCCCGCCGGTGCGGCCGCCGTGACCAGGGCGCTGATGAAAGGCGCCAAGTGGGTAGCCGCCAACCAGGACGAAGCGGCGAAGCTGATGGTCGAGAAGAAGTACGTGCCGGGGAATGTCGAGCTGATCGCCAAACTTTTGAAGTCTTACAACTACATCCCGTCGGTGGACGGCGGTGAAAAAGCAGTAGACTTGGCGATCACCGAAATGAAGTCGATTGGTGTCCTCGAACCGACTACAAGCGAAGCAGTACTCAAGCGCCGGGTGTTCGTCAGGCTGGAAGGAGTCAACTGACTATTTTCTGTCCCCCCAGGCACGTTTGCTTTGGTGCGCGGATAAAATGAATCATAACAAGCTGATCAGTGAACTGAAGGCTAAAGATGATGGGCTAGTCCCTTCTCTTTAGCCTTTTGTTGTTTCGCTGGAAACGTATCATAACCCATTTTTGTTTGAAACAGGAGGTAGAGCCATGACAAAGGCTAAGGAAGAACTGCTGCATGATTTGTCCGACGCGGTGCTGGAGATGGAGGAGGAAGGGGCGGTTGAGGCCGCCGGGGCGGTCATCGCCGCAGGTATCGACGCGTACGAAGGCATCGAAAAAGGATTGGCCGACGGAATGGAACGCGCCGGGCGCCTGTTTGAGGAGGAAGAATACTTCATCCCCGAACTGCTGATGTGCTCTGACGCGATGTACGCCGGCCTCGATGTACTGCGGCCCCACCTTAAGACCGATGACGCCGCCGAAAAACACAAGATCGTGATCGGCGTCGTCGAAGGCGACACCCACGACATCGGCAAAAACATCGTCAAGATTATGCTGGAAACGGCGGGTTTCGAGCTGATCGACCTCGGCCGGGACATTCCGCCGGCGGAATTCGTCGGCAAGGCCGTCGAGACAGGGGCAAAGATCATCGCTGTTTCCACCCTGATGACCACCACCATGGACGGCATGTTTGAAGTCATCCGGCTCCTGCAGGAGGGAAATCGCCGGGATTCTTTCCGGGTTATTATCGGCGGCGGGCCGGTGTCCCAGTCCTTCGCCGACAAGATCGGCGCCGACGCTTATGCCGCCAACGCCACGGAAGCGGTGCGAAAGGTAAGGAGTCTGTTGGGTGGTGGCAGCTGATGTCCAAAGATCAGATGACCCCGCTGGAGCGGCTCGGCGCTTACAACCGGAACCAAGCCATCGACAGGTTGCCGTGCGTGCCGATTGTCGGCAACACCGCCGCCCGGGTGCTCGGCGTCAAAGTGGCCGATTTCCGCGGGAACGGTAAATTGATCGCTGCGGCGCAGATCGCCGCCTACCGGCGGTTTGGCTATGATATCATCCGTATTTTTACCGATCTTTACGGCCAGGCCGAAGCGATGGGGGCGAAGGTCCGCTATCCGGCCGATGAAACCGCCTATCTTGAAGCACCGGCTATAACCGCAGTGGAAGAAATCGATGCTCTCAAACCGGCTGACCCTTACCGGGACGGCAATCTGCCCCAGCATCTCGAGGCCATGAAAATCGCTGTGGACGCGGTCGGTCAAGAGGTGGCCGTGACCGGCGCCGTAACCGGCCCTTTCACCAACGCATCCTTTCTTATCGGCACCGAAAACCTTGTCAGGCTGGTGGGCAAAGACTCCCAGGCCGTGCACCGGCTTTGCGAGCTGTCGCTGGAAACCGCCCTGCGCTACTCCCAGGCCATTATCGACGCAGGCTGCAGTCCCAGCCTGACCGATCCCATGTCATCCTCCACAGTCATCAGCCCCGGCCAGTTTCGCGAATTCGCTTTTCCCTACCTGAAGCGGCTGATCGACTACATCCATTCCCGCGGCAAAACCGTGACTCTTCATATCTGCGGCAAAACGGCGAAAATCTGGCCGGACATGTGCGACGCCGGGGCCGACTGCCTCAGCATCGACAACGCTGCCAGCCTCCTTGCGGCCAAGGAAAAAGTCGGCCACCGGGCGAGGCTGATGGGCAACATCAAGCCCTCGGAGGTCATGCTCCAGGGGACGCCTGCCGACGTACGGGCGGCGGTGCGCGAATGCGTCGCCCAGGGCCATGACAATCCCAAAGGCTATATCGTCGCCAGCGGCTGCAGCCTGCCGACCGAGACCCCCTTCGCCAACATCGACGCCATGCTGGCCACAGTCAGGGAAATCGGGTATCCGGTAAATGCGGATAAATTGCTGGCAGGGGGAGTTGGACAATAATGCTGAGTCCCAAAGAAAGGCTGCTGGCCGTTGCCCGTAAGGAAAAAACCGACCGACCGCCGGTGATCTGCACCGGAGGAATGATGAACGCTGCCATCGTCGAGGTCATGAACAACACCGGCCATACCCTGCCGGAAGCTCACAGCGATGCGGCCCTTATGGCCGACCTGGCCGGCGACGTACATGAATTGACCGGCTTCGAGAACCTGGGAATTCCCTTCTGCATGACGGTGGAGGCCGAAGTGCTGGGCAGCGAAGTCACCTACGGCACCCTGGCCTGCGAACCCAAAATCACCAAAGAAGTTTTTCCGTCAGCCGGCCTGGTTACAACCAGGGATATCGGAGCCATGCTGGACAGCGGCCGCATCGCCGTAGTGGCTGAAGCGGCGTCGATATTGGCCCGCCGCTATCCCGACGTCCCGGTTATCGGTAATCTGACCGGCCCGATCAGCACTGCGGCCAGCCTGGTCGATCCGGTGACGCTGCTGAAAGAGTTTCGCAAAACCCCGGCCGAGTGCCACCGGGTCCTGGAATACGTCACCGAACTGCTCATCGCTTTTGCCGGGCGGCTGGTCGACAGCGGGGCCACCGTCATATCCATCGGTGACCCCACCGCCACCGGGGAAATACTGGGCCCCAAAACCTTCAAGGAATTCGCGGTTCCTTATATCGGCAAAATCATCGCCGCCCTGCACGCCCGCAAGGTGCCGGTGCTTGTCCATATCTGCGGCAACATGAACAGTGTGCGCCCGCTGATCGCCGGCATCGGAGCCGACGCCGTCAGCACCGACGCGGTGGTCAACCTCAAGCAGCTCAAGGCTGACTTTCCCGGAATCACCACCATGGGCAACCTCAGCACCTATCTGCTGGAATTCGGGCCGGCCGCAAAAGTGGCCGACCAGGCCCGGCAACTGGTCGCCGACGGCATCGACATCATATCTCCGGCCTGCGGTCTGAGCACCTCCACGTCGCTGGCGTGCATCCGGGCGATGACCGGCGGCGTAAAGGAGGGGTGAAGGTGGCTGAAGTCATTTTTGTCCTAAGCGACAGAACCACCAAAGTGGTCTCTTCTGACGGGGAGAGCCTTCTGGGCGCAGCCAGACGGGCCGGGGTGACCCTGGAATCACCCTGCAACGGCAACGGCACCTGCGGCAAATGCAAGGTGGCGGTCACGGTTTCCGGCGAAGAGCGAAAAATCGCCCTGGCCTGCAAAACAATCCTCCAGGGCGACGCCACCGTCGAAATCATCGAGCGCCATGACAGCGACAACCTCCAGATCAAACAAGACGGCCTTACAGCAGTCGTGACCATAGACAGCCCCGTCAGGAAGGACTTCCTGCAGGCAGCCAACATCACCGCCGTCTATCGCGGCGGCGAACTAGCCGCCGCCGAACAGGGCGACACCTCCGGAGCACTGTATGGGCTGGTTGTCGACATTGGCACCACCACCCTGGTGGTCTCGCTCATCGACCTGCTGACCGGCCGGGAACTGGCCACGGCCGGGTCGCTAAATCCCCAGAGCCGGCTGGCTCAGGACGTACTCTCCCGGATACGCTACGCGTCAAATCAGGAAGGTTTGCGGCAGCTGCACCGGCTGTTCATCGACGAAGTGAACCGGCTGACCGGCGAGGTAACCAAAAAGGCGGCGATTTCGCCGTCCGGCATTTACGAGCTGGTGTTCAGCGGCAATACCTGCATGCTCCACCTGGGAGCAAACATCAGTCCGGTCTCTCTCGGCAAGTTTCCCTACACGCCGTTGATTCGCGGCGGCAACAGCCTCGCCGCCGCCGATCTTGGCCTCAATGCCGCAGCCTCGGCGATGGTCTATCTGCCGCCGGTGATATCCGCCTATGTCGGAGCCGACATCACTTCCGGCGTTCTCGCCGCCCGTCTGGCGCAGCGGCAGGAGGTTAACCTGTTCATCGACATCGGCACTAACGGTGAAATCGTGCTGGCGGCGGACGGTCTTCTTGTCGCCACGTCCACCGCCGCCGGGCCGGCGTTTGAAGGCATGAACATCAGCTGTGGAATGCGGGCGGCGCCAGGGGCGGTGGAGCAGTTCCGGCTGTCCCCGGCCGGTCAGCGCGATATCAAGACCATCGGCGACCTGCCGGCAAGCGGTATCTGCGGCAGCGGCCTGCTTGACATCGTCGCCGAACTGGTGAAGTACGGCCTGGTGACCGGCAGCGGCAAATTCAGCAAAAAGTTGCCGCCGCAGTTTGCCCGGCTGTTGGCCTCAGTCAATGGGAAGCCGGCTTTCACGGTAACCGATGATATCACACTGTCCCAGCAGGACATCAGACAGGTCCAGTTGGCCAAAGGGGCCATCAGGGCAGGCATCGAGGCGCTGCTTCAGCACCACGGCCTCACGGCCGGAGATGTCATGCGGGTGCTGATCGCCGGCTCCTTCGGCTATCACCTGCGGGCCGAAAGCCTTATCGACCTCGGGTTGTTGCCGCCGGCCTTCGCCGGCAGAATCGAATTCTTGGGAAACACCTCTTTGTCCGGCGGCCGGGAATTTTTGTTGAACAACCAGGCGCGGCAGCATATCGGGGCGACGGTAGCGGCGGTAACGGTGCTGGAACTGGCGACACTGGCCAACTTTGACCGGCTGTTCGTAAAATGCCTGGAATTTCCTGAACCGGACCTGCCACAGGATCTGGCTGCGCCGGCTATATAGATTTCCCTGTAAAGGCAAACAAACGACAAGGAGTGAACGCGAATGCTGAAAAAAAGAGTATTGTGGCTGTGCCTGGCGCTGATTGTGACCCTGGTCGCGGCCGGCTGCGGCGGTCAGAAAGCCCAGGCCCCGGACGGAAAAGCCGTGCCGCCGGCGGAAAAGATCAAGTTTAATGTCGGCTAT
This sequence comes from Negativicutes bacterium, assembly GCA_031292015.1. Next base: position 19,125 of record JARLHY010000093.1, on the reverse strand, counting down.
CTGCCGGCTGTCGGTCATGTCCTCTATTTCGTGGCCAAGGATAAAGGATTTTATGACGAGGAAGGGCTGGATGTCGAACTGTTCCAGTTCACCAACACCGGCGAGGGCCTGAACGCCATCAAGAGCGGCAAGCTGGACACCGGTTCCTTTGGGACGGCGGGGCCGCTGGTGTTTATCTCCAAAGGAACTCCCTTCACCATTATCGGCGGTATGCAGAGCGAGGGTCACGCCATCGTCGCCAGGCCGGAGAATGCCGAACGGTTTAAAACCCCGCAGGGATTTGTCGGCGCCAAAGTGGCCACCGTGAGGCTGGCCTCGGGTGACGCGGTATGGCGCTACGGTCTGTCCAAAGCCGGCATCGACTGGAAAACCCAGGTGACCATCCAGGAGCTTGACTCGCCGGCCGCCGTGCTGGAAGCAGTCAAGAAGGGCAGCGCCGACGCCGGCAATATCTGGGTGCCTTTCACCGAGATGGCTGAGCAGCAGGGACTGAAGATCGTCGAATGGTCGTCCCAGTACTATGACGGACATGTCTGCTGCCGCCTTGTGGGTCTTGAAGATACCGTCAAGAACAAGCAGGAGGCCTTCATCCGCTTCAGTCGGGCCCAGATCAGAGCCTATGACTTCTATATCAACAACCAGGATGCCACCGTGGAAATCCTCAGCAAATACGTCAAGCTGGACAAGAACCTGCTCAAGCAAGCGGCGTACAGCGGCCATATTCACAGCATCCCCGATCCGGACAAAAAACGGGTGGTTGATTTCTGGGAATCGATGAAGAGCATCGGCTACCTGGAGAGCGACCAGGATATAACCAAGTTCATCAATACCGGCATCTACCAGCAGGCGCTGAAAGATCTGCGGACCCGCTACCCCCAGAATCAGACCTATATCAAGCTGGAAAGCGATTTCGCCAAAAACGATCTGTAACAGAAAGGACTGATTGCGCTGGCTTTCCTGAGACTGACTAACGTGTCTCTTGTCTATCCGGGGCAGCAGGCAAGCGAACCTTCGCTGAAGGACATCAGCCTGGACATCGCGGAGGGGGAGTTCGTCGCGGTGGTCGGTCCCAGCGGCGGCGGAAAAAGTTCGACCATCGCCCTGCTGGCCGGGCTGGTGGCCCCCACCAGCGGCGAGATTTTTCTGAACGGCCGCCCGGTAACCGGCCCCGGACCCGACCGGGCGGTGGTATTTCAGGACTATTCCCTTTTTCCCTGGATGACCGCTGTGGACAACATATCTTTTGCCCTGAAACAGGTCGGGACCGCGTCCAAGGATCAGGCGAAGAAACTGCTGGACATTGTCGGCCTCAGCGACGCCGGGGCGAAATACCCCGGCGAGCTTTCCGGCGGCATGCGGCAGCGGGTGGCTATCGCCAGAGCCTTTGCCCTGGGGGCGCCCATCTATCTGCTGGATGAACCCTTCGGAGCGGTGGACGCCAAAAACCGGATCTATCTTCAGGATCTGCTGCTGCGTCTCTGGCAGGAAGCCGGCAATAAAAAAACGGTTTTCCTGGTAACCCATGATATCGACGAGGCGCTCTACCTGGCCGACAGGATCGTGGTTTTCACTCCAAGCCCCGGCCGCATCCGCCAGATCCTCCCGGTGCCTTTCCAGCGCCCCCGCCGCCGCTCCCAACTCATCAACAACAAGGAATATCTGCAGCTTCGCAGCGACATCCTTTCGCTGCTGCAGGCTGAACTCATCGAAGAACTTGACAACCTGGAGAGGGGGGAGGGGATTTGAAACAGACTGTTCTGGACAGGATTCTGCTGATCGGTGCCCTGCTGGCGGTATGGCAGACGGTCACTGGCTGGCTGGGAATCCTCGACCCGCTTTTGTTTCCGTCGCCCCCGAAGGTGCTGTCACTCATTATTGAGGACAAAGCCGTCTTTGGCAAAAGCCTGCTGAGTTCCTTCCGCCTGTTGTTTTGCGGTTACCTGCTGGCTGTGGTCACAGCGATTCCGCTGGGCCTGGCGGTAGGCTGGCACAAACGGCTGTATGGCGCCATCGAGCCGCTGATGAACGTGCTTGGCCCCATTCCGCCCATTGTCTATATTCCTTATGCCATCGTCCTGCTGCCTACCTTCACCCATTCCTCGATTTTCGTCATCTTTATCGGCGCTTTTTGGCCACTGTTCATTAACACCGTGGCCGGGGTCCGGGCGGTGGAAAAGCCGATCATCGATTCGGCCCGCACCCTCGGTGTCGGCCAATGGAGCATGTTTGTCGACATCCTGCTGCCGGGAGCCATGCCCCATGTCCTGACCGGAGGGACGGTAAGCCTGGTGCTGGCCTTCATTCTGCTTACCGCGGCCGAGATGATCGGTGCCACCACCGGCCTTGGCTGGTATGTGAAATACTTTTCCGATTTTGCCGACTACCCGCGGGTAGTCGCAGGCATTATCATCATCGGCCTTGTGGTGTTGGTGCTTATGGCCGGCTATAACCGCCTGTCCGCCCGCTTGCTGCGCTGGAAGAAGACTGCCTGACAACCTAAACCTCATCAATGACCCAATAAAGGAGGAATGTGCAATGACTCCCCGGGAAATCGCATTACAGGTTCTTCGGCCCCACGGGGAAACAAAACTACCGCGGCGTCCGGCGGCACTGCTGTCCGGCGGGACATGGACCTTCCGCCAGAAGGGGCTTTCCCTGAAGGACGTTCTCGACGAACCCGCGACAGCCGCCCAAATGATCGCCGAGGTCAACGACCAGGTCCTCTCGGACATTGTCTGGCCCGGGTCGGGCTACCACAACCTGCTGGTGAGGCTCTTCGGCGGCAGCATCAAATTTCGCCCCCAGGGCAATATCGACGTAACCGGCCCGGCGTTCAAGACAATATCCGCCGCGGACGGCCTCGATTTTTCCATCATTGCCCGCAGCGGGTGGATCATCACCCTGCTGGACATCATCGCAGCCACCAGCGCCAAACTCGGCGACCGCTACCTTATCGGAACCTCCAGTTGGGGCCCCTTTACCCTGGCCGGACAGTTCTACGGAGTGGAAAAGGTGATGAGCGGCCTCTACAAGGATAAGCAAGGCATTCATGCCCTACTGGAAATCATGACCGAAGTTGCTTACCGCTACCTTGCCCCGGCCGTCGCCCAAGGGGCCGAGCTGCTGTCCGTGGCCGAGCCGACGGCGTCAGGCGACCTTATATCCCAGCGCCATTTTGAGGAATATGTGGCCCCGTATCTGAAGAAGCTGTTCGACCGCCTGCGCCGGGACGGAGCCCTGATCACCCTGCATATCTGCGGCAATATCACCGACCGGCTGGCAACGGTGGCCGATCTTGGCGTTGACCTGCTGTCGGTAGACTATAAAGTCGACCTGGCCACTGCGGCCAAAGTTCTTGGCAATAAAGCCGCCCTGGCCGGAAACCTGAACCCGCTGACCCTGAAAGACGGCGAGCCGGAGGCGCTGGCCGCCCTGGCGCGGCGGAGCCTAGATGAAGTCAAGGATTTTGAACGGTTCATCCTGATGCCTGGCTGCGACATCCCGCCGGCGACGCCGCTAGCCAACGTGAAAGCTTTTCTGGCTGCCGGCCGGGAAACCTGCAACTGATTTTTGATGTTATGCCGGCACTAGCGGCGACAAGCCGCAAGAGGAGGGAGAAATATGAGCTATTTGGAGCAAAGAGAACCGCCTAAACGGGAAGGACGTCTAAACGCCTGCATTGCCTGCGGCGGTTCCCTGTCCGGCGTGGTGAAGCGCCTTCGTTGCTGCCAGCCGGACGGCGAGCGTTCTTTTTCACAGAATTCCATTTGCCTGCTGCTGCCAGCCCTTGGCATGATGAACAGCATCCCTGACAGCGTCGTTCTCATGCATGGAGCCATCGGCTGCGGTTCGTCGGCCCACGGCGGCAACGCCGCGGTGCGGAGCGGCAATACGCAGCGCTGGGGCGTCGTCAAGGACGGCACCTGGCTGTCCACCGCTCTTTCTGAGGCCGAGGTGATCGGCGGCGGTGAGGAAAAGCTGGCTGCCGCCATCAGGGAAGCCGACCGCCGCTTTCGGCCGAGCATCATCTTCGTGGTGGCCGGATGCGTTCCCGGCATTATCGGCGATGACATCGACGGCCTGACCGAGCAGTTGCAGCCTGAGGTGTGCGCCAAATTGCTGCCGGTGCACTGCGAAGGTTTCAAAACCAAGATCTGGGCAACAGCCTATGACGCCGTCTATCACGCCGTCGGCCGGGTGATGCTGCAGGATACCGCCGAGAATCTGGCCCTGGCCCGACCCGACCACCCGACCGTAAATCTGATGAACGTCTCTTCCATGGGCCGGGTTGACGAAGTGGAGCTGGAACGGCTGCTAAAAGCGCTGGACCTGGAGGTCAACATTTTTCCTGTTTTCGCCAAGCCGGAAAATATGTACCGTCTTACCCATGCCCAGTTGTCGGTCAGCACCTGCCCGACCCACGACGACTATCTGCTCAACCATTTACAGGAGAAATACGGCATTCCCTATGAACTGAAACATATGCCCATCGGTATCCGCAACACCGGCGAATGGCTGCGAAGCGTGGCCCGGCACTTCGGCTGGGAAGAGAAAGCCGAGGCGCTGATCGCCCGGGAGGAGGCCGAACTGGAAGCAGCTCTGGCCGAACTCCGGCCGACATTTGCCGGAAAAAAGGCATTTGTCAGCGCCGGGGAGTTTCGCGCTTTGGCGACCTCGATTCTGTTGGCCGAGCTTGGCTTTGAGGTGGTTGCCGTCAGGTCGTTCCATCATGACGAATTCGCTGACGCGGAATACGACAAGCTGATCAATATCACCAGCGAGGATCTGACGCTGAATGTCGCCAACTGCCAGCCGTTTGAGGAGGCCAACCTTATCCGGCGGCTTCAGCCCGACGTCTTTCTCGGCCATATGAACGGCAATGCCACCGCCGCCAAGGCCGGGGTGGCAACCAACGTCATCTACAACGTCGGCCTGCAATTCGTCGGCTATCAGGGTGCCTATCAGCTGGCCAGGCGCCTGCACCGCCAACTGGTCAACCCGCGCTTCAACCGCAACCTGGCTAACTGGCTGAAGCTCCCGTATCGGGAGGAATGGTACGGCCAGGATCCGTTTACCTATATCAAGACAGTGGGAGGGGAGGCCTGATGAGCAGTTTTGTCGAACGGCCGCGCTTCACCTGCGCCCTAGGCGGAGCGATCGCCACCGTTTCCGCCCTGCCACAAACCATTCACATCGTTCACGCCCCGCCCGGCTGCGCCGGCAATCTAGCCTGGACCCAGGCCGGCGGCTGCGGCCTCCAGGTGGGCGGTTACTGCGGCGGGCTGAGCATGCCCGGAACCAACGTTCAGGAACGCGAAGTAGTCTTCGGCGGCGGCGAACGTCTGGCCGAGCAGGTGGAGAACACCTTGAAGGTGATGGACGGCAAGCTGTATTTCGTCCTGACCAGCTGCGTCACCGAGATGATCGGCGATGATGTGGGTTCGGTGGTCAATCCGTTGGCCGAGGCCGGTGTCCCGATTCTTTACGCCGAAACCGGCGGCTTCCGGGGGAACTCCTACCGCGGCTACGAACTGGTGCTGGAAAGCCTGCTGCAAAACTATGTCCCGGCCAGTCCCGTCAAGCAGCGCAAGAAAGTCAACCTGTGGGGTATCGCCCCTTATTTCGACGTTTTCTGGCGCGGCAATCTGCTGGAGCTGCGAGCGCTGCTTACTAAGCTGGGGTTGGAAGTGAATGCATTCTTCACCGTCGACGATAGCCTGGAAGGCATCCGTCAGGCCGGCAGCGCCGAGCTGAATATCGTCGTTTCCGATGTGCTGGGCTGGCAGGCGGCTGACCTAAGCAAGGAAATCCATGATATACCGTACCTTATAGCGCCGCTGCCGATAGGGCCGTCCGCGGCCAGCGAATTCTTGACTAATGTGGCAACACGCCTTGATTTACCCCTTAAGGAGACCCAGGCGCTGATTCGCCGGGAAAACCAGCGCTATTACCAGCTGCTGGATCCTCTCACCGACTGCTTCAACGATATGGATCTGCAGCGCTATTTCGCGGTGGTGGCCGATTCCAACTATGCGTCATCCATTACCCGTTTCCTGGCTGACGATTTGGGCTGGCTGCCTGAGGCCGTTGTGGTCACCGACATCCTGGATGACGCCCAGCAACAGAGGGTCGCCGCCCGGGGGACAGGTCTTCAGTCCGGCCTGTCGCCAAAGATTTTTTTCGACGCCGACACTTCGACCATCAGGAACAAGGTGTATTCCCACTGGCGAAACCGCAGCGGCGACGGCGGGAAGTACAGCAATCCCCCGGCGCCGGCCTTTGTGATCGGCAGTTCTTTGGAGCGGGAACTGGCCAAAGACTTAAGCGCCGCCCACTTGAGCGTTAGTTTTCCTGTAGCCAACAGGGCCGTCCTGAACCGGGGCTACACCGGTTTCAACGGCGGCCTGTGTCTGGTGGAAGATCTGGTTAGTGCCATTATTTCGGCCAGATGACCAAGAGGAGGTGAGTCTGCTATGAGTGCCGCAGAAAACGGGTACTGGCAATTGTCGACAAGCAACATCAGTGAAAAGGTGCTGAACCGTATCGAGGATGCGGTGGCGACAACCAGTTTCGGCAGCATTGTGCTGACTGTCCAGGATGCGCGTTTGATTCAAATCGACCTGGGGGAAAAAATCCGGCTCGACGGCACCCCCAGACTTTTGCCGAAGGCGACGCGGGACCGCAACCCGGTATTGCGCAGCAGGGTGATCCGGGCTCTGTTCGGGTTGAAATTCGGCCAGGTTATCCTCATGGTGGAAAACGGGAAAGCAGTTCAGATTGAACGCAACGAGAAAACCCGCTGGAACCGGATGGAAGGCCAGCACGGCGACGGCATCTGACGTCGGATATTATTTCAGAGTATATTGACAGAAATCAGCTGAAGGTATAAAATAAGTCCAACAATCAAATCCGAGCTGATCAGAAATTCTGAAGGCTAAGGTCGTTCCCGCAGGGGAAACACCTTAGCCTGTTTATTTTTTTCAAAGAACTGACCGCAATACCATCGGCGGTTTTTTACCCAAACCACAGGCTTGGAGAAATCGGAACCAACGTTAAGGAGGATGATTCAAAATGGCAAAAATCGCGCGGAATCTTACGGAACTTGTAGGCGGGACACCACTGCTGGAACTGAACAACTACAGCGCCGCCAAGGGAGTGAAAGCCAGACTGCTCGCCAAGCTGGAGTATTTTAACCCATTGGGCAGCGTGAAAGACCGGATCGGCTACGCCATGATCAAGGATGCTGAAGACAGAGGCATACTCAAAAAAGACAGCGTCATCATTGAGCCGACCAGCGGCAACACCGGCATAGCCCTGGCTTTCGTCGCGGCGGCAAAAGGGTACCGCCTGATCCTGACCATGCCCGAGACCTTCAGTATTGAGCGTCGAAATCTGCTGCGGGCGCTGGGAGCGGAACTGGTACTGACCCCCGGGACGGAAGGCATGCCTGGGGCAATTCGCCGGGCCGAGGCCCTCGCGGCCGAAACCCCCAACTCTTTCGTGCCACAGCAGTTCAAAAATCCTGCGAACCCCGAAATTCACCGCAAAACCACCGCCGAAGAAATCTGGCAGGATACCGACGGCCAGGTCGACATCTTTGTCGGCGGCGTCGGCACCGGCGGGACGATTACCGGCGTGGGGGAAGTCCTAAAATCCCGCAAACCTGGCTTCAAGCTTGTTGCCGTGGAGCCTTTCGATTCCCCGGTGCTGTCGGGCGGCAAACCCGGCCCGCACAAGATTCAGGGTATCGGCCCAGGCTTCGTACCTGATGTTCTGAACGTAAAAATAATTGATGAAATTATTCAGGTGAAAAACGAAGACGCCTTCGAGACGGCCCGGGAACTGGCCAAAAACGAGGGACTGCTTGTAGGCATTTCCAGCGGAGCGGCGGCCTACGCTGCCACCCAACTGGCCCTCAGGCCGGAAAACGCCGGGAAGACCATCGTGGCCCTGCTGCCCGACACCGGTGAACGCTACCTTTCCACCGTGCTGTTCGAAAAACAGTAAGACTTTCTTAAACTTTGGCTTCGGAGCTTCCTATGAAGCCGTGGCCCGATAAACCGATAGCGAGCCGATCAGAAACCTGAAGGCTGAAGAAGTGGCAAATCGCCGCTTCTTCAGCCTTTTTCTTTTGAACAAGCATCAGGCAAAAAATCCGAGCAAACGAAAGGGGACACAAAAACATGGCATTACCGGACAATCTGCGCTTTGACACTCTGGCCGTACACGGCGGCCAGGAACCCGATCCGACAACAGGATCACGGGCCGTTCCCATTTATCAGACGACTTCCTATGTATTCAAGGACACCGAGCACGCCGCCAATTTGTTTGCCCTGAAGGAATTCGGCAATATCTACACCCGGATTATGAACCCCACCAACGATGTTCTGGAAAAACGGATCGCCGCGCTGGAGGGCGGGGTGGCGGCTCTGGCATTCGCCTCCGGTCACGCGGCCATAAGCTCGGCCATCTTCAACATCGCCGAAGCCGGTGACGAAATCGTCAGCTCGGCGACGCTGTACGGCGGTACATACAATATGTTCAGCTATACGCTGCCGCGCCTCGGGATCAAGGTCAAACTGGTTGACCCCAGGGATCCGGAAAACTTTCGCAAAGCCATCACCTCCAAGACCAAGGCCGTGTACGCCGAAACCATCGGCAATCCGAAAATCGATGTCCTGGATATCGAGACAGTGGCGTCGATCGCCCACTCCAGCGGCATCCCCCTGATCGTCGACAGCACATTCTCCACTCCGTTCCTGACCCGTCCCATCGATTTCGGTGCCGACATCGTCGTGCATTCGGCGACAAAGTTCATCGGCGGCCACGGCACTTCGATGGGCGGCCTGGTGGTCGACAGCGGCAAATTCAACTGGGCGAGCGGCAAATTCCCCCTGCTGAGCGAGCCGGACCCCAGCTACAACGGCCTGCGTTACACCGAGTCCCTCGGGCCGCTGGCCTATATCATCCGGCTGCGAACTCAGATTCTGAGGGATCTCGGTGCTGCTCTCAGTCCCTTCAACAGCTTCCTGTTCCTGCAGGGACTGGAAACGCTGCACCTGCGGATGCGGCGCCACAGCGACAACGCTCTGGCCGTAGCCCGCTATCTGGCCGGGCACGACCAGGTATCCTGGGTAAGCTACCCTGGACTGCCGGACCACCCCGATCATGCCCTGGCGAAGAAATACCTGCCAAGCGGCGCCGGGGCGATCCTGACCTTCGGCATCAAAGGCGGCCTGGAAGCCGGCAAGAAATTGATCAATGAGCTTAAGATATTCTCCCTGCTGGCCAACGTCGGGGACGCGAAGTCACTGGTCATCCATCCTGCCAGCACGACCCATTCCCAGCTTAATTCCGAACAGCGGGCCAAAGCCGGAGCGCCTGACGACATGGTTCGCCTGTCGCTGGGGCTTGAGGACGCGGCGGATCTTATCGACGACCTGGAAAAAGCGCTGGCAGCGATAAAATAGGGCTTCTACGCAGCCAAATCACGCCTGCCGGATCAGACCGCCTGAAGGCCAAGACTCTCCACAGTGTTGGATCTTGGTCTTTCTTTCCCAGTTGATTCTTTGACCTTGCAACAGCAAAAATAGATCTATTTCGCGGGCGGTGATGAGAAATGTTCGACACAGTGATAACCAACGGTATCCTGATTGATCCGGAAAAACTTACCCGCTCCGCCGGCAATGTCGGAATAAAGGAAGGGAAAATTGCGGCCGTAACAAGGGAGGAAATCCATGGCGCCAGGGAAATCGACGCTTCCGGCAGCATCGTCTGCCCCGGTTTTATCGATATCCACGGCCACGTCGATCTGGACAGATATTGCGGCGAACTTTCCCTGCGGCAGGGGATCACCACCACTGTCGGCGGTAACTGCGGCGCCAGCCCCCTTGATATCGACTCGTTTTTTGGTGCCCAGGAAGACAACGGGTTCATCATCAATCAAGCCGAACTTTTCGGCCACTCCATGAGTCTGCGCGAGGCGGTAGGGGCGGTTGACCCGCTGCAACCGGCAAGACCCGAGCAGATATCCCAAATGGAGTATCTGGTGGAAAAAGCGTTTGAGGAAGGCGCGTGCGGTCTTTCCTTAGGGTTGGGCTATGCTCCCGGCAGTTCTGACGAGGAAATATTGCGGCTGAGCAGACTGGCTGCCAGGTATGGCCGAATTGTTGCCATAGATACCCGTATGGCCACAGGCACCGATATGTACTCGCTCGTCGAGGCCATCGCCATTGCCCGCCAGACCGGGGCGCGCATCCAGGTGTCTCATTTGGTGTATCAGTATGGCACAGGAGTCATGAACGAAGCGCTGGCGGTCATCGACAAAGCCAGGGCGGACGGCCTGGACATCCGGTTTGACAGCGGCATGTACACCCAGTGGGCAACCCATATCGGGGCGGCTTTGTTCAATAAGGATTATCTGGAAGCGAACTCCTGGGACCTGAAGGACATTTTGGTCATCACCGGCAAGTATAAAGGCCGGAGGCTGAATCCGGCTATGTACCATGAACTGCGTGACACGGCTCCTGATACGGCGGTGGTTGTTATTACCGGTATCGAAGAAGAAATATACATGGCACTGAATCATCCGTATGCCATGCCCTCCACCGATGCCGGTCCATATTCGCCTGGCGAGGGACATCCGCAAATCGCCGGCAGTTTCCCCCGCTTCTTCAAAAAGATGGTCACCGAACGCTACGAACTCAACCTGATGGAAGCTGTCCGCAAAGCCAGCCTGTTGCCGGCCGAGACCCTGGGCTTCAGCACAAAGGGGCGGCTCAGGGAAGGCATGGACGCGGATCTGGTGGTGTTTGACATCCACGGTATTGTCGATAAAGCCGATTTCGGCTTGCCGAACGCTTTTCCCGAAGGCATCGAGTATGTTTTTGTTAACGGCAGGGCTGCACTCGACTGGGGTAGGCTCTTGGACGGGAAGGCCGGAAAAGCCGTGCGCTGTACGAAACCTGTTTACGACTATCAGATCTGATTTTGCCAGGTCATAATCAGGGTTTTCCGGGCAATGTTTTACATTGAATAAGGAGGGACAACCAATGATCACAAAAGAAATGGGTATCGGTGATGTTGTCAGGCAATATCCGAACACCATCGAAGTATTTCGCAACCACGGCATGGGCTGCTTCGGCTGCGCAGCCGCCCGGTTCGAAAACATCGAACAAGGCGCTTTGGCCCACGGCATCGATATCGACGCATTAATCGCGGACTTGAACAAAGCTGCGTAAAGACGTCGGCTGATCAGGCGATGGAAGGCCAGGGCATTCCTAGGGGAGTGCCTTGGCCTGTTTGCTGTTTCCAAGGAAATAGGTTCTGCTGGCCTGCAGGTGAGGAAGCCGGTATAATAATGGTTAAGATTAACTGTTTTGGCATGTGCCGTGAATGAAAAATATATCAACTGAGGGGATATGTGGAATGATTAGTTCTGACTGGGGCTGGCAAAACGAGGTCAGAAGGGTCGCCCGGGGAATACGCCGGCGAGTGCTGGAGCACACGGTCACCAACAGCGGCGGCTATCTGAGCCAGGCCTGCTCGGCGGCCGAGATCCTGGCCACCCTGTATATCAAGGCGATGAATCTGGGCACGGTGGATAAGCCGATTGTTCCGCCGCCTTTCCAGGGAGTGCCGGGTCCGGCCAATCCTCGCTATACCACCGGAGCGGCGTTCAACGGCCCAAAGAGTCCGGAGTATGACAGGTTTATTCTCTCACCATCCCAGTACTCCCTGGTGCTTTATGCCGCGCTGGTGGAAACAGGCCGCATGGCCCCCGAAGGCATGAGCCAGTTTAACAAGGACGGCAGCACGGTGGAAATGATCGGCGCCGAGCACTCCCCAGGCATGGAAGTGATGTCAGGTTCTCTGGGGCAGGGACTCAGTCAGGCCGCCGGAATCGCCATGGCCCGCAAACTGCGCGGCGACAGCGGGCGGGTCTGGGTCTTTATGTCGGACGGGGAATTTCAGTCCGGCCAGAACTGGGAAGCCATTCAATCCGCCTCTTATCACAGGCTGGACAATCTGGCCGTCGTGGTGGATGTCAACGGACAGCAATGCGACGGCGAAGTGTGTTCGGTCATGAACATCGAACCTTTCGATAAACGCTTCGAGGCTTTCGGGGCGGAAGTATTCCGTATCGACGGCCACAACATTGAGGCCCTGGCCGGCATCGCCACCATAAAGCCCCAAGACAGGCCGCTCATTATCCTGGCGGTGACCGATCCGTGCAGGAATATCCCTCTTCTAAAGAAACGTTCCCCCAAACTCCACTATGTGCGGTTTACCGGTGAAGAAGAAAAACAGCAGTATCATGCTGCCATCAACGAATTATAGTGATAGTGAGGTAGAAGAATGGAGATAGTGTCGAAAGTTCACTGGAGCAACCTGGTAAAGTGGGCGGAGCACAGGCCTGAAGTCGTGGTGTTATCGGCAGACCTGACCAGTTCTGTGGAAGCCGATCTCTTCCGGGATACCTATCCTGAGCGTTTTTTCTCCATGGGAATCGCCGAGCAAAACATGTTGAGCTTCGCCGGCGGTCTGGCCCGGGAAGGTCTCGTTCCTTTTATTCATACCTTTGCGGTATTCATCTACCGGCGGGCGTACGACCAGGTGGCGATGTCGGTGTCCTACCCCAACCTGCCGGTGAAAATGTTCGGTTTTCTGCCTGGAATCACCACCCCCGGCGGCGCGACCCACCAGGCCATCGAGGATATTGCCGTGATGCGGGCCCTGCCGAACATGACCATCCTGGAGTGTGGCGACGCCACCGATGTGGAAAGCGTTCTCGATGTGGCTTACGCAGTTCCTGGACCGGTTTATGTACGGATCCTGCGGGGTGAGATTCCGCGCCTCTTCAATCCGCAGAACCCGATGCGCCTGAACCAGTCCCGCCTGGTAAGCACGGGAGACGATATCACTTTGTTGACCAGCGGCATCTGCACCGAAGAAGCTATGCGGGCGGCCCAGGCGCTGAAAAAACGCGGTCTGGGGGTACACCACCTGCATGTCAGCACCCTGAAGCCCTTCAACGACCCGGCGGTGCTGGAGGCCATCGCCCGCACCCGCTATGGAGTTGTCACAATGGAAAACCACTCGGTAATCGGCGGGTTGGGCAGCATCGTGGCCGAAGTCATGGCCGAGCAGGGGATGGGAAAAAAACTGGTGCGGGTCGGCCTCAAGGATGTGTATGCCCACGGAGCCAGCCGGCCTTATCTGATGAAAGAATATGAAATCGACTCGATGGCTCTTATCCGCGCCATCGAGGGACTGACCGGCAATAAATTTCATATTGCCGAAGCTGAGCTGGCGGAGGTATACCTGGCGCCTGTTCACAGCGCAGCAAAGGCTGAGGCGCTATGATGCTGTCGGGAGAACGTTTTCATGTCGACTACACTCTGACCGGCGGCGAAGCGGAAGCCCTGGCCAAAGCCAAAGATATCTGTCTGGAGCAAACGGTGGAATTTCCCGAGGATTTGGTGCCTGCCGGCTTTATCCGCGATGAGGTGGTCGGCCGGCTCGAGAGTTTTGCCGCTGATGGTGTAGGTCGATACTTCGCCCGCGTAAGTTATGCCACAGAAACTGCAGCCGGCGAGTTGACCCAGCTGCTGAACGTGGTTTTCGGCAATATCAGCATCAAGCCGGGTATCCGGGTGAAAAGCCTGGATCTGCCGGCTTCGCTCCTGAAGTCTTTCCGCGGTCCCCGCTTCGGGCGGGATGGTCTGCGAACCCTTCTGAAAGTCCCGCGGCGCCCGCTGCTGCAGACGGCACTCAAACCGATGGGCCTGTCGGCTGCTGAACTTGCGGAAGTTGCTTACAAATGCGCTGTTGGCGGGATCGACATCATCAAGGACGATCATGGCCTGACCAATCAATGTTTCGCTCCCTTCGCCGAACGGGTCGAACGCTGCGCGGCAGCTGTGGACAAAGCAAACTCTGAAACAGGCGGAAACAGCATCTATGTAGCTAACGTGACAGCTGCGCCGGATGAGATGTTCCGGCGGGCCAGACTGGCCAAGGCGGCGGGAGCCGGGGGACTGGTAGTGGCCCCCGCGCTAACAGGCCTTGATGCCATGCGATCTTTGGCCGACGATGACGGCATCGCTTTGCCGGTCATCAGCCATCCGGCCTTTCAGGGCACTTACGTCATCAACAGCGACGCCGGCTTGTCCCACTATTGCCTTTTCGGGCAGATTGCCCGGCTGGCCGGAGCCGACGCCACCATCTATCCCAATTTCGGCGGGCGGTTTTCCTTCAGCCGGGAAGAATGCGAAAGCATCGCCGCCGGCAGCGCCGCACCCATGGGCCATATCAAAGCCATTTTCCCCAGCCCCGGCGGCGGGCTGAGTCTCGACAACGTGCCGGAACTGTTGGCGGTTTACGGCCAGGAAGTGATTTTCCTGATGGGTGGGGGACTGTTCAAGCACAGCCCTGACCTTATTGGGAACTGTCGCCACTTCCGGACGATGGTGGTGAGTTTCGCCGACGCCCAGCCGCTAAAGTGAAGGCTATTGATCTTGATGGAAGCACCGAAAACGAGAGGGCAATATAAGGAAGGACGCTTGATCTTATAGGTTTGCTTCATCGCTATGGGCAAAGGCAACGGATATTGTGAAATATGTAACTTATTTCCAGAAGCAGGGTAGTGGAGGACTGGGAGGGGGAAAATTTCAGGAGATCGGACTTGCTACCTTGCGGGATAATTATATATTAAAATAACACCCCGAAATAGTTGCGAATGAATGCTGGATCAACGGTCGGGTTAAAAAGCGATCATAAAATGATGTTTAGGCGGATTAATTTTAATTTTGAACTAATAAATTAGCGACCGAGTCGATTTAATTGCATTTTCGGTGGCGGATTCGATCAAATCGACTGATTGCAGAGTTTTAATCAAATATCCAGATAAACACTATGTGATATATTCAGCTGACGGCTGACCGAAGTCTTTATTGATGTAAATACCATGAAGTTTGGCCGGGAAGATAAAAAGATGCGGTTTCCTGAAAAAAACGACCTCGTAGAATCGCGTATAAGACGATTTAAATCAGGGGCCGGGGTATTCGGACCTAGAACATTTAAAAACCCGCTGCTAGGGGCTCGTACAGCATCAGGATCCGATTGCAAAAATACAGACTTATATCGGTCCCTCTGACAGTTTACTTAACATAATAGATATTATCGGACGTTAAAAAAATATCAAAAAAATGAGACCGGCCAGCGGAAAACACCTCCTTCTGCCAGATGCTATGTGAAAGACGTTCAGCCTTGCTTCGTAAATATAGAGTGTTTATCTAATGCCAAAGTGCCTTTGATTCTCACCATTCCCACCTTTGACAGAGTGTGAATGTTGCGGGTTTTATTTAATGCGACAAGCATCGAATCGCGATCTGCAGGTCATGGTCCATAAGAATTCAGACTATGACTCTTTTCGCCGCGTGTTAACTTGCTTTTTTCAAATTGAGTTTTGCGTAGCGTGCTTTTTTTAGGGATCTATCTTTGCGGTTTCCCTGAAAAATGCAAAAGCCGCAATTCCCAAAAGCAGTCCGCAAACCGGAACCGTGAATGCAGCCCTGTAAGCGGCTATCGAATAAACACCCTGAGCCGTTGTTGGATAGAGATTGATGATCAGCCCCATTACGTACTGGTAGAAAGCTCCGCCGGCAAAAAGGAAAATATTCAACGCGCCGACGGCTGTACCGGCAAACCGGGCCTCACACGTTTCTTTCGCGCAGGCAAAACAGGAAACGAAAGCCCCGCCTGACAGACCATACCAGAAAAACAGGACATATAAAGTCGTGAGAGCCATAGTGTCGCTAAAAAACAACAGCGGTATATAGCTTAAGGTGTGCAGCAAGCCGCCCAAAAGCAGAACCTTCTTCCGCGACTGCAATATCTTATCTGATATGTATCCCGCCAACGGACAGCCCACAATCATCCCCAGCGGAAACATCATGAGTACATTTCCTGTTACCTGTTTCGACAGGCCATAGATGTTTTGCAGGTAAGGCCCCGCCCATAGCGAGCCGACCCCCATGAAGGTTCCGTAGTAAGAAAACAGTAAAAGCCCCAGTAAATAAAATCTTTTGCTGCCAAAGACCGCTTGCATCGCTTCAGGTAAAGAAACTTTCGGACTTTGCGCTGCCCGGGTCGAGTCCATGCCTTCCAGGGGCGGGGTAAATCCCAGGTCAACCGGCTTATTGCGAATAATCCCATAGGCTACGGCGCTTGTTAACAAAGTTAGTCCGGCCACCAGACTGAAAGAATGGCGCCAGCCGATATTCTCCATGAGAATGACCAGGGGCGTGGTGGATATTAAGGCTCCGATATTCCCGACCGCCAGCAAGATACCAGAATATGTGGCCATCTCATCAGGTTTGTACCAATCGGCGAGGATGCGCATGGCCGCCACATAGACGACCCCGACACCGAAGCCGATTACAAATCGGCCCAGCGCCATGAATGGTACACTGGGAGCCAGAGCAAAGATGAATCCGCCAATCCCTGCCAGCAGTACAAAAGTTGCGATTGTTTTTCGTGCTCCCCATGTATCAGCCAAGATGCCTGCCGGCAGGGCTGTGGCGGCATAGGCCCAGAAATACATCGAACCGATAAATCCCAGGGCAGACGGATCGAGGGAGAATTCTTTCATTATCTCTGGGCCCACCACAGCCGGAGCGGCACGATGAAAGTAAGACACCAGATAGGTGGCGGAAATTGCGCAGAAAATCCAAAGTCGGTATTGCTTCATCTTCTTGATCGAATGGCTGTATGTCTGTTCCACATTAAGCTGCAAATTCATGCGTCCTCCTTGTGTTTCCGCCACCTCTCGGGTTTATAAGCTTATGACTGGGGATATAGCCGGGTCAAAGCGAACTCATCGTGTTTTAGCACTTCTGTCGCCGTGAACCGACCTCGGGCCGTCTTGACGATGCAGTCCATGATTTTGTCGCCGGCTTGTCCCAGTGTTAATTCCCGGGTGATGACGCCGCTTACATCCACATCCAGATTTTCAGGCACGAGTCGGCAAATCTTCGGGTTGGCGCATATTTTAACCACTGGTATTATCGGATTGCCGACATTGTTGCCTTTGCCGGTGACAAATACGGTCATCGCGGCTCCGGCAGCTGCCATGGCGGTCACCAAATCGGCCGCGGCCGATGATGTATTCATAAAATGCAGACCCGGTTTAGTGGGAGCTTCACAAGTATCCAGAATACCAACAACCGGGGACTTGCCCAGTTTTTGGATATTGCCCAGGGCTTTTTCCTCGATAGTGCTTATTCCGCCGGCGATATTGCCCTGGTTTGGCTGCGATCCCAGAAGATCCTCGCCTTTGGAAAAAATGAGATCCAGATAATCTTTGTGTATTTTTATGAATCGATCCCCTAGTTCTTTGGTCGCGAAATGCTTGACCAGGATATGTTCCGCGCCGGTGATTTCCGGTGTCTCGCCAAACATCACCGTTGCCCCCATTTGTACCAGCTGGTCGCAAACAACACCGGCGGACGGGCAGCCGGCCAAGCCTGAAGTCGTATCTGATTCTCCGCACTTATAGCCGAAAATCAGGTCTTTGAGATCGGCCTCCTCTTTTTCCAGTCCCGTAGCCCAGTGGACGAATTCCGCGGCTTTGCGCGAAGCCTGTTCGATGGCTTTAAAATCCCCATTCTCATCAGTCCAGAAATAGGCAACCGGCTTGCCGGTCCTGGCGATACCATCGGCCACTCTTTTTGTCCAGACCGGCTCAATACCGATAACGATGACTGCCGCTACATTCGGATTACTGCCGGTCCCGATGAGTGTCCGAAAATGCAGATCCAAGTCTGCCCCGAACTGCATCCGGCCGTACGGATGAGTAATATAAAGCGTACCTGCCACCGTATTGGCGACGGCCCGGCAGACCGGATAGGATACGGCGTCCAGCGGCAGCAGCAGGACATGATTCCGGATCCCGATCTGGCCATTTTCGCGGCGATAACCTAATATTTTTGTATTCATTTTTACCACCTCGCACTTTTCAGGTTGTGAATATGTACCCAGTCGCCCGGCTTGATGTCCTGCGTTGTTTTGCCGATTGTTTCTCCGTATTCTGTAGCAAACTCACCGGTTTTCAGCGCTTTCAGGGCGATCTTGTGTCCAAGGGGAATATCATGATTGGATTTTATCGTTGTTTCTCCGTCTGTGTCCAGAAAAACCCCGATTACGTTTTCGCCGGCCGTAATGTCCTGGACAGCTACCCCGACATTATCCTCCACACCGTGGACTAAAAACTTGTGTCGCATGTTCATCCTCCTTCATAAAATCCTTATTATCAGTTGAGCCGCCTGAACCGGGATACTGATTCGCGCCGAAGACGGTTCACCTCCTTTACTTCGTTGCTCTTCTGGCATTCTGGCATGCCATTGATTGTCTAACGCTATTTATCTTCCAGCGTTGTGGTCAATTGCTGCAAATGCTCCTGCATAGCGACGCTGGCTTTCTCCGCATTTTGCTCTTTGACCGCCTGAAAAATGCGTTTGTGATAAGTTAGGGCAACATCCTGCCGGCTAACTTCATTAAGTGACTTCTGCCGCGAGTATCTTAACAATTCTGCTAAAAAATCATTTACTTTTATCAAGACATCATTGCCGGCGGCAGCGATGAGCGCGGAATGGAAACGCATCGAAGCATTTTTCACATCTTTTTTCATAACAATATTCCGTTCCATTTCCAGCAAAGCATCTTCCATCGCGTCCAGATCGTCCTTGGAGCGGCGTTGCGCGGCCAGCTTCGCCGCCTGGATTTCAATAGCTTCCCGCACCTCAAACAAGTCATATAATCCCCGCTGGGGATCCAGCATTAAGAAACCAATATTATTCAGGATATGATGAAGGTCAATCTTTTTGACACATACGCCTTTACCTCTGACTTGCTGAACAACTCCCAGGAATTCCAGGATCTTTATCGCCTGACTTACCGGCATCCGGCTGACCTCAAACATCTGGGCCAATTCGCGCTCTGAGGGAAGCGTGTCCCCTTCCTTCAAATAGCCTTTGAGGATCCACATGCGAATCCTTTCGACGATTTGGGTATAAAGCACTTCGGAATTTTTGTCGATTAACTTATTTAGCTCCTGGTCTTCTG
>JARLHY010000011.1 GCA_031292015.1 Negativicutes bacterium | reverse complement strand
TTGGTCAGATTGGCCGTTTCTTCGTTGGTGGACACCCCCGACACCGAAGATCGGCTGGAGTCGATGTACGAGGCGATGGAGCTCTGCACGCTGTCCTGGCGCGAGGCGAAGGATGTGGCCGTGCCCAGGGTGGCGATGATCGAGTTGTAGTAATCTTCGGCCGTCCCGCTGGCGAACATCCGGGAATCGTCGCAGATACTGATCAGATTCTGGACGTTAGTGTTGTCGCCGGATGTGTCGTCAGCCGACGAGGCGGCCGCGATGGTGGACAGGTCGTCCTCCACGTCCGACGACAGCGATATGTTGGCGGCAGTGATGTTGGCGTACACGTCAGCCATGCTGGATGAGGAGATATCCGCAGCCAGCGTACTGGAAGAAAGGCCGTCGTAAGAGAAAAACCGGTAGCCTGTATTGCCGTCGGTGCCGTAACCGGCGGAGTAGCCGCTGTAGTAGGAACTTCCGTCTTTGTAGACGCCTTCGTTGAAAGCTTCGGCGAAGGTTTGGGCGAAGGTGTCCAGCTGGGACATGTAGTAGGGTATGCCCTGATATTCCCCGTCGCTGCCGGTCCCGTCCCGCAGGTCGAGGTCAGCCTTCAGCGAGCCGCTGCTGCCCGGGCTGAAAGAGGCTCCGGTGTCGGCCCAGACGACATCGTACATGCCGTCGGTACCGGTGGTGCATTCCAGCTGTCGGGCCTCGTTGCCGCTGACCAGGGTCGCGCCGCCCACTGAGATGTCGTAGGTGGTGACGTCGGAGCCGCCGGCGGTGGTGCCGATGACGGTCTTGGTTACCGAGACGTCGGCTAAAGCCGACAGTTTATCGACAAGCAGGTCCCGCTGGTCTTCCAGCTCGTTGGCCGAGGAACCGGAAGCCTCGGCCACGGAAATCCGCTGGTTGAGGTCGGCGATCTGCTGGCTGTAGGAGTTGATCTCATCCACCTGTGTTTTCACATCGCTGTTGACATCGGCCCGCAGCGAGGTCAACTCCGAGGAGGCGTTGTTGAGATACTCGCAGACGGCCTCGCCATCTTCCCGCACTACCGCCCGGGCCGAATCACTGCTGGGGTCGGAGGACAGGTCCGACAGCGCCGAGTAAAAAGAGTCCATCGTTGTCGAGAAGTCGTCGTCGTCGGAGGAGGTACCAAGGACCTCCTCGACTTGGGTCAGATAGGAAGACTTGGTGTCCCATTCGCCCAGGGCGGTGTTTTCCTCCCAGTACTTCTGGTTCAGGCGGAAGCTGGAAACCCGGTCCACCGAGGTGACGTCGGAGCCGGAACCGACATAGCTGCTCTTGGTGTATACCGCGGCCGGACCGACCGCTATTTGTGTTACCACCTGGCGGGAATAGCCGGTGGTGTTTTCGTTGCTGATATTGTTGGTGGTTGTCGACAACCCGATCTGGCTGGAGGACAGGCCGGTGTTGGCGATGCTGATTCCCATGAAAGTCGAAGCCATTTTAAATCCCCCTTTTCCTTATCACAAGGCGGCGAGCAGGCTGCTGATCATGGTGTCGATGGTGGTCATTACCTTGGCGCTGGCGTTGTAGGCCTGCTGATACCTGATCATGTTCGACATTTCCTCGTCGGTGGATATGCTGCAAACTGCCTGCCGCGTGGTGTTGACCTGATCAACCAGGGCCGTCTGGGTGTCGTAGTTGCTCTGGGCGTTGTCGCCGGCCGTCCCGATCCAGGATATTACCGACGCGTAAAAGTCGTTGCTGTCCATCGACAGGCCATTGTATTCGTAATTGTCGCTTGTGCTCAGGTTGTAGATATCTTCGGCGACGGTGTTGTCGCCTGAAGAGGTGGTGCCCGCCGCGGCGATCAGATCCACATCGCTCACCAGCGTGGGATTGACCTCGATATTGGTGATGCTCAGCGGCTGGCTGGAGTCGGCGGCGGTGAAGAACGCCAGGCCGGTGGTGGTGCCGTCTTCGCCGTAGCCTGATGCGTGCAGTGAATTGACATCTGTCGCAAGGGTGGTGACAAGGTCGTTCAGGGCCTGACGCAGGTTGGTGATCGAGCTGGTAGAGCCTGCGGTGAAGTCGTAGGGAAGAGCACTGGCGGCCAGGGTCGTGTAGCCGGCCTGGTCGGCATCCTCCATGTAGGCTGCGATGCTGCCGCTGTCGATTTCAGCCTCGGTGCCGGTATCGGCCCACTTGACCGTCAGCGGGGAGGAGGTGGACCCGTCGCCGCTGACAGTCAGCTTGTCGGCCGTGTTGCCGTCCACCAGCGTCGTTCCGCCGAGATAAACCTGCAGGGTGCCGTCCGTCTGCTGGACCACCGAGATGTCGGCCAGCGAGGACATCTGATCAAGCAGCTCATCCCGCTGATCCCGCAGGTAGGTAGCTTCTTCGCCGCCGGACTCGGCCTTGGTGATCTGGGCATTGAGATCGGCCACCTGGCCGGCAAGGTCGTTGAGACTGTCCACACCGTCCTTGACGCCGGTGACGGCGTCCGACTGCAGTTGCTGCAGCTGGCTGTCGATTTCCTGCAGGCCGCTGATCAGCGAGTCGGCTGTTTCCACAACCGACTCGCGGCAGCTCTCGCTGGTCGGGTCTTTGGACAATTCTTCCCAGCTGTTATAGAAGTTTTCCAGCAGGCTCTGGACTCCGTCGCTGGACGAGGATGAATCGGTGGTGGAACTGGTACCGCTGGCGTCGAACTCACTCAGCAGCTCCTGCATATAGCTCAGGTTGCCGTTTTTGATGTTGTAGTAGCTGGCATCGGCGTTTTCCGTGCGGTACGTGCCGTCAAGAAACTGGTCGCGGGCCCGCGTGATCGACGCTATGCTTGTGCCGGTCCCTACCGAAGAGGTGCCGGACTGGACTACGTCCGTGTCGGTGGCCGACACCCGCACCCGCGAAGCGCCGGTGGTGCTCACGTTGGCTAGGTTGTTGGTCACGGTCGCCAGGCCGGCCTGGTTGACGTACATGCCGGAGTAAGCGATGTTGTAAGTGCCGAAGGTCGAACTCATGGCCGCGCCTCCTTAACTTATTGGTTAGCCTTTCATGGCGATCAGGGACTGCAGCATTTCGTCGGCGGTGGAAATGGCCTTGGTGTTGGCTTGATAGGCCCGCTCGGCGATCATCATCTGACTGAGTTCATTGGCCAGGTCGACGTTGGACATTTCCAGCGTGCCGGAGCTCAGCGAGCCGGTTCCGGCGCTGCCGGCAGTGACGCCGCCGGTGAATTCGCCCGAGTTGTTGGTGGTCGCGTAGAGGTTGTCGCCGATCTTCTCCAGACCCTGTGGATTAGTGAAGGTCGCCAGCGCGATTTCGGCCAGCGGTTTGGTCTTGCCGTTGCTGTAGGTACCGGTGATCACGCCGTCCGAGCCGATGGAGATGCTCTCCAGCGTCCCCGCCTCGTAGCCGTCGCCCGAATAGGTGAGGGTATCGCTGGTATCGGTGCTGGTGGTCTGGGTGATGCCGGAAAAGTCCAGGCTAACGTTGAAGGCCGTCATACCGGCATCGGTCGGCGTCACGGTGAGCGACGCCGTATCGGAGAACGTGTAGTTATTGGAGGTGGCAGTAAAAGTAAAAGAATCACCAGCCACACCTGTTGCCGATTCTGTCAAAGTAGCCAGTGTATTTCCGGCAGTATCTTTAAAAGTGACTGTTCCGGGGCTGGAAGTGGTGCTGGCCGTGTAGGTGTTCGTCCCGTCCGACAGCGTATAAGTTGCCGTACTGCCGCTCACCCCCGTACAAGTCACCGTGTAGTTGGCGGCAGGCAAACTGTTCGCCAGACTCATTTCTGAACTGGTATAGGTATTGGTGTTGCCTGTGGTGCTCTGGAATGCCGACAGAGTGGCTGTGGTGGCCGAACCGTTGACGATGTTGCCGCTGGAGTCGAAACAGATATAGCCGCTGTTCGTGCCGCCTACAGTGTCTGCGGTGGAGTCGGCGGCGCTGGCGGTCCAGTAGTAGGTGGTATAGCCGCCCTCGCTGTAGCATTTTTTGTAGCTGACGGTTACATCGTAGCTGTTGCCGTCCGAGTCGTATTCCTTGACCGTCTGGGACGTGTCGTAAGTGGTTGGCGTGGTGCCGATGGTTGTCATCGCGGTGCCGGAGGCGGTGTTGTCGGCGTAGATGTTGCCGCTCAGGGTGTTCTCGGTGCTGGCCTTGGCCGCCATCTCCTTCTTGTTGCCGTTGTAAGAGTCGGAGTAGAGGTTGAGGGCTTCCACGTCCCTGGTGGTGTCGTAGGTGCTGGTGCCGCTGGAGTCGGTGCTGTAATATTCCCAGCCGCAGACCTTGTAGCCGTCCACCGTCAGGTTGCCGCTGTCATCGACGGTAAAGTCGCCTTCGCGGGTGAACTGGTACTGGCCGGTCGAGCCGCCGGTGACGATGTAAAAGCCGCTGCCGCTGATCGAGGCGTCAGTGGCGACGCCAGTGGATTCGGTGCTGCCCACCGTCATATTGATGTCGGTGCTGGCGACGCTGACCCCCAGGCCGATCTGTTTGGCGTTGGTGCCGCCGGTGGTTCCGCTGGACCCGGTGGCGGAACTGAGGGTCTGGCTCAAAAGATCGCTGAAGCTGACCCGATCCGACTTGTAACCGGTGGTGTTGACATTGGAAATATTATTGGCGATGACGTCAAGGTCGTAAGTCATGGCTTTGAGGCCTGACACCGCCGAAAAAAATGCGCTCATCATAAGGCAAAATTACCTCCTGCTTTTTACTATTTCTTCTGTCATTCAGAAATAGCTGTCAGCCCCTCCCGCGGGAGTCCGGCTGAAAACCCTGCATCTCTTTCCCTTCGCTCGCTGATTAGCTCGAACTGGAACTGGAGCTGGAACTGGAGGTGGACGAACTGGCCGCCACTTCCACGATCGAGGTAAGCGGCACTGTGGTTCCGCTTACATTGACATAGGTGGTGCCGCCCGAGGATATCACCGACTCTACTGTACCGGTGTAGTATCCGGTGGTGCCCGAGGAACTGGTGGCTTCGTACTCCACTTCCTTGCCGACCAGATTGAAAGCCGCCGCGTTACTGCTCGCAGCATAGATGTTGTTGAGTTCCGATAAAGAGCCGAGCTGGGACATCTGGCTGATCTCGTCGCTGCTGCTGACAGGGTTGGTGGGATCCTGGTACTGAAGTTCGGCGGTCAACAGGGTGAGAAAGTCGGAGTAGTCCAGGCTGCTGTTGCTGGAACTGGTGCTGGACGTGCTGACGAAAAATCCGCCGGTTACGCTGGAAACTGAGCTTGTACTCATTTTTTCCTCCTTTTATGTCACTAAGTTTTGGGTATGCTTCTATTCTGTCTTCGGAGGAATATGTTTAGTTTGTATTATAAAATGGCCTGAAAAATGAGTTTTGACCTGGCCTTTCATGAACGATACCCTGCCGCCGAAATACGCCTTTCGGTTCAGACAATAAAAAGCCGGGGAAGCTTTTTCCCCGGCCGGCAATACGCGGGAAACAACCCGCTCAATCTCAACAATGTTATTTCTGGGAGTGCTGGACAAGTTTGATCGGCTTTTCTGACGCCTTCAGGGTTTCGTATGCTTTCTGATCCTCATATATCTTGATTTCCAGCATAACTCTTTCCATGATAATCTTGTTCACCATACCCTGTACCTGGGTGGCCAAAGCCTCGATTCCTTTATCCAGACAATTTTTCATGACGGCTTTTTCCTCTGGCGAGGTATGCTGAGGCACCGCCAGATCAAATTTGCAGTTGAAAGTTATGCTGGCGTATTTTTCCACGTAATCCTTAATTCGTTCGGCAACATGATTGATAAGATGTTCATCCAGATTCATACTTGTCAAAGTCAAGCGGATCAGCTTGTCCACATCAGTCAAAATCCGTTCGTTTTCGCTCAGCGGCTGTTCGTTGTTCGAAGGAAACGCAATAACTTGTGCCGGCAATGTCATAACCTCCCCGGAATAATCGCTTTTGGTGTCCTGCGGCATCGTCAGACTTCGATATTCACCCCGCCGGCGTTTTTCCCACCGGTCGATGCGGCGCCGCTGTCTTGCTGCTTGCTGTCTTTTTCGGCCAGCTTTTGCTCAAGCTGCTGAATTTGGGTGTCAATTGCCTGGATTTGCGTGTGGTATAGCGCAATTTCCTGTTGTTTATCAGTCATGCTGACGGAATCGTCCTGATTAACCAGTCGGATCTTTTTCTGAAGTAGTTCCTTTTGTTTTTCCAGATTGGAAATCTGGGCCTGATAATCGTCGCCGGTCTGATTGGGCGGTATGCCCTGGGTTGCACTGATGGAACCGATCGCCAATACTGTCATCATGACGCTCCTCGCGGTTTTTACCACATCATGTGGGAGAGTTCCGAAGCATGCGCTCTGACTCTGTTTTCGGAGGAGATTGTTGGAATTGCGTTAAATATTGGCAGATAAATTATTTGTTCTGATGGATTTCTTCGATATTCGTCAAAGCAGAAGCGGCCTTTTCCAGCACATGCCGCCAGTCGCCGGGCCGGATCTGACGGAAGAGGCGCATGGTGGGATACCAGGGGCTGTCCCCGCGGTATAGCTGCCAGCGCCAGTCCGGGTTGAACGGCAGGAGAAGCCAGGTCGCCTTGCCCATCGCTCCGGCCAGGTGAGCCACCGCCGAATCGACGGAAATCACCAGGTCAAGGTTTGCTATCACTCCCGCGGTCTCATAAAAATCGGTCAGTTCCCGGGACAAATCGGTCACTTGGTAATCGGCTCCGGCCAGATCTTTCGCCCGCTCCCCGACTTGCAGAGATACCCAGCGCACCTGCTTGGCTGCGAACAGCCTGCTGAAAACAGCGAAGGGGATGGACCGGTTGCGGTCGTTGTCATGGCGGGGATTACCGGCCCAGACGACCCCGACCCGGCAGCACCGGCCTCCGTCGGCTCCGGCGAGAGCTTTTCGCCATTTGGCGGCTACATTGTTGCCTGGCCAAAGATAGGGGACCTCCCGGGGAATGGTCTGTTGCGACGTATGAAAAAGGAGCGGCAGGCTGTGCAGCGAACAGGCGAAGTCGAACTTCTCCGGCGGCATCTTGGCGCCGGTGTGGATACGGCAGCTTGAGGACCGGGCCAACAGCCGCCTTAACGGCGATTGCACCCATATAACCGTCTGCGCCGCCAGTCCGGCGACTTTTTCGACGTATCTTATAAAATGAAGCGTATCGCCGAGACCCTGTTCGAAAAACAGCAGGATACTGCGACCGGCCAGTTCTTCGCCCTGCCAGTAGGGGATCGGCGGCTCGGGATATTCAAAAATTTTGCGCCGCAGCTCGTAGTATTTCCACCCCTCAAGTAACTGGCCCCGGAGGAGGTGAAGGATGCCAAGCCCGAAATAGGGTTCTGTGTCCATCCCGGGCGCGCTCAGAGCGATGGCCTGGCGGTACTCGGCTTCCGCCTCATCCAGCCGGTGCTTCATTTTCAGCACCAGGCCGAGGCGGCGGTGAGCCTCAGGGGCAACGGGGGTCAGTCTGACGGACATGCGGATGCTTTCCTCCGCTTCATCCAACCGGTTGGCTACAGCCAGGAGGGCTACCAGGTTGTTATAAGCCAGGGTGAAGTCGGGCTTCAGTTCGATGGCCCGGCGGATGTAGATTTCCGCTTCGTCGAAGCAGCCGGCCTCCTTCAGGGTCAGGCCCAGGTTGTGATAGGCTTCAGCATAGCCGGGATTCAGCTCGACCGCCCGGCGAAAGGAGTCCTGCGCCTCAGTATGCTGCTCCAGTTCCTTCAAACTTAAGCCGAGATTGTTGTGGGCGCATGGATTGTTGGGCTCCAGCTCAATCACCCGCCGGAAGGATCTCATCGCTTCCCCCGGGAGCTTTTTTCTGGCCTGGACAACGCCCAGGTTGTTGTAGGCTTCCGCATAGCCGGGTTTTAGCTGTACAGCCCGGCTGAAACAGTCCAGGGCCGAATCGAGACGGTCCGCGCCGTTCAAGATCAACCCCAGACTGTTGTGAGCCTCCGCATAGCCGGGATTTAGTTCCACCACCCGGCGAAAGCAGACCTCCGCCCCGTCCGGACGGTGGAGCTTCTGTAGCACCAGGCCCAGCGCAAAATAAGCGTCCGCCCAATCCGGGCGCAGTTTGACGGCACGGTGAAAATAGTCTGCGGCCTCTTCCGGCCGGTTGGTTTTCCGGCAAACCTGGCCGAGATGATAATAGGCCTCCGGCTCCTCCGGAAAAAGCTCGATTGCCTGCCGCAATAACTTCTCCGGCTGTTGCCAATCTCTGATCACTATTTATTCCACCACCTTTTGGCGACGGTCTGAACATTTGGCGAAGCTGCTGTTTTGGGTTTTTAGGTTAAAAAATTGTTACAGGCGGGGCTTGTTGCCGGCCGGAAGATATTCCGCCAGTGCCTGTTTAACCCTTTGCAGAACCTCTGGCCAGTCGCCGGGCTGATTCTGGCGGAAGAGACGCATGGTTGGATACCAGGGAGTATCTTCGCGGTTGAGCTGCCACCGCCAGTCAGGCGCATAGGGCAGCAGGAGCCAGGTCTTTTTCCCCATCGCTCCCGCCAGATGAGCCACGGCGGAGTCCACGGTGATGACAAGGTCAAGGTTTTCCATCAGCCCTGCGGTTTCAGCGAAATCGTCCAGTTGGCCGGACCAGTCGAACACTTGGGCCGACCCGGTTTTTAAGTCTGAACTCCGGTCCCCTGTTTGGAGGCTGACCCAGCTCACCATGCCTGTAATCGCGAATAAAGCTTTGAAGATAGCCATCGGGATGGAACGGTTGCGATCATTGTGATGGTCGGGATTGCCGGCCCAGACGGCGCCGATCCGGTAAGCCGTCCCCCCGTCCGCCCGGGCGAGAACTTCGGCCCATTTGCGGGAAACGGCCGCAGCCGGTTTTATGTATGGACTGGTCCGGGGAATGTCGTCTTCGGTGGTCTGAAACACTTTCGGCAGACTCGGCAGCGGGCAGCCGAAGGTAAAATGCCTGACCGGCATCTCCTCTGAGCAGTGAACATCCAGGAACGGAAACGATGAAGCCATAAGCCGCTGCAGCGGTTTCTGGACCCATAGGCCGGTTTTGTCCGTCAATTTCGCCACCAGAGGGGCATATCTGACAAAATGAAGGGTGTCGCCGAAACCTTGTTCGTAGTAAAGCAGGATCGAATTTCCCGCAAGATATTCTCCCTGCCAGCGCCTCAGATTTGGTTGATTGGGGCCGTATTTTTTGATCCGCCACTTGTCGTACTTTTCCCAGCCCTTTTCGTACCGTCCCTGCAGTAAATGAAGAGACGCAAGAGCGAACTGAGCCTCGGAATAATCCGGCCGGAGCTCAAGGGCCCGGGAAAAGCAGGCTTCAGCTTGCTCCAAACGCTGGGTCGCGACAAAAACAATCCCCAGGTTGTGGTGGGGATCGGGGTAGACCGGCTTTAGCCGCGCCGCCTGTTCAAAACACAACTGGGCCAGATCAAAGCGGGCAAGATCGGTCAGGACTGTACCAAGGTTATTGTGGGCTTCGGCGAAACCCGGATTGAGTTTGACGGCCCGGAAAAGACAGTTTGTCGCCTCTTTGCTGCGATTTGTGTCTTTAAAAAGCAAGCCCAGATTGTTGAATGGCTCTGCAAAGCAGGGGTTTATCACAGCAGCCCGGCGAAACGAGGCCTCCGCTTCGCTCCACCGCTGTTCTTTCACCAGTACCAGGCCCAGGTTGTTGTAGGCCGCCGCGTAATCCGGGCGGGCCTGAACGGCCCGGAGAAAACAATCCTTTGCCTCGCTTGGCGACTGCCTGTCCAGGAGAAGCACGCCGAGATTGTTCAGGGCCTCAGGAAAGGTCGGGTAGATTTCCAGCGCGCGGCGAAACGAAACGTCGGCTTCTTCAAATAATTTGGCGCTGTATTGTACTGCTCCCAAGCAGTTGTGGGCCTCAGGATCGTCGGGGTCTTCCCTGACGGCCAGACGCAAAACCTCCAGCGCGGGTGGCAGATTTCCCTGGCCCGCCAGTCGGAGGGCCTCATGCAGACGTTTTTTGGTACTCAACAACCATCTTCCTCTCTGATACCGCCTGGTTGCAATCCCGGACTATATTTTTGTTTTGGATCAATAGCTGATTTGGTAAAAAAAATGACCCCCGACAAGGTAGGGAGACATGTTCGGGCAGGTGCGTGCGGCTGGTGGTGTCAGTCGTCAGCTTCCGGCGCCGAATACAGCAGCCATAAAATAATGAACAGGCACACCAAAATAAATGACCCGGCCAGCATTAAAACCTCAGCCACATCCTTCACCCCATGCCATTTTAGCACCGCCGCAATGGATTTCTGTTTGAAAAAGACGCGTGGCGTCCCGCCTATTCATAGCGGAGCGCGTCGATCGGGTCGAGCAGGGCTGCTTTGCGGGCGGGATAGATGCCGAAAAACAGGCCGATCATCACTGAGACCCCGAATGCCGCCAGAATCGCCAAGGAAGAGATAACCGTGCTCCAGCCGGCTATGAGCGAAATCGCCCGCGCTCCGGCCACTCCCAGGAAAATTCCGATCAGGCCGCCGGTAACGCTGATGACGATCGCCTCGATCAGAAACTGGGTAAGAATATTGGAAAATGTGGCGCCCAGGGCTTTGCGGATGCCAATCTCCCGGGTCCGCTCAGTCACCGAGACCATCATGATATTCATGATTCCGATGCCGCCCACTACCAGGGAAATCGCGGCTACCGCCCCGAGAAACATGGTAAGGTTGCTGGTGGTCTCCTTCATCGTACTCATGAGCGAAGTCAGATTGCGCACCGAAAAATCGTTCTCGACACCGGTCGCCAGGTGATGCCGCGTTCTTAGCAGGGTAGTGACGTTTTCCTGGACTTTATCCATGGCCTGGGTGCTTTCCACCTGGATGCTGATATTATTGACATAGGTTATGCCAATCAGCCGCTCCTGGGCGGTTGCCAAAGGAATGAGCACAAGATCGTCCTGGTCCTGTCCCATGGACGATTGCCCCTTGCTTTCCAGCACGCCGATCACCCGGAACGGGGCCTGGCTGATGCGGATAGTCTGCCCCACCGGGCTGACGTTGCCGAACAGGTTGGTAGCCACTGTCGGCCCGACTACGGCGACCCGGGCCCGGGTATCTTCGTCCCGGGTGGTATAAAAATTGCCGGCGGCAACCTTATAGTCGCGTATTGTCAAAAAGTCCGGGGTTGTTCCCTGGACTTTGGTTTTCCAGTTCTGATGACCGAAAACGATTTGATAGGAATCAGAGACGGCAGGCACAGCATATTTGACGCCGGCGACCTGTTTTTCAATGGATTTGGCGTCCTGGTTGGTCAAGGTGATATTCGATCCTGCCGCCGAACGGGTACTGCCCGGCGACGAGGAGGCCCCCGGCATGACGATGATCAGGTTGCTGCCGAGACTGGCGATGGAATTCTGTACTTTCTGCTGAACGCCCAGTCCCAGGGACACCATGGCGATAACCGCTCCAACGCCGATGATGATCCCAAGCATGGTGAGGATGGAGCGTAGTTTATTGGTTTTCAGTCCTTCCAGGGCGATCAGAATACTTTCCCAGAGCATATTTGAGCCTCCTTTCTCCCCGCCCGGACCAGCTTGCCGTCACAGATATACAGGACCTGATAGTTCCACCTTAAATCCGAGGCGGCGGCCCTTGGTCCTGGCTGGTTGTCACCTTGGCTTTGGCCGCGGGTATGACAATCTGGTCGCCTTCATTCAGGCCGGTAACAGCCTCCACATTGTCTTCGTCGCTAAGACCGATTTTAACCGGCGTATTCTGCGGATGGCCATTGACCATGACCTGGACGTATTTTTGGCCCTTGTCTTCCTTGATGGCGGCCAGCGGCACGATCAGAACCTGCTTTCGCTCACCGACGTTGATAGTGACCCTGGCGGTCATGGTGGGATACAGCAGGTCTTCCGGCGCATCCACCGCCACATATACCGGATAATAGACCACATTGGACGAAGTGGTGGCGTCCCGGGAGACCTTGGTGACTTTGCCTGTGAAGGTTTTATCGGCGTAAGCATCCACGGTAAAGGAGACTTGTTGATCTACCCTGATTTTGCCGATATCCGATTCGTCCACAAGCACCTTGATCTGCATTTTGGCCATATCGGCGATGGTCAGGATGGTCTGGGCGGTATCCAGTCCCTGGACCACCGTGGTTCCGACGGAAGAAGGCGTACCGACCACCATGCCGTCGATGGGTGCGGTAATCACATAGTAAGTCAGCTGGGCGGCCAGGTTGTCGTAGTTTGCCTTTGCCACCCGGTAGTTCATCCGGTCCGAATCCAGCTGCTGGGCCGATTCGCCGCCGATGGCGAAAATTTTCCGGCTGCGCTCGTAGGCCGAGGCGTAGTTGGACACCTGAGCCTCATATTGTTCGAGCTGGGCCCGCAGAGCCGTATCGTCCAAAACCCCCAGGACCTGGCCTTTTTTTACAATGTCATTTTCATTTACCTTGACTTCGGTAATCAGCCCTGTTACCCGGGAACCGACGGAGACCGAGTTTACCGCCTTGATCGTTCCGGTGGCCGAGACCGTAGCCCTGATGTCTCCCCGGCCGACAGTATCCGTTGTTTCGGTTTCTGTGGTTGTGCTTGTTTTATGCTGGTAATAAGCCCAGCCGCCGGCAGCTATCAGTGCCAGAAGCGCCACCAGCAGGAGTCCCTTCCTGTAGCGGCCAACTTTTTTCAAAATCATCGATCTGCCTCACTCTCGTTTTGGCAACAGTCAAATTGCCAGGCGTTGAAACCGGAAATTGATTCTCCGGCGCAAAACATCGTCATTTCACCGCCACGCCCATCGCTTTATCCAGCTCGGTCTTACTGGTGTTATAGTCATACAGGGCCTGAACATAGTTGGTCTTGGCCTGGTTCAGCGACAGCACCGCGTCAAGAACGTCGAGATTCGTGCCCACGCCGGCGGTGTAGCGGAGTTCGGCAATCCTGAGATTCTCCACCGCCTGATCCACCGCGACCGTGCTGGTATCGATCCGTTTTTCCGCTTCCCGCATGCTCAGATAATACTGACGGACTTCCAGCAATATCGCGTCCCGTTTTTGCCGGAACTGCTCTTCGGCCGTAGCCACGCCGAACTGGGCCTGTCTGACCTTGGCCTGGGTGAGTCCCGAGTCAAAAAGGTCTAACGAGGCAGTCAGACTGACCAGCCAGTTATTGTTTTTTGTGCCGGGAAGCTCCTTATCGTACCAATCTTCCGCCGCCGCAAAACTGACGGTAGGCAAGTAGCCGCTTTTGGCGATTTTCACGTCATCGTGGGCGACGGCTATTTTGGCCTGGTATTCGGCAATCTCCGGCCGGTTGGCAAGGGCATAGCCGGCGCAGGCGTCCAGCGTGGGAGCGTACTTTTCGTATTTGAGATCTTCCTTCAGCTTTATATCACTGCTCAGCGGCAGTCCGACCGCGTTGTTAAGGGTCGCCACAGCCAGCTGATAATTGTTTTCCGACTTGATCAGACCGTCCTGGGCGTTGGCCAGGGAAACTTCGCTGGCCAGGACATCCGATTTGGCCACAATGCCGACATCAAACTGGGCCTGGACATTTTTCAGGTGGCTGGCATAGTTGTCCACCGTCTCCGTGCTTATCGCCAGCGCGTTGCGGTATTGCAGCACCGTGAAATAGTCGGTGGTCACCGTCTGTCTCAGTTGTTGTCTGGTCGCGTCCACATTGAGGTCCGCTATTTTAAAATTGAGCTGGGCCTGATCGATCAGACTCTCCAGCTTGCGCCCGCTATAAACAGGCAGACTGACGGCGAACTCGTTGTCGAACTTTGTGGTCCAGACATACTTATAGCCTGTCAGGGAGGACGGCGGCGTATTGTAGCGTTCATCGCTATGGGAATAGGTCAGCGCGAAGCCCTTGCCGGCCTCCGCCTGCGTTATCGCCCAGAGCGATTTTTCCCTGTCAAAACTGGCGATCTTGATGTCGGAGTTATTCTTCAGCGCCAGAGCGACGGCATCGTCCAGCGACAATTCCATCGGTGCGGCAAGGACCGGCTGACTGAGGGTAAAAGTCCAGACAGCTACTACTAGCGGGGCAAAAAGCTTCCGGTATTTTTTCATAACCAACCTCCGGCAAATGATCTCTTTTGGCGGCCCTTGTCTGTCCGGCGCGCCTCCGTCTGAACAAAATCAAAGGCCGTTAGGCCTTTGATTTTATGCATCTAGCGTTTTGACGGTTCACAGCCCGGCGGCGGCATTGGCGGGCGGAGAGCGTCGGCGACTTTCTTGGCCTGATCCTCCGACAATCCTGCGCAATTCATCAGGTCTTTTACGATGTCAGGCCGGTCTTTCGGACGCCGCTGGTCGAAATAAGCCTTGCGTTCCTCGGGGCTCATGTCCTTCGTTTTCTCGCAATCGGCCTTAATCCGGTCATCCTTTTCTTTGAAGAACGCCAGAATTTTATCGGACTGTTCCGGCGTGATGGTGCCGTTGTCGACCAGGTCTGCCAAGCTTTTCGTCACATGCTGAATCATGTCAGGCGGCCGGTGCCCCGGATCGCCGCCTTGCCCAGGGCCGTGGGCAAGCGCCGCTGTGCTGATGGAAATGGCGAACAGGCCTATCATAAAGCAGCAGGAAAGTACGTTTAGCATTTTGTTCATTCTCTGACCTCCTTGTATTTTGGCTTAGTGTTTATCTTGTTTGAGAAATCGCCGGGGAAGTTCAGCTGGGTTACTTTTTAGCTCCGGTCCTCCAGCCTTTTCATTGCCGTTTCGCACTGGGCACAGACATCTTTGCCTTTAAACCGCCTCACCTTGGTGTTTCCGCAGAATACGCACAGCGACTGACACTTTTGTAAAATGAGGCAATCCTCGTCGACGACAAACGCCAAACGGTCGTCATGTTGGATATCCAAAATGCGCCTGAGTGCCACCGGCAATGTAATCCTGCCTACAGAGTCCGTATTTCTCACAATGCCTACTGAACCCATCTTAGCAGCTCCTTTGCTGGTTTAATGCAGAAGCGATTATCCCTATTATAGTTCCTCACTATTAGAATATTTTTTGAAAATCGGTCGTCCCCCCAAGCCGGGTTGTCTGTGGATTTTACGCACCGATTATCAGGCAAAGCCGGCGGTTTAACCTGATGCCTGCCAGAAAGGCCGGTCCCGGTCAATATTGCCCTGCAGTCCTATTGAGAATATCCGCGAATTGGCATAAAATGATAGCAGGAAGAGGAGGGACGCTAATGGATATCGCGGCTGTATCGGTGATGAATGCGCAGACCCGGGTGCAAAGCGGTGCAGATGTTCTTTTGCTCAAGAAAGCGATGGATATGGATCAGACCAACAGCCAGCTCCTGCTCGACTCGCTGGTTCCGGCCTCCCCAGACCTGGGTGCCAATATCGATGTCAAAGCCTGAGTAAAGACATTCCAAACCTCCATTTGCCGAAGGCAAAGTGACTGCCAGACCGACGAAGTCCCCGGTTGCCCGGGGGCTTTTTTGTTTTGGGCTGTTGGTTAACCGGTGCGTCGGCGAAAATGGCTGATGATACGACAAAGGACACTTACCTGTGGGGTAAGTGTCCTTTTAATCCTGTCGGGCAAAGTAATTGAGGACAGTTAGTCTTAATCCCGGCCGGTTTTCTTTGAACGCCAATAATCAAGTAATCCTGCAGTATAAGCACTGGCGAGCAAAACTGAACAGAAAAAAATTAACCAAATCGTAACAGATGCTTAACACAGCCTGATTGCCGATATGGAATAATAAAGCCAGGACAACAGCAGCCCCGCTAAGGGTAAAAATAAACGTGCCGCTCTCTTGACGAGGGCGGCACAAGTACTATACGGGACATGTCTAGACGTCTACAACGATTTCGCGCTGGAGGTTTGCCTGTGATTGACCGGGAAAGCGGAATTCCCTATTATTGCCAGCTAATGGACATCGTAAATCAGCAGATTGACACCGGGGTGCTGAAGGAGGGGGAGCGGATTCCTTCGGAACTGGAAATGAGCGGCGCCTTCCGGGTAAACCGTCACACCGTACGGCAGGCTGTCGGTGAACTGTGCCGGACCGGCGTGCTTTATAAGATCAAGGGACGGGGCACTTTTGTGGCCAAGCCGCCGCTGGATCTGGTCGAATACCGCCTGACCCCGAAAAACCGGTTCAGCGAGAGTATCTATCAGGCCGGGAAGATTCCCGGCAGCAGGCTGCTGCGGCAGGAGGAAACCGTCGCCCCGGCCGATGTGGCAAAAGCGCTGGCCCTGAAGGAGGGCGAGACGGTCTATGTGCTGGATATCCTCAGGTTTGCCGACAGCCAGCCCTTTCTGCTCTCCAAGACCTACCTGCCGGCGAAACACCTGCCGGAATTGCCGCTTTACCTGAAAGAATTCGCGTCGCTGTTTGCCGTTTTTGAAAAATACGGTATTGTGCCGATTCGTGTCAGGTCCCAGATCAGGGCGACGTTCGCCACCGCCGAGGAGGCGCTGGTCCTGGACATCCCCGGCAATATGCCTGTGCTGAAGGTCGAGAATCTGCTAAAGACCCAGGATAATATCCTGATTGAATATAATGTTGCCTGTTACCGCGGCGATCTTGCCAAAATTAGCATCGACTGGTAAACAAATCAAGCATTGGAGGGGAAAGAGATGAAAGGAATTTCAAAAACAGGTATTATCGTGTGGGTCATTCTGGCTGTCATATCCCTGGCGTTTTCGGGCTGCTCCGGCGGCCAGCAGAACGCTGCCAAACCGCAGGAGGCCAAGGTTCTCCGGGTGGGGGCCATTCCGGCCGAGGACGCGCAGAAAACCCGGGACGCTTACAAGCCGCTCACTGATTTTCTGGAGAAAAAGACCGGCATGAAGGTGGAGCTGTTCGTAGCCACCGACTATTCCGGCGTCATCGAGGCCATGCGTTCAGGCAAGCTGGATATGGCTTATTTCGGGCCGTTTTCCTACGTGCTGGCCGCCGACAAGGCCGGCGCCGAAGCTTTCGCGGTGGAAGTCCGCAAGGGATCAGGCACTTCCTATAAGAGCATTGTGATCACTTCTCCCGACAGCGGCATCAGCAAGCTGGAGGATGTAAAAGGCCATACCTACGCCTTTGTTGACCCGGCCTCAACTTCCGGCAATCTCATTCCCCGGTCCTTCTATAAAAAGAACAACATCGATCCAGACAAGGATTTCAAAAGCATAATCTATGCCGGCGGTCACGACGCAGCCGCTCTGGCGGTGAAAAACCGGAAGGTTGACGCTGCATCGATGGATGATATCACCTATGGCAATATGAAAGAGAAAAAGCTGATCAGCGACCAGGACATCAAGGTGATCTATCAGTCTGACCCCATACCCGGCTCGGTCTGGGCCTGGCGCAAAGACCTGCCGGATGAGCTGAAAGGCAAGCTCAAAGCCGCCCTGCTTAACGTCGCCAAGGAAGATCCCGCCGGGCTCAGCGCCTACGGTGGATCGGTGGAAGGCTACGCCGAGGCCAATGACGCCAATTATAACGTCATCCGCGAGACTGCGAAAATCCTTAATCTTGATCTCAGCAAAAAGTAGAAGCGAAATCTTTGACTCAAGGGAGGCATCTCTTCATGATCGCAATTCGTGATTTGCGCAAGGAGTTCGTCAACGGCACCAAGGCCCTCCGCGGTATCGACCTGACCATCGCCGGCGGGCAGTTCACGGTGCTGCTGGGGCCCAGCGGCGCAGGGAAATCGACGCTGCTGCGCTGTATCAACGGCCTTGTCAAACCAAGCAGCGGCGAGATCTATTTTGAAGGCAGCCCCGTGCATGACATAAAACAGCTGGAAGGGGTACGGCGCCAGGTAGGCATGATTTTCCAGCAGTTCAACCTGGTCAAGCGGCTGACGGTTATCGAAAATGTGCTGTGCGGCCGGCTGGCCCATTCCAATGTTTTCGCCAGCTGCCTCAAATTCTTTCCCAGGCAGGATATCGATTACGCCCTGCTGTGTCTCGACCGGGTGGGCCTGAGCGAAAAAGCCTATCAGCGTGCCGATCAGCTCAGCGGCGGGCAGCAGCAGCGGGTGGGGATCGCCCGGGCTCTGGCCCAGAGCCCGAAGGTCATCCTGGCCGATGAGCCGGTTGCCAGCCTGGATCCCCGTTCGGCCGACCGGGTGATGAGTATCCTGAGCGAGATCAATCGCCAGGACGGCATAACGGTGATTGTCAGCCTGCATAACATTGAGCTGGCCAACCGTTACGCCCAGCGGATCATCGGTCTGCGCGACGGAGTGCTGGTTATGGACAAATCCGGCGGAGCCATGAACGCGTGGGAAGTGGAAAAAGTCTATGGCGGCGATTACGCCGACAGCGAGGAATGCTGCGATTTCAAGCAGGTGAATTATGCCCACGCATAAAACGGACGGCCTCGAACTGCGGCCCATTACCCCGTGGTTCGGCGACGCCCAGGTGGTGCTGCGGCGGGGGCTGCTGCTGGTGTTTCTGGCTGTCGTCTACGTCTGGAGCGCCTACGGTACCAACCTGAATATCGCCGAACTCATCCGGGGGGTACCTCAGCTCGGCGATATCCTTGGCCGGATGCTGCCGCCGAATCTGAGCATCCTGCCGCGCCTGCTCGGCCCCACGGTGGAAACGCTGCAGATATCCATCTGGGGAACAACGCTGGCGATATTTTTCACCATTCCCTTCGGGCTTGCGGCGGCCCGCAATATAGCGCCCCATCCGCTGATCTACCGTGCCAGCCGCTTTATCCTGAACGCCACAAGGTCGATATCTGAGATCATTTTTGCCCTGGTGTTCGTCGCGGCTGTCGGCCTCGGGCCTTTCCCTGGGGTGCTGGCCCTGGCGTTTCACTCGGTGGGGATGCTGGGAAAGTTTCTCGCCGACTCCATCGAGAATATCGACCCCGGCCCGGTGGAGGCGCTGGTGGCCACCGGGGCCAGCAAGTGGCAGGTAATCGTCTACGCCATCGTGCCTCAGATCCTGCCGGAGTTCGTCACTTTGTGCCTGTATCGCTGGGAACTGAACTTCCGTTCGGCCACCATCCTTGGAATTGTAGGCGCCGGCGGGATCGGTTTCGAACTTATCACCAGCATGCGGCTGTTCAAATATCAGGACATGACGACCGTACTGATCGTGGTTTTGGTCATGGTCAGCATCGTCGATACGATATCCTCTTGGGTCCGGTCCAAGATTATTTAGTGGGGGAGAAATTGCTGTGGAATTGCGGGAAATACTGGCCGAAGGGTCTTTTATGGTCTGGCTGAGACTGGCCGAGGAGATAGCCAAAAACCATGATGTCCAGGTGCTGCGGGCGCCGGAGACCTGCACCATGATGCTGCAGGCCATCGACAGCGTCGGCCAGACGCCCTTTTATCTGGGCGAGGTGCTGATGACCGAGGCTGCGGTCGCGATCGGGGGCCGGACCGGCTATGGGTTTGCCCTGGAAGACGAGCCGGAGCGGGCGGTCTGCATCGCCGTCATCGACGCGGCGCTCAGCGCCGGGGTGGCTGAAAGCGACTATATTCGTAAAATCATTGCCGCCGAGGCCGGGCGCATCATGGCGCGCCGGTCGCAGGAAAACGGCCTTGTGGCGGCCACCAGAGTAAATTTCGCGATTATGGAGGGGTAACGTGGCTGCTCAAATCGAACCGGCTTTTGATAAAGTGTTTGATACCCAGAAATTCTACCGGCAGATGCTGGACAGCATGGCCCGTCCAGGGAAGTTATGTCCGCTGCCTGAGCTGGACCTGCATCCGCCGGCCGGGCTTGGGGCCTGTGCGGCAGGCATCGCCTTCACGCTGTTGGACAGTGAGACCAGTTTCGCGGTGCTGCCGGACCGGGACGACTGGCAGGAGTATCTGCGGCTGAATACCGGATCGGCGGCCAGGCCGGTAAGCGCAGCGGAGTTCATCGTCGCCGACGGCAGGCACGATCTGCCCCAGATCAGTGAAATGAACCGCGGCAGTCTGCTGTCGCCGGAAGAGGGGAGTACCCTGATCCTGCTCATCGACCGGCTGACCGGCGATGCCCCGGGAGTATGCCTGACCCTGCGCGGGCCAGGCGTTAAGGACAGCACCGCTATGGCGGCCCAGGGTCTGGCGCCGGCCAATCTGGAGCGCATTCTCCGGCTGAACGAAGAATTTCCCCTGGGGGTCGACCTGTTTCTGGTGGACACCTGCGGCAACTTGGCCGCTGTGCCCCGGTCGAGTTCGGTGGATTGGGAGGTAAAGGCTTAAATGGGTTATGTCGCAGTATCAGGTGGAACCGAAGCAATCACCAGGGCTGAAGAGCTTGTGAAATATCTGCGTCTCAAGGGCGAATCGTCGCCGCTGGACGTCAGGCAGATTCGCGATCAGCAGCGTCTGGCGGTGGATAAAGTGATGGGTGAAGGCTCGCTGTACGCGCCGACCATCGCCGCCCTCGCCCTGAAACAGGCTGAAGGCGACAGTGTAGAAGCTTCCTTTATCGTGCGGGCCTATCGGGCTACCCAGCCGCGCCGCTATGCTTCGCTGGCGGTGGACACAGCCAAAATGCAGGTCATCCGGCGCATATCCGGCGCCTTTCAGGACATCCCCGGCGGCCAGATTCTCGGCCCGACCCGGGACTATACCCAGCGGCTGGTGGACTTTTCTCTGCTGGGGGAGAAGGAGGAAATCATCCGTTCCTTTTTGCAGCAGGCCGGGGTCACCGAAGCCGACAAGAGCCTGCCGGACAGTTTTCCGAAGGTGGTCGAGCTGCTGCGGCGTGACGGGCTGCTGGCCGAACCGGAGGAAAGCGACCGGAATCTTCACGATATCACCCGGGAAAGCATGAGTTTTCCCTACCCGCGTTCAGCCAAGCTGCAGTCTCTGGCCCGGGGCGAGACCGGGGCGATGATGGCTTTTGCCTACAGCTCGATCCGCGGCTACGGCGATATTCATCCTTATCTCGGCGAGCTTAGGGTAGGATATGTGTCGCTGTACATCAACCATCCCGGCAGCAGCGCACCTGTATACCTGGGCCGGGTCCTTGTTACCGAAGCCGAGATCATCGCCCAGTATTCGGAAGGGACCAAAGGGA
Source organism: Negativicutes bacterium (assembly GCA_031292015.1). The sequence continues at coordinate 45,913 of JARLHY010000011.1, read as the reverse complement.
CCAAACCGCAGTTGACGCTGGGCTATGGGCTGTGTTTCGGCCACAATGAGCTGAAAGCCATTTCTATGGGTATTCTCGACCGCACGACCCGCAGTAAAGCCGCCGTCAAGGCGCCGGCCGAAGACGAGGAATTCGTGCTGTATCATATCGACGGGATCGAAGCCTCCGGCTTTGTCTCCCACTGGAAGCTGCCCCACTACGTAACCTTCCAGTCGACACTGGACCGGCTGCGCAAATCCCAGCAGGTGCAACAGGAGGCAAAAAGTGCTGAATCTACAGGAAATTAAGCGTCCGGGCGGCTACAATTTCGCCTTTCTTGACGAAAACACCAAACGGGAAATTCGCCGCAAAACGCTGAAGGCGGTGGCCATTCCCGGCTACCAGGTGCCCTTTGCTTCACCCGAGCTGCCTATCGCCAGAGGCTGGGGTACCGGCGGACTGCAGCTGACCATGTCGCTGATCGGCCCCGCGGATGTGCTGAAAGTGATCGACCAGGGCTGCGACGGCGGCGTCAACGCCGTCAACATCCGCAACCTGCTGGTGAAGACCACCGGCGTAAAAACTACTTACGAGACCTCGGCGGCAACGATCATTCAGACCCGCCACCGGATTCCCGAAGAAAAAATGCGCGCTGACCAGATCCTGGTGCTGCAGGTTCCTATCCCGGAGCCGCTCCGGTTTGTCGAGCCCAGTATGGCCAAAACCCGGGAAATGCACAGCGAGATGGATTACAGCCGGATGTGGGTCTTTTTATACGAGAATATCGTGAAATGGGGCGAGATCACCCTTGGCGCCCGCTATCCCTCGCTGGTCAACCGGCGTTACCTCATCGACCCCTCGCCCATTCCCCGCTGGGATGTGCCGCCGCTGAACATGGCCGACACCCTGTATCTGTTCGGAGCCGGCCGGGAGAAACGCATCTACGCCGTTCCGCCCTATACCCGGGTCGAGCCGCTGGAGTTCGACGACATCAAATTCCGGGTGGAGGATTTCAGCGGCCGGGCCTGTATCCGCTGCGGGTCCACCAGCACCTATTTCAACGAAATTTATGACGGAGCCGGCGGCAGGCTCCATGTCTGCTCAGACAGCAGCAACTGCGATAAAATCCGGGCCCAAAGAGGGGAGGCGGTTACCTGTGCCGGTGATTGACAGCATTATCTTCCAGGTGAATAATCTCAGTAAATATTACGGACCCGGCTGCCCCTCCTGCGCCGTCCTTACCGGACCGGAGCAGGAAACCAACGTCTGTCCCCGCTGCGGCACCATTGTCGCCTGCCACGACATCAATCTGGATCTGGAGCAGGGTGAGATTCTCGGCATCGTCGGCGAAAGCGGCTCAGGTAAGAGCACGCTGGTCCGCTGCCTGTATTTTGACGACGACGTAACCGGCGGCAAAGCTTATCTTGCCGCGTACGGCGGCGGCAGGGCCGACATTTTTTGCGAGACCTCCCAGAAGAAACGCTATATCCGCAATCACTTGATGGGGATGGTGTACCAAAACCCGCTGCTGGGCATCAAACCCCACTTCACAGCCGGCGGCAACGTGGCCGAGAAACTGCTGACCGCTGATGTCTACCATTACGGCGACATCCGGCGAAGGGCCTCGGCCCTGCTCACCCGCACCGAGATCCCCATCGGACGCATGGACGACTTTCCGGCCCATTTCAGCGGCGGTATGCAGCAGCGGGTCCAGATCGCCAAGGCGCTGGCCAACAACCCGCCGCTGCTCTTCCTGGACGAGATCACCACCGGCCTGGATCTTTCGGTGCAGGCCCGGGTTCTGGATCTTGTCAAGGAAATCCAGCGGGAACTGGGGATAGCCATGCTGGTGGTGTCCCACGATTTAGGGGTGATCTGGATGCTGGCCGACCGGACGGCGGTCATGAAAAACGGCCGGATCGTCGAAATCGGCCTGACCGATCAGATCCTCGAAGATCCCCAGCATCAGTATACTCAGCTGTTGGTTCATTCCATGTTATAGGAGGAACTTGAGATGCCTGACAAGTACGAAATCCTGACAGTAAGGGAACTGACCAAACGGTTTACCCTTCATCTGCACGAACGGAAGGAACTCCGCGGCTGCGAGGGCGTCAGCTTCAGCCTGAAGCCCGGGGAATTCATGGGTATCGCCGGCCCCAGCGGCGCCGGCAAGTCAACCATCGTCAAATGTATCTACCGTACTTATCTTCCCAGCCGCGGCAACATTCTCTACCGGACCCAGGACGGGCAGGAGGTGGACCTCGCCTGCGCTTCCGAACGGGAAATCATCAAACTCCGCCAGCATGAAATCAGCTATGTCAGCCAATTCCTCAAAGTCATCCCGCGGGTTCCGGCTGTGGATATCCTGGCAGGAGAACTGACCCAGCGGGGCTGGACGGTGACCGCCGCCCGCGAACGGTCCGCCGAACTGCTGCGGATGATGAATATCGACCGGCAGCTTTGGGATACGTCGCCTTCGACCTTCAGCGGCGGGGAGCAGCAGCGGATCAATCTGGCCAAGGCCCTCATCACCCAGCCGCGCCTCTTGCTGCTGGATGAGCCGACCGCTTCGCTGGACAGCGAAACAAAGAAAATCGTCATGCAGGCCCTGATGCAGCTGAAAAAGCAGGGAACGACCATTGTCGGCATATTCCATGATACCGAAGTCATGCGGCGGCTGGTGGACCGTGTTTTTACCATGACCGCCGGGCGCTGCAAATCCATCAAACGAATGCAGGAGGTAGTATGAAGCAAACAGTGCTGATTACAGGAGGCCAACTGGTGCTGCCTGACAGGGTGGTGGCCGGGGGCGAGCTGTTCATCGAGGACGGAGTCGTCGTTTACGCCGGCCGGCAGTCCGACCATCGCGGCCGACCGGCGGACCGGGTCATCGACGCTCAGGGCGGCTATATTCTGCCTGGGTTCATTGATATGCACAGCGATGCCATCGAAAAGGAGCTCGAACCACGCCCCGGCGCATTTTTCAATACCGAAGTGGCTTTCAGCGAACTGGAAAAAAAGCTGGCCGGACAGGGCATCTCCACCATGTATCACTCCTTCTCCTTCGCCGGCGCCGAGTGGGGTGTCCGGGAAGACAACGGGGCAGCCAACTGCATCCGTCAGATAGTTGATATCGCCAGCAGCTATGCCCTGATTCGCAACAAGATTCACCTGCGGTTCGAGGTAACAAACTACAAGGCGGTGGATGTTATCCGCGGCCTGCTCCGGGACGGCGTGATCGACCTGCTTTCCTTCATGGATCATACTCCGGGCCAGGGCCAGTACCCGACGGTTCAGGATTACCAGCGCTATGTGGAGAAAACCTACCATGTCCATTTCAGCGAAGTGGAAAAAATCCTGGCAGCGAAGGACGAAGGCCGGACCCGCATCGACGAAAGTGTCGCCCTGCTGCAGGCCGCCGCGCTGACCGAGGCGGTGCCGCTGGCCTCCCACGACGACGACAGCCCGGAACGGGTCGGTTACTTCCATTCCAAAGGCATCACCATGAGCGAATTCCCGATTAACGTAGCCACCGCGCAAGCCGCCCGGGGCCTCGGGATGGACGTCTGCGTCGGGGCGCCGAATATCGTGCGCGGCGGGTCCACCGGCAAAGGGATGCGGGCCATCGACGCCATTGAAGCCGGCGCGGTCAACATCCTCTGCTCGGATTACTATCCCCCGGCCATTCTCCACGCCGTTTTCCAGCTGGCCCGCCAGACCCTCAGCCTGCCGGAAGCCGTGGCCATGGCCACCAGCGCCCCGGCCCGGGCGCTGGGCCTCACGACCCTGGGCAGCCTGGCCGAAGGCAGCACCGCCGACGCCATCGTCGTCAAAATCCGCGGCGAGGTACCGGTGGTGACCAACACTGTTGTCGGGGGAATCCCGGTTTATGACGTCAATTACCGCACCGTTGACTACGCCGGCCGAATGATGCTCAAGCAGCCGGCTTGTTAGGAGGAAAACGTTATGCAGATCGCCGGAATCGCCATCAATGCCGACGCCGGTCTGATTGACGGCAATCTAAAGGTACTGCGCAAGGAGCTTGCTTTGTATCAGGAGCTCGGCTTTTCCTGCGTGGAGCTTGCGCCGCACGGCCTCGGAGCCATCTATCATGGCCGGCTCAACCAGCGGCGCCTGCAGGAACTCCAGGCCATCCTGGGGGAATATCCTTTCCGCTACGCCGTTCATGGCCCCAATCCCATGAATCTGATGAATGAGGAGGCCGGCGACATCGAATGGCAGATGTTCCTGGCCGGCATCGAGTTTACGGCAGCCGTCGGGGCTCAGGTCATGGTGTATCATGCCGGACGGTACTGGCCGGAAGAAAAATTTCTCGCCCGGGACGTACCCTTCCACACTCCGCAGGAAAAACAGCTGCTGTGGGAGCGGGAACGCGCTCTGCTGGCCAAGCTGGGTGATGTCGCCGGCCGCGCGGGCGTCACCATCGCCGTGGAGAATGCCCGGCCCTATCTGGATGCCGCCAATTACTGCTACGCCGAGTCGCTGGCCGAACTGGGCCGGATGGTCCGGTCGGTCAACCATGAAAAAGTCGGTATCGCCCTGGACGTGGGGCACGCCCACCTGGCAGCCTGCCGTTACGGCTATGACCTGGTGCGGGAGGTGGGCCGGATTTCCGCTTTGGTAAGCCACATCCACCTTCACGATAACTTCGGCCACTGCTGCTATTCCACCGAGCGCAAGCAGTACGAGATGGACGCCACCGGACGGGGCGACATGCATATGCCGATAGGCTGGGGGAATATCCCTGCAGCCAAAGTGCTGGCGCAACTGGGCGACTATCGCGGCATGATCACCCTCGAACTGCGGCCGCGCTACCGGGACTACTATCACGAGGCGCTGGCGAACGCCTGTCAGCTGGTTGAGGCCGCCGAACGGCTGGGCAACTGGCCGGTGAAGAGCGCCGGGTAACCGCTGCTCACACCGAAACAGCCATAAGCCATCGACGGAAGTTGCCTGGCGACAGGCCGCCGGAATCTTCAGCCGGAGGGGAAACGATGAGAACCAAGGAAGAATACTACCGGTCGGTGCTGGAAAACAGGAAGATCGCCGCCGAGCCGGAGAACCTGAAGTGCACCTGCAGCCAAACCTTGTGCGAGTGGCACGGCCGATGCCGCGAATGCGTCGCCCTGCACCGCTATTACCAGGACCATGTGCCGGCCTGTCTGCACTCCTTCATCAACGACAAGATCAGTCAGATAGCCGGGATCACCGAACTGGACACCGTGGCCAGGGAAAAAACGCCGCCAGATTACCGCGAGTATGTCCGGGCCCGGGACAACAAGCACAGTCAGCCTCTGAAAGATTGAGATGCCATCTGCCAAGCTGCCGCCGCTGTAAAGCGGCGTTTTTTGTTTTCCGTATGGCGGGTCGGCTCACGAAAAAGATGACTGATTTTTACAATAAATCGATTGACTACTGCCAAAGGAGCGTGGTAAAGTATAGTTAATAGTATACCGATTTGGTATACATTGAAGGAGTAACAAATATGCAACTTAATCAGGCCACCGATTACGCTTTTCGGTCTGTGCTGCATCTGGCGGCATTGCCGGAGGGAAGCGTGGTCAGTACCCGCAGCCTGGCCTCCCAGGAGGTTATTCCGCTTCGCTTTCTGCTGAAAATTATGCCTTCGTTGGTCCGGGCCGGACTGGTCAAGTCATATCGCGGCGCGGAAGGAGGGGTCGGACTGGCCAGAACACCGGCTGAAATCAGCCTGTGGGACATTATTGTAGCAATGGAGGGCCCTGTCGCCATCCATCGCTGTCTGGCGGAGCGGGAAGCCTGCAGCAAGAACTGCAGCGAGGAATGCCCGGTACACGCGGCCTTGGGCAAACTGCAGGCCGAGCTGATCAAGGGGCTGAAGTCGGCCACCATGGCGTCGCTGCTGGCCCCGAAGCAGGCTGGAACGGCACAGGCTTTTTGACGCGGCAGACGCAAATCCCGGATATTATTTGGAAGGAGCACCGATTATGGACGCATTGTTATTGGCGCGTTGGCAGTTCGGCGTGACAACGGTTTACCACTTTTTATTCGTGCCGCTGACGCTGGGCCTTTCGGTCCTGGTTGCCATCATGGAGACCATCTATGTACGCACCGGCAACGAGTTATACAAGAAGATGGCCAAGTTTTGGGGCAAACTGTTCTTGATCAACTTCTCGCTGGGGGTAGTGACCGGCCTGGTACAGGAATTCCAGTTCGGCATGAACTGGTCGGAATATTCCCGTTTCATGGGCGATATCTTCGGCGCGCCGCTGGCGCTGGAGGCGCTGTCCGCCTTCTATCTGGAGTCGGTCTTTATCGGGCTGTGGGTTTTCGGCTGGGACAGATTGTCCAAGCGGCTTCATGCCGTCACCATCTGGCTGGTGGCCTTTGCGACCAATCTGTCGGCTTACTGGATTCTTGTCGCCAACTCCTTCATGCAGTCACCGACAGGCTATGTGCTTCGCAACGGCCGGGCCGAAATGAACGATTTCGGCGCTTTATTGAGCAATTCTTATGTTTTTAATCAGTTCCCCCACGCCATTCTGGCCGGTCTGACAACCGCGGGCGTCTTTGTGATGGCTATCAGCGCCTACCACCTGCTGCGGCGCAGTCAGCCGGATTTCTTCCGTCCGGCTTTTACCATTGGTTTAATCTGCGCCCTTGCCGCCAGCCTTTTGGTGGCCGGCACCGGTCATCGCCAGGCGCAGTTCATTGCCCAGGCTCAGCCGATGAAACTGGCAGCTATGGAAGCGCTGTGGGAGACGGCAAACCCTGCCCCTTTCACCGTCACGGCCGCCGTCAACCAGGAAAAACAGGCCAATTCCGGGGAAATAGGCGTTCCGGCGGGGCTGTCGTTTCTGGTGTATAATTCTTTCAGCGGCGAGGTAAAGGGATTGAAGGATATTCAGGCCCAGGACGTAAAACAGTACGGACCTGGGAATTATATACCTGACGTAACCAGTGTGTTCTGGAGCTTCCGGGTGATGGTCGCCGCAGGGATGTGGCTGCTTCTGCTGACCTTCCTCAGCGGCTTTTTGCTCCGGCGCGGACAGCTGGAGTCCACCCCATGGGTATTAAAGGCGGCACTTTGGTCGCTGCCTGTCCCCTACATCGCCAACTCCACCGGCTGGCTGGTGGCCGAGATGGGGCGGCAGCCCTGGATTGTCTTCGGTCTGCAGCGGGTCGATCAGGCTGTTTCCCCGGCGGTACCGGCCGGCGCAATCTGGACTTCGCTGCTGGGTTATACCCTGATATACGGAATTTTGGCGGTGGTCGGCGTCTATCTGCTGGCCAGGGCCGCCCGGCTGGGGCCGGTGGATGAAACGCCGGCCATTTCCGTAATACCGGCAAAGGGGGCGACGTTGTGGAACTGAATGTTCTGTGGTTCGGGCTCGTAACAGTGCTGTTCATCGGCTTCTTTTTCCTTGAAGGGTTTGACTATGGCGTGGGTATCCTTCTCCCGTTTTTGGGAAAGGACGACACCGAAAGACGGATCATCATCAATACCATCGGTCCGGTCTGGGACGGCAACGAGGTATGGATGATCACCGCTGGCGGAGCGTTGTTCGCCGCGTTTCCCCACGTGTATGCCACCCTGTTCAGCGGTTTTTATCTGGCGCTGTTCCTGATGCTTGTCGCGCTGATCGCCAGGGGGGTTGCCTTCGAGTTCCGCAGCAAACACCCTGATTCGACCTGGCGCAGCACCTGGGACTGGCTGATCTGCGCCGGCAGTTTTATTCCGGCCCTGCTGTGGGGTGTCGCGGTTACCAACCTGATCCGGGGTGTGCCGATCAACGCCCAGATGCAGTACACCGGGACATTCTTCGACCTGCTCAGTCCGTACACTCTGGCAGGAGGAGCCGCTTTCCTGCTGGTGTTCATCTACCACGGCGCCGTCTATCTCACCTTGAAGACCGAGACCGGCCTGGCGCTGCGGGCCCGGCAGGCAGCCCTGAAGACGGGTGTTCTGACCGCGGTTTTCTGCCTGATTCTTGTCGGGCTCACCTATACCAACACCGACCTGTTCCGCAGCGCCGGCGCGGGAGTATCCCTGTGGCTGGCTGTGGCGGCTTTCGTGATTTCCTATCTCCTGGTGCTTCGCAGCCGCTTGGGCTGGGCTTTCATTGCCAGCGGGCTGACCATCCTGCTGACAACCGTCGCTTTTTTCTGGGGGTTGTTTCCGCGCCTGATGGTTTCCAGTCTGAATCCGGCCTGGAGCCTGACCATCCAGAATTCCTCTTCCAGTCCTTACACCCTGAAAATTATGACCATAGCGGCCCTTACGCTGGTGCCGGTAATTCTGGCTTACCAGGCCTGGACCTACTGGATTTTCCGCTGGCGGGTAACCGGAAAACAGCTCGAATACTAATGGTGCCTGACAATACGGCTGCCGAAACCGACAATGGTTTCGGCAGCTTGTCCTGCGTGGAGGGGTCATGTTCAGTTCTGCTTTGATGGGAGAAGTCCGCAAAAATCGGCTGCTGTTCGGCCTGCTGATTGCCACCGCTTTGGCGGGGGGAGCCGCGGCGATCATTCAGGCGTACTATCTGGCCGGCATCATCGACGGTGCCTTCCTCGGCGGGCTCGGTATCGTCGAGCTTCAGTCCGGGCTGGGGGCGCTTTTTGCCGCCATCGTGGCGCGGGCTCTTTTCATCTGGGGCCAGGAAATGCTCGGGTTCCGCCTGGCCGCAAATATCAAGACCGATCTGCGCGCCCGGCTGCTGGCGCGGCTGTTCGCGCTGGGGCCGGCGACAGTGGACCGGGAAAGCAGCGGGGAACTGGTCAATACCCTGGTCGACGGAGTCGAACGAGTTGACGCCTATTGCGCCAAATATCTGCCGCAGCTGGCTTCGGCGGCGCTGATTCCGCCGGTCATTCTGGTCGTGGTCTTTCCCCTCGACTTGGCCGCCGGCCTTATTTTGCTTGTCACCGCGCCGCTGATACCGGTATTCATGGTCCTGATCGGCCGCTGGGCCAGCCGGCTCGAAGAGCGGCAGTGGGGGCTGCTCAGCAGGCTGAGTGCCCACTTCTTCGATGTTCTTCAGGGCCTGACGACCCTGAAAATATTCAACCGCAGCAAGGAGCAGCAGGCGGTTATCGCCCGCCTGAGCGACGAATTCCGGGACTCCACCCTCGGCGTACTGAAGGTGGCGTTTTTGTCGGCCTTCACCCTGGAACTGCTGGCTACGCTGAGCACCGCTCTGGCGGCCGTCACCGTCGGTCTGAAGCTGCTCTACGGCCATCTCGCTTTCCGACAGGCTTTTTTCGTGCTTTTGCTGGCGCCGGAATACTACCTGCCGCTGCGTCTTTTGGGCAGCCGCTTTCACGCCGGACTGGCGGGGCAGACCGCCGCCGGACGGATTTTCCGGTTGCTGGCGCTGGCTGTGCCTGCTCCTGCAGCCGAAGGCGGCGAACCGTTCGTTGGACAGAACCGGATCAAAGTGACCTTCGACAAAGTCTCTTTCGCCTACGATGAGCGCCCGCTGCTGCGCTCCGTATCCTTCGGCATCGCTCCGGGAGAGCGCCTGGCGCTGGTAGGACCCAGCGGAGCCGGCAAAACCACGCTGGTCGATCTGCTGCTAGACTTTATCCGGCCCACCGCCGGCGTAATCACCGTCAATGGCCGCGATCTTTCCACAATTACCCGGGCCGACTGGCTGGGCCATGTAGCTTATCTTCCCCAGCAGCCCCGTCTGTTTCACGGCACGGTGGCCGACAATATCCGCTTCAGCCTGCCGGGTTCGCCGGCAGAGGTGGAGGAAGCCGCCCGGGCCGCCGGCGCCCATGAATTCATCAGCAGGCTGGCCCAGGGCTACGACACGGTGATCGGCGAAGGCGGCCAGGGTCTGAGCGGCGGTGAAGGCCAAAGGATCGCTATTGCCCGGGCGTTTTACAAAAAGGCGCCGCTCCTTATTCTCGACGAAGCGGCAACAGGCCTTGATCCGCAAAGCGAGGCCGTGGTGCGGGAGGCGCTCAGCAAGCTGATGGCCGGCCGGACGGTCCTTGTTATTGCCCACCGGCTCAGTACCGCCTGTGAGGCCGACAGAATCCTGGTGGTCGATGAGGGAGCCATCGTCCAAGCCGGCAGGCATGATGAACTGGTGGCTGCCGACGGCCTGTACCGCCGGTTGGTAACCGCGTACCGGGGGCTGTCATGAAGACCTTTCGGCGCCTCATCACCATGATCGCCCCGGCCTGGCGGTGGATGCTGGCAGCTTCCCTGCTGGCCCTCCTCACCATAGCCGCCAACGTCGGACTGATGGCCGCCGCGGCCTTTCTGATCGCGGCGGCGGCTCTGCATCCGCCCCTCGCGGCGCTCTCGCCGTCCATCGTCGGGGTGCGGTTTTTTGGGCTGGCCCGGGCCGTGTTCCGGTATCTGGAGCGTTATGTGGCCCATGACGCCACCTTCCGGCTGCTCAGCCGGGTGCGGGTATGGTGCTACCAGGCCCTGGAACCCTTGGTGCCGGCCGGTCTGGCCGAGTTTCGCGGCGGCGACCTTTTCAGCAGGATTGTAAACGATGTCGAGACCCTTCAGTATTTTTACCTGCGGGCGCTGCTGCCGCCAACTGTGGCGCTGTTGGCGCTGATCGGAATGGCGGGGTTTCTCTGGGGTTTCGGCGCTGCTTTTGTCGGCCTGCTCGCGGCAGGTTTCCTGTGCGGGGGAGTGGTGTTGCCGGTCTGTCTGGGCCTGGCCGGGCGAAACGTTGGCTGCAGGCTGCTTGAGGCCAGAGCGCGGTTGTCGGTGGTTTTTGCCGACGCTCTTCAAGGCCTGCGCGATTTGGCCGCCGCCCCGCCGGAGGCTTCCCGCCAGGCAGGACAGGCGGCGTCAGCCGACGCCTCCTTCAGGCGCTGGCAGGGCCGCAGCGCCTTTCTGGCCGGAATCGCCGACGCCGCGGGCAATTTGATCATGAATCTGACCATGGCTGCTGCGGTGATTGTCGCTGTTCCAATGATAAAAAGCGGCGCTCTGGACGGTGTGTATCTGGCCGCCCTGGCCCTTGGGATCCAGAGCGCCTTTGAGGCGGTTCTGCCCCTCGGGTCTGCCTACCGCTACTGGGAAGAAAGCTTTTCCGCCGCCGGACGGTTGTTCGTCCTGCTTGACCGCAAGCCGGCGATCCTGGAGACCGGGACGGCGACGACTCCCTCAGGGGTGACGGACCTTGAAGTCCGGAATCTGCGTTTTTGCTATCACCGGCAGGGGCCGCCGGTTCTTGACGACGTATCCTTCCGGCTGCCTGCCGGCGGGCGTCTGGCGGTGGTCGGTCCCAGCGGCGCCGGAAAAAGCACCCTGGTGTCGCTGCTGCTCAGATTCTGGGACTACGAAACAGGTTGTATCCGGCTGGGCGGCCGGGACATCAAAGAGTATGACACCCGGTCCCTGCGGGATCTGATCGGGGTTGCCCGACAGCAGGATTATGTATTTGCTGCCAGCCTTGGCGACAACATCCGCCTGGCCCGGCCGGAGGCCGCCGGGCCGCAGGTCGTCGCCGCAGCCGAAAAAGCGGCCCTTGGCGACGTGATTCGGTCTTTGCCCCGGGGGTTGGATACCCCGGTAGGCGGCAACGGCTACGGCTTGTCCGGCGGTGAGCGGCGCAGGCTGGCCATTGCCCGGCTCTTTCTCAAGGACCCGCCGATTTTGATTTTCGATGAGCCGACCGCGGGGCTCGACGCGGTTACCGAGCGCATTGTCCTAGACGCCATCGGGCGAATCACGCCAGGCAAAACGACCATTCTCATCACTCATCGCCTGGTCGGTCTGGAGAACATGGACGAAATTCTGGTGCTGGACCGGGGACAGGTGGCGGAACGGGGCCGGCAAAGCGAACTGCTGGCGAAGAAAGGCCTTTTTTATGCCATGTGGTGTCTGCAGAACGATTTTTTTGCCACGCCGGAGATAACGGGGTAAGCGGACTTTGGGGCCGCACTCCGGAACAGAGAAGACAAAAAAGAGGCCACGCGGTTGCGTGGCCTCTTTTCAGGAGTCACTAGCTCATGGTGCTTTCATACTGCTCGATCATCTTGCGGACCATGTGACCGCCGACGCGGCCGCAGTCAGCGCTGGTCATGGTGTTCCATCCCTGGGAGCGGACCTGGTTAGCGATGCCGAGTTCGGATGCGATTTCAAATTTCATCTGGTCAAGGGCGTTTTCAGCTTGGGGAGTAACCGGTTTTCTCGAACGTGCCATTCAAAATCCCTCCTTTGGTTTAACATCGGAACCACTATTAATTTCCCCGTAAAATGTACCGGCAATACTCGGCAATAATTGTCTGTCCTGTTGAAAAAAAACAGCAAAATGGTTCTGCGGCGTTTAATATCATCCAAATAGCATTATTGTGAAGCTTTGTCAGAACCTGTGGTCAGCTGTAAAAAATGTGATTGTTGAAGGATTTGGGAAAAAGCCACGCAATATAATACATGTGCTAATACTATATTGCTTAAAGACAAAAGGGGGGGGAACAACGATCTTGTCAGTTAAATCGATTGGCATCGTGAGAAAACTGGATGACCTCGGCAGGTTGGTAATACCTGTTGAACTACGGCGCAGTCTTGAAATTGAATTTAAGGACGGCCTGGAAATTTTCACCGAAAATGATTGCATCATTCTCCGCAAATATCACCCGGCCTGCATTTTATGCGGCAGCAACGACGTCACCGCCAATTTCAAGGGAAAAAATCTCTGCCCCCAGTGCCTGACGGCTCTGGGGCAGTAAGTTGCCTGATATGAGAACAACCGGGTGAAGTTCAATACCCGGTTGTTTTCTTGTTTACACTGAAATATGCGCTTTTCTTACAGCGATTGGGGCAGAAGCCGGCTGCGCCAGCTTGCCAGCGCCTTCAGCCAGCGGGGTTGGTTCTGATAATCCAGCACCGCGTCATACAAATGCGCTTCCCGGCTGTCTTGTTCCACAGGTCTCCACGAGACCTCATCGTCTTCGATCCCTCAGGCCTCGGCGACCCGGCCGGCGGGGTCGTAGCCGATGCTGTCGGTGAATTTGTATTCCCGGTTGTCTTTTTTCAGCAGAACCCGGGTCTGGTCATAGTAGCCCCGGTCGCGGTCGGTCATTTTGAGCCACAGTTCATAGTAGGGGTCACAACCTGCGGCGTCGTTTTTCAGCACCACCGTCACCGGGCTGAAAGACCAAACCGTCCGGTCGTCGCGGTAGACTTCCCGGAAGCCGCTGTCGGCGGGGACAGTCAGCACAGCCAACAGAGCCACTGTCGCCAGTGCCAGCCCGGTGAAAACGATTTTTCTGATGCTGCTCATAGCTGCACCTCCCGGCAAAGTCGCCTGTGCCTGCGAACCTGTATATTACTTATTAAATACCTTCTTTCCGCCAGGTTCGTTTTCCTCTTTAGCATTGTATTGAGCCGCTATTCCATAGGGTCTGCCGGAAGTTTCACCAGGTGGAATTTTTTTCGCTGCAGCTGCCGAAACTTAATGTCAACGGCAGGAATATCGGACCGGGCCGGCTAATATTTTTTATTTGGAAACCGGTTTCCTAAACCGTTTCACTAAAAATTTGAGGAGTGATCATTGTGATACCGAAACTCGAAGTGCTGCAGAAAATCGTCGACAAAGGCCTCGTAGCCGTTGTAAGGGCCGAATCATCCGATCAGGCGAAAAAGATTACCGATGCTTGCATCAAGGGGGGCGTCGCGGCTATTGAAATAACCTTTACCGTGCCCGGTGCCGCCGAAGTGATCAAGGAACTGGCCGCAACCTATTCGTCAGGTGAAATCATCATCGGGGCGGGAACCGTCCTTGATTCGGAAACAGCCAGGATCGCTATTTTGGCGGGGGCGCAATACGTGGTCAGTCCCAGCATCAATGTCGAGACCATCAAACTGTGCAACCGTTATCAGATTCCGATCATGCCCGGAGCGGCCACCATCAAGGAAATCGTCGAAGCCATGGAGCTGGGGGCCGACATTGTCAAAGTTTTCCCGGGAGAGTCGCTGGGGGCGACCTTCGTCAAAGCGGTGAAAGGGCCCTTGCCGCAGGCTCCGCTGATGCCTACCGGCGGAGTCGGTCTGGACAACGTGGCTGACTGGATCAAGGCCGGCTGCGTGGCCGTCGGCGCCGGCGGAAACCTTACCGGCGGGGCAAAAAAGGGCGACTATGATTCGATCACCGAAATTGCCAAACAGTTTATTGCCAAGATCCGGGAAGCCCGCGGCAAATAGGAATTTAGGAGGACGGAAAATATGAGCAAGAAAATCGTCTGTTTCGGTGAAATCATGCTGCGTCTTTCGCCGCCTGGTTTCTTTCGGTTTGAGCAGGCTCAGGGCTTTGATGTCGTTTACGGCGGCGGAGAGGCCAATGTCGCCGTGTCGCTGGCCAATTTCGGCCTGAACGCCGTGTTTGCCACCAAGGTGCCCGACAATCCCATCGGCCAGGCGGCTGTCAATGAAATGCGCCGCTATGGCGTCGACACCCGGTATATGCTCAGGGGGGGAGAGCGGCTGGGCATCTATTATCTTGAGAAGGGAGCCTCCCAGCGCCCTTCGAAAGTGGTTTATGACCGCAAGTACTCGTCCATCGGCCAGGCCGGGAAGGAAGACTTCAACTGGGCGGAAATCTTCGCCGGCGCCGAGTGGTTCCATTTCACCGGCATTACCTCGGCCCTTGGCGACAGCGTCGCCGAAGCCGTGCTGGAGGCCTGCAAGGCGGCCAAAGCGGCCGGCCTGACGGTCAGCTGCGATCTCAACTTCCGCAAGAACCTGTGGACCAGTGAAAAGGCCGGCAAAGTCATGGGTACCTTCATGCCCTACGTTGATGTCTGCATCGCCAACGAAGAGGACGCCGAAAAGGTTTTCGGCATCAAGGCGGCCGGCAGCGACATCACCGGCGGCAAGCTCAGCCATGACGGCTACAAGGCTGTGGCTGCCCAGCTTAAAGAACGGTTCGGCTTCAAAGCGGTGGCGATTACGCTGCGGGGCAGCATATCGGCCTCTGACAACAATTGGGCCGCTATGCTGTATAAAGACGACGAATACTATTTTTCCCGCAATTACGCTGTCCATATCGTCGACCGGGTCGGCGGGGGAGATTCCTTTGGCGCCGGCCTGATCTACGGGCTTCTCAGCGGAATGAGCAATCAGGATACGCTGGAGTTCGCTGTCGCGGCGTCCTGCCTCAAACATTCCGTCGAAGGCGATCACAATCATGTCACGGTGAGCGAAGTCAAAACCCTCATGGTTGGTGACGGGTCCGGCCGGGTTCAGCGCTAATCGCGCCCGGTGGCGAGGATAAAGCTATTTGGAGGCTGTTGATATGAAATTCGCAAGATTTACCGCCGGCGGCAAAGTCCATGGGGGCCTTGTTGAAGGCTCCCAGGTAAAAGTCGTTGAAGGCGACATTTTCGGTACTTACCGGCTTACAGGCCAGACCTTCGCTCTGGCGGAGGTCCGGCTGCTGGCCCCGGTGGTACCGTCCAAAATTATCGGCGCCGGCCTTAATTACAAAGCCGTGGCCAAGGCCCGCGGAGTGGAATTTCCGGCCATGCCTATCCTGTTTATGAAACCTCCCTCCTGCGTCATCGGCACCGGTCAGGCCATCGTTCTCCCTGACGCGGTGAAGCAGCCGGTGTTTGAAGGCGAGATAGCGGTGATCATCGGCAAAAAAGGGAAAAACATTCCCGCCGATAAGGCGTCCGACTATATTTTCGGCTTTACCCTGGCCAACGACGTCACCGCCAGGGATCACATGATCAAGGGCCAGCCCTGGACTCGCGGCAAGGCTTTCGACACATTTACGCCGTTGGGCCCGTGGCTGGTATCCGGGCTTGATCCCGCCAACATCGACCTGTCGCTGACCATCAACGGCGAGGAAAGACAAAACGGCAATACCTCGGATATGATCTTCAGCATCGCTGAACTGATTGCCGATATTTCCCGCCTGATGACTCTTGAAGCGGGAGATGTAATCCTGTCCGGCACGCCCTATGGAGGCAGCGAATTTGCCCGGGGCGACACTATCGAGGTTCGCAGCCCGCAGATCGGGGTCTTGACCAACGCCGTGACAGGAGAGTAGCATGCCGATCACCATCAATGACGTCGCCAGGCGGGCGGGAGTTTCCAAAAGCACCATATCCCGTTATCTCAATCAGCGTTATGAGAATATGAGCAGTCAAACCAGGGAGAAAATCACCCAGGTTATCGCCGAGCTGGACTATCGACCCAACGCCGTGGCCCGCAGCCTGAAGCAGAAAAAGACCCATACCGTGGGGGCCATTGTCGCCAACATCCTCAACCCTTTTTCCACAAGCATCATCCGGGGTATTGAGGACTACTGCAAAAAGTCCGGCTTCAATCTCATTTTGTGCAACGCCGATGACGACCCTGTCAAAGAAAAAGAGTATATCGCCATGCTCACCGACAAGCAGATCGATGGGCTGATCATCAATACCACCGGCCACAACAACGACATTGTGCTGGCGGTGAATCAAAAGCTGCCGGTGGTGCTCATCGACCGCAAGGTGCCGGAAATCAATATCGATACAGTGGCGGTGGACAACGTGAAAGGCGCGGCGCTGGCCATCGAGCATCTGGTCCGGCAGGGCTATTCGCGCATCGCGATGTTCACCTTGCCCCACGAGAACATCAGCCCGCGCCGGGAAAGGGTTCAAGGCTACCGGCAGGCTCTGGCGGCCCAGGGTATTCCCTTTTCTCCCGAAATGTTGGTGGAAACCGCCCCCGACGTCGGCAGCGTCACAGAGAAACTGAAGGTCTTGTTGTCGGGCGTCGCCAAGCCTCAGGCGATCTTCGGCATGAACAATCTCATGACCATGGCGGTGATCAAAGCCTTGCGGCTGATGCGGGTCAATATTCCCAGCGACATCGCAGTATTGGGCTTTGACGACTGGGACTGGGCTGAATTGATCGAGCCGCCGGTTACTGTCATCCGTCAGCCCACCTATCAGATCGGCTGGAAAGCGGCCACCCTGTTGATAAAAAGGGCCAAGAGCCGGGGTCGGTCCGGAAAAGCGTCTCTCATTGTGTTCGAGCCGGAGCTTGTTGTCCGCAAGTCCTGCGGCGAAAGCAACTAGCAGACTCCGTTTCACATCGTGAATTATTATCCCGCCCAGCTGATACTTAGCAGGAATTTTGCGAAAAATGCGCCAAATTTCCATTATAACGAAATTTGAGTTTCACGATGTGGGACAAAGGGCGAAATAATGCGACAAAACATTTTAAAAGTGCAAGTGCTGCAAAGAGCAATCGATATTCTGGAGATTATCGGCGCCGACTCCGGTCCGGTCAGCCTCAAAAGGATTACCGAACAGGTCGGTTTGCCGAAGTCTACGGTGTACCGCCTGCTGACCAATCTCGAAGCGCGGGGGCTGGTATCCTGCGGCGCCGACGGCGGCTATCGCCTGGGGCTGAATCTGCTTCTGCTCGGGCAGCGGGCCGAAAAGGGCTTTGAGATCAAACGCCTGTCTCGGCCCTATATTGTCAAGCTGAACGAATTTACCGCCGAGTCGGTCCATCTGGGTGTGCTGCAGAAGAACCGGGTGCTTTATGTGGACTCCATCGACAGTCCCCATGCCATCAGGCTGGTCGCCCAAATCGGCGGGACCAACGCCGTGCACTGCACTTCACTGGGCAAGGCGCTGCTGCTAAGGCACAGTGATGCTGAAATCAGCCAGATTCTGGCCGAAGAAAGCCTTGAACCAAGAACGCCGTACACCATCCTTTCACCTGAGGCCTACCTCCGCGAAATGGAGGAAGTACGGCGGCAAGGGTACGCCATCGACGACAGGGAGAGCGGTGAAGACTGTTTTTGTGTCGGAGCTCCCGTCTACGGGCGCTTCGGTCAGGTTGTCGCCGCTATCAGTGTTTCCGGGCCTACTTCACGGATATCGCGGCCGTTGGCGCAAACCCGCATAGTGCCATGGCTGCTGGAAGCGACCAAGTTGCTGTCAAAATCGTTGGGTGGTCTGTAATCCTGAATCTAAGCGGAGGTGACGACAGAGTAAGCCTGGAGGAACTGCTGTGAAAAAATGTGAGGGGGTTTTGTTAGCGTGAAAATGTCGGGAAAAACAAAGGTATTGGCAATTGTTCTTTTGGTGGTATTCGCGGCCATGGCGCTATTGGTCGGCTGTGGACAGCAAAAACCGGCGGCCCAGCCGGAGGGTCCCAAGTATAAGCTGAGACTGGCCACCCAGCTGCCTGAGGCGCATCCGGTGGCAGCCGCCGCCCTGGTGTATGCCAAGAAGGTCAAAGAAAGAAGCAAAGGCGAAATCGAGATCACTGTATTCAACAACGGAACCCTGGGTCAGGAACGCGACCTTGTGGAAGGAATGAAGATGGGTACCATCGACATGGCCAATGTAAACGCGGCCCTGATGGTCAGCTTCGCTCCCCGTTGGCAGGTTTTCAGTCTGCCTTATATCTTCCAGTCGGAAGAGCACATGTATAAAGTAGTCAATGGCCCCATCGGCCAGGATCTTTTCAAGGAACTGGAAAAGAGCGGCCTGAAGGGCATGGCTTACCAGTGGAGCGGTTTCCGCAGCATAACCGCCAAGAAACCTGTCAGCACTCCGGAAGATCTCCATGGCCTGAAAATCCGTACCATGCCGTCCAAAGTCATGGTTGACGCCATTAACGCCATGGGCGCCATCGCCACGCCGATGGATCAGGGCGCGGTTTACAACGCACTGCAGTCCGGCGTCCTTGACGGCTGGGAGAACAACCCGGCGACCGTTGTGGCTTTCAAAATGAACGAGGTGGCCCCGTTCTTCTCCTACACCAACCACTTCGCGGCTCCCAACATCATGCTGATGAGCCTCAAGACCTACGAAAAACTGCCGCCTGAAGTCTCGAAGCTCCTGATGGAGGTTGGCGCTGAGTCGCAGAAAGATGAAAGCGAAATTTTCAACAAAAACGAGAAAGAGAATGTCGACAAACTCACCGCAGCCGGCATGAAATTCAATACGGTTGATACGACGCCCTTCTACGAGAGAGCCAAGCCGATCTGGAAAACGGTCGAAGACGTGGTCGGCAAGCAACTGCTGGATGATATCGATAAACTTCGCAGCAAATAGCATGGGTTGTGGCGATAAGATTGGTACTCCCAATCTTATCGCCGCCTTAATACACGGAGGGTTTAATGAGCATTACTGACATTCTGCGTGCCGTGAGTGACCGGATCAACAAGGCGGCAACGGGCCTCCTCATCGCAGCCGCTTTTACCATGGTGACCGCGGTATTCTTGCAGGTTATTTTTCGCTACGTATTGAAAATGCCGCTCTCCTGGTCGGAAGAGTTGGCGCGGTATGCCTTCATGTGGACCACGTTTCTCGGGGCGTCGGTGGCTCTGCGCCACAATTCGCTGCCGAATATTACGCTGGGGCTGAAGCTTTTCCCGGCCGTGGTCCGGCCCTACCTTTATCTGATTACTCACGGACTGTCGCTGGTTTTTTGTTATCAGGTGATCGTTCAGGGGACCAAACTGACCCTGGCTGCCCTGCCGGACAAAAGTCCGGGTCTGGACTTCACCATCGCCTGGGCCTACGCGGCTCTGCCCATTGGCTGCCTGTTCATGCTGATCCATATTCTCTACCTGGCGGCCGCAGAATCGAAGGAGAAGCTCGGCAGTCCGGTCCGGGGACTGGCGGTAATCGTGGCCATCGCGGTCGGAGTGTCCTTTCTGGTCAGCCAGCCGATACCCGGCCTTAACTATGTGCTGATTGTTTTGTTGCTGTTGTTCTTTGCCCTGGGGGTTCCTATTGCCATCGCTCTGGCCCTGCTGACGGTGGTGGCCTTTTCGTCGCTGGGTGACTTTCCGCTGATGGTCATTCCCCAGCGGATGTTTGTCGGCCTTGACTCGTTTACCTTGATGGCCGTGCCTTTCTTCATGCTGGCCGGGGCCATCATGCACGCCGGCGGGATTGCCCTCAGGCTGGTCAACTTCGCCAGCGCCCTGGTGGGGTGGATCCGCGTCGGGCTGATTCCGGCCAACGTGCTCGCCAGCATCATTTTTGCCGATATGTCCGGCTCGGCGGCTTCCGACACGGCGGCCATCGGCAATGTCATGCTGCCGGGGATGGTTAAACGCGGCTACGAGAAAAACTTTGTCACCGCCCTGCAGGCTGCGGCAGGGTCGCTGGGGGTCCAGTTCCCGCCAAGCTCGGGGATGCTGCTCTTTGCCTTTGTGGCCAATGTATCGGTCGCCCACCTGTTTATGGCTTCGTTTATACCGGGGTTCCTTGTTGCCGGTTCTTTCGCTCTCACCGGGCTGATCATCGCCCGCAGGCGCAATTATCCGGCTGAACCATGGGTGGGAATGAAAGCACTGGGTAAGGCGTTCCTTCATTCGATCTGGGCGCTGTTGGCGCCGATCATTATCCTCGGCGGTATCCTGGGCGGGATTTTCACCGCCACCGAGGCCGGGGTAGTGGCGGTGGTCTACAGCCTGGTTGTCAGCATCTTTTTTTACCGGGAACTTTCCATCAAACAGATTCCTGAGGTTATCACCATCGGTGCCGTCAATACAGCCCGGGTCATGTTCATCGCCTCGTCCGGCATGCTGCTGGGTTGGTATCTGGCCTCGCAGCAGATACCCCAGGAGATCGCCGCCGGTCTGTTCAGCATAACCAAAGACCCCTTCTGGATATTGGTCATTGTCAACCTGTTCCTGATCGCCATTCACACCGTCCTGGAGACCGGCACGTCCATTCTTGTCGTCATTCCGATCTTGCTGCCGGCCATGCTGGCGGCAGGGGTTGATCCGATCCATTTCGGAATTATTGTCGCCATCAATTCGGCGCTGGGAATGATCCTGCCGCCGATCGGCATCTGTCTGTTCGTTTCCTCAGCCATCACCAATATTACCCTTGAAGACGTCACCAAGGCCGTCTGGCCGTTCGCCCTGGCCAACCTGGTCGTTCTCGCCATTGTGACGGCCTGTCCCTGGATTGTGCAGATCTTGCCCGCCGCCCTCGGGATGGTTAAATAAAACGCATCCAAGTTGAAAGGAACTGATTACGAATGAAAGTTGCAGTACTATACGGGCCGCACGATTTGCGGCTCGTGGAAAAACCGGTGCCTGCGCTGGCCGGCGCCGACAGTGTGCTCATCAAGGTGAAGGCTGTGGGAATCTGCGGCAGCGATCTGCACGCTTACCACGGGAAACTGGCCACCGTCGTCTTCCCCCGGGTTATCGGCCACGAGGTCGTCGGTGAGGCGGTCGCGGTCGGCAGTGCCGTTACCACCATCGCTGTCGGCGATCATGTGGTGGTGGATCCGGTCGTAAGCTGCGGCCAGTGTCCCGCCTGCCGCGCAGGCCGTCACAACATTTGCCGGGACGTGAAATGCATCGGTGTCGCCTGCGAAGGCGGCCTGGCCGAATTTATCGTTTTCCCCGAGCCGAGTGTTCATCTCCTGCCGTCTGATCTCCCCTGGCGGGATGCGGTCCTGGCCGAACCTTACACCATTGGCGCTCAGGTGGTCGCCCGAGGCCGGGTGGCTGCAGGCGACAAGGTGCTGGTCATGGGCGCTGGCCCCATCGGCCTGGTTATTCTTCAGGCCGCCAAACGACTGGGAGCCAAAGTGCTCATTACCGATCTCGCCGAAAGCAGACTGGCTCTCGCCAGGCAACTGGACGCCGACATGACTGTCAACACTTCGCAGCAGGATCTTGCCCAGGCCGTGAATGATTTTACCGGCGGCTACGGGGTGGATGTGGCCATCGACGCCGTCGGCCTGCCGGGCCTTTTTGAGCAGGCTGTGGAAATGACCGCCCCGGCCGGACGGATTGTCATCATCGGCTTCAATCCGACTCCCGCTCAGGTGCCTGAATTGCCGATTACCCGCAAGGAACTCGATATCCTCGGCTCGCGCATGAATGCCGGCAAGATGCCGGAGGTTGTCCGCTGGATCGCCGCCGGCGAAGTGAAGACCGGGCCGCTGGTTTCCCATGAGTTCAAGCTGGCAGAGCTGCAAAAAGCTTTTGACCTGCTGAACAAAGAACCGGAAAAAACCTGCAAAGTGGTTATTACGTTATAACGGAGGGGTAAATATGATTCTCGACAAATTCTCACTGCAAGGAAAAACCGCGATTGTCACCGGCGGCAGCCGGGGGCTGGGGGAAGGCATGGCGCTGGGGCTGGCTGAGGCCGGGGCCGATGTCGTGGTGGTCGCCACCAGCAGCAAGGTAAACGAAGCCGCCGACAAGATCAGAGCTCTGGGGAAGAGGAGCATCGCCATTCAGGCCGACCTGACCAGCATCAAGCCGATTCCCGAAATTATCAGCAAAACCCTGGCTGAATTCGGCAAAATCGACATTTTGGTGAACTGCGCCGGGATTATCCGGCGGGCGCCGGCTCTTGAGTTTTCCGAAAAGGACTGGGATGAAGTCATCAACATCAACCAGAAGACGCTGTTTTTCCTCTGCCAGGCGGTGGCCAAGGAAATGGCCAAACAAGGCAAGGGCAAAATCATCAATATCGCTTCGCTGCTCTCTTTTCAGGGCGGCATCATCGTGCCTTCCTACACTTCCAGCAAGTCGGCGGTGTTGGGACTCACCAAAGCCCTGGCCAACGAATGGGCCCCGCTGAACATCAACGTCAACGCCATCGCCCCAGGCTACATGGCCACCGAGTTGACCGAAGCCCTGCAAAAGAGCGCCGAACGGGCCCCGGCGATACTGGCCCGTATTCCCTCAGGACGCTGGGGAACACCGGAGGACATGAAAGGCGCCGCGGTTTACCTGGCGTCAGAGGCCTCCGACTATCTGCAGGGTCATACCATTGTCGTCGACGGAGGCTGGATGGGCCGCTGATCCGCGTCCCGCTACGGCCCTGAGGAATGATGGGTCTAAAGATAAGGGGAGGATATGTTCGTACGGGATCATGAGTGAGAGGGGTTTGAAAGAGTGAAGCGTGTTTTGTTGGCGACTCTGTTCTGTCTTGCGGTACTGAGTGCGTCGGCCCTGGCGGCGTCTCCCGGCGATGTGGTCGGAGACCAGTCTCTGCTCGACACCAAGTTCGAAAAAGGCATGGTCATCAGTCTCGATAAGTTCTACGCCGAACATCCCTTGAAAGCCGGTGACCCGACCCGCGGCGACGTGGTCTACGAATCGCCCCGCTGCCAGGTCGTGCTTGTGACCAATCACGGTCCGCTCATCGGCCTGCACTACCATCAGTCAGCTGATGAAATCGTCTATGTTCATAAAGGACAGGGCGAAATGTACATCAACGGTAAATGGATCCCGGTCAAAGCCGGCGACCTTCATTTCAACCCCCGCGGCGTAATTCACGCCACCCGGGTTGTCGGTAAGGAAGATATGCAGGTCTTCTCGATCTTTACTCCACCCCAGGCCGGTGGCAATGACAAAGCCTTCATCGGCTCGGAGGGCGTTCTGGCCAAGCCGGGCGACGTCATCGGTTCTCCTTCGCTGATTGACACCAAGTACGACAAAGGGCAAGTAATCAGTCTTCCTGAGTTCTATACCAGCCATCCCCTGAAAGCCGGCGATCCGACCCGGGGCGATGTGGTGTTTGAATCCCCCCGCAGTCAGATCGTGGTCGTGACCAATCATGGCCCGCTCATCGGGCTGCACTATCACCAGTCGGCTGATGAAATTGTTTTTGTCTATAAAGGCAAAGGCGAAATGTACATCGACGGCAAATGGGTCCCGGTCAAAGCCGGCGACCTCCATATCAACCCCCGCGGCGTAATTCACGCCACACGGGTTGTAGGCAACGAGGATCTATATGTTTATTCGGTCTTCACCCCGCCGCAGGCTGGCGGCAATGACAAGGCGTTTATCCAGTAATTTAGCCTGTTGAACGGCCGTGCGGACATATTCAGGAGCGGGATATCCCCGCTTCTTTTTTCTTGCATTCGTTGCCTGGACTCTCGGGAAAATTTTACAAGGGATTGAGCAGGATGTGTCGAAGATTAATTTTTAATCTGACCGCGATAGCCGGCCCCAAAGGGCTGCAATAAGGAGGGCGATATCATGAATGTTGTGCTGGAGACCATCAAAAGCAGGCGAAGCACCCGGAAATTCAAACCCGAGCAGATCAGGCAGGACGAACTGGAAGCGATTCTGGAGGCCGGGACCTACGCTCCGAGCGGGCATAACTGCCAGCCCTGGCATTTCCTTGTCGTGCAAAATCAGGCTGCGCTCGACGCCATCAATGACCGCACCAAACAGGAACTGGCCAAAGCGACCGAAAAACACCTGGCAGAACGGTCTGAGAATCCCCGCTACCACATTTTTCATCACGCTCCCACGGTGATCATCGTTTCCGGGGATTCGGCAGCAACTTCACCTGTCCCGCTGGCGGCGACGGGGGCCTCCTACACACCGCTGACCGACTGCTCGGCCGCGATTCAGAACATGCTGCTGATGGCTGAAAGCCTGAATATCGGCAGTTGCTGGATCGGGATCATCAATTTCTTTTTCACGCTGCCGGAAGAAATAGCAAAATTGCCTGTCCCCAAGGGGTATAAGCCGCTGTTTGCGGTAAGCCTAGGGTATAAGGATTCCGCGGCTGCCGCAGCCCCTCGTTGTCCGGGCACCGTCGATTATCTGCGCTGACGCCGCCACGGCCGGGATACGCGGCAGAGAACAGGGTAAGAATTCTTTCATTCACTACAGTCAGGGAGGTATTATGATCGATCTAGCAAACGTCCTGGAAAAAGTAACAGAACTGGTTCTGACTGTGGGCGCGATGCAGCAGGAGAATCTTGACACGGCTCGGTTGGAGGTTGATACCAAGTCCAGCAGTATTGACCTTGTGACCGAGATTGACAAAAAATCCGAACAGATGATTGTCGGGTTTATCCAAAAGCAGTATCCTTCCCACGGCATTCTGGCGGAGGAATCGGGCCGGTACCCGGCCGATTCCGACTATCTGTGGATCGTCGACCCGCTTGACGGCACCACCAACTACGCCCAGGGGCTGCCGATCTTCTGCGTGTCCATCGCCCTTCAATATCGCGGCGAAACCGTGCTGGGAGTGATTTACTGCCCGGTGGTCAACCAGCTTTTCACCGCCATCCGCGGCCGGGGGGCCTGGCTCAACGGCCGGAAACTCCAGGTCTCGGCCAAACAAAACCTTATCGACAGCGTGCTGGCCACCGGCTTTCCTTACGATATCGCCGATAACCCCGCAAACAACATTACCTACTTCCGGCGGATCATCGTGAAGGCCAGGGCCGTCCGGCGGATAGGCTCTGCGGCCTATGACCTGGCCTGCGTCGCCGCCGGGAAGTTTGACGCCTACTGGGAACTGAAGACGATGCCCTGGGATGTCGCGGCAGGTATGCTTTTGGTGGAGGAAGCCGGAGGACGGATCGTTCACTTCCGCGAGGACCGCGGGATCTCGATCATCGCCGGCAATGAGATCCTCTGCGAAAAGATCCGCCGGGAGATAGAAGCGGTCGACGCCGGCGGCGGTGAATGAAACCTGGCCGGGTATGACGGCCAGGTTATGAACAAGTAAGGGATAGGAGGACGGCGATGGACAAAGAAAAACAGGTAAAGGTCTCTTGGGTGGGGTATGGCGCCCTTATTTTCGCCATCATCTTTTTCTCCGGCGTTTTTGCCGGGGCGAAGGGCTGGCCTGCAGCTTTTGATTTCAATGTTATCTGCGGCAAATTCGGCACAATGAAGGACGCCGCCAGGGCGACTTACGCCGGTTTGGGCGGTGAAGGGGCCCGGGACGGCTTCATGTTCGCCGTGGGGCTGATTCCGGTGGTGATGCTGGCCCTGGGGATCGTCGAAGTCGTTGACCATCTGGGCGGCCTGCGCGCGGCCCAAAAGCTGCTTACGCCCCTTCTTCGCCCGCTGCTGGGCATTCCGGGGATCGCCGGACTGGCGCTGGTTTCAAGTCTGCAGAGCACCGACGCTGGCGGGGGCATGACCCGCGCCCTGCGGGAAGAGGGGCATCTTAGCGAGCGCGAGCGGACGATTTTTGCCGCCTTTCAGTTTTCCGCCGGCGGTACCATAACCAACTATCTCTCCAGCGGAGCGGCGCTGTTTGCTTTCATCACCGTGCCGATCATTCTGCCCTTGGCCCTGATGTTTGTGCTGAAGATTTTCGGGGCCAACCTGATGCGGATGTATCTTACCTGGGCGGTAAAGGGGGATATCGATGACTAAATCCCTGGCCGACGTATTCGTCGAAGGCGCCCGCAAAGGGTGGAACGTCGGCGTAAGCAGCATTATCCCCAACGTTCTGATGGCCTATGCTCTTATCCAGGTCTTGCGGGTCACCGGAGCCCTGGAACTTCTCGGCGGTCTGTTTGCTCCGGTGATGGCAGTCTTCGGCCTGCCCGGCGCTGCGGTGATGGTACTGGCCGGGGCCTGGCTGTCGATGGGCGGGGGCGTGGGAGTTGCCGCCAGTCTCTACGCCGCCGGCACCCTTACCGCAGTGCATCTCACCATTTTGCTGCCGGCAATTTTCCTTATGGGGGCCCAGCTTCAATACATGGGCCGGATGCTGGGTACCGCCGGCGTCAAAACCCGTTTTTACCCTGTGCTTTTCGCTATCAGCATTATCAACGCCGTTGTGGCTATGCTGATTATGCGGATATTTGTCTGAGGAGGAATAACATGACTGCTTTGTCACATATCAAGGATACCTGGGCGGCGCTTCATGAAACGCCCGAAGTCGGTTTTCAGGAAGTGAAGACCGCCGCTTTTCTTGCCGCCAGGCTCCAGGCGGCTGGCTATCAGGTCCAGACCGGGGTGGGAGGCACAACCGGGGTCATCGGCACCCTGGCCAGCGGCGGACCGGGGCCGGTTGTCGCTCTCAGGGCCGATATGGACGCCCTGGCTCACACCGTCGACGGTAAGGAGTGTGCGATCCACTCCTGCGGTCATGACGCCCACTCGGCCATGGTGCTGACCGTCGCTGAGGAGGCGGCCCGGCTGGGTCTAGCCTCCGGGACGCTCAAGATTATCTTTCAGCCGGCCGAGGAGGTATTGGACGGCGCGCAGTCAATGATCGCCGGCGGCGCGGTGGACGATGTCGACGTGCTGCTCGGCATCCATCTGCGGCCGGGTCAGGAGGCAAAACTGGGTCAGGCCACACCGGCCCTCTACCATGGCGCCAGCTACATCCTCGAAGGCGTCCTGAAAGGAGTGGCGGCTCACGGCGCCCGGCCCCATCTGGGGGTCAACGTCATCGACGCCGCGGCGGCAGTGGTCGGCGCCGTCAACGCCATCCACAGCAACCCGACCATCCCGGCCACCGTTAAAGTCACAAAACTGCAGGCCGGCTCGGCGGCCCTGAACGCCATTCCCGACAATGCCTATCTGGCGCTGGATCTGCGGGCCCAGGACAATTCCCTGATGGAGGACCTGATCAAAAAAGCCACCCGGGCGGTGGAAGCGGGCGCGGCAACCGTGGGCGCCGAGGCCATCGTAAAGATCAAAGGCGGCGTTCCGGCGGCGGAGTACGATCAAGGCATCGTTGAACTGGCCAGGGAAGCCATCACCGCCATTCTTGGACCACAAGGGCTGCTTGAGCCTATCGTCACTCCCGGGGGCGAAGACTTCCACTATTTCGTCAAAAGCAAACCGGCCCTGAAAGTCGGCTATATCGGCCTGGGCTGCGATCTGACCCCGGGTCTGCATCACCCACAGATGAAGTTTGACCCCGCCGCCCTGGAAGGCGGAGCGCGGATTCTGCTATATATGGTAAACAAGCTCATTGGTGTGAAATAGGGATTTATCAGCAAAGCCCGGCCGTTCGGCCGGGCTTTGAAATGGTACCCAAGTACTGACATCGTTCTTTTTCGAACTGACATCGGACCAGCGGGGCCGCAAAAGTGTCCGGCGGCGTTGCGGAAGATTTTAGGCGCTGTTGGCTTAAGCGGCAAGATCGCCGCACGTGCAGCCAAGGATGGCTGCACGAGGAGCCCTCAGGCATGGATGCCTGTGGGCCACGGTGCACGCGGAGCGTAGCCGCAAGCCTTACAGCGCTTTAATCTGCAGCTCCGTCCGCCCGGCGCTTTTGCGGTCTCGCGGTGAGGGCAGCCATAAAATATCGATGGTCAGCAACGTTCAAAGGACTTGTTCCCTCGGCAGCGCCAGATACATCGGCACGCAACTGCCGTAATCCGGCGCGAGGAACATCTGCAGCCCCTGTGACAATTCGCTGAAGCCGAATTTCCGCCGGTAAAAGTCCACCGCGTCCTTCACCGCAAATAGGGTGACAAGGCGCACACCGACTCTCTTTTTTACTTCATACAGGCCCCGGATCAGATACGACAGGGCCGCTTCGCCGACTCCCCTGCGGCGGTAGCGGTCATCGACGCACAGCATCACAAGCTCGACCGCCGGTAAAACGACGGCGTTCAGGCTGTCCACCTGCACCCGCAGTGAGGAGCACTTGAGCGAGGCGTAAGCGGCCAGGCGATTTGCCGCCCCGTCGAAAAAGAGCGTGGTTCTGGCCTGGCCGCTGGTCTCGTATTCGAACGCCTGGCCCGGGTCTTTGAGATAGTTGCCGATATTCTTGTAGGCCGTCTGGAATTCTTGAATATGCTGTCGGTAGGTGCCGGACAGCGGATAGGCCTGCAGGCTGATTGCACCCGCACCGGCCCGGAACTGCCGGGCGCCGGATGCCGTGATCTTTTCCAACCGGGCCCGGTTGATATCAGGCGCGGCGAGGTCGGCCAGGATAGCTTCAGCCGCCGGTCCTGTCGCCCACTCCATGATTCCCACCGGAACGCTGCAGCGGAGCTGGGGGCTGATGCCTGTCATCGTTCACCCTCCCAGGATGTTCTCTGACTAACCTATGGTCCTGGAGCCGCTTTTATGCCATCAGATGAAGCCGGCAGCGCTTCCGGTATGATATCGGCCTGTCACGGCTTTGTCATATTCTTCTTATATTATGGAAATAAATCCAAGAGACCGGATATCCTGGCAAAATTGACGGGTAGGCTAGGCGGGGTTCACGGGGCATTTTTTGCCCTTGGGTGACCGGTTGGTCAACAGACTGTGAGGGGGTATCGGAATGAAAAAGCTTACCGGACTGCTGCTGGTTTCCCTGCTTATCATCACTTGGTGTCCGACGGCGTTGGCTTTCCAAAACGAGCATTCTTTCTGGGACCAGTGGCGCGACCACGACCGGCGGCATGCCAATGACCGGGAATACGCGCGTCATGAAGGGCATGGCGGCCAGACCGTGGTCAGGTACCGCGACCGGGATGATCATTACTGGTATGGGCAACACCGCATCTCGAACATGCGGGTCTATTATTCCGACCGGGCCGATCACCGGGTGTCCAGGGTCAGCTACGAAAATTACGACGGAGAGCGCTTTTTGGCGACAATACGCCATGAACACGGGCGCTACTCTTACTGGCGATATCATCATGGCGAGCGGTACTATTACTGGATTGGCCGCGAAACCATCATCAGGGTGGCGGTAAGGGAGGACGGCCGGACTATAACCACCGTCTGGTACAGGGCGGAAGCGGAGCGAAACGCGCTCGAACTCGGTTATGTGAGCGGCTCGACGGTGGAGGCATATCAAGACTATGACGACATGCCGCCGGAAGTGGCGCAAAGATATATTGCCGATATCGGTCTCAACGACTGACCGGGCGGCAGTCGGATATTCCGAACCAATTTCAGGCCGCCAACATACGGCCTGTGCAAAAAGGCAGCCAAACAGGTAGTTTCCTGCAGGCTGCCTTTTTTTGCTGTTCTTGGCTGCATCCCGACTTTTCGGGGATACCGCGGCTTTATTTTCCGATCAGCCGGTCGTTGGCCTTCTCGAGAAGAGCGTCCCTGCGGACGACAGCCCGTTCATGCTGACCGTGGCCGACTTCACCCCGCTCGTCAA
The DNA here is from genome assembly GCA_031292015.1 of Negativicutes bacterium. The sequence goes on along the minus strand of JARLHY010000011.1, from coordinate 16,123 downwards.
AAGCGCTGATGTCAAACAACACATGATTGCCGTTGACCGCTTTGACCACGGCTTTTACTTTGATCTCCATACTCAGTAGGGTGGGCGCATCGTGGGTAAACTGCATCGTCCGTCCCACCGACACAAGCCCTTCCGGCAGCAGAGGGTCGATGGTATCAACCGCAGCTTTGATGATCAGTCCCACAAACGCCGGGGTCGCCAACAGATTGCCGAGGGAGCCGCCGCCGTAATTTTCGGCGGTATCGGATTTTTCCACCGTTTTTCCGGTGATGGTATACATGCCTGGCCGAATGACTTCGCCTACCGGAAACATACACCAAACCCCTCCTTTATGCTGCTCTGCCAAACCGGACGTCAACCGCCGGCTTGATGCCATGCTTTAATTATAGTTCATAGTACCAAAACTTAAAAGAGTGATTGGGCTTTATGAACAAATTGGGCAGCAGGTTTTCCCTGCTGCCCTGGCGGCCTGTAAATCGCTCGAAAGACTGCAAACCGTTCAAAAAGTCTGAGGCTTACGTTTTGACTAAAATGGTCTTCCCAGCGTATATTGTCATTTGTCGATAGTCTTACGGTAATTGTGCGGGTCGGCGTTTCGGAAGTGCTCGACGACAGTACTTTTTGGTACGGCTAGAGCGCTTCCGAAACGGCAAGTGCGCAGTTCTTGCGCTTTAGCGCTTAGAACTGCGGCCTGCCCTTTGCGGGTGCAAAGCAGATCGGGCTTTTTCAACGGTTTGCCTATTCGTTGATTTCTGAGAAATAAATCACAGTCACAATATCATCAGGTCCTACGGTTTTTTTGTCAATTGTTTCGAAATAGCTGATCAGCTCATCCACCGATTTGATTTCGGGATTCTGATGGCCCAAATCATAGGCGGTAAGGTCGGAAAACTTTTTGATATACACCTTGTCGATAATTGCTAAATACAGTTTTTTCTTAGGACTGAACTTTTGTCCGAAAGTAATCCAGACCATGGAGTTTTCCGGATAGACGTCCCTGATATCTCCCAAACGAACAGTACAGTTCTTCTTCCTGGTAAGCAGTAACTCTTCATGATTTGGCCACTGGAAATTAAGTGCAAACATAACCCTTCTCCTTCTGGCGGATTTTGGCAACTTTGCTGAGCTACCCCTATTATATGATATTCCGAGCACTTTATCAAAGCAAGAAAGCAGGAATGTCCCCGTCTTCGGCAGAATTGACTAGCAGATACATATTTCGGGAACCCGGTGATAAAATAACGGTAGCACTGGCTGTTTTAGACAAGTTGCTTTTATTTTCAATGGAACCGGCCGCCGTTGGCGGTCTTTTATATGATGCTGCCGCTGGAAGGACGATGTTTTTTGATAGACCTCAGTATAGTGATACCAAGCTATAACGAACGGGAGAATGTCCGGCTGATCGCGGATGAAATCCGGCAGGTTCTGGCATCGCAGGACTGCCGTTATGAGATTGTATTTGTCGATGACAGCTCAGATGACACGCCGCAGGTGCTGGACGAGCTTTCCCGGCAGTACGGCGAGGTGAAATACATTCACCGCAGCGGCGAAAAAGGGCTGGCCACCGCGGTTGTCACCGGCTTTCGCCAGTCCCGGGGCAAGCAAATCATCGTCATGGACTGTGACCTGCAACATCCGCCGGCTCTGATTCCGCTTATTGTGAAACGGTTGTCGGAAGCGGATGTCGTCATCCCGAGCCGGTTCGTGGCCGGCGGTTCGGATGGCGGTCTGAATTTGTGGCGCAAAGTCGTTTCCTGGGTCGCCCGCACCATCGGACAATTATCGGTCAGTAAAATTCGGGAAATCAGCGATTGCACCGGCGGCTACTTCGGCCTGCGCTGCGACGTTATCAGGCAGGCCGAGCTTGATCCCATCGGCTGGAAGATCTTGCTGGAAGTGCTGGTCCGGGGAGACTACCGGACGGTTCACGAAATCCCCTATTCCTTCGCGGCCCGCGACCGGGGGGCTTCCAAGATGAGTATCCGCGAGCAGTGGAACTACCTGCGGCACCTGGCCAAGCTTGTCGCTGGCAGTTCCGAGGACCGGCGGTTTTATTCGTTTTGTCTTGTGGGCGCCCTTGGGGTCGTGGTGAACATGCTGGCGCTGACGGTGGCGCTCAAGCTGTTCCCGGAGGCTAAAGTTGCCGCCTCGGTCGTAGCCTCGCTGGTGGCGATGATTCATAACTTTCTCTGGAATGAGGGTGTTACCTGGAAGACCCGGCAGCAAGCCGGAATAAGACCAAGGACGGCTCAGTTCGTCAAGTTCGGGTTGGTTTCGGGCTTTGGCATCGCCCTGACGGCGTTTTTTGTCCGCGCCTTTCTCGGTCTCGGCCTGAGTGTCTATTTTGGCCAGTTGACCGGTATCATCGCCGCAACTTACTGGAACTTCACCATGAATGACAAGTGGACGTGGTCGGGAGCAGCCGCCCGCATCAAACCGGTGGTGACCCAGGAATACGTCGGCAAGGTGGCTTGGACAGAAGAGGCTGATCTGGTCGGCAAGGTGCTGGATGAAAAAAGAGGTACGAAATGATGAGCCGCCTGCTCCCTTCCCGGGCAGTGTGGCTGGCCTTTTTTCTTCACTGCGCCGTTGTCGGGGTTGCGCTGGTGCTGGCTCAGTTTCTGCCCCAGCATGAGACTTTGGGGTTTGTTAATCCCGATTTGCCGGCCGCTCCGCCGCTGATCGAAAACTTTATCAGATGGGACGCTCAGTGGTATACCTATATCGCCGAACACGGCTATACCCAGCAGACCATTGTTTTTTTTCCGGGGTTGCCGGCCCTGATCCGCGCCGTGTCATACCTGGGACTCAATACGGCGGTGGCCGGCTTTGCCGTCTGCAACCTGTGCTCGTTTATCAGTTTTTCACTGCTATACCGCCTGTGCCGGCTGGATTACCCTGAGTCCGTCAGCCGGCGGGCTCTGTTGGCTTATGCGGTGTTGCCCACCGCGTTTTTTCTGAACAGCATCTACACAGAGGCCCTGTTTATAGTGTGTTCTCTGGCAAGCATCTACTTTGCCCGGACCGGCAGGTGGTGGTGGGCCGGAATGTTTGCCGCTGCAGCGACGCTGACCCGGAATTTGGGGCTGTGCTTGATTTTCCCGCTGCTCTATGAATACATGTATGGTCGCCGTCCCCGAAAAGCCCTGCCGGGGGCGGCTTTTCTGCTGCTGGCGCCATTGGCCCTATTCGCTTACATGGCCTATAATTATTCGCTGACCGGCGATCCTATCGCCTTTGTCCATTCTCAGCGTCTTTGGGGCAGGGAATTCGGATGGCCCTGGAACAATATTGCCGGGAATATCAGGCTCATCTTCAGTCCCGACTGGACCGTTGTGCCGGGAACAATACTGGATTCGGTCACCGTACCGGCGTTTTTGGCCGGACTTCTCACCTTAACCTTGAGTACCAGGCTTGTTATTCAGGAATCTTATCTGATCCTGGGCTGGCTGTGGCTGCTGATCCCCTTGTTTTCTTCGACCCCGGCCTTCCCGCTGTACAGTATGTCGCGGTTTGTCCTGGTCATTTTTCCGTTCTATCTATTTGTTGCTCAACTTCCCCGGGGCAGCTATCGCTGTTATATCGCTGTCAGTGCAATCTTGATGCTGCTCTGCACCGCCCTGTTCGTAAACTGGTATTGGATTGGCTGAATAAAGGGAGCGGTGGCAACAAAGCGCAGGGAAATGGTATAATGATAACCAGAGCGGGGCAGGCGATCATCGGCCCGGCCCGTCAATCTGAGCGCTGGAGTTGTTGGTATGCCTGAGCTCCTGGTGGTTGTTCTCGGCCTGGTTGTCGGCAGTTTTCTCAGCGTCTGCATCGTCTGTCTGCCCCGCAGCGAATCGGTGTTCAAGCCGCCGTCGCGCTGCGACTCTTGCGGCACCCGCCCGACCGGGTGGGATTTGGTGCCGGTGCTGGGTTATCTGGCGCTGCGCGGCCGTTGCCGGTATTGCGGCAGCGCTGTTTCCGGCCGGTATCCGGTGGTGGAAATTCTTACAGGCCTTCTTTTTTACTGGTGCTTCGCGGCTGCAGGGGCGGGACCCGAACTGGGAAAAGCCTGGCTGCTTGCAGCCTTTCTTGTTGTCATCACCGTTATCGATATCGACCACCAACTGATTCTGGACAAAGTGCTGCTATGGTTTGCCGGCACCGGTCTGGTGGTAAACCTGCTGCTGGGCAGCTCCGGCCGGTGGGCCGGCTATCTGGGCTGGCCGGAGGCCTCTGCCGCCGGCTGGGCGGCGTGGCAGGATATGGCGGTCGCGGCGCTGGTCGGCGGGGGCCTTATGCTGCTTGTCGCTATCGTCAGCCGGGGCGGCATGGGCGGCGGTGATATCAAATTTACCGCAGCTCTGGGGCTCTGGTTCGGCTGGAAACTGACCCTGCTGGTGTTGTTTCTGGCGTTTATCGCCGGGGGCCTGGGTGGAATTGTTGTCCTGGCCCTGGGGCTTAAAGGCCGCAAGGATTTTATTCCCTTCGGCCCCTTCATCGCCTTCGGGGCGCTGATCAGTCAGCTTTACGGCCATCAAATCATTAGCTGGTATCTTGGTCATTATGTTTAGGGAAGTAATAAGAGTCAGCCTCAAACTCATGATCCGGAGAGATGGACATGTGGAGAAAACTGCACTCATTTTTTAGCCGGTGCACCGACCGGACTGTGGGCATCGGCCTTGACAGCGCACCGGTGTTGACCGGACCGAAGGCCGTCAGGTGGCGGACCGGGCGGATTGTTCTGGCTGTGGCCGTGCTGGGGGCCATCGTCTGCGGCAGCGTCTACGGCTTCAACGAAGCCGAGTACCGCGCCGCAAAACGGCAGCTGGACGAGGCCCGCGGCCGCAGCGAACTGCTGCGGCCCATGCGGGAGAAGATGCTTATGGCTGAAGCAAAAACGGCGATCATCGACAGAAAAGAAACCGTCCTTACCGCTCTGACCAAGGACAGGCTGTCTTTTTACGCCGTGCTGACCGGATTGACCGTCAAGGCTCCCCCTCAGCTACGGCTGACCGACCTTGAGGCTGACGGCGGGTTGCTGAAGATCGGCGGCACGGCCCCGGACAGTTCCGATCTGACGTTGTTTATCGAGCGGCTGGAACAGGACGTTATATTGGCCGGGCCAGTGCTGGTCAAAGCCGAGCAGGCTGGGACGCCGTCGGCGGGCCGGTTCCAGGTCGCAGCCAAAGTCAGGGAGAGGTAAGCCGTGATGGTGTCAGGCAAGCTGGAGGCCAAACACAGGCTGATTCTGACGACGGCTGTCGTGCTGCTGACGCTTTGGGGCATGACCGTGCTGCTTTTTGCGCCTCAGCGCGAGCGGCTGGCGCAGGTGCGGGCCGAGGCCCGGCGGGAGCTGCAGGCCGTGCGGATCGTCGAGGTCTTTACCCTGAAGCACCCGGATGTTGAGGCCTATCTGGATGAGCTTGACAAAAAAAGGCTGTTTCTGGGCAAAATGCTGCCAGATGCGCCAAGTCTGGAAAGCTACTCCGCCCAGCTCGAAGCGGCAGCGAAACAAAGCGGCGTCTCGTTGGTGCAGGTCCGGCCCGTTGGCTTCGTCGACCGGGGCGATTATCAGGAGATCCGATTGGCGGTGTCAGTCCGGGGCAGCTTGGTTCAGATGCTGCGGTTCTTGAAGCTGCTTGAGGAAGGGCCCCGGTTCAGTCTGGTCAGTCGGGTGGCGCTGCCTGCCGCGCAAGGCACTACGGACGGCAGCCTGGATATTCGCATTTTCAGCCTGAAACAATGACCAGCGTCGGTTAGTGTGCTTGCGCCGCATCAAGGTAACGGTTTTGCGAAAACAATTCAAATACTAAGGAGGGTTTAGTTGTGAAAGCAGTGATTGCCACCGACAACGCACCGCAAGCTATCGGCCCTTATTCCCAGGCTGTCAGAGCCAACGGTTTCTTATTTGTCTCCGGCCAGATTCCCCTCGATCCGGTCACCGGGCAGATCGTCTACGGCGGGGCCGGCATGCAGACCATGCAGGTGTTCGCCAACCTGAAGGCCATCCTGGATAAGGAGCGGCTGACGCTTGCCGACGTAGTCAAAGCCACGGTATTTCTGGCTGATATGGATGATTTCGCCGAAGTAAACAAGATCTACGGCCAGTACTTTCCGGCAGAGCCGCCGGCGAGAGCCTGTGTCGAAGTGGCTCGCCTGCCGCGGGATGTCGGGGTGGAGATCGAGGTCATCGCTGTTTACCCTGCCGCCGCCAAATAAAAAAACTGCCGGAAGAGAAATCTTCCGGCAGTTTTTTATTTGTTTTTTAGACAACAGGGTGGTCGGCTATATTAATATAGGCCATTTTGGCATGATAGGCCAGCGCTTTTTCAGCCGCGTCCGGGTTTTTCGCCAAAAAGGCTTCCAGCACGGCACGATGTTCTTCGATGGTGTGCGGCAGGCGGTCATGAACCTTCAGCGACTCCAGGCGGGCCATCTGGACGTACTGGTGAAGATTGCCCAAGGTAAGTTTGAGGATTTTGCTGCCTGACGCTTCATAGATAATCTGGTGGAACCGGTTGTCAAGCTCGGCTACCTCCTCGACATCCTGTTTGTTTCCGTAAAACTCCATCAGATCAAAAATTTTCTGCAGTTCACGGATTTCGATGCTGGTGAGCCGTTCGGTCGCCCAGCGTGCCGCCAGGCCTTCCACCAATTGGCGGATGGCGTAAATATCCTGCACATCCTTCGCCGAGATGCCGAGAACCGCTGCCCCTTTTTTGGCGGTGACTTCCACCAACCCCTCCAGCTCCAGCAGCCGGATGGCTTCGCGAATCGGGGTGCGGCTGACCCCCAGTTCTTCCGACAGCCGGGATTCCAGCAGTGTTTCGCCCGGACCATAAATCCCGCTGATGATCTGGGACTTGATATATTTAAAAACTTTGTTGCGTAAAGACGCATCGCTTGTTGCGGAAAACTCGGAATCCTTCGACACGGTATTTCCCCCTTGTCAAGTCAGTCGACCATGTTTATTTTAATACATATTGTTTCTTAGTACAAGCCTGCCAGCCAAACAAATTGCCCGACAGCCCAATGTTTTTGCCGGTGCGGACGTTGTCAGGCCTGGTGTTCGGCTCCGAAATACAGGGGTTACAAATACAAAAAAAAACAAGAATTTCTTCGCAAAACTACTAGCGTACCTTTACAAATGATGCTATAATGTACCCATTATCAAGTGTATTTATGGAGGATGGTATTAATGTATACGTCAACACAAAGTCCGGCCAAGACCAGTCAGACCGATCTGGAATTCCTGTTGGAAGAACTCAGAATCCGGGAGCTTGAGCAAAGTCTGTTTGCCGAGCACTAAACCACTGGCTCTGCTTGCCTGAAAAACGGCTTCGGTGTACTTTTCATGCCATCCTTTGCAGCTAATACGTGAACAACCGCCTTTTTCCCAACTCCGTGTCCGGGTTTGGGAAAAGACGGTTGTTTTTGTTTTCCCCTGTCCGGCCTGGCGCCCTGTCAGGCGATCTTCTTCTGGAACTTTTTAATGCTGATGGTCAGCATCACGGTAATGAAGACAAAGAGCGCCAGAACTTCGGTCCACAGCATGCTGAGCCCAATTCCTTTCAGAATGATGCCGCGGAGAATCTGCAGGTAATAGGTCAGCGGCAGCAGGTACCCCAGCCACTGAAAAAACAGCGGCATGGCGTCCCGGGGAAACATGTAGCCTGTCAGCATGATGCTGGGCAAAAAGACGAAGAAGGACATCTGCATGGCCTGCATCTGGGTTTTGGTCATCGTCGAAATCAGGATCCCCATCGACAGTGAAGCGACGATGAACAAAGATGTCAACAGATACAGCAGCGGAAGGCTGCCCCGGACCGGCAGGTCGAAGACCAGGATGCCGGCAAGCAGGGATATCGTTACCTGGACATAGCCGACCAATATATAGGGTATTATTTTGCCCAGCATCAATTCCCAGGTTTTCATCGGGGTCACAATGAGCTGTTCCAGCGTGCCCCGTTCCCGTTCGCGGACGATGGCCATCGAGGTGATCATCACCATGGTCATGGTCAAAATGACGCCAATGATGCCAGGCACCATGTAGAACGCCGAAACGAAATCCTGGTTATACCAGGGGCGAATCCGGATGTCATAGGGGGGAGAGACCGGATGGCCCGAGTAGCCCACCAGCCGCTGCATCAGGATTTGCTGCGATTTCAGCTGCCCCACCAGTTGGGCGGCTGAAATCGCCGAGGAGGCTGCCATCGAGTCGGAGGCGTCGACAATGAGCTGAACGCTGGCACTGCGGCCGTGCTTCAGGTTGTCGGAGAAATCCGGCGGGATGATAATCCCTACCTTGGTTTTGCCGGAGTCGACGGCGTTGGTCACTTCGGCGAAGTTGGTGGCGACATACTTGATATCGAAATATTCGCTGGCAGTCAGCGACGACAGCAGGTCGCGGCTATCCTGCTGCAGCGACTGGTCGAAGACGATGGTCGGCAGATGCTTGACATCGGTGTTGACGGCAAAGCCGAACAGGATCAGCTGGATGATCGGCATGCCGATCATCATCGCGAAGGTCAGGCGGTCGCGGCGCATCTGGATGAATTCCTTGATGAGCAGGGCTCTCAGACGCCTCATGCTACCATCTCCTTGCGGTGGGATTTGACCAAATAGACGAATACGTCTTCCAGGGAAGGGGCGATGGTCTTGTACTGATACGATGTAAATCCGGCGAGCTGTTCGGGCTTTACCAGCACATGCAGGTTGGCGCCGGCGGGGTAGATGTCCAGATAGTCTGTTTTTTCTGTTTCGAGGGTTTCCAGCAGTTTCATCGGCTCGGCGGTGGGAATCTCCAGCAGCGTTCCCGGCAGGATTTTTTTCAGGTTGTCCGGCGTGTCGCTGGCGATCAGGGTTCCCTCGAAAATGAAGCCGATTTCGTCACAGTGTTCGGCCTCATCCATGAAATGGGTGGTAACCATGACGGTGGTGCCCTGCAGGGAAAGGCCATAGATGATATCCCAGAACATCCGGCGGGATTTGGGGTCTACGCCGCCGGTGGGTTCGTCGAGAAACAGAATGGGCGGGTTGTGAAGTATCGCACAGCCCAGGGCCAGCCGCTGCTTCCACCCGCCGGACAGGTTGACCGCCAGTTCGCGCTGGCGGCTCTCCAATCCGGCCAGGGCCGCCATTTCCTGGATCCTGGCTTTTGCCAGTTCCGGCGGCAGGCTGTACATCCCGGCGTAAAACTGCAGATTTTCAATCACGGTAAGATCGTCATACAAACTGAACTTCTGGGACATGTAACCGATTTTGTATTTCAGGGCGTCGCTGTCTTTGGCGATATCCAGGCCGAGGACCGAACCGCCCCCCGCGCTGGGTTCCAAAAGGCCGCACAGCATGCGGATGGTGGTCGATTTTCCTGAACCGTTGGGGCCGAGAAAGCCATAAATCGCTCCCTGCCTGATCTTGAGGGAGACATTGTTGACGGCGGTAAAGTCGCCGAAACGGCGGGTCAGGTTATTGAGTTCCACAGTGTACATATTAGGCCACCTCACTTGCCAGGGCGACGAAGACGTCTTCCAGACTGGGCGCAATCCGGGTGAGCGACGTCACCGGTATGCCGGCCCCATTCAGCACCGCCTGTATCCGGGCTGTTGCTGCGTCGACGTCGGCCACCACCAGATGATGTTTGCTGCCGAATACATTGATGTCGATAAACGGACCGCCGCTCAGATGCTTTTTGATGTTACGCTCCGGCGTCTCCAGTTCGAGAATCTGATATGGATAGGAAGCGCGCAAATTCTGCGGGGTATCGCAGGTGGTAATCCGGCCGTTGTGCATGAAGGCCACCCGGGTACACAGTTCGGCTTCATCCATATAGGGGGTGGAGACAAAGACGGTGGTGCCTTCTTTGTTCAGACGGTAAAGCATCTGCCAAAATTCCCGGCGGGATACCGGGTCGACGCCGGTGGTCGGTTCGTCGAGAAAGTAGATTTTGGGTTTATGCATCAGCCCGGCGGCCAGAGCCAATTTCTGCTTCATGCCGCCGGAGAGGTTGTCGGCCAGCCGGTCTTTGAACGGCAGCAGGTTGGTGAAGTTCAGGATGTCACGGGCCGCTTTCTCGATCTCTGTCGCCGATTGACCATAAAGCGCCCCCATGACATGGATGTTTTCCATTACCGTAAGATCGCCGTACAGGCTGAATTTCTGCGGCACATAGCCGATCTGGTCTTTGATCGCTTCCGGGTTGGCGGCGCCAAGCACCTGAAGCTTCCCGGCGCTCGGGCTGAGCACACCGGTGAGTATCCGGATAACGGTGGTTTTTCCGGCGCCGTCGGGACCGACCAGACCGAAAATCTCCCCTTCCTTCACTTCCAGGGAAATTTCCGTCACCGCCGGTGTGGCCCCAAAGCTTTTGCTGATCCTGTCCAGGACTATCATTTGATGACCACATCCGCCGGCATGCCGGGCTTTAATATGCCTTCGGAATTGTCGAGTTTCACTTTCACATAAAATACCAGGTTGGCCCGCTCTTGTTGGGTGATACTCTGGCGCGGCGTGAATTCGGCGTTCTGGCTGATTTCTTTGATCGTTCCCGTAAATATTTTGTTCGGAAAGGCGTCGACCTTCACCTGGACCGGCTGGCCAAATTTGATCAGGCCAAGCTGGGCTGAGGAGAGATAGATTTTGACCCAGCAGTCGTTAAGGTCGCCGACGGTGGCGATGGCCGATCCGGGGTTGACGTATTCCCCGGTCTGGAAGTTCTTGGTCAGGACGACGCCGTTGAGCGGACTGGCCACAACGGTATCGGCCATCGTGGCCCGGGTGACGCTGGCCGCGGCTTCCAGGCGTTTGACCTCCATCCGCTGGGCTTCGATGACATCAGGCCGGTTGCCCTCCAGCAACAGGCTCAGCTGGGACTGGGCGGCGATCAGGGAGTTGTAGGCGACATCATAGCCGGATTGGGCCGAGTCGAGCTGCTGGGCCGGAATCGCCCCGTCCTGATAAAGCTTGCGATAACGGTCAAGATCGTTTTTTGCCTTGACATACTGAGCCTGCGCCGCCGCCAGACTGGCGCTGGCCTGCTGGATTTCCTGCGGTCTTGGACCTTTTTCCAGGTCGGTCAGCACCACTTTGCCTTTGGCCAGCGCCGTTTCGTCGGTAAGCAGCTGGGCCTGGAGGTCGTCCCGGGTGATGCGGGCTATGGTCTGGCCGGTCTTGACGCTGTCGCCCACTTCGATTTTGAGTTCGGTCATGTAGCCGTTCACTTTCGGTACGATATCAGCCAGGGTTACTTCGATGGTGCCGGTGGCGGTGATGCCCGTTTCCTGGGTCAGATACAGCTTGTAGCCTGCCGCCCCGGCGGCGAGCAGAAAGACGACGATAACGGCGACGATTTTTTTATTCATCTTCTTTCCTCCTAATCCCATCCAAGTATATGCGGAACGCCTGGGCGGTGTAGTCCTGGTCCGAAGTGGCGGGCAAAGGCATAAAGTCCTCGAAGATAGGCTTGGCGAAGAAATAGAAGTTCATGATTCCGGCCAGCGATACGGCGGCAAAACCGAGATTGAGGTCGGTCCTGAACTGACCGTTGGCCACGCCGTCCGCCAGCGCCTGGTAGATAAACCGGAAAACCCGTGAGATATACTTCTTGACCACTGTTTCGAAACAAGGCGTCGGGTTGGTGATTTCAAGGTGTATGAACCGGATGATAAAAGGCCGCTGCTGATGGATGCCGGCCACGTGCTGCGCGTATAACGCGAGCCGCTCCGCCGCCGAAAGCCCGGCTGCCGCCTCGACCGCCTGCAGCGCCTGGCTGATGGGGACGAACTGTTCCTCCAGTGTGGCCTGGTAGAGGCCTTCCTTGCCCCGGAAATGATAGGAAATGGCGGCGACATTTACCCCGGCGGCTTCAGCCAGTTCGCGGGTGGAAACGGCGCTGAACCCTTTGCGGGCGAACAGCAGAGTGGCGGCTTCGAGAAGTTTGGTCTGCGTGTCTTTTTCCAAGCTGATTACCTCCGGTTTTACATAATAATCATTTGTTTAAAACGATCGTTTAAATCCATGGCTCAACGATAACATGCTTCCCACTATCTGTCAACGGCTATTTGGTTGCCGGATATAAGGAGCCGGATTTGCTTCAGACTAGTAAGGCCGGAGCTTTCGCAGCGGTCGGGAGGATTGGCGCCGGTGGCGTGGAAATAGACAAAACAGCGTACTTTATTTAGGAAGGAAATTGGCGGCGGCCGCCAAACGGTGGAAGTATGTGTCTGATTGTACTGGCCTACCGCCAGCATCCCCGCTACCGGCTTATCGTCGCCGCCAACCGCGACGAGTATTACCGGCGACCGACGGCGCCGGCGCACTTTTGGCCCGATCATCCCGTTGTGTTGGCCGGCAGGGATCTGGAGCAGCAGGGAACCTGGCTGGGGATCAGCCGGACCGGACGGTTTGCGGCGTTGACCAACTACCGCGATCCGACGGCCGTGCTTCCTTCGGCCAAGTCCCGCGGCGCGCTGGTCAGCGACTATCTTTGCGGCGGCGAGAGCCCGGCCGGCTACCTTGCCGGCGTCAACCGGACCGGTGCCACCTACAACGGTTTTAACCTGCTCATCGGCGACGCCGCTGAACTGCTGTTTTACTCCAGCCGCACCGGCAGCGCCGCCGCGGTGAGTCCCGGCATCCACGGCCTCAGCAACCACGTGCTGGATACGCCCTGGCCGAAGGTGGTCAGGGCCAAAGCCGCCCTGGCTGAGCTGCTTGCAGCAAACAGCGACATCAGCACTGATGATCTTTTCGACATGCTGCAGGACACTGGGGCGGTCCCTGACGCTTTGCTGCCCAACACCGGCGTCGGGGCGGAGTGGGAACGGATCCTGGCGCCGATCTTCATCGTCAGTCCGGATTATGGCACCCGTTCGTCCACCGTCCTTTTGCAGGAATACTCCGGCCGGGTTTTGTTTGTCGAGCGGAACGTCACCGGTCAGCGGGAGCAGTCTTTTCGGTTCGACGTCGGTTAGACCGCCGCCGGGGACGATCTTCCGACGGCTGGCGGGAGTGATTTGAGCGAAAACTGGGCAAGCTGTAACCGGGTACAACCTAGAAAGGTTCGGGGGTCGGCTATGTCCTACAAAGAACTGAAAGCCATTGTCGCCTGCAACGAATTTAATCTGGATAAGATAGCGATTCATTTCGGGATCAACATGAAGTTCAAATGGGAAGACACGCTTATTCTCGGTCCTGACGAACTGCGGGGAATTCTCCGCGAGTCGGCGGATAAACGAGCGCGGATTTTCCACTTCGGCAGTATCGTCTTCAATAACTTCAGCAATCCTGAGATCACCGATCTGGTCAACTATCTGCGTAGTATCGACAAAACCATCTACCTGGCCAATCCTTTCGAATATACCGACGATTACCGGATCGAGCTGGATCCGGCCTCGCCGGCGGCAATCAACAACGATTTTATGATTGTCGCCACCCTTGAGGACTTTCAGCCTGAGATCGTCGCCACCATTCTCGCCAAATCGGTGGCCCTGGAGAGGCTTGAGGCCAGTATCAACCACCTGCTGGACGACGTCGAGGAGATCGTCGGCTACCTTCACAGCGGCAGTCTGACCGTCTCTGACGAGCAGCTGGCGCAGTTGTCCGCCAAGATCCTGGGCTTTAAACTGGACACCATTTCCTACATTATGCTGCTGGATAAACCGGCGATAACCTGGAGCAACAATCAGGCCGCCGCGCTGTACGACGAACTGGTGGCCTTGTTCGAATTAAGCGACCGCGATGCAAAGGGCCGCCATAAAATTGACACCCTGATGGATATTACCGAGGTGTTCGGCGGTCTGGTCCATGCCAAGCGGGGCACCAAACTGGAATGGGCGATTATTGTCCTGATCGTGATTGAAATTCTTCTGGAGCTTGCCGACAAGTTGTTTCGCTAGTGGTTAGGAGGGGTGCGTCATGAACAAGAAAATCGGCGTTATCGGCACAGGCAGACTGGGCGGAATGCTGATCCGGGGCCTGACCGGCCGGGGGGCGGTGCCGCCTGGCTTAATGTATATTTTCAACCGCTCGCCTCATAAATCCCTACAGTTTAAAGAATTGATGCCTGAAATTAACCTGGCGGCGAACGCCCGGGCGGTGGTGGCAGAAGCCGACTTGATCTTTCTGTGCGTAAAGCCCCAGGACCTGCCTGCGCTGTTGGCTGAAACCGGCGCTGCATTTCCCGCCGGGAAAATGATTGTTTCAACCCTGCTGACGCCGTCTTTGGCTGAGCTTGACAGGATACTGACCGGGAAAATCGTCCGGATATACCCCAGCGTCACCCAGAGCACCGGTTACGGAGTGACCCTCATGGTCTGCGGAAAACAGGTGGCGACAGCGGAAAAACAGGAACTTCAGGCACTGCTCGAGTGTCTCGGCCAGACATACGAGGTGCCGGAAGCATGTTTTCGCCTGTACGGCGATGTCACCAGCTGCGGACCGGCCTTCATGGCTTTTATGGTCGGCAGCCTGGCGGACGCGGCGGTGCGGCACGGCGGCGACGCGAAACTTGCGGCGGCGATGGCGGAGGAAACCATGCTGGGGACCGCCAAACTGCTGCAGGAGAGATCGATAACCTTCCGTCAGCTGGTGGAAGAAGTGGCCACCCCGGGTGGCTGCACCGCCGAGGGGATCAACGTGTTGCGGGCCGGTCTGTCTGACCTCCTGGACGGTGTCTTTCAGGCCACAGCCGTCCAGGAGGAGAAACTGCGGCAAAATATTGCCGCAGTTCTCGAAAAAAACCAAAACAGATCTTGACAAACGATCGAAATCATTAAATAATAATAAATATCGTTTAAACCGGTGCTTCTCAGGAAGGATACCAACCGGCACTGGCGAAATAGTACATAAAAATAAGTGATTTTATTCACAGGGGGCAAGAAAAGATGGGATTTCAGATCAAGGACGACATTACCTGGGTGGGCAAGATCGACTGGGAGCTTAGGCGGTTTCATGGCGAGGAGTATTCGACCCATCGGGGTTCTAGTTATAACTCTTACCTGATCCAAGACGAGAAGACGGTGCTGATTGATACCGTCTGGGCGCCGTTTGCCAAAGAGTTCGTCGCCAAGCTGAAGCAGGAAATCGATCTGAATAAGATCGACTATATTGTGGCCAATCACGGCGAAGTGGATCATAGCGGCGCTTTGCCTGAACTGATGCGGGAAATTCCCGACACCCCGATTTACTGCACAGCCAACGCCGTCAAGTCGATCAAGGGACAATACCATCAGGACTGGAACTTCAAAACCGTCAAAACCGGCGACAAGCTGAGTCTTGGCAAACGGGAACTGATTTTCGTCGAGATGCCGATGCTCCACTGGCCGGACAGCATGGCCTGCTACCTGACCGGCGACAATATTTTGTTCAGCAACGACGCCTTTGGCCAGCACTACGCCTCAGACCTGATGTACAACGACCAGGTGGATCAGTCCGAACTGTATCAGGAGGCAGTCAAGTATTATGCCAACATCCTGACCCCGTTTTCCAGGATGGTGGACAACAAGATCAAGGAGATCGTGGCCTTGAAGCTGCCGATCACGATGATCTGCCCCAGTCACGGCATTATCTGGCGGGACAATCCGCTCCAGATTGTCGAGGCCTACGCCAAATGGGCCAACAGCTATCAGGAAAACCAGATTACCGTCATCTACGATACCATGTGGAACGGTACCCGGCTGATGGCTGAGGCCATCGTCGAAGGCATCAAGGCGGCCGACCCTGCCGTGACGATCAAGGTCTTCAATTCGGGCCGCTCGGACAAGACCGACATTCTCACGGAAGTCTTCAAGTCCAAGGCCATCGTGGTCGGTTCCCCCACTGTCAACAAAGGAACGCTGTCATCCATCGCCGCCATTCTGGAAGAAATCAAGGGCATGGCGTTCAAAAACAAAAAGGCTGCCGGTTTCGGCGCCTACGGCTGGAGTGGCGAGTCGGCCAAGGAAATCAGCGAAAAACTGCAGGCCGCCGGGTTAACCATAGTTAATGATCCCTTGCGGATTATGTGGAATCCCGACGCTGCAGCCAGCGAAAACTGCGTGAACTTTGGCCGGGATTTCGTGGCAAAGCTCTGAGGCGTTCGTCAATAGAAAAACCAACAAAAGCCAACCTTCGGGTTGGCTTTTTCTTCGCTGTCTCC
>JARLHY010000092.1 GCA_031292015.1 Negativicutes bacterium | reverse complement strand
TTAAAGAAAAACTCCCGTCCGCGAGGACGGGAGTTTTTTGTTTAGGCTGCTGATAAACTGCGTATAGCTTTGTTGTCAAAGTTTTTGCGGCCTTGACATATCATCGCATACGCCTGCGGTCGCGAAAACCCTGACGTCGTGCTATGCTTGTTTCTGAACAGCCTAAACGGTTACTGCCTTCGGCAAAATTTACGCCTGGGGGGTGATATCCTGTCGGAACGGGGCAGGATATTTCTTTTGGGGGGCGAATTATCTGAGTAAGTAAAAGGAGGGGAACGAATGCTTCGCAAACTGATAGTGATCGCCCTGGTGACGATTTTTGCCCTGCCGGTTCCGGTTTTGGCTGCCGCGGGTCCGGAAATGACGGTGCTGGACAAAACGGCGACGGTGGAGAAGATTTTGTATGGCAGCGAGCAGACCGGCTCGCTGGTCGATAGAGTAGGGAAGATAGAAAAGGACGTCTACGGCTCCGAAACCAAAGATGCCCTGATGGGCAAGCTTGACCGGGTTTACCGGTACATGAAGGACAACTCGGGCGCACCGTCATTTCTGATCAAACTGAATGGGGTGGAATGGTCGCTGTCGCATGCGGTAACCGCCCTGCCGGCCAAGGCGAGGATCGAGAATCTGGAAAGAGTGATGATCGGCAGTTCGCCGCAAGGATCCTTTGATGAACGTCTGACCAAGCTGGCTAAGCTTTCCTTTGCCGCTGGCCAGCCTGAGGTTTCCGGTACCACGATCAACAAGGATACGCTGGTCAAGATCGCCATGGTGTCGCCGCTGGATACCCGGACCAGCCGGGCCGGCGACGTGGTGTCCTTCCAGGTGGCAGATGACGTATATGCCGGAGGGATACTGGTGATGGCTAAGGGAGCTGCCGGTTTCGGCAAGGTGACCAAGGTGGAACCTTCGAAGAATTTCGGCCGCGACGCCAAACTAGAAGTCACCTATGACAGCATTACCGCTATTGATGGCAGCGCAGTGGATATGGTGCTGGGCGAAAAGGCCAAAGAGGAAACGAAATCGATGGCGACGGCTGCGGGCGCCAGCGTTGCGGGGATCATGCTGCTCGGTCCGATCGGCGTTGTCGGAGGAGCCTTCGTGCATGGACAGGACTTTAGCGTTCCGGCCGGCACCCAACTTTTCATTCAGGTGAAGGCCGATACGGATGTTTACGGAATCAAGGCTCGCTAAACAGGCCTAAGGCCGCCTCTGGGCGGCCTTTCCTATATATTGGCGCCGGCCGCGGGGCAGGAAATAGCCGAAAGATGTAGAATAAAATTATAGAATGGGGATAATATATTACAACTTCTGGCTATAGGAGAAAAACATGCCAAACACAAAAATGTTGCTGCTAAGTTCATTGATAATGGCGGCCATGGTTTGCACCACGTTACCGGGACAAGCCGCTACGAGCGACGCCGGTCAAACTAAGAAAACGGCTGAAAAGTCTCCTGTCGTTGTGGAAAAGGCGCCGATCGTGGTAGAGGGCGATGAGCTTTATTTCAACGATTCGAACGGCGACCTGTTTGCCAACGGCAACGTGGTGGTGACTCAGGGTCAGGCCAAGGTGCTGGGCGAAATGCTGCGCGGCAACGCCAAGCAGAACGAGATATGGATTGATGACAGCTCCACTTTCACCGAACCGGGCACCCGGCTGGTGGGGACAACGACCCGCTATAATTACGGAACCAAGACCGGAACCATGCAGCAGGCCTCCGGCAAAGTGGAACATGAAATCGTGACCGGAGAACAGATCGACTTTATGCCTGACAAGATTATTATCCATAACGGTACCCAGACCGGCTGTCCGGCCAAGGTACCCGACTATCATCTCAGCGCCGACAGGATCGAGATCTGGCCTGGCGATAAGTTGATCGCCTACAACGCCAAATT
>JARLHY010000091.1 GCA_031292015.1 Negativicutes bacterium | reverse complement strand
GGCCGTCTGGCAGCGCTCAAAGAATTGAGCTTGCGCAGCAACCGGTTGAGCAGCCTGCCCGGATCGTTCTGGCAGTTGAGCGGCTTGCAAGTCTTATCGCTGGGCGAAAACCCGTTCAGGGTGCTGCCCGAGCAAATTGGCGATCTAAAAAATCTTACCCGGCTGTATATCCACAGCATGCAGCTAACGTCTTTACCGGAAAGCATTGGAAACCTGGCGCAGCTGTCTGTGCTGGACTCAGGCCATAATCAATTGACGGCTCTGCCCGAAAACCTGGGCGGCTTGAGTGCACTGACCTTCCTGTACCTCAGCAATAACAAGTTAACCGCCCTGCCCGGCTCGCTCTGGGATCTGGCAGGCCTGGTTTATCTCAACCTGACCGATAACCAGCTAAGCTCTTTGCCAGAGGGGATCGGCCGGCTGGCAGATCTGCAAGAGCTGCGGCTGTACAACAACCAATTGGCGGACTTGCCGGAAAACCTGGGCAACCTGATCCACCTCATAGAACTGCACCTGATGAACAACCGGCTGGCGGCACTGCCCGCTGCGACCGGCCGCCTGGCGGCGCTTAAAAAGCTGGGCTTGATGGGTAACCGGCTGGCGGCGCTGCCTGAAACGATCGGCCAGCTAAAGCAGCTTAAATTTCTGGATTTAAGGAACAACCGCCTGACCGACCTGACTGAGTCAATCGGCAGCCTGGGCAGCCTCAGCGAGCTGGATTTAAGATCCAACCGCCTGACTTATCTGCCACCTGCCATTGCCGCTCTGCCGAACCTCGAAAAATTAGACCTGCGCTGGAATAAATTAGCAGTTATCCCGACCTGGCTGAAGCCCATGCAGCAGCGCGGCTGTATTGTTTTTATATAAACCAGCACGCTACATCACACTGATCTGAACAAAATACCAGTTTTGGCCGCGGCGGGCAAAAAAGACCAGCCGGTCTGCCCAACCGCGCGGGTTCAGCTCGCTGGCATCTCCACAGCCGTAATGCGGGATCTCATCAAAACCGAGCGGGATGATCAGGCCGTTATACCAGGCATCGATCGTGCTGGCGCTCTTCAGGCTGGCTATGCGCTGAAAGAAATAAAAAGGTTTACCGTCCAGGGTCTGGAAGTTAAAAGCAGTTTGATAGCCATATTTTTTATTGATCAGGGTGCCATCTTCCACCAACTGACCGATGCCTTGATCGTCAATCAGGCTGTCGTTCGTGTTTCTATCGATAAAAGCTGTTTCCAACATCCAATGCCTGGTACAGGTAGCACACGGGGCAAAACTGTACAATCCGCGTAGAGAAAAGATCAGACTTGCCGGACCGGTGTAAATTTGATAGATGACCCGCCCATCCTGAGCGACCGTCACCCAACCCTGTGAGTAATCGTGGTTAAAATTTTGCACGGCCGTCAACAGGCTGCCCTGGTACTCGGTCGCCAATCCGTAGCCGGCCGCATCCGGCGTTTCAGCGGAGAGCTGGCTGCCCTGCTGCAAGGCGGCCTCATCCAATTTCTGTCCAGTCTCCGTCACGAAACTCAAGGGCCCGGTCTGTAGATGCTCGATCTGGCGCTTCAGGATGATCAATCCGGCGGCGTTGGCCGTTGGCGTCGGTATCTGAGTGATATGCGGGGTGGGCAGCGGTGTAAGTGTTGCTGCAGGCATGGTGGCGCTGGCCTGCGGTGTGAGGGTGACAGTAGCTTTCTGGCGGGCGGCAGGCGTTACCGTCCGGAGCGGCTGTCCGGCTGCAGGCGCGCAGCCCGTCAGCAAGAACAGGCCCAGCCAGAAAACGATCCCTGCTTTCATCTTTCACCCACCCACCCAGAGGCGAACCGGCAAGCCGGAAAAAAGCCGATCGCCCAAAAACATTAAAGAATATTACAATATTATTTTATACCATCATCCAATCGTTCTGAAGATCATTTTATCCAAAGACTCTGCCAGGTTCCACTAAAATTAGCTGATGATACCTACAAACCTGCTGGGAATCGTACTGGCCTTAACTGCTGCCACCGCCTGGGGTAGTGGAGATTTTGCCGGCGGCTATGCCACCCGGCGAAACAGCCAGTACCACGTGCTGGCTTTATCCTCCTTCTCAGGCCTGTTGATCGTCATCGTGGCGGCGTTCTTTTGGCGCGAGGCCTTTCCTTCGTTGCCAGGCATATTATGGGCCATGGTAGCCGGGGTATCCGGTGCGCTTGGCATCGCCATCTTTTATCGCGGCCTGTCGATTGCGCCGGCTGCCACCGTCGCTCCAACTGCGGGTGTGATTGGGGCGGCTTTGCCGGTGGTATTTGCCGGATTTACCGAAGGCCTGCCGGCCCCACTCAAGCTGCTGGGTTTTGGACTGGCATTTGCCGGCATTTGGCTGGTCTCGGCAACGCCTTCGGACGGCCAAGGCGCCACCTTCGGCCAGGAAGGCACCTTCGGCCAGGAAGGCACCTTCGGCCAGGAAGGCACCTTCGGCCGGCCAGGTTTCCTGCTGGCCTGCCTGGCGGGCATTGGCTTTGCAGGTTTTTTCATCTGCATTGGGCAGGTGGACGCCGGCAAGCTATTCACGCCCGTGATCATCGCCCGCTCTGTAGCCCTGCTTACCGGCCTGGTCTTGATAAAAATCAATCGACTGCCTCTGCCATCACTTAGCTCCAGCCCACTTGCCCTGCTAACCGGCGTGCTGGATGTGGCAGGCAATTTGTTATATCTGCTGGCCAAACAATTTACCCGGCTGGATATCGCCGTGGTTCTGGCTTCTCTCTATCCGGCCGTAACCGTGTTCCTGTCCAGCCTGATCTTCAAAGAAAAAGTGTCCCGCAGCCAGTGGCTGGGGATAGTGATCTGTCTGGCAGCCATCGGATTGATTACAATATAGGCAATAAAATACGATCTGTTTGCATGAGAGGAGAAAATCTCAATGGCATCTGATCTCGTTATTCATGTCAATGGAAAACTTCATGCCGTCCAGGCCGCCCCGGATACGCCGCTGTTGTACGTGCTGCGCAACGAGCTTGGTCTGCACGGCCCACAGTTTGGCTGCGGTTTGGAACAGTGCGGGGCCTGCATGGTCCTGATTGGCGCCGAAGCGAAACAGTCCTGTAAGCTGACGGTCTCTGAGGTGGGGCAAACACCTATTACCACCCTGGAAGGGCTCAACGAAGACAGCCAATTGCACCCGGTGGTGCGCGCCTTCATTGAAGAAGAAGCGGCGCAGTGCGGTTACTGCACCAACGGTATGATCATCACCACCACCGCCTTTCTGCTGAAAAACCCGGAGCCCAGCGACAAAAAAATCCGGGCCGCCCTGGACGGCAACTTATGCCGCTGCGGCTCACACCTGCGCATCCTGCGCGCCGTCAAGCGCGCAGCTGAGCTGATGTGGGGAGGTGAGGTATGAGCGAGAACCGGAACCAGAACTGGTCTCCCCAGGGCCAGGGCCAACGCCCCGGCTCGGGCCGGGCTGAAGCCTTTTGGGGGCGC
>JARLHY010000090.1 GCA_031292015.1 Negativicutes bacterium | reverse complement strand
TAAACAGACAAGTGCCGGAGCAACTGGACGGCTACGGCCAGGTCCGCCCTTTCGCCGGAGCTTTTCAGACGCTGCCGGATATGTGCCGCTACGCACCCAGGGTTAAGGCAGCCTGGCCCGGCAACAGCAAACTCCTCGCCAGTATCGAGGATGTTTTCGCCAAAATCGGCATTAAGGACGGCATGACGCTGTCTTTTCATCATCACTTCCGGGACGGCGACTATGTCCTGAATATGGTGATCGCCGCCGCCGCCAAACTGGGCCTGAAAAACCTGAAAGTGGCCTCAAGCTCGATTTTCCCTGTTCATGCACCGCTGGTGGACCACATCAAAAACGGCGTGGTCTCTCAGATCGACTGCAACTATATGGCGGGGCCGGTGGGCAACGCCGTCGCCAAAGGCCTGATGGAAAACCCGGTCATTCTCAGGACCCACGGCGGCAGAGCCAGGGCGCTGGAATGCGGCCAGCTCAGGGTAGATGTCGCTTTCATCGCCGCCCCGGCGGCCGACGACTACGGCAACCTGAACGGCGTGTCGGGCCCGGCAGCCTGCGGCTCTCTCGGCTATGCCATGCCGGACAGCGAATACGCCGATTATGTTGTGGCTGTGACCGACAACCTTGTGCCCTACCCCCTGGCCCCGATCTCGATTTCCCAGACCAGGGTCGATTATGTGGTCAAGGTGGACGCCATCGGCGACCCCAAGGGGATCGTCTCAGGCACGACAAAGATAACCAAGGACCCGGTGGGCCTCCGGATCGCCCAGGCCGCCGCCGGCGTGGTCAAAGCGGCGGGTTTCGTCAAAGAGGGCCTGGCGTTTCAGACCGGGGCCGGCGGCGCATCGCTGGCTGCGGCCCATTTCCTGTCCCAGATGATGGAAGAAGCCGGCGTGACGGCGAGTTTCACCATGGGCGGGATCACGGGCTATATGGTGAAAATGTTGAAGGAAGGCCGCCTGAAGCGGATCATCGACGTCCAGGATTTTGACGCCGAATCCATCGACTCGATCCGGGACAATCCGGATCATCTGGAAGTCAGTGTGTCGCTCTACGCCAACCCTTATAACTCAGGCTGCGTGGTCAACAAGCTGGACACTGTCTTTTTGGGTGCCACCGAGATCGACACCGACTTCAATGTGAATGTGGTCACAGGGTCAAACGGCCTGATTATGGGCGGCTCAGGCGGTCACTCCGACGCCGCGGCCGGAGCCAAGCTGACGATCATTGTGGCCAATCTCCTGCGAAGCAGGCTGCCGACAGTGGTGGACAAGGTGCTGACAGTGACCACCCCGGGAGAAACGGTGGATGTTCTTGTCACCGAACGGGGGATCGCGGTAAACCCGCGGCGGCCGGAACTGAAGGATAAACTGGTGAAAGCCGGACTCAACGTACGGACCATCGAGGATCTCAAGGCCGAGGCGGAAAAAATCGCCGGCAAGGCGAGTCCTATCAGAACCACGAACCGGATCGTCGCCCTGGTGGAATACCGGGACGGCACGGTCATCGACGTCGTCCGCCAGATTGAGGACTGATGGCAAGACAGTTCAGCGTCACAACCGATTAACCGCTCCAGCACCAATAACCCCCCTACAGATCACTGTAGGGGGGTTATGCTTCAGTAGCGATTTGCTTTACGGCTTGCCGGGGTCGCTTTTGGCGAACCCTTTGCCTGGCCCGTCAGGCATGGCGCAATCCTCGGCGACGATATCGCTGCCGTCGGTGCGGGCAAATCCCTTGCCGGCGCTGCTGCAGTCCGGGTCAGGCGCTGTCACGGACTGAGAAGGCGCCGCTGCTTTGCCGGAGTCGCTTTTGGCGAAGCCTTTGCCTGGACCGTCGGGCATGGCGCAGTCCTCGGCAACGATATCGCTGCCGTCGGTGCGGGCAAATCCTTTACCGGCGCTGCTGCAGTCCGGGCCGGCCGCCCTGTTGATCCTTGAATCGGTCATGGTTAATACCCTCCTCAATTTTTTTGGGTTTCGGGTACCTTCCCACGCCGCGCTTGATGTCTTAAAAACTACTGGTAATCAGCTGCAGTCATCCTGGTGAGCCGGCCGGCGGCGAAAGCCTGCGCGTCCTCCAGCGAACCGAAGGTCAGCTTGCCGTTGGCCGTTAGATAGGAATAATATTCAAAGCCGCGCTGCTTGTGGGTGATTTTGACGGTGAACCGGTCCTCCTCATGCTTTTCCAGCACAATCAGCCACTCAGGATCCTCATGGATCCATTCCCGTTTGATGATCCCCCAGTCGACGGTTTCCTGATAACGATAATCCATATCAGGCAAGATCGAAGCGGTCAAGGTTCATAACCTTGTTCCACGCCGCTACAAAGTCACGCAGGAACTTCTCCCGGGAGTCCTCGCAAGCATAAACTTCCGCGACGGCCCGGAGCTGGGAGTTCGAACCGAATATGAGGTCGACACGGGTACCGGTCCACTTGAGTTCGCCGGTTGCACGGTCACGACCCTCGAACACGTCGCTGTCGTCGGTAGTCGCCTTCCATGTCGTGCTCATGTCCAGCAGATTCACAAAGAAGTCATTGGTAAGCGCCTCTGGCCGCTTGGTGAAGACGCCGTGCCCAGACTGTCCGAAGTTGGCCTTGAGGACGCGCATGCCGCCAAGGAGAACCGCCATCTCAGGCGCAGTCAGCGTCAGGAGTTGCGCCCGGTCAACCAACAGTTCCTCGGCCGATACGGCATATTTTGTTTTGAGATAGTTACGAAACCCGTCCGCGACCGGTTCGAGTACGTCGAAGGTTCCTGCATCAGTTTGCTCCTGCGTCGCATCCGTGCGTCCCGGCGTGAAGGGAACGGTGACATTGTGGCCGGCATTCTTGGCCGCTTGCTCCACACCCGCGCAGCCGCCCAAAACAATCAGGTCAGCGAGTGAAACCATCTTCCCGCCGGAATGATCGCTATTAAACTGCTTTTGGATTCCCTCAAGGGTCTGCAGCACGGTCTTGAGCTGGGCCGGCTGGTTAACTTCCCAATCCTTCTGCGGGGCGAGGCGGATGCGCGCCCCGTTTGCCCCGCCGCGCTTGTCGGAGCCGCGGAACGAGGACGCCGAGGCCCAAGCCGTCGAGACCAGCTTAGAGACAGATAGTCCCGAGGCGAGGATCTTGCCCTTGAGGTCGGCGATGTCCTGTTCGTCAATCAAAACATGGGTGACCGCAGGAACGGGATCTTGCCAAATAAGCTCTTCCGCAGGGACCAGCGGACCAAGGTAACGCGAGCGGGGCCCCATATCACGGTGGGTCAGTTTGAACCAGGCCCGGGCAAAGGCGTCTGCGAATTCCGCAGGGTTTTGCCGGTAGCGCCGCGCGATCGGTTCGTAGACCGGATCGTAGCGAAGGGAGAGGTCTGCCGTCGTCATCATCGGCCGGCGCTTCTTCGCCGGGTCGTGCGCGTCAACCACCATGTCTTCTTCGGCCACGTCCTTGGCCAGCCACTGATGCGCGCCGGCCGGGCTCTTGACCAGCTCCCACTCGTGTTTGAACAGCGTGTTCAGATAGCCCATATCCCAGGTTGTCGGATTCGGCTTCCAGGCTCCCTCAATGCCGCTGCCGATTGCGTCGCCGCCTTTGCCGCTGCCAAAGCTGCTCTTCCAGCCGAGGCCCTGTTCCTCGATGCCGGCGGCTTCAGGTTCAGGACCTACATGAGTTGCAGGACCGGCACCGTGGCATTTGCCGAAGGTGTGACCACCGGCGATGAGCGCGACAGTCTCTTCGTCGTTCATGGCCATACGTGCGAAGGTCTCCCGAACGTCACGGCCGGAAGCGACCGGATCGGGTTTGCCGTTCGGCCCTTCCGGGTTTACGTAAATTAGGCCCATCTGCACGGCGGCGAGTGGATTCTCGAGATCCCGGTCACCGGAGTAGCGCTTGTCGACAAGCCACTCCCCTTCAGATCCCCAATAAATGTCCTCTTCAGGCTCCCAAACGTCCTCGCGCCCGCCACCAAAACCAAACGGTTTGAGTCCCATCGACTCGATAGCGCAGTT
>JARLHY010000089.1 GCA_031292015.1 Negativicutes bacterium | reverse complement strand
GTCGGGGGGGGCGTCGTCCGCCCGGTCACGAGCCCGCGCAGGGGACGGAGCGACAATCGGGCGAGGGTGGCACCTTCGGGCAGGAAAGCAGCTTTGGCCGAAGGTGACTGGCTGGCCAGCCGTGTCAGCAGCAAGCCTGCCAGCGCCAGGGCGAGCAGGGCCAGGACGATCAGCCCGATCTGGGGCGGGAGCGAGGCGGTGATGAAAGGTTCCAGGCCCAGGAAGCGCGTCAGACCGATGGCCAGCACCAGCCCGGCCAGCACGCCAAGCGTGACGGCGTTTTGCCGCCAACTGCGCTTATCAGGTCCAGCGCTGATCCACCAGCTCAACACCGCCAGCGCCAGGGTAAGGGTAGGCAGCCAGAAATCCAGGTTGCGCACCGGGCTGAGCGGCTGCAGCCAGTAGATGGCCAGCACGCTGGCGATTAACAGCAGCCATCCACGAAAGCGCTCCTGGGCCACCAGCCGGAAGAGCAGTCCGGCGGCGGTGAAGACGAGGATGCTGCTGAGCGTCATCTAAAAGCCCTGATAAATCCAGAGCGGCTGGCTGCCGGCGGTCAGGATGATCACGGCAATCACGATCAGGCATAAGATCAGCGCCCACAGGTTCTCGCGAGAAAACAGGCGGCGCAGAAAGCCTAGCGGTAGCCGCATACCCGCCACTCGCCCCCCTCCTGGGTGACCTGGTAGGTACGCCCGCTCAGGTCCAGGTTCTGGTCTTCACCGTTATAAGAGGCCAGGATCTTGCCGGTACAGGTCACCAGGGCGTTACTGCCATCGGTGCCGATCTGTTTGCAGGCCACGCCGCTGAGGGTAGTGACGACGGCCTGGAAGGAATCCAACTCCATGGTGGCCTGCGATTCCCAGGTCTTGCAGGACAGGTTGGCCAGCTTGGTGGCGTCCTTGGCCGACAGGGCCTGCAGGTAGGACTGCACGGCCTGGGCCGGCCCACCGGAAGCCGCTCCGGCACTGCAGCCAACCAGCCCGGATGCAACCATCACGATCAGTAACAGCGGAAACAATAAACGACGCATGCTAACCTCCCCAACAGCTTTCATTTTAATGTCATTGCGAGATGGCTTTACGACGCACACTCTTAGTGCACCCAAAGGGGTGTTGCACCAGTTCCATCGGCGCATTTGTGCCAGCTCGATCGGCAAAGCAATCTCCCAACATGACTAAAGGCAGATTGCTTCGCCAAAGAACGGCTCGCAATGACACAAAATCCTATATGACATTGCGAATGAAGCAATCTCACTGCGATCTATTAGAAAATTTCAGGAACCAGCCAGAAAACGGTACGGGTTGGATTATAGTACGGGGAAAGCGGAATAGGCAAGCCTTGGGAAGCGGGTTGAACGGCTATGCGAATAAAAAATGTCTGAACCCGGATTTGTGGGATTGAAGGATTATCCTGATTTTGTGGAAACCAGAGCAGGGCCAATCGCATACTCGCTGTCCAGACCCGTGTTTCACCGGATTGTAATTACAGTTTGATTTTATACCGGCCAAGATTAGCCAGCGGATTTTTTGGAACGGATTGAGCGGATTGGCTGATCCGCAGGTGTATCTTTATTTGAAATTTCGGACCAATTGGTAGACGATTTATCCTAAAAGGCTGGTAGATTCTTAACCTGGAATCGTTATTTTGTCAGTCTTTTGTCAATCAGATACTCTATTATTACGATGTAATCGGTAAGTTGACAACGAAAGTTGGTGACGCAAAGCCAAAGGGTCTAAAGCTGGAGAAGGCCTTCCGGCCATGATCGTCAGGCAGCCGAAAATTGGAGGATGTACCTTTCTCGAAGACCTGGTTGAAAAACCAGGTCTTCTGTTTTTAAGGGGAGAGGAAAAGTCTGAACCACAGATTTGGGCAGATTTATCGGATTAGGCGGATTGGGAGCCGTCTAAACCCTGATTTTCAGCACCGGACTACAAATCATGGTTCAGACCGGCACTTATTTGAATTCATTCCCCAGGTAGCGCGATAATAGAGCAGAATAATTTCACAAACCTGCCTGACCGAGCGCCTGGACAGGTTGTATTTATGGAGGGAAAAAATGAACCTGGTACCTGAGAAGAACAAAAAAGCGGGAGTATGCTACGCCTACAGCGACGATGGGCTGGAGCTGCCGGTCATCGACATCACCCACCCGGCCTTTGCCTTCGAGATGGACGACGCCAAACTGAACGCCCTGATCGACAGCTTCGTACGCGGGGCCAATATACCCGCGGCGGCCCTGCAAGCAGCCGCCCAAAAGTCGATCCTGGTGCGCGGTTTTGTCGAATCGGCCGACACCTTTACCACCGGCATGATGACCTATCTCAATAAACTCGAGCCGGATAACCTGGGCGAGGGTTATGCCGGGCCGCTGGACCGCCAGTGGGCCGTCAGCCTGAGCCCGGTGACCTTTCGCTGGCGCATGCGAGACGTGGCGCGCCTGCTGGCCGATGGCCTGAGCGCTGCGCTCGCTGCCCGCCCGGGCGCAGATGTGCACCTGATCAATATTGCCGGGGGCCCGGCCATAGACAGCCTCAACGCGCTGATCTTGCTGCAAAAAGAAGACCCGGCCCAATTAGCCGGGCGGCAGATCACGCTGCACGTTTTCGACCTGGATGCCGAGGGTCCGCACTTTGGGGAGCGCGCCCTGCAAGCGCTGCTAGCCGAGGGCGCCCCGCTGAATGGCTTGCAGGCCCGCTTTGAGTACGTTCCCTACGACTGGTCAAAGCCGGCCCAATTAGAAGAACAGCTGGCCAGGCTCGATTTGCAGAAGGCGGCAGTAGCCGGCTCTTCAGAGGGCGGGCTGTTCGAATACGCTGCAGATGAGGACATTATCGCCAATCTGCGGGTATTGCGCGGCTGCACCCCGCCCGACTGCGTGCTGACCGGCCCGGTGGTACGCAACGCTCAAACCCTGGATGAGCGCCTGAAGTTTTCGGAGCAGCTGGCAGGACGCCCGGCCATCCGCTTCATCGGGCTGGAGGCCTTTGAAAAGCTGGCCAGGCAGGCCGGTTGGACTATCGAGCGCAGTCTGGACGGTCCCATGCATCAGGTGGTCAGCCTGAAAAAGGTCTGAACTATTTTTAGAGAGATGAGGGGAATCCTGCGGGGCACATCATCGAACCTGCCCTCCTATCGGAATTTGACATGCTGGCAGGATGCGGGTATAAAATAAGCACATCCCTCCAGATCCTATGGGTGCAGAGTGCGAGGCGGCGAATAACCGCCTCTGCTTATTAAATCCAGATGGTGCGCCGAGCAACAGAAGAAGAGGTTATCAGTGAGCCAGCAAGACGTTACAGAAGACCCTCGTAAGGCTATCGTTGCCAATGAGC
>JARLHY010000088.1 GCA_031292015.1 Negativicutes bacterium | reverse complement strand
GACTCGGCGACTTGTTGAAACCTATATTGCTTTTTATCACAACGAACGTTTCCAAAAAGGCTTAAACGAAATGACGCCTGCAGAATACAGGCGCCACTACTACTGTTCTTTTTAACTGTCCGTTTTGGGGTTACAGTCTCGGAGGGCCGCTTCTTTTTCGTTTGCCGGGATAGAACTGAGCCGGAATTGTAAAAGCAGTCACCGAAATGCCTGTTCCTAGCAGGAGAATAGTGGAAACGGCGAGAAGCAAAACATAATGTTTCTGGTCGATGATATGCGGGCGCAACGTCCGACGCTGGCGTTTGATTATCTTTATATAGATACAGTTTAACGGGACTAAGACTGCCGAATGGTTGGCCGCTGGGGCAGGCGAGTTCGCTGGCGGTTAGTCTTTTGAGGATAGATGTATTCAAATTCACATAAGGAAGTGTTCAAAGTGATTAAAATGCAGTCTGTGGAAGGGCAAGACAAGGGCGAAATCGTTGTATATGGGTTAAGTACCTGTGGCTGGTGCTCCAAAACCAAAAAGTTTCTCGGCGAACAGGGTTTTCGTTACTCTTTCGTCGACGTGGATTTGTTGTCCGGGGCGGATAGCAAAGAAGCACAGAAAGAAGTGCAGCGATGGAATTCGCGGGTTTCTTTTCCGACTACTGTCGTTAAAGACCAGGTCGCGATCATCGGGTATGACACCAAGAAATTGATGGAGGCGATAGGCTAGTGGCCGAAAATACCGACCAATTCTACACACAGCTCAAGCGTGAGGCTGAGGAAGGGGGCTACTGTCTCAATCCGGATGTGGAATTTACCAAAGAGCTTTTGACCGGCATGCTGAAAAACAAGGAGCGTTATGGCTATCTGTCCTGCCCTTGTCGTTTGGCCAGTGGGGATAAAGCAGACGATCTGGATATTGTTTGCCCCTGTGATTATCGGGATGCAGATCTGGCCGAGTTTGAGATGTGCTATTGCGGGCTCTATGTTAATAAGGGCGTTACCAATGTGGCGGAACAGATCCATTCCATCCCGGAACGCCGCCCCCTGGAGCGGGACCAAAAACCCGAAGCCACCCGCGGGGCCGTATTGGGAACACTGTCCTTTCCTGTTCACCGCTGCAAAGTCTGCGGTTATCTGTGTGCCCGGGAAAGTCCGCCGGCGGTGTGTCCTATTTGTAAGGCCGGCAAGGAGCGTTTCGAGCGCTTTATGTAACGGAAGCATAAAGGCGCCGATGTCCAGGGCTGATCAAGAGCAGGCATAATGCGGTACGGCCATAGACCGGAGGACGAATAGAATAGGACATAAAAAACAGCGGCGAGGCCGCTGTTTTCGAATTCGCCGGTTGGTATTGCTGAAGATGAATGTTGACAGCGCCCGGGGGCTGGACGGAGTCTTGTTGTCTCTTTCTCTGTGACACGACAACAGGGAGGTTCAAAGAAGCCGGGCAGATTTCTTGGCGAAATTTCTCCGAATATAGAGGGTTTTTAGCAGTGTTGTCAAAAGTCAAAACATAGCAAGTACAAAACTGTTATAGAATGATTTGGCATGAAGATGGAGGAATTAAGCACCATGCGGATACTGACTGTTGATGATTCATCGTTTACATTGAATGTTCTATTGAAAGAATTGGTTGCGATGGGCATTGGCGCGGAACAAATAGAAAGAGTGAATAGTGGCGCCGCTGCTCTTGAGAAAATAGCCAAACAAAAATATGAT
The DNA here is from genome assembly GCA_031292015.1 of Negativicutes bacterium. The sequence continues at coordinate 20,317 of JARLHY010000088.1, read as the reverse complement.
CTGTTTATCCTTGATATCGTCATGCCGGAAATAAGCGGTTTCGATGTTCTGAAACAGGTGACGCAAGTTCAGCCGGATGCCAAGGTCATCATATGCAGCGGCAGCAGTTCGAATGATATGGTTTCCGAACTGGTCGGCATGGGTATTCACGCGTTTCTCATAAAACCCTTCGATTCAACGGATCTTGCCAAGGCCGTCAGGCGCCTGTTGTTTAACGACAAAGAAGGCTGCTTAGTGGCAACCTGCCATGTGTGTGACAAAGAGATGATTGAAGTCGATCAGGTAAATACGATACATTTTTTCTGTCCGAATCACTGTATGCAGATTGGACCGCTGTCGAAGGCCTTAGTCAACCAACATGAATTGGACAAGGATTATAAAAAAGCAAAAGAAAGAGCACAGGGCAAGGCTTGACTGACGCTTACCAGCATCGGTGTCTGGAAGATGACCCAAACATCAACGCCAGCTTTATCGGCAATAAGCCGCCGTGATGGCGCCTGTATTCGCAGGCGTCGTTTTTATTTACACTGCTGCCGGAGCGTGGCTATTGCGAAGTTCCAAAACAATATAAATAAAGGAAAAAGATTAAAATAGTCGAAGAGGAAGTTTCGGAACGCTTTTCCGGATCATGCATTGCAATAACGACGACTGATCATGGATATGGTTTAATTATTATAATAATTACTGGAAGGACTTGGTGCTGTGGATAAATTGGAGGGGCCAATACAATCTGTTGCGAGGGCAATTACCATCATGGAAGCACTGCTCAGGGAACCGGAGCTGGGTGTATCTGAATTGGGGGTGGTGCTGGGCCTGGGTAAAAGCACGGTTTATCGGCTGCTTTCCACCATGAAAGTTCACGGGCTGGTTGATCAGACTCCTTCAGGCAAGTATAGGCTGGGTATACGTCTTTCGATATACGGCGATACGGCGGTAAGCCGAATCGATCTAAGGAAAGAGGCGGCGCCGTTTCTTGCCAAACTTGCGAAAATTTCGGGTGAGAATGTCAGTCTTGCCATTCTTGATGATTTTCAGGTCCTATATATCGACCGTATTGACAGTTCGGAGCCGCTCCGGATGCGACGAACCATCGGGGAACGGTCGCCGGTTTTCTGCGTCAGCCTGGGTAAAGCCATTCTGGCAAATTTACCGGGAAAAAAGCTCGAAAAAATATTTGCCGATCCCAGAATCCAAACCATGATGGCTGCTTATACCGAAAAGACGATCACCGATCTAGGGGCATTGCGCCTGGAACTGGAACGCATCAAGCAGCTTGGGTATGCCGTGGATGATGAAGAGTATTGCCGGGGTGTTCGCTGCATCGGCGCGCCGGTCTTTAACCATCTCGGTATGGTAGTCGCGGCGGTGAGCACGTCGGGGCCTTCGATCCGAATGACGGATGACAAAATTACGCAACTGATACCGCACGTGAAAGAGGTTGCCCAGGAAATTTCCCGGCATATCGGCTATCGGACCAGCTAATCTTACGAAAAAAAGAGTAAGAAAAATCCAAAAAAAAATTGGTATAGGCAGGAATTTACAGAATAACCTCGAAATTCCCTTATAAAAGTCACACTAAGAAACGACGTTCCTCATTATGCAACGATAATACGGGGCAAATTATTTTCGCCATTAATGGGAACGCCGTGCCGTAATGTGGAAAACAATCGCAGAGTGCCGGTTTATAGCAGGAAAGCAATAAGTCCGGCTTTCCCTTCGCAATTCCCCCGGGGCTGACAAATTCGCCGAAATGTATCGCTACACAGTTTCTGGCGGGGGGGCGGTGGGGTTCCACTATATTTCCATGGAGGTAGGCTGATGATCAATGAAAAGATTAAGAAGTTGCTGCAAGACGCTGTCGGGCCGGACAATGTCCTAGACTCCGAGCTCGATCGCTTTGGGTACTCTTACGACTCTTCCTCGATGCCGGTGCTGCCGGCTAACAAGCCGGACGTGGTTGTGAGGCCGGTGACCACGGAGGAAGTATCGAAAGTGATGGCCATCGCTTTCGAGTATGGCATTCCGGTTACGCCACGGGGCACGGCGACCGGCCGGACCGGCGGCAGTGTGCCTCTTGAGGGCGGCATTGCGCTGTCCCTGGACCGAATGACCAAGATCGTTGAACTGGATGAAAAAAACATGATGGTGACAGCTGAGGCGGGCGTCTATACCATCAACGTTTATAACGCCTGTGCCGCCAAGGGGCTGTTTTATCCGCCGGACCCGGCGAGCTGGAAGGTGTCCACTATCGGCGGCAATGTGGACGAAAACGCCGGCGGAATGCGGGCCGTCAAATACGGCGTCACCTCGGACTATGTTATGGGCCTGGAAGTGGTGCTTGCGGACGGTACGATACTCAACACCGGCGGCAAAGCCATCAAAAATGTTACCGGCTATAACCTGACGCAGCTATTCACCGGGTCGGAGGGCACCCTCTGCATCATTACCAAGGTGTTGCTCAAGCTGATACCGCTGCCGAAACAACGCGGCACGATCCAGATCATGTTCAGGTCGCTTGATGACGGCTGCGAGACGATTCGCAAGATGCTCCAGGACAATACCGTGCCGGCCGCTTCCGAGGTTATGGACATCACCAGCCTGGCGGTCGTGGCCCGGCAACGCAAGATGGAGCTGGATCCAGCCATCGGAGCCTGTGTCATCATCGAGATTGACGGCGACGATCAGGCGGCGCTGGATTCTCAGGCGAAGCGCATTGAAGCAGTGGCCAATAGCTGCGGAGCATTGACGTTCCGGCTCGCCCAGTCCCAGGCCGAGGCGGACGAACTGTGGTCTGTCCGTCGCGGCATGAGTCAGGCGGTGGCCGCCCTTGCTCCAAATCGCCTCGGCGAGGATATCTCCGTACCGCGGAACTCGTTTCCGGAAGTGGTGCGGCGAATCAAGGCCATTGCGGAAAAGTACAAGCTTACCATCGTTGTCTATGGCCACGCCGGCGACGGCAACCTGCATCCCACCACTCTTTGCGATTTTACCGACACGGAGCAGATGGAGCGGGTCCACCATGCGATTGATGAGATCTTCGAGGCTGCTTTGGCTTTGGGGGGGACATTATCCGGCGAGCATGGGATCGGTATCAGCAAACGGCCCTACATCAACGACGCCCTTGGCGAAGCCGGCGTCCGGACGCTCAAGGCCATCAAGCACGCTCTTGACCCGAAGGGTATTTTAAATCCCGGCAAGATCTGGTGAGGACCGGACAGGAGGGTTAGCCATGGAAAAGATCACGGATAATGAATTGCTGCAAGACGCTGAAAAGAAAGTCAGCCAGTGCGAACGCTGCGGTACCTGCCTGACGGTGTGCCCGCTTTTCGGCGTAAAAGATATTGAAAGAGTGAGCCCGCGAGGCAAGAATATGCTTGTCAGGGCGCTGGCCCAAGGCGGAATTGAACCCACGGCGAACGAATTGGCTGCAGTTAATTTTTGCCTGTTGTGCCGGGCCTGTGTCGACACCTGTCCGAGCAAGATTCTCACCGACGAAGCGATCATTGGCGTCCGCCAGTATCTAATGGACCGCAGGGGCGGACCGGGCATAAAGTATAAGACTGTCGGCGCCGTATTGAAAAACAGGAGCGTGGTCAGACTGGCGGCAGGCGCACTGTCGGCCTTGCGCGGAGTCGGTCTGAATCAGGCCGTTCCCGGTGGCATGGCGCCGCAAGAGTATACCCGCACCAAGTTTCTGAAGGCCTTTGCCGGGCCGGTGATTCTCGGGCAGAAGGCCGAGACCGCGGAGGTCGCAGTGACGGCACAGACAAAAGTGGCCTATTTCCAAGGCTGCGGCATGAAAATGATGTTCCCGGAGGCTTCGGCCGAATCGGTGGAAATTCTCAAGTCCACAACCCGGCTTACAGTAAGAAATAATGTTTGCTGCGGACTGCCGCATTTGGCGCACGGTCTTCGCGAGGACTTTCTCGCCCTGGCGAAGGAAAATATCGCGCTCTATGAAGACGCTGAGGTTGTGGTGAGTGACTGCGCCAGCTGCGGCGGCACTCTCAAGCACATTGCCGCTTATTTTGCCGACGATCCCGAGTGGCGGGACCGGGCGGCCGCTTTCAGCAGCAAGGTGATGGATTTGACCGAGTATCTGGTCAAGGTCGGCTATACACCGCGCCAGAAGCTGGAAGCATCCTTCACTTACCACGATCCCTGCCATCTTGTACGGGGTCAGGGTATCAAAAAGCAACCGCGGGCGCTGCTGGCGGCGGCAGGGAATTTCGTTGAGATGAGCGGCGCCGATACCTGCTGCGGCGGGGCGGGTTCCTTCCATATGGATTATCCCGATATAGCGGCAAAGATTCTGGCCAAAAAGCAGGAGAATATTGAGAAAACCGGCGCAGCTGTTGTTGTGACCGCCTGTCCCGTATGTCTTGTTCAGATGAGTAAAGCGGCGAAGGCAAGCGGCGATAAGTTCCAGGCGATGCATATCAGTCAGGTGATTTAGGCCGGCGGAAAACGGGGACTGGTTCCAACCAGGCAGTCAGCAGCAAGGCTTGCCGGTCACGCGGAACCAGGGAGAGACATTGCCTGTTAAGGGAACGACGTGCCGCAATGTGGAACGATGCTTTGGGTGAACATAACGAAAAAGCTGAAACGACTTAAAATCGAAGGAGGAACAAAAACATGACAGAAGGTGTGCAAAAACTTTTTAAGGCGATTACCACCTATATCCGTCCCACAACCTTTCCGGTCGCCGTCAAACTGGTTCTGGACCAGGATGAAACGGCAAGGCCGGCCAAAGCGAAAAAACCCAAGGAGGCATTGGGGCATCCCATTGCGTTGTGTCAGGGGGTCGCTTTGGCGCGAAGATACGGATGGACGATGATTCTTGATCGCCAGGATCATGCCTGCCCGGTAGGAATCGTCCTGATGGGCTATGAATCGCCGGAGGAACTCAACCGCGGCAAGGTTGCCTGCCCGGGCTATGCCGATTCGGTCGAGGCCGGAGCAATGATGGAGCAGGCTAACGCCAAGCTGCCGCAGGGGATGCTGAAAGAGCTGTGGCTGGCGCCGCTGGACAAAGCCGAATTCGAGCCTGATGTTGTACTGGTTTATGGCAATGCCGCCCAAGTTGCCAGAATGGTTCAGGGGGCGAATTATAAAAGCGGCAAAGGCGTATCCAGCAGGTCGTTTGGCAGACTGGCCTGCAGCTCGTATATCGCCCGGACCTATCTGGAAGGAGAATGTTCCCTGATTGTTCCCAGCGGCGGTGAACGGGTGTTTGCCATTTGCCAGGATGACGAATTGATATTTTCCATTCCGGCGAATCAATTTGCCGATTTTTCTTATGGCGTCGAGGCTGTCCACAAGCAGGGGCTGATTCGCTATCCGACCCCGTTCTTCGGCTTGATGGCGGAGCCGAAATTCCCTGACTATTATTGGTCGATTTTGCCTGAAGAGCAGGATAAATAGGGCTATGGCAACACAGGACCGTCAGGCGGAACGGGGATGCGACGCCAGTTCCCCGCCGGATAAATCGTTTTGCCAAAAGTCCGATGATGAAGCCACCTTGGAGCAAGTGGCTGCTGTTTTGCCGATGGTGCAGCGGGCGCTGGATAATGAAGTGGGGGTCATGCTGACCGACCGGGACAAAATCTTGATGTACAGTCCGGCGAAGGATCTTGACTTTCACAGCCGCATCCACGGACGGATCAAAGAAGGCTCGGGTTTGAGGAAGCTGTTGGACGAAAAACTGCAGCAGGTAACGGCGCGGTTTGATAAAAAGCTGCAGGGTGTTCCTTATACCGTGAAGGTTGGAGCCGTCCATAACAGTCAGGGCGAAATTATCGGCGCCATCGCCATTACCCAGTCGCTGGGCCGCCAGGAAGCCCTGAAGGAAATGGCCGGCAAATTACTGCACAGCATCAGTACTTTGGCAAGTACCGCGGAAGAGATAACCGCCCAGTCACAGGAAATGAGCGGCGTTATCCGAACCGTGGCAGAAATGGCGGCAGACTCGCAGACCAGGGTGCTGGAAACCAATCGCGTTCTCGGGTTCATCCGGGAAATTGCCGGCCAGACCAATTTGCTGGGACTTAACGCGGCGATAGAGGCGGCCCGAGTGGGTGAGCAGGGCCGGGGCTTCGGTGTGGTTGCCGACGAAATCCGCAAGCTGGCGGTCAGCAGTACCGAATCGATTTCGAAAATCAGCGCGGTAGTGCAGGAAATTCAAACCGACAGCGCCAGTACTTACGGCCAGATCAGCCGGGTGGAAGAAGGCATAGCCCAGGTAGCCCAGGCCATTGCCGCGATGGCACAGGCGACGGAGGAATTGCGGATGATGGCCCATCGGTTGGACGAAAGGGCAGATGATTTCTGACGCCGGCTCATGAAACAGGATTGGGCACCTGGTGGATGTCCGGACAGTTATGGATCAAAAAAGAAGGGCCCGAGTTTCCGGAATAGCCTGAAGGCTGTCTTCGCGGGATGGCTTCGGCCGTTATCCTGCCTGGACATCTCCTGTACCGCCCGGAAGAAACGAGTCTGGGATGAAGTAATGACTGTTGCTAAATTGATGCGAATACCGTAGCAGGATTTTCACATCAAGAGGGGGAGAATGGATTGTCAGTTCAAAATGTTGGTACTCAGCCCGCCAATGCGGTGCCGGAAAAACCGACGAAGCAGCGTTTTATTATGGCGGCGATCTTGTTCATCAGCATCATGATCGCTTATCTGGATCGCGTCAATACTTCTGTCTTGGCCGCAAACGACAGTTTTCTGCTCGATATGGCCATAAAGGGGCAACCAATCAAGATTGGGATGATGATGTCGTCGTTTTTGGCCGCCTATGGCGTTGCCGGGGTTATTTTAAGTCCGCTGGGGGATTTGTGGGGGGCTCGCAAAGCGATGCTGGCCGCGGTTTCCTTTTGGTGCATATCCCTTTTTGTGGGGGGGATCGCCGGCGGATTTACCATGCTGATTGCCTCCAGAATTATCCTGGGCATCGGTGAAGGCTGGTATTATCCTTTGCAGAGCACGGTGATCAAAAACTGGTTTCCCCCGCAGGAACGCGGCCGGGCCAACGCCGCCTGGGTTATCGGCCAATCGGCCGCTCCGGCCATCGCCATGCCGTTTTTTGCCTATATCATCGGCACGTATGGCTGGCGGGATAGCTTTCATCTGGCAACAGTCCTGACCTTAATTCCTCTCATTCTTCTGTGGTTCTTTTTAACCGACACGCCTCAACAGAACAAAAAGGTCAACGCTCTTGAACTGCAGTATATCGAGGCCGGTTTGGCCAAAGAGCAGCAGAGCAAAGAAAATACGACATACTGGCAACGGATGAAGCCGTTCTTCACCAATTACCGTTATTGGCTGCTAGTTTACTGGTATATGACGATGTCGGCCATGTACTGGGGACTGGTGTCGTGGCTGCCTGTCTATCTGAAGACGGCCCGGGGTTTCACCTGGGAGGAGATGGGATGGCTGGCGTCACTGCCGTTTATCCTCACCGTCATTACCAAGGCGGTTAACGGCTGGCTGAACGACCGCACCGGCAAATGCGCGCCTTTCCTTTTGGCTGCTCTGTTTTGCGGCGCCGTATTCATCTATCTGGCTGCCACCGTTCCGGGGAAATATCCGTCGGCACTGCTGCTGGCCTGCGCTTTCGGCACTACTTCGATGGCCACATCGGTGGCCTGGACTTTGCTGCAGAAACTTGTCCAGAGCAACACGGTTACGACCGCCGCCGGAGTGATGAACGGAATTTCCCAATTCATGTCGGCGATCATGCCGGTACTGATCGGCTTTGTCATCGGCGTTACCGGAAGCTATGCCAGCGGTTTATTTGTGCTGGTGGGCGCCGGGTTGATTGCATCAGGAGCCGCCGCAGTTCTGGCTTATCAAAAATATTGATTCCAATGCAAGGATGCGGCGCCGGATGGCTGCACACTACACCACAGGAGGCAAGGAAATGACGGATCAGAATCTAACCGCACAAAATCCGACAAGGCAGCGCTTTATCATTCTGGCGGTTTTGTTGATCGGTATCATGGTGGCCTATCTGGACCGCGTGAATGTCTCTGTTTTAGCCGCAAATGAAATATTTTTGAACGATATGGGGATCAAAGGCCAACCGATTCAGATCGGGATGATGATGTCGACCTTTTTGATTGCTTATGGCGTGGCCAACTTAACCTTAAGCCCGCTGGGAGATTATTTCGGACCCCGCAAGGCGATGCTTGCTTCGGTTGTCCTGTGGTGCGTGGCTCTGTCGGTGGGGGGCATCGCCGGCAGCTTTGCTGTACTCATCGCCAGCAGAATCATTCTGGGAATTGGCGAAGGGTTTTACTACCCGATGCAAGGACTGCTTGTCAAGAACTGGTTTCCCGGGCAGGAACGCGGCCGGGCCAACGCAGCCTGGATTATCGGTCAGTCACTGGGGCCGGCCCTGGCGATGCCGATTTTTGCTTATGTCATTGTTACATTTGGGTGGCGGGAGAGCTTTCATGCCGCTACCTTTCTTACTTTGATTCCACTGTATCTTCTGTGGTTTCATACCGCCGACACCCCCAGAGAGCATAAAAAAGTAAACGCCCTGGAACTGCAACATATTGAAAGCGGGCTGGACCAGTCCAAAGCGACGGTCAAAGAAACGTTGCTGCAGCGGATCAAGCCCTTTATTTCAAACTATCGGTATTGGCTGCTAGTGTACTGGTATGTGTCCCTGAATTTCATGTTCTGGGGCTTCGTATCCTGGTTGCCCAGTTATTTGAAATCGGCGCGGGGATTTTCGTGGGGGGAAATGGGCTGGATGGCCTCGTTGCCGTTCATTCTCGCGATTGTGAGCAAGGCGGTTACCGGCTGGGCCATCGACCGTACCGGCCGCAGCGCGCCCTTTCTATTTGCGGCTATGTTTTTTGGCGGGCTGGGGGTTTACTGGGCTGCCGTCGTTCCCGGCAAGTATGAGGCGGCAATTCTGCTGGCCCTTGCTTTCGCTGTCTGTAATATGGCGGCGCCTGCAGCCTGGACTTTGCTGCAGGGCTTGGTGCCCACCAAGTCGCTGTCAACCGCCGGGGGCATCATGAACGGAGTAACCGCCATTCTTTCGTCGATTTCCCCGGTGCTGATCGGCTTTGTCATCAGCATGACCGGAAATTACGCCAACGGGTTGTTTCTGCTGGTGGGAGCGGGCATGCTGGCCGCGGGAGTGGCCGCAATCCTGGTTGTGCAAAAATATTGATTTGGGAAGGAGGCCGCTGAAAATGGGAATCCTCACGGAACTTCTCCAGGATGTTCCCCTGCCGCGAATGATAAAAGTCAGGCAAAATTTTTCCGCCACTGAAATTCAGGATGTTGCCGGAGTATTACGGGGCGAAATTGCCCAAGCCGGGGTTACCGGACAGATCAGGCCGGGAATGCGGATCGCTGTGGCGGTTGGGAGCCGCGGGGTCGCGGAAATCCCCCTGATCGTCAGGGTTGTGGTTGAGGAACTGAAAAAATGCGGCGCGGTGCCATTCATCGTGCCGGCGATGGGGAGCCACGGCGGCGCCACCGCTGAAGGGCAAACGGAAATGCTGGCCAGTCTGGGCATAACCGAGGCAAGTTCCGGCTGCCCGATTGTTTCTTCCATGGATACCGTGGAATTGGGCGTTTTGGAAAATGGCCTGCCGGTGCTTATCGACAGACACGCCTTTGAAGCCGACGGCATTGTGGTGATCAACCGGATCAAGGCCCATACCGCCTTCAGCGGCGCGTATGAAAGCGGCCTGGTCAAGATGATGACCATCGGTCTGGGCAAGCACAAAGGAGCGGCCTCCTGTCATGCGCTGGGGTTCAGATATATGGCCGATAACATCGTCAAGATGGCGGGCATTCACATAAAGAAAGCCGCCTATCTGTTTGGTGTCGGCACCATCGAAAATGCCTGCGAAAAGATTGCCAGAATTGTTGTGGTGCCGGCGGGAAAGATTTTTGCGACCGAGCCGGACCTGCTTGTCGCGGCTAAAGCAAATATGCCCAAAATATTGCTGCAGCCACTGGATATTCTTATTGTCGATCAACTGGGCAAAGAATTCTCCGGCGGGGGAATGGATCCGCATGTCACCGGGCGTGCGCCCACCCGGGACGTTTCGGTCGGACCTCGTCCAACGCGGATCGTCGCCCTCGATCTCACCGAGCGCAGTCACGGGAATGCCACAGGAATCGGAAACGCCCATTTTACCACCCGCCGTTTTTTTGACAAACTCGAATTGGACAGTACCTACGCCAATGTTATTACAGCAACGGTGGTGGAATCGGCACGGATCCCGCTGATCATGGCGTCGGACCGTATGGCTGTTCAAGGCGCCGTCAAGACCTCGCTTGTCTCCAGGCCGGAAAAAGTCCGGATCGTACGTATTCCCAACACCCTTCATCTCGGCGAAATCTACATCTCTGAGGTTATGCTGGACGAAGCGCAGCGGCATCCGGACATAACGGTGACCGGCCAGCCCGAGGATTGGGTGTTTGATCCAAACGGCAATCTTACCGATATCGGTGCCTGGTAAACGGCTGTACGCCAACCGGTCACTCAAGGTTTAGTTCTGCGAAAATATCATACTGAGGAGGACAAAATGTCTAAAATTGATGTAGACAAGGAACTGTGCAAAGGTTGTGGCTATTGTGTCCATTTTTGTCCGCGGAAAATTGTGGGGATGAAAAAAGAAACAAACGCCAAAGGTTACTCTTTCGCTTATCAGATAGAGGAGAACAAATGCACCGGCTGTAAAATCTGCGCGATTATTTGTCCCGATGCGGCCATTGAGGTCTATAAGTAATTTCATTGTTGAGGAGGGGTAGAAAAAATGAAGAAACAGTTTATCAATGGATGTGAAGCGATCGCCGAGGCAGCAATCCGGGCCGGATGCTCGTTCTACGCCGGATATCCGATTACGCCGCAAAACGAGCTGCCGGAATACTTGTCCAGGAGAATGCCTGAGCTTGGAAAAACTTTCATCCAGGGCGAAAGTGAAATTGCATCAATCAATATGCTCTATGGCGCCGCGGCGGTAGGAGCCCGGGTTATGACCTCTTCCTCGGGGCCGGGAATTGCCCTCAAGGCCGAGGGAATATCGTACCTGGCATCCGCCGACCTGCCGGCGGTCATTGTCAATGTTTCCCGGTCGGGACCCGGCATGGGAAAAATATCGCCGGCCCAGACCGACTATTGGTTCTCTGTGAAAGCATCCGGACATGGCGGCTACAAGACGATGGTATTCGCGCCCTATAATGTCCAGGAGGCCGTGGATCTGACCTATGAGGCCTTTGAATATGCGGACAGGGACCGTAATCCGGTCATCGTTCTGGCTGACGGTATTATTGGCGTAATGATGGAATCGGTGGTTTTGCCGGAATTCAAGACGGTTTTTCCGGACAAAAGCGGTTGGGTTGCCGACGGCTGCGTGGCCCGCGCGCCCCGGATCATAAAGAATTCGGCGGTTGACAACGCAACATGGGAACAATACAAAATTTTTAAGGCCGGTTTATACGAGAGCTGGAAGAAGAAGGATGTGCACGTGGAAGAGTACCTGGTGGATGATGCCGAGTTCATTGTCACCGGTTACGGGACTTGCGCCAGGATAGCCAAAACAGCGGTTAAAGAGCTGCGGAAAGAAGGCATAAAAGCCGGCCTGATCCGGCCCATTACCTTACAGCCGTTCCCCTCTGCCAGCTATGCCCGGCTTGATTCGACCAGGGTACGCGGGATTCTCGATGTTGAGATGAGCATACCTGTTCAGATGATGGAAGACGTTCAGCTTGCCATGTGCTGCCGGATTCCCGTCCACTCCCTGGGGCGTGACGGCGGGTGTGTGCCTTTGCCGCAGGATATCGTTGCTGAGGTAAAAAAGGTTTGCAGTAAGGGAGGGAAATAACATGCAGAAAATCTACGCCAAATCAGAATCGTTGAATCAGGTCAGCAGCCCTTACTGCCCGGGTTGTCTTCATGGCGTGGCCCAGAAGTTATTGGCGTCAGCGCTTGACAATCTGGGCCTACGCGAACAGACCATAGCCGTGATGGGGGTTGGCTGCATCAGCCTGGCCCGCACCTATTTCAATATGGATATGGTTCCGGCCGCTCACGGCCGGGCGCCGGCCGTCGCAACGGGTGTCAAGCGCATTCGCCCCGACAGATTTGTTTTCACGTATCAAGGCGACGGCGATTTAGCGGCGATCGGCACTTCGGAAATTATCCACTGCGCCAACCGCGGCGAGAACATTACGACCCTGTTCATCAATAATGCGACTTACGGCATGACCGGCGGGCAAATGGCGCCTACGACACTGGTGGGGCAAACTTCCACCACTTCTCCGGCCGGGCGGGACCCCAAAGTCGCCGGATATCCGATCAAAATGGCCGAGATTATCGCGACGCTGGAAGCGCCTGCCTATGTAGCCCGTTTCGCCCTCAACACGCCTGCGAATATTCTTAAAGCGGCAAAAGGGATCGAAACCGCCTTCAGAATGCAACTGGAAAACAAGGGGTTCAGCTTTGTCGAACTATTGTCCAACTGTCCTACCAACTGGCATATGAAGCCGTTAGAGTCACTGGCAATGATCGAAAATGACATGATTCCTTATTATCCTTTGGGGGAATTTAAGGTACGTCAGTGATAGCAAAGGATGAAGCAGAGGGGGAGATATTTATGGAGAAAAGCTTCCTGATCGCCGGATTCGGCGGGCAAGGGGTCATGTTGATCGGAAAGATGCTGGGTCATTCAGCCGCTTATGGCGGGAAGAATGCCACATTTTATCCATCGTACGGACCGGAGCAGCGCGGTGGGACGGCGAATTGCACCGTTGTCCTGGCGGACGAAGAAGTCGGGTCTCCTGTAGTGCAGCAAGCCGATATTGTGGCTGTGATGAATGAACCGTCGCTGGCGAAATTCGCGGATCGGGTCAAAACCAACGGCACGCTGATTGTAAACAAGTCGCTGGTCGCGCCGCGCGAGATCAGAAGCGACATCAAAGTGGTCTGGCTGCCTACCAATGAAATAGCCGCGTCCATTGGCTCGGAAAAAGCCGCCAATATGGTCATGCTGGGCTGTTGCGTGGCCGAAAGTCAAGTACTGGACATTGAAATGGCTGTGAGCGCGGTGTCGGACAGAATGAAAAAAGACAGCGAGATCCTGGCCAAGAATATCGATGCCCTCAGGAAGGGCGCGGCGTTTTCCGCCTGACGGCTGAGTTTTGCCAAATTAACAGGAAAGAGTGGAATCAGCAATGAAAATAACCAGCGTCGATGTTTTTCAAGTGACTACAGGCAAGCCCCCGCTGAAGGGCGACTACTGGAAGCCCGTTGTCGTCAGAGTGAATACCGACGAGGGTATAAGCGGCTTCGGCGAAGTCGGCCTTGCTTATGCGATCGGTGCGGAAGCCGGGTTTGCCATGAGTGTTGAATTTGCAAGACTCATTATTGGCAGAGACCCGATGAATAATGAGCAAATCTGGGACAAATTGCACAAGAAAACCTTTTGGGGCCAAGGCGGCGGCACGGTGATCTTCGGCGGCATCAGTGGCCTGGATATCGCGTTATGGGATATAAAAGGGAAGGCGCTCGGCGTGCCTGCATATAAACTGTTGGGTGGGAAAACGCAAAGAAAACTGAGAACCTATGCAAGTCAGCTGCAGTTCGGGTGGGGAAAGACCGCCCGTGTTCTCATCAAACCCGAAGAGTACGCCGAAGCCGCTTTAGACGCCGTAAACGACGGATATGACTGCATCAAAGTCGATCCGATCGCGTTCGACCTGACCGGCAAATGGGCCCGCTGGAATCTGAACGGGGTTTTGTCCGGCGTACAGGTGAAGACGGCCTACGCCAGACTGAAGGCGATGCGCGAGGCCATCGGTCCTGACAAAGATATTATTTGCGAACTTCACGCCTATACCGATGCTACCGCCGCCATTCAGCTGGGCCGGGCAATAGAAGATCTGGATATCTTTTGCCTGGAGGAGCCGGTCATGCCGATGAATCCGGAAATGATGAAAATGGTAGCGGAGAATGTGAAAATACCGCTCGCCAGTGGCGAACGGATTTATACCCGCTGGGGCTACCGACCGTTTTTCGAAAATCATTCCCTGCGGGTCATTCAGCCGGATCTTGGCTTGGTGGGCGGCTTGACGGAAGGGAAAAAGATTGCCGATTATGCCCATCTTTATGACGTGACCGTGCAGGCCCATGTCTGCGGCGGGCCGATAGCCACCGCCGCCGCCCTTCAGCTGGAAGCGGCAATCCCCAACTTTATTATTCACGAGCATCATCAGGCCGCTATGCTGAAAGAGAATATTGCGATCGGCAAATACGATTATCAGCCTGTAAAGGGCTACTTTGACATTCCTGAGTTACCGGGGATCGGGCAGGAAATGAGTGAAGAAGCAATGAAGGCGGCGATATGTGTCACAGTTAAATAGTGAACTGGTAAATTATGGGGCGTCGGTTGAAAACGCATTTCATATCAGATACAATATAGGGTATGAATATAACGAATAACAAGGCAAAACCAAACAAACAGCCGACAATAAGCAAAAAGCAGCAGGCTTACGAATATATTCGCAAGCAAATTCTTGATGAAACCTATACCCCGGGCTCCCGGATTGTTATCGACCGTATTGCCCGGGAACTAAATCTAAGCAGTATTCCAGTACGGGAAGCAATTCATCAACTGGAAGCAGATGGTTATATTCAGGTTATCCCTTACAGTGGGGCTGTTGTGCAACTGATGAACGAGACCGACTTTCAAGAGACAATGGGCGTTTTGGCTATTTTGGACGGGGCTGCGACCGCTTTTGCATCTAAAACGATGACGGCCCAGGATATTGAGGAGCTTGAAAATAGAAACAAAGCGATGAAGGAAGCCCTTTATAACTTTGAATTCGAACAATTTGGGGAATTGAATAGGGAATTTCATGAATTCTTTTATGAAAAATGCGGCAATGCCTATCTCATTGACCGGCTAAGGCAGACGTGGCAGCGATTATCGCAAATTCGCAAGGCGGTATTCTCTTTTGTTCCCAACCGGGCGAAAGAAGCGGTCAGGGAGCATGAAGAGCTGATTGAACTCATTAAAGCGTCGGCTCCGCCGGAAGAAATTGAAAAATTTATCCGGCAGCACAAGCTAAATATGCTGACCGCTTTTCAGCGCCGCAAGGACACTTTGCGCTAAAAACTTTTTATAGTAAAAGGATGCTATTAAATTCCGGGAACTACAGTTTCCCGGAATTTTTTTCGTGACGGTTCAATAGGAAGTACGGGCCACATTGAAATGAAATAGTTAGAAAAAGAGGGAATATTTCCAGGATAATATATTATTTTGGCAGGAAATCATATATTATCCCTAGAAGAATGAAATACCAAACAGCAAGAAGGAGGGATATGACATGTGCTTTGTTAAAGGGGGCCTGGAAGAATAGCACTTTGCAGGATAAACAGCGAATGAGACGCGACAGCCTTGTCATTGTACTTAAATCTGCAGTTGGACCGCGTTTTGGAAGAGCCTTTCAGTAAAGAATTCTTTCGCAAGAAAGCTATAGGCACGAGAGGGGAGCAGTTCAATGTCAAGTCCACTGGACCTGAGTCAGGCCATAAATGAAAGACCCACCAGACGGCGACTGTTTATCGTAGCGATTCTTTTTATCGGCATCATGGTAGCTTATATCGACCGGGTGAATGTTTCCGTTCTTGCGGCAAACGACGCTTTTCTGCTCGATATGGGGATAAAAGGGCAGCCGATTCAAATTGGGATGATGATGTCAGCCTTTCTGGCGGCTTACGGGATAGCCAATGTAACCTTAAGCCCGCTGGGGGATTATCTCGGCCCGCGCAAGGCAATGTGCCTGTGTATCATATTATGGACCATATCTTTGTTTATCGGAGGGTTTGCCTCCAGTTTTGCCATATTGATCGGCGCCCGGATCCTGCTGGGAGTCGGTGAAGGATTCTACTATCCGATGCAGAGTCTTTTCATCAAAAACTGGTTTCCGCCGCAAGAGCGCGGCCGGGCGAACGCGACCTGGGTTATTGGCCAATCCCTGGCTCCCGCACTGGCTATGCCGGTATTCGCTTATATCATCGGCAACATCGGTTGGCGGGAAAACTTCTTTATCTGTATCGGATTAGGCCTGATTCCGCTGTATTTGCTGTGGTTTCATACAACAGACACACCCCGCGCACATAAAAAAATAAATGCTTTAGAACTTCAGTATATCGAGGAAGGGCTGGCCAGGGAACGAAAAGGCGACGAAACAGCCGACCGGCAGTCGCTTTGGCAACGGATAAAGCCGTTCGGATCAAATTACCGTTACTGGCTGCTGGCTTTATGGTACATGTGCCTGCAATTCATGTTTTGGGGCCTGGTATCGTGGCTGCCGACCTATTTAAAATCAGCCCGGGGATTTTCCTGGACTGAAATGGGCTGGATGGCGTCATTGCCCTTTCTCACCACGGTTGTAACCAAGGCCATCAACGGCTGGCTCAACGACCGGATCGGCAGGAGCGCTCCGCTGCTTTCTGTTACCATGCTCCTGGGGGCTGTGTCTATTTATTTTGCGGCTACGGTTGCTGGGAAATATCCTTCGGCAATACTGTTGGCTCTGGCTTTCGGCTTCACTTCGATGTCAACGTCTTCAGCCTGGACGCTTCTGCAGGGGCTGGTGCCGGCCAGGTCGTTATCGACGGCTGCCGGAACCATGAACGGGATAGCTACCGGCCTTGCTTCGCTGTCGCCGATGATTATAGGCTTTTTTATCAGTTTGACCGGCAGTTATGCCAACGGACTGTTCTGTTTGGTGGGAACAGGCCTGCTGGCTTCATTTACGGCAGGAATTCTGGCTGCCCGCAAGTATTGAGCGGTTTCATGGACTTGAATCAAATAATAAAATGCAATTGCAGGAGGTAATCAAAATGAAAATCACCAGTGTGGATATTATCGATGTGGCTAATGACTTTTCGTCGGCGACAAGCAAATGGCGGCCGGTTGTAGTCAAGATCAATACCGATGAAGGAATCTCGGGGTTCGGTGAAGTCGGACTGGCCTACGGCGTCGGTGCCTCGGCCGGATTCGGGATGGCCAAGGATCTGGCAAAGATTATCATCGGCATGGATCCGATGAAAAATGAAGCCATCTGGGACAAAATGCAGAAGAAAACATTCTGGGGCCAGGGCGGCGGCACGATCTTTTCCGCCGGTATGAGCGGCATTGACATCGCTTTGTGGGATATCAAGGGGAAAGCGCTCAACACGCCGATTTACCAACTGCTGGGCGGAAAAACACGGGATAAGATCAGGGCTTACGCTAGTCAGATTCAGTTTGGCTGGGGCGACGGCAGCGATAAAGCCATGCTTGTGAAACCGGAGCAATATGCCGAAGCAGCCCGATGCGCCGTTGCCGAGGGGTATGACTCCCTGAAGGTGGATCCCATCGCCATGGATGACAAAGGCAACTGGAACCAGCGCAATCTTACCGGATCTCTTTCCGACCGGACGCTGCGGCTGGGTTATGACCGGCTCAAAGCTATCCGGGAGGCTGTAGGCCGGGATGTTGATATTATCGTGGAAATGCATGCCTTTACCGATACCACCGCAGCTATCCAGTTTGGCAGAATGATCGAGGAAATAGGCGTCTATTATTATGAAGAACCGGTTATGCCGCTGAATCCCAAACAAATGAAAAAGGTGGCGGACAATGTCAATATGCCGATTGCTGCCGGCGAACGGGTTTACACCAGATGGGGCTACAGGCCCTTCTTCGAGGATGGCTCCATTGATGTCATTCAGCCGGATATTTGTACCTGCGGCGGTCTGACGGAAGCAAAGAAAATCTGCGATATGGCCCATGTATACGACGTAACCGTGCAAATCCATGTTTGCGGCGGGCCGATATCCACAGCAGCGGCTCTTCAGATCGAGGCCGCCATTCCGAATTTCCTTATCCATGAACTCCATCGGTATGCCTTGCTGGAACCGAATACGAAAACCTGCAAATACAATTATATGCCTACCAACGGTGTTTACGAAGTGCCCGACCTGCCCGGGCTTGGGCAGGAACTGACAGCCGATACGATCAAGGCGTCTATTATCGAAACCGTGAAATAAAGAAAGATAGAGGGAGTTCCTGGACAAATGCCGAAAATATTTGTCCAGGAACGAGTCTTTGCTCCCGTATGCGCCAAGGACTGGAGTTTCAGATTCTTGGCACGCGACACCATCTTGCTAGGGAGGACGAAAAATGCCTACAATCAATATTCCTTACGGCAGAAGCCATATGGAAGCCAAAATCCCGGCAGAGAGACTGGCAGGCGTTTTGGAGTCGCATGCCCATCATTATCAGCCCGCGGCCGGAGAAGCGGAGCTGGTGCGCAAGGCTCTGGAAAGCCCGCTGGGTTCTCCCAGACTGCGGGATCTGGCCAAAGGCCGTAAAAAGATCGTAATCATAGCCAGCGATCATACCCGGCCGGTGCCGACCAAGATCATCGCTCCTGCGCTGCTTGCGGAAATCCGCCAGGGCAACCCGGAGGCCGAGATAACTTTTTTAATCGCGACAGGATTTCACCGGGCCAGTACCCAGCAGGAACTTGTGAACAAATTCGGCGAGAAGCTGTACAAAAGCGAAAAAATAGTGGTGCACAACTGCTGGGATGAAACCTCAATGATCAATGTCGGCAAATTGCCGTCAGGCGGGAATCTGGTTATCAATAAAATGGCCGTGGAGGCCGACCTGCTGATTTCCGAAGGTTTTATCGAACCGCATTTGTTCGCCGGATTTTCCGGCGGCCGCAAAAGTGTTTTACCCGGCATTGTCAGTGAAGTAACCGTATTGGCCAATCACTGCTCCGAGTTCATCGCCCATGAAAAAGCACGGGCGGGGATACTGGCGGGCAACCCGATCCACACTGACATGATTTTTGCCGCCAAACAGGCCAAGCTGGCGTTTATCATGAATGTCGTCATCGACGCGGACAAAAAGATTATCAATGCCTTTGCCGGTGATCTGGAAGAGGCTCATCTGGCGGGTTGCCGCTTTGCCGGAGAACTTGCCGCGGTCGAGGCAAAACCTGCCGATATCGTTATTACCTCCAACGGCGGTTATCCGCTTGACCAAAACGTATATCAACACGTAAAGGCGCTGTCGTCGGCGGAGGCCACCTGCAGGGAAGGCGGCGTGATTATCGCGTGCGCGGCCTGTAACGACGGACACGGCAGCGAGGACCTTTACACCTGGCTGCGGGGCGGAGCGAAAGCGGCGATGGACAAGATCATGAAGATTGACCGGGAATCCACCATTCCCGACCAATGGGCCACCCAAATCATGGCCCGCATCCAGCTGAAGCACCGGGTGATTTTTGTCACCGACCAGTGTGACCATCAGATCATCAAAGACATGGGCTTTCAGACGGCATCGTCCATCGAAGAGGCGATGAGAGCCGCCGAAGCCGTTGTCGGACCCCAGTCCAACATCACCGTTATTCCTGACGGGGTGGCGGTAATCGTAAACTGACCACAAAGAAAAAGCGGGGAGGAAGAAATATGGCTATCGATGCCATTGTCCTGCGTGCGGCGGATAATGTCGCCACGGCGGTGCAGGAACTGAAAGCCGGTCAGGAGGCGGTGGTCCGGCTGGACCGCGAGCTCAGCCGGCTCGTAATCAAAGAGGATATTCCCTATGGGCACAAGTTCGCGGTACGCGTTGTCCGCAAGGGGGAAGAAATCTCCAAGTACGGCGAAACCATCGGGCGGGCGACCGCCGATATTGAAGTCGGCTGCCACGCCCATGTGCAGAATATCGAAAGCCTGCGCGGCCGCGGCGACCTGCGGAAGGAGGCGTAAATATGGAATTCATGGGATACCGCCGGGCTGACGGTACGGCGGGCACGCGCAACTATGTGGGCGTATTGTCGGCGGTGGTGTGCGCCAATGAGGTGGTGGAGAACATCGTCCGCCAGGTGCAGGGGACGGCTCGCTTCACCCATCATCAGGGCTGCTGCCAGACGCCACTGGATATCGGCCTTGTCAATAAAGCCCTGATCGGCCTGGGCCGCAACCCCAACCTGCATTCGGTGATCCTTGTCAGTCTGGGCTGCGAGAGCACCAATCTGGCTGAAGTCACGGAAGGCATCCGGGTCAGCGGCAAACGGGTGGAGCATCTTGTTATTCAGGAGACGGGCGGCGCGGCGCGGACGGCGGCGCAAGGAGTCCTGCTGGCCCAGGAAATGGTGCGGGAGGCGTCGCTGGCGCTGCGGGAGCCTTGTCCGATCAGCAAGCTGGTCATGGGTATGAAGTGCGGCAGCTCGGACACGACTTCCGGACTGGTGCCCAATCCGGCCATCGGCGTGG
>JARLHY010000087.1 GCA_031292015.1 Negativicutes bacterium | reverse complement strand
CTGATTACGCTGGGTGATGGTGCTGTAGCAAACACGTTGCTGAAAAAATCGAAAGCAGAAGGCGCTGGATGGGTTAACATTGTTACCGGCTGGATGGTGGCAGTCTTGGCGGGAGTTTTTGTTGCCATTGCCTGCGGTGCGCCGCAAGCCGATATTAATCCGGCAGTCACTTTCGCCAAACTGTTAAGCGGTGTATACCAGGTACAGGAAGCTATTGCAGTTATGATTTCTCAAATAGCTGGCGGTGTTGCCGGCGGGGTTATTGTATGGTTGTTCTTTAGAGGCCACTGGGAGGTATCGCCGGATCAGGGGGCGAAACTTGCCGTTTTCTGTACTGCCCCGGCAATTCGCAACTACTGCCAAAACCTGTTCTGTGAAATTGTTGCGTCCTTCATGCTGGTGTTCGTGATTTTCGCGATGTTTTCCAAGCCTGTTGGCGCGATGGCTGCCGGATTTGGTCCTTATATGGTGGCAGTGTTGATTTGGGGGCTAGGTGCAAGTCTGGGGGGGACCACTGGCTATGCCATGAATCCTGCCCGTGACTTAGGTCCGCGCATTGCCCATGCGATTCTGCCGATCGCCGGCAAAGGCGATTCCGACTGGAGCTATGCCTGGGTTCCGGTGGCCGGGCCGCTGATTGGCGGGACGTTGGCTTATCTGATGTCCAAGCTAATCGCCTGATAAAAACAAAATGAAAATGGCGTAATGACAGTGTTTACATCCCGGATTTCGGGCGGACTTATCGAACCGGTGGTGAGTCATGTGAAGGGCTTTGTTGTGGCGCTGCAGTTTTTGACCCGTTTTAACTTCTCCAGACAGCTTGAGGTTACGCCTGAGGAGCTTGGTCGCAGCGTAGGATATTTTCCGCTGGTCGGCGCTGGCCTTGGCCTTCTTTTGGCCGGTTTCAGTCAGGCGGCGATGGGCCGGATTCCGGTTTCGGTTTTGGCGGTTGCTCTGATTTTGCTGGAAATGTCGGTAACCGGCGGTCTGCACTGCGACGGTCTGATGGATACCATGGACGGGATCTTTTCGGGCCGGTCGCAGGAGCGGATGCTGGCGATCATGAAAGACAGCCGGGTCGGCGCCTTTGGGGTGATGGGGTTCGGCACATTTTTGCTGGGGAAATGGTCGCTGCTGCTGGAATTGCTGCCGGCCGGAGCCGGTTCGGCACTGCTTATCATGCCGGTTCTGGGGCGATTTGCCGCTGCTGTAGCCATTTGCGCCTTTCCCTACGTGCGGGCGGAAGGCCTTGGCAAAGCCTTCGCCGAATTTGCCGGGCGCGGCACACTCTGCGTCGCCCTGGCCTGGACGCTGCTTTTCATCCTGCCGTTTGGCACGGCCGGCGTAATTTGTCTGGCCGCCGCCACCGGCTTTGCCGCTCTTTTTGCGCGCTATGTCCAGAACCTGCTGGGCGGGCTGACCGGAGACGTCTATGGCGCCGTCATTGAACTGACCGAAATAGTGGTATTGTTGACTTTTCTGTTGGTGCGCCACTGGTAGCGTCAGGAAAGCGGATAAAACAAAGATGACTATACCGGCAACTTGTGCCGGAAGGAGGCCAATGCGGTGAGTAAAGTAATGATCGCCCCCGGCCGCTATGTGCAGGGGGCAGGCGCCATCACCGAACTGGGTGAACAGATTAAGAGACTGGGACGGAAAAGCCTGGTCATGGGTGGCAAAACCGGCCTGGCGTCAGTAAAACCGTCGATTGAGGAGAGCTTCGCCGCAAGCGGCGTAGACGTCCGTTTTGAAGTGTTTGGCGGCGAATGTTCGCAGCAGGAAATCCGCAGGATCATCGGCATTGTCAAAGACAGCGGCTGCGACGTCATCGTCGGCGCCGGCGGCGGCAAGGCGCTTGATACTGCCAAAGCTGCCGGTTACTACCTGAAACTGCCTGTGGCCATTGTTCCCACCATAGCCGCCACGGACGCCCCCTGCAGCGCGCTGTCGGTCATTTACACCCAGGAGGGGGTATTTGAATCCTATCTGCTGTTACCAAGGAATCCTGATCTTGTTTTGGTGGATACCGACATTGTGGCCAAATCGCCTGTCCGGCTCTTTATTTCAGGTATGGGCGACGCCCTGGCTACTTGGTTCGAAGCCGATGCCTGCGCCAAAGCCTTCGCCGGCAACCTGCCAGGTGGTCTTTCCACAACCGCCGCCCTGAGTCTGGCCCGGCTCTGCTATGATATTCTCATCCAATACGGCTTCCAGGCAAAACTGGCGGTGGAAAATGGAGTGGCAACCGAGGCGGTGGAAAAAGTCGTCGAGGCCAATACGCTGCTCAGCGGTCTTGGGTTCGAAAGCTCGGGGCTGGCTGCGGCCCACGCCATCCACAACGGCTTCACCGTCCTGGAGGAGACCCATCATGCTTACCATGGCGAGAAAGTGGCCTTCGGCACGCTGGTACAGATGATCATGGAAAACCGTTCCCGGGAAGAGCTTGAGGAGGTTATCGGTTTTTGCAATGAAGTCGGGCTGCCGGTCACGCTGGCCGATATCGGCGTAACGGCTGTGACTGAGGCGGAAATCCGGAAAGTGGCGGAAGCTTCCTGCGCTACCGGCGAAACCATTCACAACGAACCTTTCGTTGTCACTCCCGCCCTGGTCTATGCCGCGATCCTGGCTGCGGATGCGCTGGGGAAGAACTGCAAATAAGCTGACTTGTCCAGGAGCGACTGACAGAGAAAGCGTGGTACCTGATGACGAAAGTTATCCTGGTGCGTCATGGACAAACGCTGTGGAATCAAGAAGGAAAATATCAGGGGCACAGCGATATCGCTCTCAGCGCGGAGGGAAAACGGCAGGCGGAGTCAGTGGCGGCGCGGTGGGCCGGGGCAAAATTCGCGGCAGTTTATGCGAGCGATCTGAGCCGCGCCCGTGTTACCGCTGAAGCCATCGCCCGCTGGCATGACCTGCCGGTGGTCGGGGTGCCGGAGCTAAGGGAAATACATTTCGGCAAATGGGAAGGCCTGACCTATGACGCCATCCTTGCCAACTGGCCAAAGGAAATCGGGCAGGTATACAGCGGTGACGGAGAAGCCAGGATTCCCGGCGGGGAGACTTTTCGGCAACTGCAGGAACGGGCTGTCGGCGCCATTGACCGACTGGTGGAACGTCACCCGGGAGAAACCATCGCCCTTGTCTCCCACGGCGGTACCATCCGGGTTGTTATCGCCTCCGCCCTGAGCCTGCCGCTGCGGTTCCTTTGGCATATCCGCCAGGATCATGCTGCAGTCAGTGTGATCGAATATTATCCAGGTTTCGCAATGGTCTGCAGTCTTAACGATACTCAGCATCTACAGCAGCAATTTCAGCCATCCCCACCATGAACAAAAGGGCCCGCATATTGCGGACCCTTTTGTTGTGCACTGACGGACTTGATTTTGTTTATTCAGGCTCATCGTCGTGCTCCTTGCTTAACGGCTTAGCTGCTGCCGGCTGCAGCTCCGGCAAAAAGCCGGTGCTTTTAACCCGGACAAATATCCCTTCTTGCCACATCTGATAAAGATAAACGGAAATTAAATGGACAACTGTGGTGGCGAAGGCTCCGATTCCCCCCAACGCCTTTTCGTCAAGCCAGACAAATATTCCCCGGCGGTGCAGCATTGGCTGTACGAACAGAATCAGGACTAAACCACCCATGATCTGAACAGCTGTATATAACCAAAACCGCCCATAGGTGTATTTGAGAATCCACATTGCGCCTACAGGTAATGCGCCATACACAAAACTAATCATCTCGTTCAACGGATAAACATTCTCGTGAGTCTCCCATACTTTCCAGGTGACGCCTGTTTCTACGATTAAAGTATTGGTTACCATTACAAATAAGGCGGCAGGCATCCAGCGTTTAATATCTTCTTTGGGCATGAAAAACAAGGTTAACCAAGGCAGAATCAACATGCCCCATAATATCACCTGGTTACTCATGGCGGTTCGCCTCCTATCATCGGTATGGATATATTATTGCTCCGCTTTCCGAAAATAACCGGAGACCGCATAGCGGGATACGTCAAGCCAGGCCCTGCTGCCTTCATATGGAAATATTATTGAAAAAGAGTTAGTAATCCACATTATCAACTTCTCTCCCTGACAAAAAACGACAAATTTTCGTTGTTGTTGCAGGAATTAGTATTATCTGGGAGAATGTTATTCAAATGTAATATAGAGGGGGAAGTTGATGGTGCGAAAAACTCGAAGCGATTGTACAGTTGGATCATTCGAGAAAACCCGGGGGTTGCCTCCGGGGTCCATTCGGAACCCTGACGGACGGGATACACGAAGTGATAAGAAGATAGGAACCATTAGAAAAGAAGAACAGAATAAGAACTCATGATGACTAATTGTTGAAGGTGACGTAGAAGACATGCCGGGTGGCATGTCTTCTACGGTTTTTCTGATTAACTAGTAAAAGGAAAAGTCAAATTCAAAATAAGTCAAGCCTGACCACGCTGCTGTTTTAATGCAGTGCATGGCAGAGTCGGTGTAATAATGTTAATTGTTGAGGGTGGTAATTCTTAAATAAGATGTTGGGGGTTATTCGTGGATTTTAAAGCGAAAAGATCGGAACGCATATTTGAGGCACAGGAACTACTATCGGAACTACAAGCCCAACAGCTAGAAGAGATAACGCCTTACCAGAAGGATGGGAAAAGGCGTCCGCTTATCATATGGAAAGCAGATGGTCTGGTTTATGCAGCATTAGCTAGATTGATCGACCTCGGACATATTGCTGTTGAATTATGGGGGCGGGAAAGTTTTGCGGCGGCTTTTTTGGTTGGGCGAGCGATGATGGAGACAACTGCGTGCCTCCACTCTTTTGCAGAAGGCCTCAAATCTAGGATGGATAGTGGATGTAAGTATGAGGAACTCGACGAGTTTATTATGAGACACTGTT
Source organism: Negativicutes bacterium (assembly GCA_031292015.1). Next base: position 74,619 of record JARLHY010000087.1, on the reverse strand, counting down.
TCGGGAGCCGTACTATGTCGCATTTCCCGCAGGCTTTTAGCGTTTTAACACATATTGATCGTTTGGATAAGCTCATACCCGGATTCCGATGTATTTACGACCAGTTAAGCGAAGTGTGTCACCCCAATTACCCCGGGAACTTGGGGGCTTATAGTGACGTTGATAAAGCTTACGTCATACGCATAAAACAGAGCGATGAATCGATTGGTTTCATGGATAGCCATTTACCAATAGCCATAAATGGAAGTTTAGAGCTTATGCAAATAGTTTTCACTAACTATGATGTGGCAAGAGAAATCTTGTTTTGTGCAAATGATACAGATTGACTTGGGTATGGCAGATGCCCCGCAGTGTTAACCTGACCTTTATCTTATGCCTTCCTGCTTATAAATGTCCCTTATTATTCACAATTGATATCCACGGAAAACGGAAGAGGATCCAGTAAGATCAAGGGTTTCCGATTAACATAAATGTTCGCCAATGGCATTTTTTGGACTTTTAATCTGTGGCCCAACGTACAGGCACGCCAAAATATAAATCAAGGCTCCGCAGTGATGCGAAGCCTTTTGTTTGCGTAAATATTGAAGGACCGAGACCGGACCTCATTATTAGTATATCCTGCCTGGGAATGCTGGGCGAATGTCCTTGGGAGGGCGCAGATGCGCCAGCAGAGCGGCAGGCTGAACAAAGAAGGAGCTAGTAAGCTGTCCATTGGTGATTTACCCGGAGATGCTGGAACCAATCGGTGTTGGTGAATAGCTGCAAATCAATGGAAACTACAGTGATTCATGAAGTAAATGGATTTGGTTTCACCTGGATCAGGTTGTTCAGCCATTACAGTCGCTACCACTTCGCCTTGAATCGGCTGGCTGTGGATCGCTCCCGTCAGTTCCCCGCACTGGCGTTTTGCTGAAAGCTGCGGTTAGACTTTTTAAGCTACAAACAATTCATGTTCATGGGGAGGAGTCTTGAATCCGGCATAAAAGCTTTGAATTCTTCGACGCAGCCTGGATCGACAAAATAACATCCCATAATTTCCGCCCAGTTCATCTGACCGTGCCAATCGTAGATGATATAATTTGTCACAGGTACCACCTCCTTTTTATCAAGTCGGTGGGGGTCTGGGAGTGACCCGGATTTAGTCAGCCGGTTTAACTTAGACTATTCCCCTTCCGGGAAAAGATCAATCAGGTATTTGACGAGTATCGTCGCGTATAAGGGCATATTGTCGGCTGAGGGGCAGGGATCATCCAGATCCTTACAATTGCGTCAGATAAGTTGCCTATTCCACCGCCCATACTCAGGTGAATTTGGCCCCCCCAAAAAAAAGGAACCTCTGCGCGGAGAGGTTCTCGCTGTTCACGGCCAGACTCAGTTTTCCAGCTTAGGGGGCCCAAGCTTGTTGTGATTCCATTTGCTGGCGTCGCAGCCTTCATAAACTTCGCCGTTTTCCAGGTACAGACTGTATACGGCGCCATCTGTTTTATAGGTGGCCTTCATCCCGTGATATATTTTGGCCGGTTTGTTCTGGCCGTCTGCGGCGGGGACCGCGATGACCGTTTTCGGAGCAGTCCGCGATATCGAGCAGATGATGGGTGCGGAGAGATAAGAGCGGTCAGTGATCGCCGGGTTGGCGGCTATTTCATAATCCGGTGTCGTGATTTTCAGGTCATTCTTCTTATCGTATAAAGTGTAAATTACGCCGGCCTGTTTGTCGGTGTAAGTCGCGGTATACAGCAGCATGACCGGTTCCTGGGCGGTCCCCAGGAGACTGTAACCGGCAACCATGAGCAAAATCAGCAGCAAGATTACCGCAAACCGTTCACTGGTAGTTTTGAACAAAGACATCGGTATTCCCCCCATACAGGTCCGCCTGCTCTATGTATTCATATTATCCCATGTATTTCGCGGATGCAAGCATTTGACACCAACAGGTCATTGTGCAACGGCTGCCATCAGGCAAGGCCGCTGATTTGTCAAAAGGCCGTTTTTTTGCAGCGCGGGTTCGTAAATCTTGGAGGAATGGAAGAATAGTTGACGAACCTGCTATTAAGAGGGACTAGCAGAGAAGAGACACGAACAGGCGTATTTTCGGGAATGGCGATTTCCAACAACGGCGTTGGGGTGATGAAGGTGAAGATTTCAGCGATTGTCGAAAAAATACCCTCTTTCCCCAGGACGGGGACAACAAGCCAGGCTATTTCGGCGATGATGGCCACTGGCAGCGGACTTTTGCCGGTCGTTGATGAAAACGCGGTCTACTGTGGGGCAATAACGAGTGACGGTCTGCTGCGAAGAAATCAGGAGGCCGGTGCTGATCAGGCGATTAGCGATATTATTGACAGCAGCGTTTCAACGATAGCAGTGGATGCCTGTCTTGAAGATATTCCGGCTCAGGCCGGCCGGTTTGTGGTACTTGATGCCGATAGCCATGTTGTCGGGATTATAACACCAGCCAGGCTGATCACGGGCCTTTTGAGCCGGCTCAAGGCCGGGGGAAAAGACGCGAAGAAGTTTGGCCCAGGCCTTAATGCCATTTATCTGCCTGATAACATTGCCGAGGGGCTGAATACGGAACTGGAGGCAATCATCAATTCATCGTATGACGGCATCTTTGTCACCGATGGCACTGGGGTGGTTCTCAGAATCAATAAGGCATATGAACGGATAACCGGTGTTAAGGCGTCGGAAGTGTTGGGTAAACGTATGGATGATCTTGTAAGCGAGGGGTATTATGATCAGTCGGTGACGGTACTGGTTCGGGAAAGCCGGCGGGTAATGACCATTGACCAGACCGTGAAGAACAACAAGCATATTCTGGTTACCGGCAACCCGATCTTTGATGAGGCCGGCGGAATCTTCCGGGTAGTGACGAATGTCCGTGACGTTACCGACCTGAATAATCTGCAGCAGCAGCTATCGAAAAAGGCGGAGGAAACCTTAAAATATAAGACGGAATTATCCCATTTGCGCTCTCTCCATTTAAAAGAGGCGGATATTATATATCGCAGCACAGTCATGGCTTCGGTCGTCGAGCTTGCCGTAAAAGTCGCCGATGTCAGTTCCACTGTACTCATCACCGGCGAGTCTGGCACCGGCAAGGAGCTTATTGCGAAATTGATCCACAGGCATGGCAAGGGGGATACCAAGCCCTTTATCAAGATAAACTGCGGCGCCATTCCCGATACCTTGCTGGAATCCGAACTGTTTGGCTATGAGGGGGGCGCTTTTACCGGGGCCCGAAAATTAGGAAAACCGGGCTTGTTTGAACTGGCCAATAACGGTACGCTGTTTCTTGATGAGATCGGCGAAATGCCGCCGGTCCTACAGGTCAAACTGCTGCGGGCGATTCAGGATAAAGCGGTCACCAGGCTGGGCGGGGTTCAGGCCAAGACTATCAATGTCAGGATCATTGCCGCGACCCATCGCACCCTGTTAAAAATGGTGGAGCAGGGAACCTTCCGGGAGGACTTGTATTACCGGTTGATGGTGGTGCCGATTCATATGCCGCCCTTGCGGGAACGCAAGGAGGATATTCCGCTTCTATCCATGCATTTTCTTGAGAAGTTTAATCGGGAATTTGGTTTTTGCAAGACCGTCTCGTCCCAGGTTATCGATAAGTTTGTCGAATATTCCTGGCCGGGAAATGTCCGTCAACTGGAGAATGTCATCGAGAGGATGATAGTGACCACCCAAGGAAACGAAATCCTGGTTTCTTCTTTGCCGAAGCCGATGCTTCAGAGTTCGATTCTGCCGAAAAGCGGCACGAAACTCAAGGTGGCTTTGGCTGCGGTCGAGAAGTATCTGCTTGAAGAAACGCTGCGGGAATACGGCAGTCTGAATAAAGTTGCCGAAGTGCTGGGGGTTGACCGGACTACGGTATTCCGTAAGGCTGTCAAATATAAATTGAAGGATCAAAAGTAATGATGTTGCAAATTTGCACAGGTTGTGCATTTTATCACAAATGAGTGTTTGATTGATTTAGCCGGACTTAGAGATAGGATTGCTGTGCAAAATTGCAACAAAAGATGGGAAGACCATAACAGGTAAAAGCCCTTTCCTACACGGAGGAAAGGGCTTTTACCTGTTTACAAAAGAGTTGGCATGCAAATTGCAATGTATATTGACGGGTATATTCCAATAATTCAAAAAAATAAAAGGGGGGTGAAGGCCAAGAAAAGAAGAAAAAACCCGTTTAACGGCCAAAAAAAATAGGGAGGATGAATTATTTGAGCTGGTTAGGACCTGTATACAAACGAGAGTTTGGCCAAGTGCAACCGCATATTCCCTTTGGCCCATTTCAGATCAGATTACCCTTCATTCATTTTCGTTTTGAGCTCCCGGATTATATTCAGGGTCTGATGATGTGCGCGGTCTGTCTCGGCATCATCCCCGTATTGCAGGAATATCTGGGAATGCCCTTTGAAGTCGCCATTACGATTGTCATCATGAACGGATTTTTGTATTTATGGCACTCCCATCTGGGCGATCCGGTCGTCCCTGGCTGGATTACACCGGCTATCCCGCTCCTGCTGCTCTGGCTCAAGACCTTTCCTGAAGGTGTGCCCAGAATGCATGCACTTATCGCTTTTGAATGCGAGCTTGGTGTTTTTGCGCTGATTCTGGGAGCTACCGGCCTGGCCAAGCGGTTCGTCGACCTGGTGCCTGACGCGCTTAAATCAGGCATCTTGCTTGGCGCAGGTGTGGCTGCCGTTCGCCTTGTCTTTGAAAAAGGCGCCAATTTTGATAAATATCCCTGGACGATCACTATTGCCATCGGCTTCGCTTTTTATATTCTTTTTGCCAACCACTTTAAAACTTTGCGGAATAAGAATATTGTTTTCAAGTATTTATCCGACTTGGGACTGCTGCCGTCTTTGGTGCTGGCGGTGATTATCGCTCCGATGCTGGGTGAGTTGCCCTGGCCGGATATCAAGTGGGGCTTTACCATCCCGGCTTTTGCTGAGTTGTGGAATAATTGGACGCCGTTTTCGGCCCGCATCGGTTTTCCCCCGCTGCATCTTTACCTGGAGGCCGCGCCGCTGGTGGCTGCGGTATATGTGGTGCTGTTCGGCGAGCTGATTCAGGCTGAAGCGCTGATCGACGAAGCCCGCGAATTCCGTCACGGCGATGAAAACGTCCACTATGACGCCAACCGCAACAACATTATCTGTGGTATGAGAAATATCTTCATGTCCATGTTCGGGCCTGATGCCTCGATGTGCGGACCGCTCTGGGCGGCGATGCAGGTTGTTACCTGCGAGCGCTACAAACACGGCCGGGATGCGATGGACAGCCTGTTCGGCGGGGTGGCCTCCTTCCGGTGGGGCACGTTTACCGGTTATTTCCTGGCACCGATTGTCAGCCTGGTGAAACCGATCCTGCCGATCGCCCTGTCGCTGACCATGCTTGTTCAGGGCTTCGTCGCCGTCCGGGTCGGTATTCTCAAGGCCCGTACCTTCAACGACCTCGGTGTTGCCGGAATCGTCGGAGCAGTGCTGATTTCCCGCGGCGCCGGCTATGCCTTCGCTGTCGGCATCGTGCTTTGCCTGCTCATCTATGGCAAGGATTTCTTCCGTAACTGGAGTAACTACGACAAGAGCAAGGATCCTGTATTCAACAGTCGTATCGGCGATGAATGATTGGTGTCAAAAGCTTGGCAGCTTTGCAAATATATAAATTTTAGGAGGTCTTTCTAATGGCTATGAAAACCGCAGCGCAATACGAAGAAAGTTTACGCAAACTCAATCTGAAGATTTATCTCCAGGGCGAACTGGTGAAAAACCCGGTAGACCATCCCATCATCCGCCCGTCGATGAATTCGGTCAAAATGACCTACGCTCTGGCTGAGGATCCCGAATATGCGGAGCTGATGACAGTCACCTCCAGCATCACCGGCAAGAAAATCAACCGGTTCTGCCATCTGCACCAAAGCACCGATGACCTGGTCAAAAAGGTCAAAATGCAGCGCCTGCTGGGCCAAAAAACCGCGGCCTGCTTCCAGCGTTGTGTTGGTATGGACGCCATCAACGCCGTCGACAGCGTTACCTTTGAAATGGATAAAAAACTTGGCAGCGAATACCATAAACGCTTCATAAAATTCGTGACCAAAATGCAGGAGGAAGACTGGACGGTGGACGGCGCCATGACCGACCCCAAGGGCGACCGCAGCCTGTCCCCCAGCAAACAGGCCGACCCGGACCTCTTCGTCCATGTAGTGGAAAAGCGCAAGGACGGTATCGTCGTCCGCGGCGCAAAAGCCCATCAGACCGGCTCGGTCAACTCCCACTGGATTCTGGTCATGCCGACCATAGCCATGGGCGCGGAAGACGCTGAATATGCAGTATCCTTTGTGGCTCCGGCCGACGCCGAAGGCATCTACTACATCTACGGGCGGCAGTCCTGCGACACCCGCAAACTCGAAGGCGGCGACATCGATGTCGGCAACAAGCAGTTCGGCGGTCAGGAAGCCCTGATGGTATTCGACAACCTGTTCATCCCCTGGGAAGATGTCTTCATGTGCGGTGAGTACGAATTCAGCGGCGCGCTGGTGGAACGGTTCGCCGGCTACCATCGTCAAAGCTACGGCGGCTGCAAGGTCGGCGTGGGCGACGTTCTGATCGGCGCGGCAGCTGTGGCCGCCGATTACAACGGGGCTAACAAAGCCTCCCATGTAAAAGACAAACTCATCGAAATGATGCACCTTAACGAGACTCTGTACGCCTGCGGCATCGCCTGTTCGTCCGAAGGCTACAAAACCGCTTCCGGCAACTACATTATCGATCTCTTGCTGGCCAACGTCTGCAAGCAGAACGTTACCCGCTTCCCGTACGAAATCGCCCGGCTGGCCGAAGACATCGCCGGCGGTCTGATGGTCACCATGCCGTCGGAAAAAGACCTGCGTCATCCGGTTATCGGCAAGGTTGTGGAAAAATACTTCAAGGGCGTGGCAGCCATTTCCACCGAGCATCGGATGCGTATTTTGCGGCTGATTGAAAATATCACCCTGGGTACCGCCGCTGTCGGCTACCGCACCGAGTCTATGCATGGCGCCGGTTCACCTCAGGCGCAACGGATCATGATCGCCCGTCAGGGCAATCTTGAGCAGAAGAAAGCCCTGGCCAAGTCCATCGCCGGTATTCCGGCGAAATAGGCCGGTGTCATGCAAAAAATCCAAGAAGTTATCAACCAAAAAGTGCTGCCTGTGCTTCAGGAGCATAACGGCGGCATTGAACTCGAGGAAATAACTCCCGACGGATTTGTCAAGGTGAGGCTGACCGGGGCATGCAGTGGATGCCCCGGTCAACAGCAGACCATAACCGAGCTTGTGGAGACGGCGCTGAAAGAAGCCTGCCCGGAGATCAAAGGTGTGATAGCTGTACACCAGGTAAGCGACGAATTGATCAACATGGCGCTGGCGATGCTTCGCAAGGGACGGACCAATAATGAACAGTAACTTTTCAGCGTAACTTTCCGCGGCGGGTGCAGTCCGCGAACAGGCCGCGCCCGTATCGCCGGTAGTCAGGGAAAAATGACGGCATACGGGCGCGGCATTTTTGTTGACAGACTGATGATAATCAGCAGTCTGATAACCCAGAAAGCGAGGGATTTTACTTTGAGCAATTGGCGAGACCGTTACCAAAAAAAAATCGTCTCAGCGGCGGAGGCCCTGCAGCATGTGAAATCCGGGGACAGGGTGGTCATCGGCCATGCCTGCGGTGAACCGCCGACACTGGTCGGGGCGCTAGTCGACCGGGCGCCGGAACTGAGAAATGTAGAGATCTTCCATATGGTAGCCATGGGACCGGCCAAATACGCCCAGCCAGGCATGGAGCAGAGTTTCCGGCACAATACCATTTTTGTCGGGGCGACTACCAGAAAAGCGATCGAGGAAAAACGGGGGGATTTCACACCGTGTTTTTTCTCGGAAGCACCGCGTCTGTTTAAAAATAATATATTGCCTGTCGATGTTGTCCTTATGCAGGTCACCCCGCCGGACGAGAACGGTTTTTGCAGTCTGGGCGTATCCGCGGACTATACTCTTCCTGCCGCCGAATGCGCCAAGACGGTTATCGCCCAGGTGAACAGCCAAATGCCCTGGACAAGCGGCGCCCGGATCGCTGTTGAGAAGATCACCTGCATCGTGGAAAAAGACGAACCGCTCATTGAACTGAAACCACCCAAAATCGGCGAGGTGGAAAGCAAGATCGGCGAGAATGTAGCCAGTCTGATCCCGGACGGAGCGACGCTCCAACTCGGCATTGGCGCCATTCCCGACGCTGTGCTGCTGTTTCTGAAAGACAAAAAAGACCTTGGGATTCACTCGGAGATGTTTTCCGACGGGGTGGTCTTTTTGGCGGAAACCGGGGTGGTAACCAACAAGAAGAAAACCATTAACACCGGGAAATTCACGGCTACTTTCCTCATGGGCACCCGCAAGCTGTATGATTTCGTGGACCATAACCCGGCTGTCGAAATGCAGCCTGTCGATTATGTCAACGATCCTAATATCATCGGCCAGCATGAAAATATGATATCAATCAATTCGGCCCTCCAGGTGGACCTGATGGGGCAGGTCAACGCCGAGATGATCGGCAGCCGGCAGTTCAGCGGCATTGGCGGCCAGGTGGATTTTGTCCGGGGAGCCAGCCGTTCGCCTGGCGGCAAATCGATTATTGCCTTGCCGTCAACCGCTGCCGGAGGAAAGATATCCCGCATCGCCTGTGAACTTGACAAAGGGGCGGCAGTATCCACGTCGAGAAATGACGTTCACTATGTTGTCACCGAGTACGGCTGCGCCGATCTTCGCGGCAAGAGTCTCTGCCAGCGCGCCCAGGCGCTGATTGCCATCGCTCATCCCGATTTTCGCGCCGCGTTGACAGAGGAAGCAACAAGCAAGGGCCTCTGTTGATCTCCTGATCAGAAGCCAGCTGCACTTGCGGATGCCGTCATCCGGCTGATTTGAACTATCGGTCAAGCCATTCCCCAACAATATTGTAAAAGAAATTCCATGACAAATAGGCCCGTCGGGCCTATTTGTCGTTTATGAACAAAATACCGTTTTCTGGGAGGATAAACCGGTGCCGGATGGCGAAGAAAAGATCAATCTGTAGTAGAGACCCAAACAGACACGTCAAAGGGTTGTTATGGGCATTTCGCCGGAAGAACGAATAAAGCAAGAAATCAACAAGGGAGGTTTGTTTATGAAATGTTTTGGTATTGTTGAGCCTGGGGCGAAGGTGGGCTGGTTTGAAAAGCCGATACCGGAAATCGGTGTTTTAGATGCCCTGATCAGGCCCCTGGCGATGGCACCCTGCTCTTCCGATGTACATAACGCCTTTCATATCGGCAGCCCCGCTTTTTTAAAAAACAGGGTTCTTGGACATGAATCTGTGGGGCTCGTTGAAGCCGTAGGCAGCCTTGTAACAGATTTTAAAGCAGGGGATCGGGTAGTAATTCCGTCTGTGACGCCTGATTGGCGGCACAAAAACGTTCAGGGAAAATACCATCAGCACCCGGACAGAATGAATGGTTCCTTTAAGTTTGCCTTTTCGATTGACGGGGTTTTTTCGGAGTTTTTCAGAGTCCCCGACGCCGACATGAATTTGGCTCATTTGCCTGAGGACGTTTCGCTGGAAGAAGGTTTAATGACTGTCGACATGGTGAGTACCGGCTTTCACGGCGTGGAACTTGCGGGCGTGGAATTTGGCGATACGGTTGCCGTTATCGGTATCGGACCTGTCGGCCTGATGGCGGTTGCCGGCGCGGTCTTAAGAGGGGCTTCAAGGGTTTTCGTCGTGGATGCGAGAAATAACCGTTTCGAGCTTGCCAAGACTTACGGGGCTACCGATGCAGTCAACTATATGGATGGAGATGTCGCCAAGCAGATCCAGGGCTTGACCAATAAAGCGGGGGTAGACCGGGTGATTATCGCCGGAGGCGATGCCGATGCTTTTAAATCGGCGATAAAAACGGTCAGAGCCGGCGGCACTGTTGCCAATCTCAATTTTTTCACCGACGTGGATATTCTGCCGATTCCCAACCTTCAATGGGGCAGCGGCCTGGCCCATAAAACGATTGTCGGCGGACTTACTCCCGGCGGCAGACTGCGCATGGAGAAACTGTTGGGACTGGTAAGGGCAAAACGGGTGGATCCCACCCTGTTGATAACCCACAGATTCAATTCTTTTGCGGGAGTGGAGCCTGCCTTTCAGCTGATGGTTGAGAAGCCGGCCGATTTAATCAAACCTGTTGCCTTTCTTTAGTAATCTTGGGGCGGACATCAGACCCGCCGGCGGTACGTTCGAAGTGTGGCAGGTGCCAGGCTTTTCAGGGGTTTGCGGAGACGCAGGCCCTTTTTCTGTTTCACCTGGTGCGAGTATTATCGACGATAGTGCAAATAAGGGCGGTGCTGTCAGGCAATTGTAAGGTTTAGGTCATGATTCGATCAGGATTTTACGGACGATGTCCTATATCATTTTATTGAGAAAGTTGATTTTTCGCGGAGATCTGCGCCAATTGGTCGATAGGTTTGTACTTTCTCACTTAAGCCTGGAGTAGATATTGTAATTGGGAGGTGCCACGATGGGTTCCACTTATGCGGACATAGGCCATCAATTGCAAAAGTGCCTTACCGGAATTGACGGATTTGACAGTATTACTTACGGCGGGTTGCCACGGGGGAGAACATCCCTTGTCTGCGGGGCGGCAGGGTGCGGCAAGACGCTGTTTGCAATGCAGTTTCTGGTTAACGGTGCGACCCTGTATGATGAACCCGGCGTGTTTATATCCTTTGAGGAGAATGAAACAGAACTTACGCAGAATATGGCATCCCTAGGGGTGGATTTAAACGAACTGGTCAATAGAAACAAAATTGGACTGGATTACATATTTCTGGACCGAAGTGAAATCGCCGAAGCCGGAGAATACGATCTGGAAGGGCTTTTCGTGCGTCTTGATCTGGCCATCAGTTCGATCGGCGCCAAACGGGTGGTGCTCGACACCATCGAAGCCCTTTTTTCCGGCCTGAACAATACATCGATACTACGGGCCGAACTTCGCCGGCTGTTCCGCTGGCTGAAGGCAAGAGGGGTCACCGCAATTATCACCGGTGAACAGGGCACCGGTACGCTTACCCGGCATGGCATTGAGGAGTATGTATCCGACTGCGTGATCATGCTGGATCAAAAGGTTGTCGACAACATCGCGACCCGGCGCCTCACGATCAGAAAATATCGCGGCTCGGCCCATGGAACGAACGAATATCCGTTTTTGATTGATGAACACGGCGTGTGCATTATGCCCATTACGTCGATTGAGCTGAACGCCGGCGCCCCCACAGTCAGAGCTTCTACTGGGGTCAACAGGCTGGATAACATGCTCGGCGGACAGGGCTATTATGTCGGCAGCAGCATCCTGATATCCGGGACGGCAGGGACGGGAAAGACGACCCTGGCTGCCCAGGCAGTGGATGCAACGTGTCGTAGGGGCGAGAAGGGCCTTTATTTCGCGTTCGAAGAATCGCGGAGCCAGATTATTCGCAATATGACTTCAGTGGGAATTGACCTGAAACAATGGGTTGACAAGGGGCTGCTGGAATTCATCGCTTCCCGGCCGACCTACTATGGTCTTGAGATGCATCTGGTGACGATGTATAAAAAAATCAATGAGTTTGGCCCGAAAATCGTCGTTGTTGATCCGATCTCAGACTTAACCGCGGTGGGCAACGCGGCGGATGTCAAAGGCATGCTGACGCGGCTGCTCGATTTCCTGAAACACAAGCAGATAACCGCCGTACTGTTGGACCTGTCAGGAGTAAGCAGCGCAGAAAAGACCGGGATTGGAATATCTTCGCAGGCCGACACCTGGATTGCCCTGCGAGATATCGAGCTGAACGGCGAGCGCAACCGCGGTCTTTATGTCCTGAAGTCCCGCGGCATGGCCCATTCCAACCAGATCAGGGAGTTTGCCCTTACCGGCAGTGGCATTGAATTGCTGGACGTATACACCGGAGCCGAGGGTGTGTTGACCGGGACAGCCCGTTATGTCCAGGAAGCCAGGGAAAAAGCCCAGTTCTTGATACGGCAGCGGGAAATCGAACGCAAACGCCAGGAGATAGAGCGAAAACGGAGAAAGATGGAGGCTGCCATTGCGGAACTGCAGGCTTCTTTCGAGTCTGAAAGGGAAGAACTGGAGATATACATAACCCAGGAGGAAGCGCAGGCGAAAAATCTCGGTAAGGATGTCGAGGAAATCGCGCTGTTGCGTAAAGCGGACTGAGGCTAAGGTGGAAAGGGAGGGTGCATGATGGGTACTGATTGGGAACGGTCCTTGGAAGAGGGCGGCGATGAAGTCTGGATACTGCGTCTGTATGTCGCCGGCCATAGCGCGAAATCGGTCAAAGCTTTCGCAAATCTTCGTAAGATCTGCGATGAGTATCTTGCAGGAAAGTATCGGCTGGAGATCATTGACATCGAGGAAAATCCGCAAGCCGGGCGAACCGACCAAATTCTGGCAATCCCCACGCTGGTCAGACGAATTCCGCCTCCGCTTGTGAAAATAATCGGCGACCTGTCAAATACTGAGGTAGTTTTGGTAGGGCTGAGCATCACGCCTAACTAGGAATAAAAATGGCGGCGGACTTTCGCCATGATCTTCGCCGATTACTACCCTGAGATGTTTTCGGTTCCTATTAACGAGTATCCGCATCTGTTGCCCCGGATTATGCAGCGGCAAAGGATCTCCTGACTGCTGTGCATGGAGGGAATAGTCGAGCTCCGCTAGCGGACAGGATAGGACCGCGCAGAAGGGAAGATGCCTGAGTGGATTCGAAACAAACGAAAGAAGAACAAGGAATACTGAAACTTTATGTATCGGGTCATAAACTGAAATCCGTTAGGGCACAAGCCAATTTGCGGCAACTGAGTGAACTCTACCTGAAAGGGAACTATCAGATCGAAGTCTGCGATTTAGCGAACTATCCCGACAAAGCAAAACAAGACAACATTACGATGACTCCAACCCTGGTCAGACAATATCCCCCTCCCAGCACAAAAATCATTGGGGATCTGTCGGATACAGCCCAGGTTTTGTTTGCGTTGAATGAAGCGGATCATGTATACCGCGCCATTGTCGAGCAGATGACGGAAGGGTATGTGAGCCTCGCCAGGGATGGAACGATTCTGTCCTGCAACAAGGCATTTTCAGATATGATCGGAAAGCGGCGGGATCTGATTATCGGCTCTTCCATCCTGAATATGGTTGATATTCAGGAAAAAGTGGAAATTAAAAATTATTTGGCAAAGAAGCAATCGACCCTACGAAAAAAAATGAACCTATTTTCGAAGTCAAAGGATATCATCGCTGTGCTGTCTTCGGCCAGCCGGGTGGATTTAGGAGGCAACGAACTTGTCTGCATGCTTTTTACCAATATTTCCACACAAAAAGAGGCTGAAGGTACCAGTAAGAAAAGAGAAGTGGCCATCACCCGGCTGGCTTATTTTGACAAGCTGACCGGACTGCCTAACAGGATGTTATTCAAGGACCGGCTGGGAAATGCCGTCAGAAATGCAAAAAGATCGGGCTGTAAGTTAGCAGTGATGTTTATCGATCTCGATAATTTTAAAAAAGTCAACGATACGATGGGCCATGAAGCAGGCGACGCATTGCTGAAGGAGATCGGCGGCAGAATTCAGCGTTGCATCCGCGAGTCCGACACCTTGTCCCGGATGGGAGGAGATGAGTTTGCGCTTCTCATGCGGATCGACTCCGACATCAAAGAAGCCGATACCGTGGGGCGCAGAATCATCCAGGCAGCCAGCCAACCTTGCAAGATTAATCATACGACCCATGTGCTCAGTGCCAGCATCGGCATTGCCGTTTTCCCCGAGAACGGCCGATCAGGTGATGAATTGCTGAAAAATGCGGATACGGCTATGTACAAGTCAAAGGCGCAGGGGAAAAATCAAAGCTGCTTTTTTGATGAGTGGATGAGAGAAGAAATTTTGAAGAAGGTCTGGATGGAGGGGTATTTGCGGGAGGCTTTAGATCAAAAGGAGCTGAAGGTGTTTTTTCAGCCGCAATTTGAAATTTCGACGGGTGAAATACGGGGTATGGAAGCCTTGATGCGGTGGCACAGCAGCCGGCTGGGAAATGTTCCGCCGGATCAGTTCATTCCTATTGCCGAGGAAAATCGGCTGATTCTTAGGTATGGCGACTGGGTATTGAGGCAGGCGTGCCGGACAAATAAAGAATGGCAGAATAAAGGTCTCCCCAAGATTCCTGTTGCTGTGAACATATCGTCCAGGGAGTTTGAACAAGAGAGTTTTGTGAGCCGTATTGTTGAAGCCTTGGATGACACCGGGCTGGACCCGTGTTATCTCGAACTGGAAATCACGGAAAGCATCATGATTCACGGTAACATGAAGGCAATAGCCAAGCTGGAAGCACTCAGAGAAATGGGGGTGTGCATCAGTTTGGACGACTTTGGAACCGGATACTCGTCACTCAACTATCTTAACACACTACCCCTGGGGTTGTTAAAAATTGACAAAAGTTTCATTGCTAATCTGCAGCGGCAAAAAAATGACGTGAATATGGTCAGGGCGATTATTTCTCTTGCCCACAGCCTTGGTTTGAAGGTTGTGGCTGAAGGGGTGGAAAACTCCGAGCAGGTCAACATTCTAAAAAAGAGCCGCTGCGATTTTCTTCAGGGATTCATTTGCTGTCCGCCGGTTAATGAAGAAATGGCGGAAACCCTCCTGTACAAAGCAAGGGATGGGAACGGCAATCAAAAAGTTAGTTTCTCGTAAGCCTTCTGTCAGGATCTCGTAACAATTTGGCTGTAAACTATAACTAACGACGAGTGAAGGAGGAGGGCAGGATGAAACCAACGTTGCCGACGGCGCTGGCTTGTGGAGAGCGGGTCAGGATCATGACCGGCGGCAACTTGTGGGGGTACCGGGGGACCGTCGCGCAGAGGGTTGACCCGATATATATAGCGTTGACCGGTGAGTATTGCGAATTATACCAGGTGGCAATGACGGCTCCGCCGCATGAAAACGGCCAATACCGCGTTTTGCCGCTATCGTGTCTTACAAAGGAAGACTAGACCGGCAAGAACGCCTTTGGCCCAATGACAAAGCTCCTCCCTTTGGCCAGCAGTCGGTGACGACGCTGGCTTTTTTATTGTCGGCAGGCGAATGTAAGAAAAGCGTCAGCTTTACGTCAAGTCAGTGTCAGACTCTTTTGCGACAATATAGTAAAAAGACTGGCAGCTTTTCTTCAATGAGGGATTTTCAGCGCGGTCGCGCGGGACCGCGGGTTTTCAGCAAGGTAGGGGACAAGAAAAAAATTAAACTAGGGGGATTTCTATGGATTTCGGTCTAACCCTGTGGGAGTCATTCCAGAAAAGGAAACTGTCCCGGCGGTCTTTCATCAAGACCTGCACCGCTCTTGCCGGGATCATGGGCCTGCCGCCGACAGTCGTGCCTGATATCATCGCCCGGGCCGAAACCCGTCAATTGGTGCCGGTCATCTGGATGCATGGTCTGGAGTGCACCGGCTGTTCGGAATCGTTCATCCGGTCAAAGGCGCCGCTGGCTTCGGATGTCGTCCTCACCATGATCAGCCTGGAATACGATGATACTCTGTCTGCCGCCTCAGGCATTGACCTTGAGCATCATCGCGAAAAAATCATGAAAGATTATGCCGGCAAATTTATACTGATCGCCGAGGGCGGCGTGCCCACAGGCTATGAAGGTTTTGGCTGCACGGTAGGCGGCGTTCCTTATATCGAGGCGCTGAAGGAAACTGCCAAGACGGCGGCTGTAGTGATGGAATTTGGCTCATGCGCCTCCTGGGGCGGCATTCAGGCCGCCAAACCCAATCCCACCCAAGTGGTGGCCGTCAGCCAGGTTATCACCGACAAGCCAATCGTCAAGGTGCCGGGTTGTCCGCCGATTCCCGAAGTTATGACCGGTGTGGTCATGCATTACGCACTGTTTGGGCAGCTCCCTCCGCTTGATCAGCAAGGAAGGCCGAAGCAGTTTTTCGGCAACCGTATCCATGATACTTGCTATCGCCGGCCCTTTTTCGACTCCGGGATGTTCGTGGAGCGCCTGGATGACGCGGGATCGAAAGCCGGCTGGTGCCTGTACAAAATGGGCTGCCGCGGACCGATGACTTATAATTCCTGCGGCAATATGCGCTGGTGGCAGGGGCTGTCTTATCCCATTCAGGCCGGCTCCCCATGCATCGGCTGTAGCAGCGCCGGTTTCTGGGACAACGATCCCTTCTTTGAGCGGCTGCCGCATGTGGTGACCGCCAATACCATAAGCAGCGCCGACCAGGTCGGCCTGGCCGCGGCCGGGGTGACGCTGGCGGGCATTGCCGTGCATGCCGGCGCCAATGTGCTGAGGGGCAGCCGGGCGGCATCCCAGGACAGCCCGAAAGACGGAGACGGAACCGATATCACGAGCGGAGGTGGCCGGTAATGCCAAGAATCGTCGTTGATCCGATTACCCGCATTGAGGGGCATTTACGTCTGGAACTGGTCCTGGACGACAGCGGCAAGGTACAGGACGCCGTTTCCAGCGGCACTGCCTGGCGGGGCATCGAAGTCATTCTAAAAGACCGCGACCCGCGGGACGCCTGGGCGTTTTGCGGCCGCATCTGCGGCGTGTGCACCTCGGAGCATTCCAATGTGTCGCTGAGGGCGGTGGAGGACGCGCTTGGCATCGAGATACCGAAAAACGCCAACTACATCAGAAATATCATGGCCGGGGCAATCATGGCCCACGATCATTTGGTCCACTTTTACCACCTTCATGCCCTGGATTGGGTCAGCCCGGTGGCGGCGCTCAAGGCCGACCCGGCAGAGGCGTCCAAGCTGCAGGAAGTCATTCTGGCCAATTACCGTCTTAAACTTGACGGGCCGGTCCATGATTTCGACGCCTATTCCAAAGAAACGCCGCGGTCCAGTGCAGCGTATTTCAAAGAAATCCAGGACAAGGTGAAGCAGATCGTGGACAGCGGTCAGCTGGGCATCTTCGCCGCCCACTGGTGGGATCATCCGGACTATGACCTGCTGCCGCCGGAAGTGCACCTTATCGGCGTCGCCCACTATCTGAGCACCCTCGATCGGCAGACCGACATTCTTGTTCCCCATGTCGTTTTCGGCGGCAAGAATCCCCACCCCCACTATGCGGTGGGGGGCATGCCCTGCGCCATATCGATGAACGATATGAACGCTCCCATCAACAGCAACCGTCTGGCGCTGGTGGACAACAGCATCAGTATGACCCGCGCCCTGGTGGACCAGTTCTATGTGGCCGACGTGCTGGCGATCGCCCATATGCATCTGTCCAAAGGGCAGTTGGGCGGCGGCGGCCTGTCGAAGGACCGGGTGCTGGGTTACGGCGATTACCCGGACAATACCTTCAAAGGCATCAACCAATTCTATGAGCGCATCCTGATGCGTTCCAACGGCGTGGTGGAAAACTTCGCCGGCGGGGTGGCCCAGGCAAAATATTACCCATTCGGGCCCGGCGACCTTAGTGACATGAATGTTATCAAGGAAAGCATCGATCATTCCTGGTATAAGTATCCGGCCGGCAGCACTGCGCTGCATCCCTGGCAGGGCGTGTCGGAGGGCGACTTCCAGTTCAGCGGTGAAAAAGACGGAAAGCACTGGAAGAACCTGAACGAGAAAGGCAAATATTCCTGGCTGAAGACGCCAACCTGGCGGGGCAAGACGACAGAGGTCGGCCCCCTGGCCCGTTACATTATCGTATACACCAAGGTGAAACAGGGCCATCTGCAGCCCAACTGGGTCGAGTCGATGATGATGCAGCAAATCGACGGGGCGTCCAAGATTTTCGGCATGCCGGCCGAGACCTGGCTGCCGACCACGGCGGGACGGACGGTGGCGCGGGCGTTGGAAGCCCAGGTATGCGTAGCGCTGGAGCGGTATTTTTACAGTCAATTGATCACAAACATCCGCAACGGCGACACGGCAGTGATGAATAATGAGAAATGGGAACCGGCCAGCTGGCCCCAGAAAACGCAGGGGGTGGGCGTCCATGAGGTGCCGCGGGGTTCTCTCGGGCACTGGATCGTCATCGAGAACGGCCGGATAAAGAATTACCAGGCGGTGGTGCCTACCACCTGGAACGCCTGCCCGCGGGACGCCGACGGTCAGCAGGGCGCCTTTGAACGGTCGATGATGGATACCAGGGTGAAAGTGGCGGACAAACCGCTGGAAATACTCCGCTCCATCCACTCGTTTGACCCCTGTCTGGCCTGCGCCGCGCATGTGTACGACGCCAAGGGCGAACAAGTCTCGATTGTTCATACCGATCCGTACATTTAAGGGGGTGAGTGACATGCAGATTTATCGCCTGTTCAGTCCCGGACTGCGGTTTTGCCACTGGGTATGGGTGACGTGCATCGTGGTGCTGTTTGCGACCGGGCTATATATAGGTAACCCTATGTACATCGGGACACAGGGAATAGAACCGGCGGTCGCGATCGGCAAATGGTTTTCCATGGAGACGATCCGCCGCGTGCATTTCTTCGCCGGGTTTATTCTGTGCAGCTGCCTGCTGCTCAGGTTCTACCTGTTGTTTACTGCCAAAGGCGACCGGCTGTTTCCGCGGTTTTGGAAGCCTGAATACCGAAAGGGCCTGCTGGAAGTCCTCGCGTATTATGCGATGCTGCGGCGGCACCATCGGCCCTATCTTCGTAATCCGCTGGCGGGGACAGCCTATGTCGGCGCCCTTGTGCTGATGGCTGTAGAGGCGGTTACCGGACTGGCGATGTACAGTATGATCCGGCCGAACTCGCTATTGGCCCAAATCTTCGGACCTGTGAACCGGTGGTTGGGCAACGAATTCGCAACCCATGTGGTGCACCATGTCATTGCCTGGGTATTGATCTTGTTTGCGATGATTCACGTCTATCTGGTGTTTTTTACCGACGTGAAGGAAAAGAACGGAGAACTGTCTTCCATGGTTTCAGGCCGCAAATTTTTCGAGGAGACGCCGGTGGATCTGAAAGATCTGTAGCCGCAAGACCCGAAGCGGGAATCGCATCATGATTTAGCCACCCATTTGCCAATGGGTGGCTTTGCTGCTTCAGAATAGAGTCTAAGGTTGCCCAAATCATCGTTCATCGGTTGTAAGATATTAGTCAGGATTTAGTCAATGAGGTGTAAGGCTTATCATTTATACTGGAATCAGTACCGGTTCATAAATTGCGGAGATAAAAGGCCGTAAATTCCGATTAGAGGTGGACAGGAAATCAACATGGTCAAACAACAGGAAAGGCCCCATATCGTGATTGTCGGGGCCGGATTTGGCGGTATCCGGGCGGCTACGCTTCTGGCAAAAGAAAATGTTGAAGTTACGTTGATCGACAAACAAAATTATCATCTGTTTCAGCCGCTGCTCTATCAGGTAGCCACCGCCGGGTTGTCGGAGAAGGATATCGTCTGTCCGGTCCGGACAATTTTTCGCAGTCAGAATAATCTCGATTTCCGGATGGACGAGGTATTGACGGTCGATTTTGTCAACAAGCAGCTGATGACCAAAACCGCTCAGATAAAGTATGATTATCTGCTGCTGGCCACCGGGAGCACAACCAATTTCTTCGGATTGAGCTCCGTGGCTCAGAATGCTTTTGGTATCAAAACATTAGGCGGGTCCGTACGTCTTCGCAACCAGATCATCCGGATGTTCGAACTGGCGTCCCACGAAGAAGATGAGATCAAACGGCACGCGCTGCTGACTTTTATCGTCGTAGGCGGCGGGCCTACCGGCGTGGAATTTTCCGGTGCGCTCTCCGAACTGATTCACATGATACTGGCAAAAGAATATCACAGCCTCAACTTTAAAGAAGTGCGCATTGTCCTTGTGGAAGCTTCTGACGGCTTGCTGCCCGGCATGGAGGCGGATCTCCAGGAGGCCACGGTGGATGCCCTGATTCGCAAAAAGGTCGAAGTTCGTCTGCTGGCCCAGGTCAGCGATTTTGACGGAAAAACACTGGTGCTGAAGGGGGAGGAGCGGATACCGACCCATACCGTCATATGGGCGGCAGGGGTGTGCGCCACCAGTCTGATGGATGGACTGAACGCCGAGCAGGATCGCGCCCGGCGGGTTGTAGTCAATGACTACCTGCATCTGCCCGGCGGACCGGAGGTATTCGTCATCGGCGACGCCGCCCATTTTAGGCAGGATGGCGAACCCCTTCCCATGGTGGCGCCTGTGGCGGTCCAGCAAGCCGATACGGCTGTCGGCAACATCCTGAGTCTGATCGGTCAGACCCCGATGAAGCCGTTCCATTATAACTCGGTGGGCAAGATGGCGACAGTCGGCCGGAATTTCGCGGTATTGCATATCGGAGGCTTCAAGTCCAAAGGATTTGTCGCCTGGCTGATTTGGTCGATGGTTCATGTGCTGCGCCTGGTCCATTTCCGGAACAGAACGGTGGTTTTCATGAAATGGGTCTGGGAATATCTCACTTATGAACGGATCGAGCATGTAATCAGCCAGGATGACGAGGCGAAATGAGAGGAGGAGTTTCCGTGGAAGAACAGACGAACCGATTTTTTGTGTTATATAAGGACCAATTGGAAAACATCATTGCAAAAATTGAGGAAAACCGCCGAAAGAATCCGCTGGCCGCAGAAGCGATCACCCTGGTAATTTCCAATCAGGACAAATGTCTGAAAATATTTCAAAGAGCGGCGCATGACTGGATCTATTTTGACGAGGAGCAGGTCTGCGAGTGGAACGCACATGAGTAGCGTCAAAATGCGGGATGTCATTATCATCGGCGGCGGACCGGCGGGCATGACCGCCGGGCTTTACACGGCCCGCAAAAAGCTGGATACTCTGCTTATTACCAGTGAACTGGGCGGACAGATGCTGTGGACTGAAAAGATCGAAAATTATATGGGGGTCTTTTCGGCTTCCGGGTTTGAACTGATCACAAGGTTTGAGGAACAGCTGAACCAGTTTGCTGTCGATATTGTCTATGACAAGGTGCTGACGGTCCACGTTGAAGGTAACGGCTGCTTTTGCGTCCGCGGTGAGGGTGATGAATACTGGAGCCGGTCACTGATTATCGCGACCGGCAAACGCCCCCGCCGGCTCGGTATTCCCGGAGAAACCGAATTCAGGGGGCGGGGAGTTGCTTTCTGCGTGACCTGCGACGGGCCGTTTTTTGCCGGCAAATCGGTGGCGGTGGTAGGCGGAGGCAACTCCGGCGTCCAGGCCGCCTTGGAACTGAGCGGGATCGCGGAAAAGGTTATTTTGCTGCTGAGGGACCCGCTTACCGCAGATCCGGTTCTTGTCGACAAGTTGTTTCAGAAGGCCAATATTATGGTGATGAGCGGTTATGCTGTCCAGAGCATTTACGGGGGGCAGGAGGTAGAGAAAATAGCTGTTCTTAACCTGAAAAACGGCGAAGAAGCCGAATTGGCTGTCCAAGGCGTTTTTGTGGAGATCGGCCTGGAGTCCAATTCCGAACTCGTAAACGGCGTTGTCGCCTGCAGCGATACTAGGGAAATCATCGTGGACTGCCGGGCCAGGACCGACATAGCGGGGCTGTTTGCGGCAGGGGATGTTACCACCGGAACCGATAAACAGATTGTTATAGCGACGGGCGAAGGAGCAAAAGCTGCACTCGGAGCGTATGAATACCTGCTGCACAAGATATGATCCCCGTCGCTGCCTAAGTGAAAGGCCCCGCAGGTGAAGGCTCTGCGGGGCCTTTTCATTGCCTATTTTCTTGTGACGGCGTTTTGCTTAGCGAAAGACCATGGACGACAGATTCGTCGCCGCGTTAGCCACTTCATCCGAGGCTTTTTGAATTTCCTGGGAAGTGGCTGCAAGATTGCTGACCGACAGGTTTATGTTAGACACCTGGTCAAAATTGTCGGAGATGGAGGCCACAATTTGAGACATACGCTGGGAGGTTTCCTTTACCGCGCCGCCGACCTTTTCCATCGCCGCGGCCTGCTGAGCCATGCTGGCTACCATTTCGCCGGTGGAGTCGTTGTTTTTACGAATCAGTTCCACGATCTCGTTTGCCGCCAGGCGGCTTTGTTCCGCCAGCTTCCGGACTTCCTCCGCCACTACCGCAAAGCCCCGTCCGGCTTCGCCGGCCCGGGCGGCTTCGATCGCTGCGTTCAGGGCCAGCAGGTTGGTTTGCTGGGCGATGGTGGTGATGGTTTCGACGATATGGCTCACTGATTGGGACGTGGTTTCCAACAGAACCACTTTTTCCTGGGCCTCCTGGTTGGAGGTGATCAGCTTGGCCACCTCGTCCAGAGTCTCAATGGTAGCCTTCTCTCCATCCATCGCTGTTATCCGGGCATGATCCGCCTCCTGCTTGGCCTGCTGGGAGGCGTCCTTGATCTGCATGGCAGCCTGCGACATCTGGGAAGCAGAGGCGGTTGTTTCTTCGGCTGTCGCAGCCAGTGTCTGGCTGGCATCCTGGACATTGGCGACAAGCCGGTTTTGCTCAGCTACCATGATTTCCAGCTCGGCTTTTTTATCGACTTCCTGAGAATAAGAGTCGATAAAGGACTGGTTCACTTCAGAAACGATGAGGCTCATGAGTTTTTCAAACGCCTGGAGTACTTTTGTCAGATGTTCGGAGTCGGCTTTATATTTCTCGATGATAAAAGGGATGATGGTATATTTCAGGTTCCCGGCCGCGAGGACAAACCATTCGGCCGGAAGTTTGATTCTGTTGTGGACTTCGCCGATATGATGTTTTTCGGCGATATACGCTGGGGTAATATTGGTTTCGTAAAGGGTCTTCAGCAGGCCGGACAACGTTGTTTTCAGACGCTCCACAGATGAATGGCGCCTTATAAACGTGTCCACTTCCGATACTTTGGTGAGACGGGCGTAAAATTCGTCCACGATATCGCTTAAATGGGGCTCTATCACGGCGCGCAGTTCCGCCAGATAGCCGATGGAAACAGGATCGAGCGACAGAAACATCTTGGCGGTATGGTTGGTGCCTGAATAGCTGCCGGACGGCGGCGGCGGGAAATGTTTTTGGCTGCCGAACATTTGCAATTCCTCCCTCTCTGCGGGTCGTATTATAGGCGCGAAAGCATTTCCTTATTTTCGACCGGCGCTGCGGGCCCCGGAGCGGATGAACTCCTGACTGGGGCCGTGATTTCATTATATAAAGCGCGGATGACCAGGACCTGACCAAATGCTGACACGATTCTTACGATTGCAAGAAACGGCTTTTCCGATAGGGATGGTAAGTGCGCCAAAGTGCCGGCCGGCGGCAAGATGTAAGATTGTCGTCAGGTCTAGGTTAAAAAGGAGTAAGAATTATTTGGTATGATGAAGTAAACTGCAGGTGGCAGCTTTGATTCGTGCTGCCTGGCGGAGGCTGCAATGCAGGTACAGACGCTATATAGAGCGAATTGAAAACAACATGATCAGGCACAGGAGGACAGTATGAAAGCCATGCCGGTAATGTTCGGAGAAATGGCCGCTTGCCTGTTTAATTTAGGTATTAAAGGGTTTGCGGCGGCGGATGCAGACGGGCGCCTGGCTGAAGTCAACGACAAGTTGTGTGAGCTTGTCGGCCTGAGCCGCGAAGACCTCATCGGCGCTCAGTTCACCAGTCTGTTGTTTCCGGAAGGGGCTTCACCCGTTCCTGGCGGGTTCTTGTCCCGGCCTTATGTTCAGCATGTGGGTGTGTATCGGCACGGCGGGGCGGTTTCCTGCCTGCAGTGGACGGTATATCGAGCGGCCGGGGCGGAGGGAGACGGTGGCGGCTATTGGATCGAGGCAGCAGAACCTGAGGCCGGCTCTTGTTTTTCGCCCCGTCTTGATGAAGAGGAAGAGCAGCTTTGGGGCGGGTTATTAAAGGAACTTGCCGATAACTCACCGGACTCGATATCGGTTTATGACCGGGGATTGCGGCGGATTTATATTAATTCCGCCGGCACGGCCATGCTGGGAAAACCGGCGTCGCTGCTGCTCAATCAAACTCCGGTGGAGTCGTATAGCAGCCTGGTATACGCCAGCCAAGTGGAACTCTATCTCGAACAGGCATTTGCAACCGGCCGTCCCTGTGAAAATGGGTTCATGTACGTACAAGGGGACGACAGGTTCTTTTTTGATGTCCGCTTTGTTCCGCTCACCGGCTCCGATGGAGCAGTGACCTATTGTATGACCATCGCCAGGGACATCACCGCCAGAACACTGGCCGAACTGGATGCCTCAAACCGGCAAAGAGAACTGCAGACCCTTCTCGACGGGTCGCCGGACGGCATCGGCGTGTTTAACGACCGGGGCAGCTTTGTGTACATGAATTCTGCTTTTTCCGTCCAGACCGGTTATCCGGTCCAGGCCCTTCTGGGCAAAACACTGCAGGAAGCCGGTTTTGACGAGCCGGTGCAGCGAGTTTTCGCTGAAGGCCTGTCTGTCGTGCAGTCGACAGGGCAAAACCATGGCGGCGAGCTTGAATACGTGAAAAACGGCGAGCGGTTGTTCTTCCAGGCGCACTTCGTCCCGGATTTCTATGAGGGAAGGCTGAAATACGTCATCTGCATGATGCGGGATATTACCAAGCTGAAATTGATGGAGGAAGAACTTCAGCGCAGCCGGGCCGAACTGAAGGCGATGATTGACTGTTCGCCTGATGTCATTGCCCGGATGGACAGGGAGTACCGCAACGCTTATGTCAGTCCGGCGTTTGAACTGCAAACCCAAGCGCCCCTGGACAGGATCGTCGGGCATACTCACCGTGAAACGGGTTTCAGCGAAGAGGTCTGCCGATTTTTCGAAAGAAACGTCGATTTCGTTTTTGCGACAGGGTGCAGCACGGTAGGTCAGTATTTTTACAATGATAACAACAGGCAATGTTTCGAAGTGCGCTTCGCCCCCGAATTCAACGCTGTGGGTGAAGTAGGGTTCGTTGTCTGGGTATCCCGGGATATTTCGAGTCTCAAGCACATTGAAGAAAAGCTGCGCACAAGCGAAGAACGTTACCGCATTTTATTCGATCGCGCCAATGACGGAATATGTATCGTCAACCAGGACGGCAGGCTGTCTGAGGTGAATCAGGCCTTTTGCCGTATTACCGGTTTCTCCAAGGAAGAATCGGCGGGCCGGTCCCTGGCAGATTTGATTTCAGGCGGCGTGAGACCCGGGGCAGCCGGCTGGCTCCAGACCCGCCCCGGACAGTCCGGTTTCGCGGAGTGGGAACTTCGGCGAAAAGGCGGCACGATTGTTCCGGTGGAGACCAATGTCAGCGAATTTGCCCAAACCAGCTATATCGCCATCCTGCGGGATGCCACGCGAAGGAAAGAGAACGAGAAAATCATCGCCCGCAAGAATAGCCTGCTGGATACCTTGTATCACGCGACATCGATGTTCGTCGCATCAAAAAACCCGGCAGAAGTATTTGCCTATATCATTGACGCCGTCAAAAAACTGACTGACAGCGAGGACGGGTTTATTTACGAAATACTGCGGGAAGAAGGCGCCTGCCGGATTTTAGACCTGACCACGATGGCGCGCTTTGCGGATTCGTGCCCGGATTTTCCGGAAAACATCGGGGAACTCATCGGCGACGAAAATAGTCTGTTCGGCAGTCTGCTGGCAGCAGGCCGGCCGATTATCAGCAACGGCGTTCATGAAGACGGAGGCGGCACTGGTAATCTTCCCGGACGCTGCCGCTTCGGCAATTTTTTGATTATTCCCGTGTTTAATGACCATCTTCTTGTGGGAATCGTCATCCTTGGCAACGGGTGTGACGGCTATAATAATGAGATGGTGGACTATCTCCGGCCGGTCATTTCGACCTGCGGGACCATCCTAGACGCGCTCAGACTGGACCGGGAGCGGGTGCGGATTAAAACCGAACTGGTCAAAGCAAAGGAAAGCGCCGAAACGGCGAATATTGCCAAAGGAGAATTCCTGGCGACCATCAGTCATGAGATTCGGACACCGATGAACGCCGTCATTGGGATGGTAGAGCTGCTTCTCGGAACGGAACTGAATGACAGGCAATATAAATATGCCCGGATTGTCAGGGATTCGGCGGAGTCCCTGCTGAGCCTGATCAATGATGTCCTGGATTTTTCCAAGATCGAACAAGGCCGCGTGGAACTGAGCGTGACCCGGTTTAGCCTTCCTGCCCTTGTTGAGAAAGCGGTTAACCTCTTCAGTACCAAAGCGGCTGAAAAACAATTGCAGCTTCATGCCACAATCAATCCAGCTCTGGAGATACCGGTTTATGGCGACAAGCTGCGGTTGGGGCAAGTCCTGACCAACCTAGTCAGTAATGCGGTCAAGTTTACGGCCAAAGGCGTGGTAACCATCAGCGTGGATGTCCAGACCGGTCTTCCGGGGGAGCTTGTGGTGCAATTTGAGGTGGCGGACACGGGGATCGGGATATCACCCGCCGTCCGCAATAAATTATTCCAGCCGTTTTCCCAGGCCGACAGCTCGACGACCCGGCTTTATGGGGGAACCGGGCTGGGGCTGGCTATCTCAAAACAGCTGGTGGGTTTGATGGGGGGCGAGATTGGCTGCACAAGCGTGCCAAGTGTTGGGACGGTGTTTTGGTTCCGCGTTCCTCTGCGAATCTATGATGCGGGCCGGGACGAGTCGGCCAAGGAGCACGCAGCAGGCACTGAAATGGACTGCGTGTTGGGTGAAACGGAAACTTGTGATCACCCGATCCTGATTGTAGAGGACAACGCGGTGAATCAGGAAATCTTGCAGCTACAGCTGCAGAGCCTGGATTTCTCCAATATAGACATTGCCGCCAACGGGCAGGAAGCCGTCGAGGCTGTGGGGCGGCGGCGCTACTGTCTGGTGATCATGGATTGTCTCATGCCGGTTATGGACGGTTTTACGGCAACCCGGGAAATTCGCAATAGGGAACAGAGCGGGGACCGGCTGCCTATTGTCGCCGTTACCGCCAGCGCGATGCCGGGTGAACGGGAGCGCTGCCTGGAAGCCGGGATGGACGATTATGTCAGCAAACCGATAAAAGTGGGGGAGCTGGAGACCTCGGTCAAAAGGTGGCTGGCACCGAGGCCTTGCGCCAATCAGCAGGAGAACCGGCAGGAGGCATCGACTGACAGGCTGGATACCGGTCTTTTGGACTATACGGTGATTGAAGAGTTCCGAAAATTGGAGAGACTTAACAAAAAACCGGTTTTTGACCGGGTGATCGACTTGTTTTTGCAGAGTACGCCGCGACATATTGAAGAAATGAGGGCGGCTTTGGCCAAGAAGGATGCCGTCAGCCTTTACAAAGCCGCACACGCGTTAAAATCAAGCAGTGCCAGTATCGGTGCCAGAAGACTGGCGCAAGTCTGCGGGAAAATCGAAGCCCGGGGACGAAGCGGTATTCAGTCTGGCGGCAGCAAGCTGCTGGACCGAATGGAAAGCGAATACAAAGCAGCCTGCGCTGAACTGTTAAAACTGAAACAACAAAACTAAGAGTCTGCTGCCTAATCCCGGACATGACATTTGGCGGCGGGACGTGGGATGAAAAAAAGCCTGGAGCTTTGAACTCCAGGCTTTTTTCTATATAAGATGCCGGTTGGCCGGTGGCAGGTTGTTATGGACAGGATCCAAGGGGTCGGTTATTTTGGCGGGGGACGCTTTCCACGCGAAGCGGTAACCGGCGCCCCAAACGGTGTGGAGCAGACTGGGCCTGCTCGGGTTTTCCTCGATTTTTGTCCGAAGCCTGCGGATTGCCACCATCAGGGTATTGTCGTCATAAAATTCGTCGCCCCATACCAGCGTGAAAAGTTGATCTTTCGTAAGGACCCTGTCGACGTTGGCCATAAAAATTCTCAGCAGGTCAAATTCCCGGGTAGTCAAAGAGATTTCCCGAGTGTCATACCAGACGCGCCGCTGCTGATGGTCCAAACTTAGCGGACCAACGCGGAAGGTTTTTTCTTTGAGAATAGTATGACCTTCGGAATACTGGCGGTGTCTTCGCAGATGAGCCCTGATCCGGGCGACAAGCTCGACAGGGGCGATCGGCTTGGTGATATAATCGTCGCCCCCCATTCCCAGGCTGATCGCCTTGTCGATTGCCGAGGTCCGGGAAGACAGCATAATCACCGGGATGTCGCTGATTTTACGAAGTTGGGTAACCACTTCGTTGCCGTCGATGTCCGGCAGCATCACATCAAGCAAAACCAGATCGATCACAGAGTTCCGGATGATTTGCAGGGCCTTTTCCCCGCTGTCGGCGACAAATACCTCGAAGTTGTCAGCCAGCAGACATTCTTTGACAAACTCGCAGGTCACAGGATCGTCGTCGGTAAGCAGTATTTTTACAGACATTCGAATCCCTCACAATATAATGATTATTAAAGTATAATATCTTTTGTTATATTACATTTTTCGACAAAAAAATTCAAATTCCTTCCTTCTGATTACCTCGTAAAAAAATATGTAAGAAATTTTTAAAGTTTTTGCCAGGCCCACGACGGACAGACTTGTTGCTGTCGATTATATCTACAGGATTTTGCGCCGCATTCCACAGGATGTAAGTTTTTCGTCACATTCGTGTCAGGGGGCTGAAAGAATTTATTGATAAAATGAAAGACAATACGGGGATCTCCTTTCAGATTTTGCCAAGACGGGGATCGGAATAACACCATCGCAAAGCCCTTAACGGATAACGGAAACGAGACATTGATCAGGCATGGTTTGCCGGCCGCCAACGAAAAATGATATAAGCGAGGGATCGGTATCAATGGGCGAACTGAAAATCAGTAATCGTGACCAGGATCAGAAAAGGAAGTTCCGGGATCTCATCCACACGCTGGTGTTTGTAAAAAACAAGAGCGGGAAATCTTCCGGGGAGATTATCAATGCCGTTTTGCGAAAAAGGGCCAGGGACCTTATCGGCTGAAATTGGACCGCGATCGACTAGAATGGCGTGCAGGGCATAGAGCGGGATCTTAAGGAGGGTGAAGGTAATGGAATGGATGTGTCAAGTTTGCGGTTATGTCTATGAGCCTGACGATGGAGAGCCGCCTGAGACGAATTTCGAGGACCTGCCGGCAGATTGGTGCTGTCCGATATGTGGCGTAGCCAAAGACCAATTTTGCAGCGAGTGCTAGAAGGTTTGAAAGTAACAAACTAAATGGCGGGAGGTAGAAACATGCTTCAAGGCTGGAAAGACATGTACAGCGTGAATGTCCCGACCATGGATACCGACCATCAAAAAATGGTGGGTATGATCGGCACTTTATACAATGCGATGAAAAAAGGCCAGAGCCGCGATGTTTTATCAGGCTTGATCAGCGAGCTCAACAATTATGCGGTCACGCATTTTTCCCGGGAAGAAACCTACCTGAAAAACATGAACCATTACGAGTTTGACAATCAATACCAGCAACACAAGCTGTTTTTGGCCAAGGTGTCGGAGTTCCGGGAAAATTATGAAGCCGGCAACAACGCCCTGGCGATTCAGATGCTGCCCTTTCTCAACGAATGGTTTTTGAACCATATCATGAAGATGGATATGAAATATAAGGGCTAGACTTGTCATAACGGCGGCCCGGGGCTGATTCCACGCGCCGATGCCCGGGAACAAAACGACATTATGGGACAATGAGAGCCCCGGCCGTTAAAGTCCGGGGCTCTATGCAAAAAGAGGAATGAAATGGGAGGTTGCGTTTATGGCACTAATTGATTGGAGCAGTCAGTTCAGTGTGGCTGTTCCGGATATTGACGAGGAACACAAGCGGTTGGTGGGGATGCTGAATTCGCTGCATGAAGCGATGAAAGTAGGCAAAGGCAAGCAGCGCCTCCTTGAGCTGTTCGAAGAATTGTACCAGTACTCCAAGTACCACTTCGCTCATGAAGAACGGCTGATGAAGAAGTGTGGTTTTGCGGGATATGCGGAGCATAAAAAGGAGCATGACGCGTTTGTCCTGCGCGCCAGCGAGCTTCGCGAGCAGGTGACCAAACATAATGCCCAACTGACGACGCAGACGCTGACCTTTTTGCGGGACTGGGTGGTCAATCATATCGGGGCGATGGATAAAAAATATTCCGCTGTCTTGGCTTCCTCCGGCTGAATGGAAAAACACTTCAATAATAAATCGATCACCGGGCCAGATCCAATTATCGTTCGGCCTAAGGAGCGAAGAACGTGAATCTTTTTAAGGATTTTCGCCTTACCACCAAAATTCTCGGGATCGTTCTATTTCTGATCCTTTCGTTCAGTGGCGTTGTTGGCTTTTATATTCTGCCCGCCTTGACGACGGCATTGGAAAATAGTGCCGAGCAGAAACTGAAAAACCTGACTGAAACCAGTTATCATGTCATAGAATTTTATTATTTACAAGCCCAAAAGGGCGCGATGACGGAAGGGCAGGCCAAAGAATACGCGAAACAGGAAATAAAGAGCCTCAGGTATGAGAAAGAGGAATATTTCTGGCTTAACGACTACAACGCGAAAATGATCATGCATCCGACGAAACCGGAGTTCGACGGGCAGGATATGAGCGATTACAAAGACCCCAACGGGTTTAAACTGTTTGCTGCTTTTGCCGATGTCGCAGCCAGCCGGGGCGAAGGGCTTGTGCGTTATCAGTGGCCCAAGCCGGGCAAGACCGCCCCTCAGCCCAAGTTTTCCTATGTGAAAGGCTTCGAACCGTGGCACTGGATCGTTGGAACCGGAATTTATGTCGATGATCTTGATGAAGTAAAAGCCGCGTTTGCGATCAGGATCGTCTTGTCGGTGTTAGCGGTGCTTGTTATAGCCTTAGTGATCGTGACGGTGTTGATCGTCGTGCCGATCAACCGGTCGATCAAAGAAATCCTGAGTCATCTGGATGAACTGTCTCACTACGACTTTACCCACCGTATCAGCCTGGATCAGAAAGATGAGCTGGGGTTGATCGCGAACGCCTTCAATCATGTGGTCAGAAACATCAAAGATTTGGTGCAAAACACCCGACATCTGGGGGAAATGGTTGTGACCGAATCGAACAAGATGATCGCTTCCACTGACGAAATATCGGTGGCGTCCGAGCGTATCGCCGGCACGATAACCGACTTGGCGCGCGGCGCCACAGAACAGGCCAAAGCCACCGAGCAGAGCAGCAGCAATATACAGACTATTGTTAATGGACTGGAACATATCAGCAAGGATATGAGCCATTCCGAGCTATTGACCCAAAAGGCGGAAAAGGCGGTAAATACCGGCGCCGGGCTTGTGAATGACCAGGAAACAAAGATGATGGAAAATAAAGAAGTATACCAAAATATCAGCGCATCGGTACTGGAACTCGCGACCAAATCCCAGGAAATCAGCCAGATCGTCGGAGTCATCCAGGGGATTGCCAACCAGACCAATCTGTTGGCGCTCAACGCCGCCATTGAAGCGGCGCGGGCGGGAGAACACGGCCGGGGGTTTGCCGTAGTGGCCGAAGAGGTGCGAAAACTGGCCGAGCAGGTCGGGGTGTCAGGCAAAAAGATTATCGAAATTATTCGGGAGGTACAGGTCGGCGTAGATCATGCGGTGACCGAAATGGATACAGTTACCCGGGTGGTAGACGAGCAAGAACACAGCCTGGTTGATCTTGTGGATATTTTTAAAGAAATCGCCGATTCGGTGAATGCGACCAGAAGCTATATCACCACAGTCGCTGAAAAGACAAAGGTCCTGACCAGCGATGCCAAAGCTTCGGGGACGGCGATCAACAATGTTGCGCGCATCGCTGATAAGACAGCAGCCGGCACCGAGGAAGTCGCCGCGTTAAGTCAGGAGGAGTCTGCAACCATTCAGGAAATCGCTGTCCGGGCCAAGGAGCTTGATGATATAGCCAACGAGCTGCAGCGCTCCATTGAAAAGTTCACGGTGTAAAGGCCAACTGATGTCGCCATAGGGTCCGGTGCGGGCCGATCGGATGAAAATCGTAAATATATACGAAAAGCAGTGTGCCCCGACAGGGTTGATTTAGGGCGCTGAATTTGTTATACTGATGTCAAATTAAATATTGGCACAAAATGGGGGACACCACCAAAAGGGTGTCAGGCCTGTTTTGTGCTTTTTATTTTGCGTCAGCAAAGGGAGGTGAAACAGTGCAACTAAACGGCAAAACGATTTCGCTGGAAAAAGAGCAGTCTTTACTGGAATTTCTGGCGGCGCAGCAGTATGACTTCAGGACCATTGCGGTGGAACGCAACGGGGCGATCGTCCCCAAGGCCGACTATGAAAGGACCCGGCTGTCGGAAGAGGACAGGCTGGAGATTGTTCGATTTGTGGGTGGTGGCTGACAATGCAGGTTGAAGTGAATGGGAAAAGGCTAACGCTTGATTGTAGTACTGCCTTCGGGGCAAGAGAGCAGCTCGGCCGCGAAACCGATATTGTCATTTTGAACGGTTTTCAGATCGACAGCGACCGGCCCCTGGCGGAAGGAGACTGCCTGGTCATCATCCGCAAGGGCGCCATGCCTGCCCGGGAAGAACTGGAGTGCATGATGATGGCGCGGCATACCCCCCAGGTACACCGGAAGCTGAAAGAGGGCCGGGTGGCTATCGCCGGGCTGGGGGGGCTGGGTTCGAATATCGCAGTCATGCTGGCCCGTGTCGGGGTGGGGCAACTGCTGCTGGTAGACTTTGACGTGGTCGAGCCCAGCAACCTGAACCGGCAGAGCTACTACATCCGCCATCTGGGAATGCCGAAAACGGCGGCCCTGGAAGAGCAATTGGCCCAAATCAATCCATTCATCCGGGTCGAAACCCGGATGATCCGGGTGGAAGCAGGAAATGTGGTTGAACTGTTCAGCGGCTATCAAATCCTTTGCGAGGCTTTCGACCGGCCGGAGGCCAAGGCGATGCTGGTGAACACGGCCCTTGCCGTGCTGCCGGAGGTGAAAATCGTCGCCGCCTCGGGCATGGCGGGATTAGCGAGTTCCAATCTGATCAGGACGAAAAGGCCGATGGATCGGTTCTATCTGTGCGGCGACTTTGAAACCGGAGCCGGGGTCGGCACCGGGCTTATGGCTCCCAGGGTGCAGATCTGCGCTGGACACCAGGCCAATATGATCCTGCGGCTGCTGGCAGGAGAGGAAGAAATATGAGGAAGGTGACTAGCATGAAGGATCAGCTTGTGATCGGAGGACATGAATTCAGGTCCCGCCTGATTTTGGGATCAGGCAAGTTCTCCCTGGAAATGACCCAGGCGGTAATCGAACACGGCGGGGTGGAGATGGTGACCCTGGCCCTGCGGCGGGCCAATGTCGGCGGACAGGAGAATATTTTGGAGTATATTCCCGCAGGAATCACCCTTCTGCCGAATACCTCCGGCGCCAGAAACGCGGAAGAAGCCGTGCGGATCGCCCGCCTGGCAAGGGAAATCGGCTGCGGCGATTTTATCAAACTGGAGGTCATCCATGACTCCAAATACCTTTTGCCGGACAACTACGAAACCGTCAAGGCCACGGAGATTCTGGCGAAAGAAGGCTTCATCGTCATGCCTTATATGTATCCGGATTTGAACGTCGCCCGGGCGCTGGAGAATGCTGGGGCGGCTTCGGTAATGCCGCTGGGAGCGCCGATCGGCAGCAACAAAGGGCTTTGCACCAAAGAGTTTATTCGCATTCTGGTGGAGGAAATCCGGCTGCCGATCATCGTGGACGCAGGGATCGGCCGGCCGTCCCAGGCCTGCGAAGCGATGGAAATGGGAGTGGCTGCCGTGATGTGCAACACAGCTATCGCGACCGCCGGAAACACCGCCCAAATGGCAAGGGCTTTCCGGCAGGCTGTGGAGGCCGGGCGGGCGGCCTATCTGTCCGGGCTGGGGCGGGTCCTGGATGGCCGGGCCGAGGCGTCCAGTCCGTTGACCGGATTTTTGGAGGAGTGATGATGATGACAGGCCAGGGAAGTCATATGGAATATCGGGACTGGATGGAAGCCATTGACTCGGACCTGCTGGAAAAAGTCGGGGCTTTGGTTGAGGCGTACGATTATCAGCGGTATACCGGCGACGATGTACAGCGAGCCCTCGGCAAAGAGCGGCTTTCCCTCGAAGACTATGGGGCGATCCTGTCGCCAAAAGCGGCGGATTATCTGGAGGAAATGGCCAGGAAAGCGACGCGGGAGACCCGGAGGCATTTCGGCAACTCGATCCAGTTGTTCACCCCGCTTTACATATCGAACTACTGTGAAAATCACTGTATCTATTGCGGGTTCAACTGCCATAACCGCATCCACCGGGGCAAGCTTTCCCTGCCGGAAGTCGAAGAAGAACTGAAGGCGATAGCGGTAACGGGGCTAAAGGAGATTCTCCTGCTTACCGGAGAATCCCGCGGTCAGTCCGGGGTCGAATACATCGGCGAGGCCGTGAAAGCGGCGGCCCGCTATTTCACGACAATCGGGATCGAGATTTACCCCTTAAACAGCGATGAATATGCATACCTTCATCAATGCGGAGCCGATTTTGTCTGTGTATATCAGGAGACCTACAATCCGGACAAGTATGAACAAGTTCACCTGCGGGGACCGAAACGCATCTATCCCTATCGGTTTCACGCCCAGGAACGGGCCCTGCGGGGCGGCATGCGGGGGGTGGCCTTCGGCGCGCTGCTGGGGCTGGACGACTTTCGCAAAGACGCCTTTGCGGTTGGCCTGCACGCCTATTTCCTGCAGCAGAAATATCCCCATGCTGAGATTTCCTTCTCGACGCCGCGGCTGAGGCCCTATATCAACAACGCGACAGCCAACGCCAATGAGGTCCACGAACGTCAACTGCTGCAGGTCATGTTGGCGTACCGTCTGTTTATGCCTTTCGCGGGGATTACGATTTCCACGCGGGAGCGGGCCGGGTTTCGCGACCATGTCATCGGTATGGCGGCAACCAAAATCTCGGCCGGGGTCAGTGTCGGCGTCGGGGGACATCAGGCTGAAGAAAAAGGCGACAGGCAGTTTGAGATTGCCGACCCGCGCAGTGTGCCGGAGGTCCGCCGGATGATGCTCGACCGGGGGCTCCAGCCGGTTTATAGCGACTATGTCAGAGTGTAGGGCTGCTATGTTGATCTGCGTGACCAATCGCAAACTTTGCTGCGAGGATTTTCTTGAGCGTATTGGGCGGTTGGCCCAGGCGCGGCCTTACGCGGTGATGCTGCGGGAAAAGGATCTGGATCCGGCGGGGTATGCGCGGCTGGCCGGGAAGGTGAAAGAAATCTGCGACCAATACGGCGTGCTGCTGATCCTTCATCAACACATTGCCGTGGCCGAGGCGATGAAGCACAGCCATCTGCAGCTGTCGATGCCGGCCTTGCGGGCTTATCGAAAAAAAAGCGATTCCCTCTTGGTCGGCGCTTCGGTTCATTCGGTCGCAGAAGCCGAGGAGGCTGAGGCACTGGGGGCGGCTTACGTCGTTGCCGGGCACATTTACGCCACGTCCTGCAAGCCGGGCAGTCCCCCAAAAGGGCTGTCTTTCCTGCAGCAAGTTTGCCAGGCGGTGTTTCTGCCGGTCTTTGCCATCGGTGGGATAAACCCGGGAAAAAGAAAAGAGATTCTGGCCGGCGGGGCGAAGGGTTTTTGTGTCATGTCAGAGGCCATGACCTGCCAGGATCCTGCGGCGATGATCCGCGAGTTTGCCAAAGGGTGAGAGGATTTCCCCCGGGTCTTTGGCAAAGCGGAGCAGTCGCCGCTTTTTTTTATAGGTGATCATTTTTTCAATAATCAAAACACTAACCATTGACTTTTCCCTGTTGCAAAGACTATAGTAAAAGAGTTCCAACCTGTCGGCGCGAATGCGGTGTCAATAGGTCCGGTTGAGACTGCGGTCAGACCGGTCTTTTTACAAAATGCTTTCGTTTCCAATAATAATTGCCTCTTGTTGAAGGATTTCCCGAACTTCTGACGTATTCTGTATTCAGTATATTTCACGAATTGAGAATACTCAAAAATAGCGTATTGGCTTTCCAGTAAACCGAGGTGATTATTATCGAACTAACAAAACGTCAGGAATCAATCCTGTCTATCGTAAAAGAATTCGAACCCATCACCGGCGAACACATCGCCAAAATGCTCAACCTCACCCGGGCTGCCCTGCGGCCGGACCTGGCTATTTTAATTATGTCCGGGCTACTCGGTGCGAAACCCAAAGTGGGGTATTATCTCACAGGCAAGGCACCATCAGACATCATGGCCGGCGTTCTTGGCAGCGTCAAGGTGGCAGAGATTTTATCCCAACCTGCTGCAGTCCGCGAGGAGTGTTCGGTTTATGATGCGATTGTCGCCATGTTCATGCAAGACGTTGGAACGATCATCGTGGTAACGGAGGGGGGGATTCTTAGAGGGGTAGTTTCCCGCAAAGATTTGCTCAAAGCAACTCTTGCCGGTAAGAACGTCAACGAGATGCCTGTCAGTATCGCCATGACCAGGATGCCGAATATTATTGTCACTTATCCTGAAGAGGCCGCGCTGCGGGCGGCGGAAAAGCTGCTGAGTCATCAAGTGGATTGCCTGCCGGTCGTCAATGTTGTAAAAACCGACAATACGGAAAAGCTACAAGTTGTCGGGCGTCTTACCAAGACGAACATTACCCGACTGTTCCTCCAACTAGCCGGTAAGTAGATAGGGGGGTATTTGCCATTAATCTCAAACTGAATTGCCCTGTAGTCTATGTGTTATCGGATTCCCTCGGAGAAACGGGCGAACTTGTGGTAAAAGCTGCGGCAAGTCAGTTCAACTCCACTTCGATTGAAGTGCGGCGAATTCCTTATCTGAGCAGTCCCCAAGATGTGGAGAACGCCCTCGAGGAAGCTGCCGGTTGCAACGCGGCAGTAGCCTATACCTTGGTCCGGCCCGAATTGAAGTCTTTTCTGGAAACTAAGGTGCAAGAACTCGGTTTGGTCTGCGTCGACATCATGGGACCGATCATCGAAGCCATCAAAAGCGTAACAGCAGTCAATCCTCACTTTGAACCGGGCATGATCCGCAGACTGGACGAATTCTATTTCAATAGAATTGAAGCTATCGAGTTTGCTGTCAAGTATGACGACGGAAAACAGCCTTGGGCCTTATCAAAAGCAGATTTGGTAATTATCGGAGTCTCCCGAACCTCGAAAACCCCGCTGTGCGTATACCTGGCCTCCAAAGGCATCAAAGCCTCCAACGTTCCTTTGGTGCAGGAAGTGGCTCCGCCGGATGAGCTTTTTTCGCTGCCGCCGGAGAAGGTTTACGGTCTTACCCTTCAGTGGTCCCGCCTGTACGAAATCCGCAAAGAACGGCTCAGGACGCTGGGATTGTCGCAGAGCGCAGATTATGCGAATCCGGAACGCATTATCGAAGAATTGGACTATGCTGCCGGTATTATGCGCCGCATCGGCTGCACGACCATGGATGTCACCAACAAGTCAGTGGAAGAAACCGCCGCCAGGATCCTGGAATTCTATCGCAAAGGAGCGAGAAAATGATGACTAAATATGTTTATCTGTTTCATGAGGGCCGCGCCGATATGAAGGCGCTGCTGGGAGGAAAAGGTGCCAATCTTGCCGAGATGAGCAACATAGGGCTGCCGGTCCCTCCCGGGATGACCATTACCACCGAAGCCTGCACCGAATATTACAAGATCGGCCGCAAACTCCCCGCCGGCTTGATGGAGTCTGTCTATGAGAACCTGAAGGTGCTTGAAGAAAAGACCGGCAAGAAATTCGGCGATCCGGCCAACCCTCTCTTGGTGTCGGTACGTTCCGGCGCCGTGTTCTCCATGCCTGGTATGATGGATACGATCTTGAACCTCGGCCTGAACGAAGCAACAGTCAAGGGCCTGGCCAACAGCACCA
The DNA here is from genome assembly GCA_031292015.1 of Negativicutes bacterium. The sequence goes on along the minus strand of JARLHY010000087.1, from coordinate 36,794 downwards.
ACAATCCGCGTTTTGCCTATGACGCCTATCGCCGGTTCATCCAGATGTTCAGCGATGTCGTCCTGGAACTGCCGAAACAGCGGTTCGAGCACCTCTTGCAGGAGCAAAAGCACAAGGTTGGCGTTACATATGACCAGGAATTGTCGGCCGACGCCCTGCGGGCGCTTATCGACAGTTATAAATATCTGGTCCAGACCAATACCGGCCGTCCTTTCCCGGAAGATCCCCGTGAGCAGCTGCAGCTGTCCATCGAAGCGGTGTTCCGGTCCTGGAACAACGACCGGGCCATCATTTACCGCAATCTGAACAGGATCTCCCACGACCTTGGGACCGCCGTCAATGTCCAGTCGATGGTCTTCGGCAACATGGGCAACGACTGCGGCACCGGCGTGGCCTTTACCCGCAATCCGTCCACCGGAGAACGGAAACTCTACGGGGAATATCTGACCAACGCTCAGGGCGAAGACGTGGTAGCCGGCATCCGCACCCCCCAGCCGATCGCCAAACTCCAGGAAGAAATGCCGGAGGTTTTCCAGCAGTTCGTGGATACTGCCCAACTGCTTGAACGCCACTACAAGAATATGCAGGACATCGAATTCACCATTGAGCACCATAAGCTCTATATGCTCCAGACCCGTAACGGCAAACGCACCGCAGCAGCAGGGATCAAGGTCGCCTGCGACATGGTGAACGAAGGACTTATCACGAAACAGGCCGCCATTCAGATGGTGGAAGCCGACCAGATCGACAAACTTCTTCATCGCCAGATCGACCCCACCGCCAAGATCAAGGTAATCGCCAAGGGGTTGCCGGCTTCTCCGGGAGCAGCTTCGGGCACGGCGGTATTTTCGGCCAACGACGCCGAGCGCTGGGCCAAAACCGGACAAAAGGTCCTTTTGGTACGGACGGAAACGACGCCTGACGATATCCACGGCATTATTGCCGCCCAGGGGATTCTGACCAGCCGTGGCGGCATGACCAGCCACGCAGCGGTAGTTGCCCGCGGCATGGGCAAACCGTGTGTATGCGGTTGCGAAGCAATCAAGGTCGATCATGAAAAGAAAGAGTTCTCCATTGGCTCGCTGGTGGTCAAGGAAGGCGACATGATTTCCATTGACGGCTCCACCGGCAATGTCGTTTTGGGTGTTGTCCCGATGGTCGAACCGAAGCAATCGGAAGAGTTCGTTACTTTCCTTTCCTGGGCGGACGAACTCAAGCGCCTGGATGTCAGGGCCAACGCCGATACCCCGGAAGATGCCCAGAAGGCGCGCGACTTTGGCGCCACCGGCATCGGTCTTACCCGTACCGAGCATATGTTCATGGGACAGGACCGCCTGCCGCATGTTCAGGCGATGATTCTCGCCGAAACGGAAGACGAACGGAAAGAAGCGCTGGCTCATCTCCTGCCGATGCAGGAAGGCGACTTCTACGGCATCCTGAAAGCCATGGCCGGCTTCCCGGTCTGCATTCGTCTCCTGGATCCCCCGCTCCATGAATTTTTGCCTGACCTCACCGAGCTGATGGTGGAAATTGCCGAGATGAGAATTACCGGCAAAAACGCCGCTGAAATGGATGAGAAAGAGGCTTTGCTGAAAAAGGTCAGAGCGCTGCACGAGTTCAACCCGATGCTCGGCCACCGCGGCTGCCGCCTAGGGATTACTTTCCCGGAAGTTTATGAAATGCAGATGTGGGCTATTTTTAACGCCACATCCCGTCTGACGAAAGAGGGCGTCAACGTTCTGCCGGAAATCGAAATTCCTCTGACCGTCGATGTCAATGAAATGCGGTTCTTCAAAGAGCGGATCGACAACATCGCCGGCCAGGTCAAAAAGCGCGACAACACCGATTTCCACTATGTGTCCGGGACGATGATCGAGCTGCCGCGGGCGGCGCTGCTGTCCGGCGAGTTGGCCGAAGCGTCCGATTTCTTCAGCTTCGGCACCAACGATCTCACCCAGACCACCTACGGATTCAGCCGTGATGACGCTGAAGGCAAGTTCCTCAGCGATTATCTGGAGAAAAAGATCCTGAAGGACGACCCGTTCATTGTTCTTGACCGTAAAGGCGTCGGCAGACTGATGCGGATCACTGTCGAAGAAAGCCGCAAAGTCAAGCCGGACATGATCATCGGCATCTGCGGCGAGCATGGCGGCGAGCCCAGCTCGGTAGAGTTCTGCCATCAGATCGGCATGGACTATGTCAGCTGTTCTCCCTACCGGGTGCCGATTGCCCGGCTGGCTGCAGCTCAGGCCGCAGTCAGCTCAGGCGAAAATATGGGGACCCGCTAGCAGGCTGGATATTCCCTTAGGAAGCTGATATTACCTTGTAATGAAAAGGAGACTCGGAGAGTCTCCTTTTTGTTTTTTTATGTTTTGGATGAGCGCCTAGGGCGAAAGATGCCTTTCAGGGCTCGCACAACGGCCCCCGAATGTTGACATTCCGGCACAGTTCTAAAGGGTGAGCCTGCGGAGCGAAAAATGCAGGGGAATCTCTGCCGGGAATCAGGGAAGTTACTTATAAAAACAAGCAGGATGGTGACAGATTTGAACAATGGGCCGGGAAGACATGTGGATCTGGCAAGCGAAGACGACACTTTGTTAACTCTTGTGATGACAAACATCAACGATATCATCTTTATTCTTGGCCCTGACGAGTATTGCCGGTACGTTTCGCCATCCGTGAAAAGAATATTGGGCTATTCGACGGAAGAACTGGTCGATAGATCGGTTTACGATTACTATCACGCGGATGATTTAGCGCTCTTCAGGGCGCTTTTTGCCAGAGCCAAGGCGGGATTGCCGGCAATCTCCACCCGCTGCGAGTACCGTTTTCGCCGCAAGGATGGCAGCTATTGCTGGCTGGAGAGCGATGGCAACAGGATCCTCGACGCGGCTGGCAAGCTAACGAAACTGCTGGTAATATGCCGGGATATTACGGCCCGCAAACAGGCCGAGCGGGAACTGCGAAGCAGCCATGACCAACTGGCGCTGGCAATTGATGCGGCCAGAGCCGGGGTTTGGGGATTTGCAAACAGTAATGCCCGGCCTGCGGCCTATCCACAATGGGGGGCCATACTCGGTTACGCCAAGGATGAAGTTGCGGTTACCCGCGAGGCCTGGTTGAGTTTATGCCATCCGGAGGATCGCGGTTTGATCGAAAAAGCAATCGATGATCATGAAGCCGGGGAGAGGACCAAATTTGAAATAGAATACCGGATCCGCCACAAGAATGGCGCATACCGGTGGGTTCTGGCCAACGGCAAGAAGGTAAGCGACTCCCGTGAGGGCGAGGCGCGGCACTGGGCGGGCCTGCTTGTCGACATCACCGATATCAAATGCCTGGAGGAGGCCCGGCGGGAGAGCGAGCGCAGACTCAGGGATTTTGCTCAGGCCATCCCGGACGTCAGCATGATTGTGGACGAGCATGGCCGCTATGTCGAGGTTTTCGGCCAGAACGAAAAGCTTTTGCCGAGACCGCACGAGGAATTGCGGGGGCGCACCATGCATCAGGTGTTGGCGGTACGGGATGCCGATTTTCTGGTCAATACAACCCGGCGAATCATCAGAGCCGGTCAGCCGCAGCAATTCGGCCTGGAGCTGACGGTCCGGGGACACCGGCGCTTTGCCGAGGTACGGGCTGCGCCGATGAATTATTTGGCCGCCGGCAAAAAGACGGTCGCCATGGTCTTTACGGACGTGACCGAAAAAAGACAGGCTGAGAAGATGGTGGAACACATCCTCGCCCTTCGGCGGCGGAGCGATTTCATTGAAGACATTATCCGGGGGCAGGAGCCGGCCATACGGGATGTCGCGATAGCCAAGGCATTCGGTATCGACCTTTCGATTCCTCTGTTTTGCTGCCAGGTGCGCATAGAGTCCGCGGACAGCGGTGATTATGCCGGAGAAACCGGTACTTTGCACCAGAGTAAGATCATTGAACTTCTATGCAACGAAAGGCAGATGTTCGTGTGGGACTGCCGCGGGGATATCGGCGTGATCGTCGGCAAAAAGGGTGACGGAAACGGTCGGACAGAGGGCATACGAGCCGCTGAACGAGTTTTGGAGATCATTGCAGGCTATGACCCGGAATTGAGGGCGGTGGTAGGCGTTGGCTGCCCCCAAAGCGGTCTGGAGGGCATCCGTCAAAGTTACCGGCAGGCACTCAGCGCGGCGCGGGTGGCCAGGAGCCAAGGCTATCTCCACAAGGCCTGCCATTTTTACGATATCGGTATTTACAAGCTCCTGGTCAATCTCGGCAATGAAGACCAAGCCGGGGACTTTGTTCAGGAAACCCTCGGCAAGCTGATGAAATACGACCGCCAGAAAGGGACAAACCTTCTGCAGACCCTGGATAAAATTCTCCAGAGCCCAAACCTCAAAGTGGCCGCCCAAAAGCTGTTCCTGCACTACAACACGGCAGTCAAGCACAAGCATCGGATCGAAGCGATCCTCGGCGTATCCATCGAAGATGTCGAGACAAAGCTTATGCTGACCACGGCGATAAAACTGCTTAATCTTGGTGAGGAGAAATTAGCAATTTGTAAAAACATGACGACTAAACACCTTTTTTGATGAAAGTAAGGCTGAAAAATGTAATTCGCTAACATGGAACCGGCGCAGCATTTGTAATACAATTACTTACAACACAGTGATTAATCACCAATAATACCAAAAGCCGCCGGCCACCTTCGCTGACTAAATAAATAGGATCGGCAAATCTGTCTATGGACGGGGCCGCAAATTCATGGGTCTGACGGGCTGGTGCCCTTGACTGTCAGGTTGGCCCTTTCTGTCTAAAAAGGGTGAATGGATAACACAAGACCTATCTGCAGGTCTTGTGTTTTTTTTGAAAGATATAGAAAGGAGCAAGGCGCTGTTGAAGTTATGCGAAAGTCGGGGGCGAAGGGAGTGAGATTTCAACGCAGATGGTTTCTCCGGATGAGAAGGAGAGGTATGGCAAACAGAGACTGACACAAGCGGCAAGCAAAACAAAAACAAACGTGATTTGAAAGGAATGACGAACAATGGAACTTAACGAACTAAAGGTACAGCCAAAAGAAGTGGAATTCTTGAAAGCGTTTTTTCAGATTGCCATCCACTCGTTCGAGGACGGCGCGTGCTTTTTTGTTACCGACCTGACCGCCGTGACCTACAAGCAGGCCGAAAAATTTGACATCCCCGGCCTGGAAGTGGGCACGCGGTTCAGTCAGGATGGCGTGGGAGCCAAGGCGATGCAGGCCCGTCGCACGATCATGCTGGAACTGGCGCGGGAAATCTACGGGGTGCGGATATGCGCCATCGGGGGACCGGTCTGGAATGAGACCGGGACGGAAGTCGTCGGCTCCTGGGTGATCGCCAGCCCCCGCCAGCACAAGATCGTTCAGGCCTTCGACACATTCGCCCCGGTGCTGGCCGACATGCTGCCGGAGGGCGGAGTCATTGTCGTGGCTGACAGGGAAAAATACATCAGGAAGCAAGGGTCCGACAAGTTTGATATTCCGCAGTTGCAGGTGGGCTCGCCGATAAGAGAAGGCAGTATTCAGGCCAAGGTTTTACAGCAAAATAAGCTGGTCATCGAAGAAACCGATGAAAAGATATTCGGCTTTCCCCTATTGGGAGCCGCCGCCCCTTTGCATGACGGACAAACCGGAGCAGTAGTCGGATCCTTCTCTTTGGCGATTCCCCGCAAATTGGCGAAGGATCTTAAGTCGGTCGCCGGTTCGCTGGATGAAGGGCTCACGGGAGTGTCGGCGTCCATCCAGCAGATCACGGCGGCGACGAACGACGTCAGCGGCAATCAGAGCCAACTGCACGAAGAGATCGAAAAGGTAAAGGGTCAGTTAGAGAATATCAACAATGTGATGGGTTTCATCAAGGAAATCGCCGACGAAACAAAGATGCTCGGCCTGAACGCGGCGATTGAGGCGGCCAGGGTGGGCGAGGCCGGCCGGGGCTTCGGCGTGGTGGCCGAGGAGATCCGCAAGCTGTCGGAGGAATCGAAGAAGACGGTTGCCCAGATCAAGGAACTCACCCGCGAAATCGACAAATCGATGAACGAAACAGCCAATGCCTCACAGTCGACCCTGGCGGTGACGGAGGAGACCTCAGCCGCCATTCAGGAGGTCAACGCAACGATCGAAGAGATGACAACTCTGGCGGGCCAATTAATGCAGACGGCGGCAAATTTATAAGTAGGAGGGCGAAGACCATGGCCAAAGAGGGACTTACCCTTGTCGTCTATGCGCTGGAGGCGGGCGACAAGGTTTATGAATACGGAATCCCCATCAGCCAGGTTCATGAAATCACCCGGCCGGGAAAGGTAATCAAGTTGCCGGGCATGCCGGATTTCGTCGACGGAATCATGAATTTGCGCGGCGAGGTGATCCCGATTATCGATTTCAAGAAGCGTTTCGGGCTTGGCAGCAGCGCGGTCAAGGACACCACTCGGGTTGTCGTGGTAAATATGGACAGGAAAAAATGCGGGATCATTGTGGACGATGTGCTGGAAATTATCGCGATACCGATGGAAAATATCGAGGATGCCCCGTCCGTTGCCGGCGGCGTCGGGGCCGATTTTGTCCTCGGCATCGGCAAGGTTGATGACCGGCTGATTATCGCCGTGGACATTTTCAAAGTCCTGACGGAGCGTGAACAGAAGGAACTGCTGGTCTCCGGAGGGATGTGAGGCGGCAATTTGGCAGCTTGCCTACAGATATTTTCGGCCAGATAAGACAGTGTTGGCTTTGTGATAAAGAAGGAGGCTCAGCGGAGCCTCTTTCTTTATTGTCCGTTCCAGTTTCAGACATTTTCGCCACCGATTGAAATTCATTCTAGAAACAGGGGATGGATAGTGGTAAAATCATACTGTATAATTTTTGTAGAATAACGTAGGTGTTTCATGGAAAATTGGGAGAAAAATCTTTGGGTGTGCTGGTTCGGGGCGTTTGTCATATCGGCTGGCATGAGTCAGATGGCGCCGATGCTGCCGCTTTATATCGAACAACTTGGCGTTCATGACACGGCAATGATTGCGCGGTGGTCAGGCATCACCTTCGGCAGTTGTTTTATCAGTCTGGCGGTATTCTCGCCCATCTGGGGCGGTTTTGCCGACAAGTACGGGATAAAGCCGATGATTCTGCGGTCGAGTCTGTGGCTGGCCATCATCGTAACTTGCATGGGGTTTGTTCATAACGTTTTTCAATTGACCGGGCTGAGAATTCTGCAGGGTGCGTTGTCCGGTTATCAGGCGGCAGTCACGACGCTGGTTGCGACTCAGACTCCGAAGGAGAAGGCCGGCTGGGCGCTGGGAATATTGTTCAGCGGACATGTCGGGGGAGTTTTGCTGGGCCCTTTTTTTGGCGGTTATCTGGGGGAGGTAATCGGGTTCAGGGGAGATTTTATCACCATCGGGGGCCTGTGTTTCATTGCGTTTGTCGCGTCGTTCCTGTTTTTAAAAGAGCAAAAGGTTTCGGCAGCGCAGACCAGTATCAGCTGCCGGGAAGTCTGGCGCCTTCTTCCCAATCATAAGGTGACGATCGGCTTGTTTGCCACAACCCTTGTTCTGCAACTGGCGCTGATGTCGATTCAGCCGGTTATTACAATTTATGTTACCCAATTATCGCCGCACAGTACCCATATTGCCATTATTTCCGGTGCCGTTTTCGCCGCTTCGGGCTTTGCCAGTATTCTTTTCGCGCCGAGACTGGGAAAAATATCAGACCGGATTGGCCCGCAAAAGGTGTTGTTGGCGGCACTGGTTATCGGCGGCTTGATTTTCATTCCGTACGCTCTTGTTAAGAATCCCTGGCAGTTGGGGATTCTCAGCTTTTTGCTGGGAACGGTGACAGCCGGCCTGCTGCCCTCCGTCAACAGCCTGCTGAAACGGACTACGCCGCATTTTATCGCCGGCCGGACTTTTGGCTATAACCAGTCCTCCCAATACATTGGGATGTTTTTGGGCGCCGTTTCCGGCGGACAGCTGGCAGCCGTCTTCGGGGTTCGCTATGTATTTTTCTTTACCGGGTCGCTGCTGCTGGCGAATGCGATATTGGTTTACCACACGATTTACAAGGGGAACATTATTGACTGTTCACTGAGCGGTACCCCCGGGGATCTCTAGTAAAAGGGCTTGCCGGGCGGGAGTGGGCCGGAGCATATTCGCGGATATGAAGACCCCAAACAGGCCTGGAGCGGCGTTTCATCGCCACTTCCGGCCTGCTTTTGTAGAAATACTGTTTTTGGCTGATATTAATATTCCGAATAATGGAGGAATTTAGGAAAGTTTACTGAAATAAACTTTAGCGAATCAGTGAGGAGAAAATGCGCCTCTGGCAGTCAATGACTTGGGCGGCAGTCATTCCGGTGAAGAAAAGGGTATAAGAGTTAAGATTGTAATGCCTTGCGGAATCTATAGTAATCTTCGGAGGAATGGGAGAAGAGCATGGATAAGGTATTGCGCGTCGGGTTGGATATTGGATCGACTACCATCAAGATGATCGTCCTGAATGAAAAGAACGATTTGGTATTTCACCAGTATTTGCGGCATCTTTCTGACATAACCACGACTTTGCGTTCGATGATCGCCAAAGCTCAAGGTGTTCTGTACCAGAAACTCTTATCAGTCATGGTTACCGGGTCCGCAGGCCTGGGTATTTCCCAGGATTACCAGCTTTCGTTCATTCAGGAGGTTGTCGCCTGCTCCCACGCCATCAAGAAAATCATTCCGGCCACGGATACGGCGATCGAACTGGGGGGCGAAGACGCCAAAATTACGTATTTCAGCGCTCCGGTGGAACAGAGGATGAACGGCGTATGCGCAGGCGGTACCGGCGCCTTTATCGATCATATGGCCGCCTTGATGGGGACCGATCCGGCCCAGCTCAACGAGTGGGCCAAGCTCCATAAGACACTCTACCCGATTGCATCCAGGTGCGGGGTGTTCGCCAAGACGGATGTTCAGGCACTGCTGAATGAGGGTGTGGCCAAGGAGGATATTGCCGCATCGGTGCTGCAAGCTGTTGTGAACCAGACGATCACCGGCCTTGCGCAAGGGAGGCCTATCGGTGGCAAGGTGGCCTTTTTAGGGGGACCGCTGCATTTTTTGTCCGAGTTGAGAAAACGGTTTGTTGAAACACTGAAACTGAAAGAGGAACAGGTGTTTTTTCCGGAACACTCGCAGTATTTCGTCGCCATCGGAGCGGCGCTGGCACTAAAGGAAGAACCTGTTTTGTATCAGGATTTTGAAACAAGGAAGTCCGGCAAAATATACGTCGGCGTAAATGCCGGCAAAGAGACGCTCGACCCGCTGTTCGCTGATGAACAGGAATACGACAAGTTCAGACAGCGACACGCGAAAAACGCCGTGAAACGCGGCGTTATCGAAGATTATGCCGGCAATGCCTATCTGGGGATCGACGCCGGCTCGACAACAACAAAAGTGGCGCTGGTGGGAGAGGATGGCGCGCTCCTATATTCGTATTACGGAGCCAACATGGCCAAGCCGGTGGATACGGCGATAACGGCGCTCAAGGATCTGTATGCGAAAATCAACAGCAGAACGCAAATCGTCAACTCTGCGGTGGTCGGCTACGGCGAAAGACTGATCAAGGTCGCGCTACAGGCCGACATCGGCGAGGTCGAGACGCTCGCTCATTTTAAAGCCGCCAAGCAATTTTTGCCTGAAGTCGATTTCGTTTTGGATATCGGCGGCCAGGACATGAAAAGTTTCGTTGTCCATGACGGCGTTATTGAATCAATCATGTTGAATGAGGCCTGTTCCGCCGGCTGCGGATCGTTCATCGAGAATTTTGCTCAGTCGCTTGGCATGAACATCCGGGAGTTCACGGCTCTTGGACTCAAGGCCCGGAATCCTGTGGACCTTGGCACCCGCTGCACGGTTTTTATGAACTCCAAGGTGAAACAAGCCTACCGGGATAAAGCGGATGTCGCCGATATTGCGGCCGGTATCGCCATATCGATTATTCGAAATGCTTTGTACAAAGTAATTCGAATCAAAAACCCGGCCGACCTGGGTGATAAAATTGTTGTCCAGGGGGGGACATTCTATAATGATGCCGTGCTCCGCGCTCTGGAAAGGACGATCGGGCGGGAGGTTATCCGGCCGGATATCGCCGGGATCATGGGTGCCTATGGGGCGGCGCTGATTGCCAGGCAAAGATATGAAGAGGGCCGCGAGTCCACGCTGATCCGCGGGGTGGAACTGGCTGGCTTTGGGTCGGAGGCTTCTATCCACCGCTGCCATTTTTGCGGCAACAACTGTCTGATAACCACCACCCGTTTTTCCAACGGACGCTCCTATCATTCAGGCAATCGCTGCGAGCGGGGCGCAGGAAAAGAAAAGACCGGGAGTGATGCTCCTGATCTTTACCAGTATAAATACAGACGCCTTTTCCAGTATGTTCCGCTGACCGAGGAACGGGCGGTCCGGGGGACCATCGGAATACCGCGGGTGCTCAATATGTACGAGGACTATCCTTTCTGGTATACCTTTTTCACGGAACTGGGGTACCGGGTAGTGTTGTCAGAGCGCTCGTCAAGAAAATTGTACGAAACCGGAATGGAAACGATACCGTCCGATTCGCTGTGTTACCCGGCTAAACTTGTTCACGGCATATCGCGGACCTGGCCGGCAGGGGGATCGATAAAATATTTTATCCCTGCATTCCGTTCAATCTGCCGGAAAATCCAATGTCCGACAATTGTTATAACTGTCCGATAGTAACGTCTTACCCGGAAAGTATCAAGGCCAATATGGACGTTATCCGGGCCGAGAAAATCACTTTCCTGCACCCCTTTTTGCCGCTGGATAATCCTAAACGGCTGGTCAGCAGACTCAGCCGCGAACTGGCTGCCGACAAGATAGCCAGCCGGGAAGTGGCCCGGGCGGTGCGAAAAGCTTACGCCGAACTGGCCCGGTTTAAGGAGGATGTCCGGCAGGAAGCGAAAAAAGTCCTTGAAGAAATCCGGGGTAACGGCATCACCGGGATTGTTCTGGCTGGCAGGCCCTATCATATTGATCCTGAAATCAATCATGGCGTGGCGGAAATGATCCAGTCCTACGGGATGGCTGTTCTGCCGGAGGACGCGGTAAGTCATCTGGCCCAGCCCGAAAGACCGCTGCGGGTTGTCGACCAGTGGGTTTATCATTCGAGACTTTACTCTGCGGCGGCTTTCGTCGCGACCCAGCCGAACCTGGAAATGATTCAGCTCAATTCTTTCGGCTGCGGGTTGGACGCGGTTACCATCGATCAGGTAAAGGAGATACTGGCGACAGGCAATAAAATCCATACTGTGATCAAGCTGGATGAGATCAACAACCTCGGGGCGGTAAGAATCCGGGTGAGGTCCCTGATGGCGGCGCTGCAGGAGCGAAACGGCATCCGTGCTCCGGGCAAAACCACGGCAGTCCAGAACAACAAAGCGGTTTTCAGCCCTGAGATGAAAAAAAGGCATACCATTCTGGCGCCCCAGATGTCGCCGATTCATTTTCAATTTTTCCAGACCGGGCTGAGACGGGCCGGATATAATGTTGAAGTTTTGCATTCGACCGACAAGGCGGCGGTGGATGAAGGACTGAAGTATGTTCATAACGACGCCTGCTATCCGGCGATCATCGTGGCCGGGCAGTTAATGGCGGCCCTGAAATCCGGGCGGTATGACCTCAGCAACACGTCAATTATCATGCCCCAGACCGGCGGCGGCTGCCGGGCCACCAACTACATTCCTTTACTCCGCAAGGCGCTGAGTGACGCCGGCCTGCTCCACATACCGGTCATTTCGCTGTCGTCAGGCCTGGAAAAATCGCCGGGTTTTTCCCTCTCACTGTCCCTGGTGGACAGACTGATCATGGGGACAATTTACGGCGATCTGCTGATGCGGGTTTTATACCGGGTGCGTCCCTATGAAAAAATTCCGGGATCCGCCAACCGCTTGTACGAGGGGTGGGTCGACAAGTGCCAAAAAGCCTTGATGGACGGAAGTAAGAAGGATTTCAAGGAAAATGTGTACGGTATTGTCAGGGATTTCGACAATCTGGAGATCATTGACAGTATCAAACCAAAGGTGGGGATTGTCGGGGAGATCTTGGTGAACTATCACCCCTTCGCTAACAACAATCTTGTGGAATTGCTGGAAAGCGAAGGCGCCGAAGCCGTCGTGCCGGACCTCATGGATTTCTTTTTGTACTGTGCTTACGACCGCAGGATCAAGTATGAACTTTTGGCCGGGAAATTCAGCAGCGTAGTGGCGGGAAATCTTTTTATCAAAGCTGTCGAGTGGTATCGGGGCAATATGAAAAAAGCGCTGCTGGCGAGCAGACGTTTTCATGCGCCGTTTTCCATCGAAGAGACTGCGAAACGAGCGGCAAAGCATCTGTCGCTGGGGCATCTCACCGGCGAAGGGTGGCTGCTCACAGGCACCATGGTGGAAATGATCGACAGCGGTGTGGACAATATTGTCTGCCTGCAGCCGTTTGCCTGCCTGCCCAACCAGGTAACAGGGAAGGGTATGATCAAGGAATTGAGAAGGTGTTATCCTGAGGCCAACATTATGCCGATCGACTATGACCCGGGCGCAAGTGAAATCAATCAGCTGAACCGCATCAAGCTGATGCTTGCTGTGGCCAAAGGCAAAGCGGAGCAGCAAGCCGATACAGAAGTTGCGTCAGAGCGAAGGCCGCCGACGGGGACGGGGGCGAGTCTCGAATCGCGCATCGAGATATCCATATTAACAGGCGTTTGTGCGCTGCAGCCAGTCATGGAGTTTTTCGTATAACAGGCCGAGGATAAACCACAGCGGGGCGTAGTCCAGCCGTATCAACCCGTGCAGTTGGAAGGCGGCACCCGAGTAGTCCCACGGGCTGGTCCCGACGATAACGCGCAGCAGCCAGCCGGTCAGGTACTCGACGGTAAAGAAAATCAGCATCCACACAAGACCGCGCACCAGAGGCGGCCAGTGACGGATAAGGTCATGGACAGGCTCAAAGAAGACGGCTAAACCGTAAATAGGGAACATCCATAAATAGGTTTTGGCTGTCAGACGCGGGTCGCCGGCCAGCAGGGCTCCCAACCCTGTCCAGAGGATTTCGAGACACCAGCCGACGATTCCGTAAATCAAATAATTTCGCATGATGGTAGTGTGAACGATAGGCCGGGTAGTTATTAGTGCTATGGCGGTTTGTTCTGCCTGAATTACTTTCCATTTATGCCGGTGCCTGATCTCCGGGAGCGGGAGGAATAAACAGAGCGACCGGAGAAATGACATCCGAGAGGCATGAACAAGCGATAGGAGGAGAGACAATGAGCGAGGTTGTACAGTGGCACCGGGATACCATCGGCAAAAAAGTGGTGGACGCTCTGACGAAAAACAATTTTGCGGCCAGCTATGTGCAAACAAGGCAGGAGGCTGCCGACAAGCTGCTTGAGCTGATTCCGGCAGAGGCTTCCATCGGTTTCGGCGGATCGGTGACCTTAAATCAGCTTGACATAATAGCGAAGCTGGAAGAGCGGGGCAATCCGGTGCTGAATCCCTTCAAGGCCGGGCTCAGTCCGCAGGAGAGCAGAACCGTCCGGCGCCAGCAACTGCTGTCGGATGTCTATCTGTCAGGAACCAACGCTGTCACGCTGGACGGCAAGCTTGTCAATGTCGACGCGACAGGCAACCGGGTGGGGGCGATGCTGTTCGGCCCGGACAAGGTGTTCATTGTTGTCGGTATCAATAAAGTAGTCAAGGATGTGGCTGAAGCGGAAAACCGGGTGAGAGTGTGGGCGTCGCCTCCCAACAATAAACGGCTTGGTTATCCCAACCCCTGCGCCCAGACCGGGGTGTGCGTGGACTGCCAGGGACCGACCCGGATATGCAATATTACCACCATCATGCATAAACGTCCCAAAATGACTGATGTGCATGTGATCGTGGTGGGTGAAGACCTCGGCCTGTAGGTTGCCGGGTTGTTGAAAAACTTCGCCTAGCGTCGTTGCTCCTCAGAGTGCTTGCTTGCGTACGACCGGTACGCGGCGCCGCGCTCTCTTCCGGTGCGCCTAGCTATGCTCGTTTTTGAACAGCCTGGGTGTGTTGATGAACATTACATTAAACTATGAAGGGCTTCGCATTACTGCGAAGCCCTTTGCTGTAAGACATTTTGTCTAAATAAGGTTAAGATTTACTGACGAAAAGGCCCGTTTATTTTGCCGACAATTTTTCGAGCCTAAGGATGCGGTGAAATTTGAAAAACAGCCAGTAGAGGAACCAGTCGGCGGCATAGGAGTGCCAGGTGCTCCACCAGAGGTGGTAGCGCATGTAGCCGAAATGGACATAAATCAATTCGACGGCGATGGCGACGGTCGTCCAGATCATCCAGTAGCTGAGCCTGTCTTTAACTGTCCGGCTGCCGGGTTGCCACTGGATAAAGAGATAGGTTACCACCGGGTATATCGCTAAATCATCGGCCAGATGGATGAGGTAAGGCGGTCCGAGGTATTCCCAGAGCGGGTAATAGAACATCAAGACATCCGTGCCCAGCGCCAAAGCTTTTGCAAAGATGCAGACAGGGAGAATTTCCCGCCAGCGGGTCTTATCGGCAAACCTGAGCCAGACAATCCACGCGAAAATAAACCAGGCCACATAGAACATAGGATTAGACTCCTCGGCGACATCTGGACACGGTCTTTTTTTTTCACCGGCAATTTCTTCTGCCGGCTCTGTGCTTATTATGCTCGGCAGGTCTTGTTAACAATCATGGAATTCATGGCGGCGGTGAATTCCGCCGATATCGGGTTTCCCAAAATAAAAAAGACCGGCTGGCCGGTCTTTAACCCTAGTTGCTGATAATTATGTTGCGCAGCAGGGTTTCTTTCAGTTTTTCCTCTGAGAAGGGTTTGACAATAAAATCATTGATACCGAGGTCAATCAGTTCCTTGACTGTATCGCTTTCACTGAAAGAGCTGCACATAATCACCCGGGCGTCAGGCTGAATCTTTTTCGCCTCTTTTAACACCGAGATCCCGTCGATTCCATCCATTACGATATCAAGGAGCAGCAGATCAAAAGATTGTGACTGGAGCTTGCGCAGTGCATCCGCTCCGTTATGGGCCTCGTGTATTTCGTTTTCTTTCAGGCCGATGGTCAGCAGGTGATTGACCAGAATGCTGCGCATCACATTAGAATCGTCGAGAACAAGTATTTGCATTAAGGTTCCTCCATCCGCATAAAAAAATGACCACCAGCTGTTGCCAAGAGAATAAGCAGCCTGGCGAACATGAACAATTCGTTTCTATAAGAGTACGGTGTATATTTCATCAATTCCTTCCTGAAATCAACTTAATAGGCGAAAAAATTACAGAAAACTCTATAATACGACTAATTATCGGAGAGTTTAAGCTTAATATTTAGTTTATTTTAGCTAATCATGAAGGAAGATACAAGAAAAGGCAATAATACTAAAAACATGGAAAACCGCCGGCGGCGTCGCCGAAGAATCAAGATTGTCTTACTTTTGTCACGGTTTTGTTATATAATACAATGGATGCGAAAAGAACGACCGGCATTGTGCAGGTTGCAGCCACCACGGGAGCAATGTCGGGCAATTTTATGGTTGCCAATAATCGGAAAAGAGGAAGAAAAATGCTTAAAACAGGGATATCACACAAAAAGATTGTTTTCATCGTTGCCGCGGCCTTTCTCCTGTCGGCGGCAGCAGGAATCACCATTTCGCAAAACGACAAGACCTTCGCTGCTGCCTCTTCCAGTGTAGGGTCTGTAGACTTTCAGTTGTTGATGGACCAGCATCCCGATACAGCGGTGGCCCAACAGACCATGCAGGCGGCGATAGCTCAAACCAAACAGGAGTTTGAAACCAAAGGCGCCACGATGAACGAGCAAGACAAAAAAGATCTCTATACCAAATTGCAGCAGCAGCTGGCGGCAAAGCAGCAGACGTTGCTCGACCCCATCAAAGATAAAGTCCTTGCAGCCGTCAAAGCGGTTGCCGAGGCCAAGGGGATGACAATAGTAATCGATAAAGGCGCTGTGATTTACGACAGTCAAGACATTACCGCGGAAGTCGGAAAGAAAATGACGGGACACTAAGAAGTTGAGCTTGATCGGGCCGGGGCCTATAGGGTGCCCGGTCTTTTTATTCATGGCGAACACAATGCACAAGGCCAGCCGGATTGACGATTCCGGCTGGCCTTATCGTTTAAGCGGTTTTTTCTCGCAGGTCAAAGACGAAGCGGAATGCCGTTCCTTTCGGCCCTGTATCTATCTCGATGGTCGCATGGTGTCGCTGGGCGATGCTGTAACATACTGCCAGCCCCAGACCGGTACCATTCTCCTTGGTCGTGAAAAACGGTGTTCCCAATTTATCTCTGACCTCGGGCGGAATTCCGGGGCCTTGATCTTTTACCGTCAGCACCACCCGATGCTCTTCTGCTGCGGTGCCGATGGTAACCGTGCCACCCTTTGGTGTCGCGTCCAGTCCATTGCGCACCAGATTCAGGACGCATTGGCGGATTTCCTTATCGTCCGCCGCTACCGGCGGGATGTCCCCAAGCTGCAGTTCAATAACGTTTCCCCGTATCAGGGCGTCAGACTGCAACAGCAATACGATGGTTTCGATTATCTGATTGAGATTGGTTGAACTCATAGTAACCGTCTTGTTTTTGGCCAGTGACAAAAATTCGGTGATAATGCCATTGGCCCGATCCAGTTCGTCGATCATCAGTTCCAATTGCTCACCATAGGCCATGAAAGCTCCTTTGCGGCTGAAAAGCTGCAGATAGCCCCGTACCGTGGTCAGGGGATTGCGGACCTCGTGGCCGATGCTGGCGGCCATTTCGCCGATGAGGTTGAGTCTGTCCAGCCTGGTCATTTTCACGTTCAGCCTGTGGAGCGATGCGGCCCGTTTGATCACAAGTGCGCCAAATAGCAAGACCAGCAGGCTGGACACAGAAGCTCCCAGGATATAACTCCTTTTTCGTTTTTCGAATTCGGCCAGGGCCGTATCGGTAGAAATTCCGACCATAACCACAAGCGGATAGTCCGGCATGACGCGATAACTGCTGATACGGTTGATTCCATCCAGACTGGTTGCCGTGAAGGAGCCATAGAGCCGGCTGGACCCGATTTCCTGCCAAAGGGCGCTGTCTGTGAAATCCTGACCGTTGCCGGTATTGTCGCCGCTTTGGCGAACCCGGTTGAATCCGTCCAGGCCGGACAAGGCGATCATCTGATTACGGCCAAGGTCCAGTTTCTGGTAGTAGTCAAGGAAATAGTCGGCTTTCAGTCCGACATAGACGATGCCGGCGAAGGAGCCGTCCGGCCTGTTGATGCGGCGACTCAGCGGAATGACTGTCTGTCCCGAGACTCGGCCCTGAATCGGCTTGCCGATGAATAAGGCATTGGACGCGGTGCGGCGATGAAACTGAAAATATTCACGGTCCGTGATGTTCGCTGCCAGCGCTTCCTTTTTGAAAGTGGTAATAATGATTCCATGTTCATTACTTATCGATGCCTGACTGCGGGCCGGGTCGGTCCCCAGGTCGTCCACATAGGCGGCAAGCAGTGATTCGGGAAGAACCGCCCGTTCGTAGGTCTCCTGCAGGTTGCTCAGATCCTTATCCGCTCCGGCGACAATTCTTCGCACGTGTTCCTCAAACGCTTTGGCCAGATTCATCGTCTCTTTTGAGGTTTCCGCGATGGCCTTGTCGTACTCATAACTGATCTGGTGCCGGGCAAAAAGCCAAAAAGAGATGATCAGACAACATCCCAGGACGACAATGAGCCACGAGTAGGCGGACAAAGATCTGCCTGTATCCTGCCATCCGTTTCCCTTGAGTTGCTGACGCGAAAGCTGTTTCGCCATCGTATTTTTCCCCGACAGGCCACCGAAAAGTTTCACCTGATCGCCACCCAACGTAAAATTAGACAATCCCAGATTATATTTGACATAAATCGTCTTACTCCTGTTGTCGAGACGAAACCGGATCGCCGGGCGAAAGGTCAGAAGGTACTGGGCGAGTCGCTGAAAATAAGGGAATTCGCAAGGACTGCGGATTGGCGCCTTGTGTCTTTTTGATTTTCACCCGGAAATTACCATGACGAATGATTATAGGGCAGTTGCCTTACTTCTTTTTCGCCGGCAACGACGGGCCGGTGCGGCAGGTTTTTCCAGGGGGATGAAGAAGTAGATGGAATGGTATTATCTGCATCAGGGGAGGGGAAGTTTGCAAGATGGCCAGACCTCAGTCAACAACAAAGACCGTTACCCTGCCGGCCATGCCGGAAACCACCTATACCGGGTATTTCGACAATTCCCAGCCGCCGGTGCTGGCTATCGACTCCGGCGATACCGTCAGCCTCGAGACCATGGGTCTCCTGGACGGCGACCTGGCTCCCGGGCTCACGCTGGATAAGCTGCTCCAACTGCGGCAGAAATACGCCGCTGAAAACAGGACCGGCCACACGCTGACCGGCCCGATCTACGTCAACGGAGCCGAGCCGGGCGATGTTCTGGAGGTGCGGATCATCAAGCTGATTCCCGGGCCCTATGCCGTCAACTATACGATTCCCGGGACGGTTGCCAGCTTCGGCACTCTGCCGGAGGATTTTCCCGAAGGCCAGGTAAAGGATTTTGCCCTTGATCTTGAGCGCATGACTACCGCCTTCTCGGACGACATCGAGATTCCGCTCCGGCCTTTCCTGGGGGTCATGGCTGTGGCCCCGGCGGCGCCGGGCCGGCTTTCCACCGCTCCGCCGCGCGAGTTCGGCGGCAACATCGATTGCAAAGAGCTGGTCGCCGGCAGCACACTGTATCTGCCGGTATTCGTCGAAGGCGCGCTGTTTTCGGCCGGCGACGCCCACGCGGCCCAGGGAGACGGCGAGGTGTGCATCACTGCCCTGGAGACTCCTCTGGACGAATGCGTACTCCAGTTCGTTGTCCGCAAAGATATGAAGCTTTTCCGGCCGATGGCCGAAACGCCTTCCCACTGGATCACCTTCGGTTTCCATCCTGAGCTGGAAGAGGCGGCCAAGACCGCCCTGCGGGATATGATCGATTTTCTTGTCGCCGCCAAAGGGCTGACCAGGCTCGACGCCTATTCGCTGTGCAGCATCGCCGCCGACCTGAGGGTTACCCAACTGGTGGACGGGAACAAAGGAATTCACGCCATGCTCGCCAAGTCGATTTTCAAACGATAGCGCAAAAAAACACGGGAGATGAACCAATAGTGGAAGACCTGAATTCGATTGTCCGTCAGCATCACGCCGAAGTTGTCGCCCTGCGGCGCCATTTTAGGACCTATCCCGAAGTGGCCGGAGAGGAAGTCAAGACTCAGCAAAAAATTATCGCCGAACTGCAGGCTCTCGGGCTGGAGCCCCGACCGGCCGCAGGCACCGGCGTAATCGCCGAGATCCGGGGGGCGCTGCCTGGCAGAACGGTGGCGATCCGGGCCGACATCGACGCGCTGCCGGTGCCGGATGAGTGCGATCAGCCGTACCGGTCGCAGCATCCGGGCATTTCCCACGCCTGCGGCCATGACGGCCACACTGCTATGCTGCTGGGCGCGGCCAGGATACTGACCGGGCTGCGGGGGCGGCTACCGGGCACGGTCCGCCTGTTGTTCCAACCCAGCGAGGAAAAAAATCCCGGCGGAGCGCTGGGACTGATTGCCGCCGGGGCGCTGGACGGAGTGGATGTCATCATCGGCGCCCATCTCTGGCAGCCAATTCAGGTAGGCAAGATCGGCATCACCTACGGCCGGATGATGGCCGCTCCGGACGAGTTTTCCATCACCGTTAAGGGCCGCGGTGGCCACGGCTCAATGCCGCAGCAGACGGTCGACGCTCTTCTGGTCGGGTCCCAGGTAGTCGTGGCGCTGAACACCATCATCAGCCGCAGCGTCGATCCCCTGGAGCAGGCCGTGCTGTCGGTGTGCGCCTTCAACTCCGGCGAGGTATTTAACATCATCCCCGACACCGCTTTGCTGCGCGGTACGGTCCGCACCTTTGAGCAGCAGCTGGCAGACCACATCTTCCAGCGGATCGAGCAGACCGCCAAAGGGGTGTGCTCGGCGGCCGGGGCCGAGTGCGTGGTGGAGAAGATAGCTGGCTACCCGCCGCTGGTCAATACCCCGGCGGTTGCAAAAGTGCTGGCGGCTGCCGGCAGGAAGGTCCTCGGCGACGCCGGCGTCATCGAGATACAACCGGCAATGGGGGGGGAAGATTTTTCCCATTATCTGCGTCATGTCCCCGGGGCTTTCGTGTTCATCGGCGCAGGGAACGATGCCAAGGGGCTGATCTACCCGCATCATCATCCGAAGTTTGATTTCGACGAGGACGCCATGGCGAGCGGGGTGGAAATCATGGTGCGTACCGCAATCGAGCTGTTGGCATAATAGCAGGGGGAGTAATCTTTTAGAACATGAGGTGAAATTGATGATTAATCAGGAAAGAATACTGGCGGAATTCTGTGAATTGGTCAGGCTCGGCTGCGCCAGCAAGGCCGAGCGGGAAACCGGCGACACCGTGAAGGTCAAGCTGGCGGCGGCGGGGCTTACAGTCAGCGAAGACGACGTGGCCGGGAAAATCGGCGGCAACTGCGGCAACATTTTCGGTTTTTTGCCTGGCACTCTGCCGCAGGCTCCCAAACTGATGCTCAGCGCCCATCTGGACTCTGTCGATCCCTGCGCCGGCATCGAGCCGGTGGTCAGGGACGGGATGGTCGTCTCCGGCGGTGACACGGTACTGGGCGCCGACGATAAAGCCGGTATCGTCGGAATTCTGGAAGCCCTGCGGGTGGTTCGCGAACAAAATCTGCCTCATGGCGACATCCAGGTGGTGTTCAGCGTTTCGGAGGAAGCGGGCCTGAGTGGCTCCAAGAACATGGATCGCTACCTGCTCAAGGCCGACTTCGGCTATATACTGGATTCCGGTGGCGCGCCGGGCGGCATTGTCAACGCCGCCCCCGGGCAGAACAACATCAAGGTCATTGTCCGCGGCAAGTCGGCCCACGCCGGGGTGGCGCCGGAAGAAGGCATCAATGCCATCGTTGTCGCCGGTAAGGCGATGGCTCAGCTCAAACAGGGGCGCATCGACGCTGAGACTACCGCCAATGTCGGGATCATCAGCGGCGGCAAGGCCACCAACATCGTGCCTGACTATGTGGAGATTTCCTGTGAGGCCCGCAGCCGGGATCTTGCCAAACTGGAGGCCCAAACCAAGCATATGGTCGAGACCTTCGAGCAGGTGGCCGCGGCCAACGGCGCCAGGGCCGAAGTCTCGGTAACCAGAATGTACGAGCCCTTTGTTCTGGCCGAGGACACACCGGTCATTTCCCTGATCCGGCAGGCGGCGGCCAGCGTCGGGCTGGAGTCCCCCATCGGACCGACCGGCGGCGGCAGCGACGCCAACTATTTCAACCTTTACGGCGTCCCGTCGGCTGTCTTGTCGGTGGGGATGGCCAAGGTGCATACCAACGACGAATATATCAAGGTTGAGGATCTGAACAAGACCGCCGAGCTGGTGGTAGCGCTGATCGCAACGGCAGCAAAAAAAGCGGGATAAGCCCGCGCGCAAGGCAGCGGCAGCAAAGAAACGGCGTCCGGATGATTCCGGACGCCGTTTCCTGCTGATTCAGGCAATACGTTCTCGTTTAGCCTATGGCGGCGGTTTTTCTCTTTTGGCTGGCCTCCGTGCTTGTCAGGAGACTGACAACGACGAATATCGCCATGTTCACGACAAGGGCCACGAAGCCGGCGTTGAGGTTCAGGCCGACGATGGCCAGGGGATCAAGCTTGTTGAGAATGAGGAAAAAAACCAGGAACTCGCCGGCAAGTAAACCGCAGAAAGCTCCGGCTCTTGTGGCTTTTTTCCAGAACAGGCCGAGGACGATCATAGGGAAGAACTGGGTTACGCCGGAGTAGCCGGTAAGCAGCAGGTTGACCAGCATGCTGGGGGCGTATATCGCCAGGATGAGCGCGACCGCAGTCAGTGCCAGCACGACGATGCGGGCGATCTTGGTCTGGACGGCCGGCTCAAGTTCTTTGCTGACGGTTCGGCCGACGATGTTGCGGGTAAAAATCATTGATGTGGACAAAAGCAGGTCGGCGGCCGGGATCATGCAGGCCAAGGCGCCGGCGCCGCCCACGAGGCCGAGTATCCAGCCGGGAAAGACCTGCTGGACGAGAAGCATAAAGGACATGTCCGGGGTTTTGAGGGCGGGGGTCAGTACCAATAGCGCGGTAAAGCCGATGAGCATGGGGAACAGCATGCAGATCTGATACAGCGGCAGAAAGACGGCGTTCTGGCGAAGAACGCGGGGGTTTTTGGCGCTGAAGCTGTTGGCGGTCAGATGGGGCCACATGTAAAAGCCGAGGCTGGTGAGTACCAGGGTGGACATCACCCAACTGACGTCGAGATTGGGGGTTCCGCCCGGAAGGGCCAAAAAGCCGGGCTTGGCGGCGTCCAGCGCCTCAAACATGCCGCCGACGCTGCCGAAGAAGTGAATGGGAAAATATAGGCCGAAGAAGGCCACGGCGATAATCATGACAACGTCTTTGATGACCGCGGTGGTGGCTACGCCTTTGAGGCCGCTCAGGTAGACAAAAGAGGCCACCAGGGTGAAGGAGATGAGCATCGCCGGCACCCTGGTTATGGCGCCATACGAGCAGGTTTCGATAATTAGCCCGAGACCGGTGAGCTGGAGCTGCAAATAGGGCAGCAAAAAGGCGACGCCCACGCAGGCGGTTATGATGCCGAGCCAGCGGCTGTCATACAGATGCTCGACAAGGTCGGGCTGGGTTACCAGGCCGTTGCGGCGGCCGATGGGGGAAATGGCCGGCAGCACATAGTAGCCGACGACATAGGCCAGCGAACAGTAGCCGAGAATATAGAAGGTTGGGCCGCCTCTGGCGTAGGCCCAGCCGCTGTTGCCGAGAAAGGCGAAGGCGGTATATATTTCGCCGGCGAGGATGAACCAGTTGAGCAGCGGTCCGAAGCTGCGGCCGCCGACCGCCCAGTCTTCCAGGGACATCTTCTGGCGAAGACCGGGTATCATGCCGACGATGGTCGCGCCGATGACAAAAACGGCAATAATGCTGAGGGCCATGGATTCGTTATTCATGTAGTTGCTCCTTTCTTTAGCCGCTATAAGCTGCGATTGTTCTTGGAGTCGATATTGTAGAGCACCCAGAGGCAGGCAAAGGCTACGAAGATGCCGGACACGAGCCAAAAGGCCAGGAACGGCAAACCCAGTACCAGCGGTTTGACCCGGTTGACAAAAGGAATCATCCCGATAACCCAGATGAAGGGGATTAGGGTCAATACGATTTTCAGCGGATTCATAGTTTCACCTCGTTTTCTTATTGGTTGCAGGGTCAGCTTTTTCCACTCCCTTCTTGCCTGTTGCTTGCGGCCAGGCGGGTTGGTGCCGGCCGGCTTCGCCCGGGAAGGGGCGAGAAAAAATCAAAGCCCGATAACGACAGATCTCGTCATCGAGCTTTAAATATTATTTCATTATAGCACCAGTAGCTTGATTTAGCAAGAATGTTACAGATTCCGCATTTTTTCCCACAGGATGAACCGGCGAGCCTGTTTTGGCGACCAGGTCCCGGTGAACGCGCCCGACTGTCGGGAGCCGCGCGGTGCAGGTAATCTTGGCTCAGGGGTTGCAGGACTTTGGCCGGGATTACCGAAGTTATGAAAATATTCCGAAAGAAATCTGCGCAGTCGCCCGGGGGCCGCATCACAAGGTCTGCGGGCGGTTATATCAGGGAGGGTCGATATGTTACCTAACGAAAGAATGGCGCTGCTGGCGCAGGGGAAACTGCCGGACCGGGTGCCGTTCGTGCCGACGATCTACGAGCACGCCGCGGCCCTGATCGGAGTCACGCCGTCGGCAATGGCCCAGGATGAAAAACTGATCGTCCGCGGCCAGCTGGACGCCTACCGGCGATACGGCCACGACCTTGTGGCGGTGGGCATCGACATCTACAACATCGAAGCCGAAGCGCTGGGCTGCGAGGTCCAGTATTTCGCCAACAACACCATCCCCTCGGTGGAGCGCCACATACTGGGCGGGAACAAGGCCGGATTGGCCGGGCTGTCCGTTCCTGACCCGGAATCGGCCGGACGCATGCCCCTGCTGCTGGAAGCGGCAACAGCCGTTCAGCGGGAAATCGGACAGGAAGTGCCGGTAGCGGCGGCCATTGTCGGTCCGTTCACGCTGGCGGCGCTGCTGCGCGGCTATGAAGACATGGTTTTCGATCTTATGGAAGACGAGGCTTATGTCGGCCGGCTGCTGGATTTCGCCCTGGAAGTGGCGGCGACTTTTGGTGAGGCTATGGTCAAACGCGGCCTGGGGGTGGCTGTCAACGATTCCTGGATCACCCCGCCGCTGTTGTCGCCCAAGTATTACAAAAGTTACGTGCTGAGCCGGCATCAGGAGCTTATCAGGCGCCTTAAAGCCGCCGGGGCCACCAGCGTAGGCCTGGTAAGCGGCGGCAATACCCAGCCCATCGCCGATTATCTGGTGCAGACCGGATCGTCGCTGCTGATGGCAGACTACGGCCTGGACCTGGCGGCTTATAAGGCCAAAGCCGCGGCAGCCGGCATTATTCTGCGGGGCAGTATCCAGGCCTCGCTGCTTCAGACCGGCAGCGACGAGGACATAAGGGCTCAGGCCCGGGAGGTGCTCAGTATCGGCGCCCCGGGCGGGCGTTTTGTGCTGGGCTGCGGTGTTGTACCGTTTGACACAGAGCCGCGGCGGATTCTGCTGCTCAGGGAGTTGGCTGAAGCTTGCCGCTGGCAGGTATAACCGGGAAAGGAAAGGAGGATGCGGGCTCGCCGGTCCGCAGGAGACGGCCGGGCCTGCAGTGCGGGGTTGGTCATAACGCTGAAGGAGGACTGACATGAAAAAGTACGGCATATGGTCTTTTATCGCTTTATTGGCGCTGAGCCTGGCGGTTTTCGCCGGCTGCGGCGGAGGTGGCTCTGCCGCGAAAGAGGTCATTATCGGCAACCTGCAGGATCTGAGCGGTCCGACGTCGGTTTGGGGCAACGCCGTCACCCGCGGCGTTGAGCTGGCTATCGACAAGATCAACGGCCAGGGCGGCCTTGGCGGCAACAAAATCAAGCTGATTACCCTGGACACCAAGGGAGACGTCCAGGAGGCCATCAAGGCCTTCAACCGCCTGGTGGACCAAGAAAAGGCCGTTGTAGTCATCGGGCCGCCGGTCAGCAATATCGGCATCGGCCTGGCGTCGATCGCCGACGCCAAGAAAGTCGCATTCGTGGGAAGCTTCGCCGATCCCCGGGCCACAGTGGGCGAAGACGGCAAGGTTCACCCCTCGATGTTCCTGGTTCAGCCCAGCACGGTGCAGTATGGCGAGATCATGGCCAGCTACGCGGTGGAAAAACTGGGCCTGAAAAAAATCGCCATCCTTTATGACCAATCCAACGCCTACGCCGTTTCGCTTGTTGCTCCCTTCAAGAAGTACGCCCAGGGGGCCGGGGCGACGATAGTGGATGAAGAAGTCTACAGCAGAGGGGACAAGGACTTCCGGACCCAGTTGTCCAAGATCAAGGATTCGGGCGCCGACGTCGTATTTGCCCCCAACTATATTCAGGAGCTGGTTATCACCGCCAAACAGAGCAGTCAGCTGGGCCTGACGATGCCCTTCTTCGGGGCGCTGGACTACGCCGCGCCTTTCGCTTCGCTGGTCAATGACCCGACTGCCGCCAACAACATCTATTTTGCCAACAACTACTCGGACAGCGAACCGCAGCTGGCTGAGGTGAGAAGCGCCTACAAAGCCAAATATAACGAGGATCCCATCAACAAAGTTTATCTCGGCTATGACAAGATGCTGGTTGTTGCCGAAGCCGTGAAGCTGGGCGGCGCCGCCACAGCGGACAAGATCATCGAAGGCCTGAGTAAGGTGAAAGGCGTGCAGGGCACGACAGGCATCCTGACGCTTTCGCCGCAGACCCACCAGCCGGTGGGCTTGTCGATGGTCATGTACAAGATCGAGCAGGGCAAGTATATCGACCTTGGCCGCTATATCCCGGAAAAACACAAAAATCAGTAGTCAGGCCCTTACCTTTGGCTGAAAGGGACCCAATCGGACGGATTCATTAAAAAGCTTCGCAGGCAATGCGAAGCTTTTTGTTGTATAATATAATATTGTAGTCTCGTACAATGGTCGCGGGGGTCGGATCGCGGCCTGACGAAATACCCGGCCGGATTCGTCGGGCCGTTTGGCAGGAAATGGGCCGATAACCTGCGAATTTATCTTTAATATGTGTCTGTCGGACCGGATTGCCGGGGGCATAGTATGGGTAGTCGAACATATATTGTTTTGAAATAAGTTGAAATGGGAAATAATCAGTAAATGGGATTTATCCGCTGATTGACGGGGGTTGCCGGGAATGAACGCTGTAATCGAAGGGCTCAAGATCAATTATAAGATGTCGGGGCGCGGCCGGCCGGTGCTGGTGCTGCACGGCTGGGGCGGCAGGATCGAGAGCATGGAGCCTATCCACCGCCATCTGGAGAAATCTTTCACGGTATATTCGGTAGACCTGCCGGGTTTCGGGCAAAGCGACGAGCCGCCGGAAGCCTGGGATTCGGTACGTTATAAGGAAATAGTCGAAAAGCTCATCGACGAGCTGGGCATCGCCGAGCCTATCCTGATCGGTCATTCCTTCGGCGGGAAAGTGTCGATCCGGGTAGCCGCCGAGCGGAAAATCCGCAAGCTGATCCTGGTGGACAGCGCCGGCATCAAACCGACTCGGACGGTGGATTATTACCTGCGGGTTTATCTGTACAAGACGGTGAAGGCCGTCCTGCAGCTGCCGGTGATCAGAACACTGGCCGCGGACACGGTGGAGAACTTCAAGAAGCGGATGGGGTCGGACGACTACCGCAACGCCTCGGGGGTGATGCGGCAGACGCTGGTCAAGGCCGTGAATGAAGACGTGCGGGAACTGCTGCCGCGGATCCAGGTGCCGACGCTTCTCATCTGGGGCGAAAACGACACCGCGACCCCGGTCGAGGACGGTAAGATCATGGAGAAGCTGATACCCGACGCCGGGCTGGTGGTGTTGAAAAACGCCGGGCATTTCGCCTATCTGGATAAAATGAACGACTTTCTGATCATTATCAGCGAGTTTTTAAAAAAGGACATGGAGGACCGCCGTGATTGAAACCGCGCTGCTGGTCGGCATCGTCGCCGGTCTGGCCTATACGCTTGTCAAGGCCAGGACCCAAGTGCACATGCTGCAGCAAAATTCTTATCGCAATGAACGCTACATAAGGTGGATGAAAAAGAACCCGGCCCGCCTGTTTCAGGTCAAGGACCTTCTGCCGCTGATCGCCCTGCCGCTTCTTATCGGCGGGTACCCGGCAGCCGGTCTCGCTGTCTGGATCTTCAGCCATGTCTTTTTGCTGCTGACCATACCGAAGGTCACCGAAAAGAAGAAGCTTGTCTATACTTTCAGGGTCAAACGGCTGCTGGCGGGTATGGCGCTTATCCTGGCGGTCCCTCTGGCGATTTTCGCCTGCGGCCGGAGCCCGGTCGGACTTTTGGCCACCCTGGCCATCGCCAACCTTGTCCCCTTCGCCCTGGTGATGGCCGGGAATATCCTCCTGAAGCCGGTGGAAAAAGCGGTGGTGGATTACTACTACCGTCAGGCCAGGAACAAGCTGGCAGAGATGCGGGGACTGAAGGTGATCGGCCTTACCGGCAGCTACGGCAAAACCAGCACGAAAAACGTACTGGCGAAAATTCTTTCGGCCAGGCACGATGTGCTGATGACGCCGGAAAGTTATAATACCCTGCTGGGGGTGGTGCGAACCATCCGGGAG
This sequence comes from Negativicutes bacterium, assembly GCA_031292015.1. Next base: position 8,918 of record JARLHY010000087.1, on the reverse strand, counting down.
ATGCTGAAGCCGACCCATGAAATCTTCGTTGTCGAGATGGGAGCCATGCAAAGGGGTGACATCAAGGAACTGTGCGACCTGGTGGCGCCGAGCCATGTGGTGCTGACCGCTATCGGCGAACAGCATCTGGAGACCTTCAAAAATCTTGAGACCATTATCAAGACCAAGTACGAAATTGTCGAGGCCGCGCCTGACGATGGCGTCGTGTTTCTCAACTACGACGACGAGAATGTCCGCCAACTGCCGCTTGTCGGGCAGAAGAAGTATGTCTATTACGGCATGTCCAGCGACCGGGTGGCCTATTTCGGCTATAATATTCGGTTTGATGCCAGCGGTACGAGTTTTACCGTCCGCAAGGCCGACGGCAGCGAAAAAGAGATCAAGACCAAGCTGCTCGGCCGGCACAATGTCAGCAACATCCTTGCCGGCATCGCGGTGGCGTCCGAACTGGGCATGGACCTCTCAGTCATCGCCCTGGCGATCCGCGACCTGAAACCGGTGGAACATCGCCTTTCGATCATCAGGCATCCCAATAATGTCACCGTCCTTGACGATTCCTTCAACTCCAACCCGGTGGGCTCGAAAATGGCGCTGGAGGTGCTGGGGGAATTCGCCGGCAACAAAAAAGTCCTGGTCACCCCGGGCATGGTGGAACTGGGCAGCAGGCAATACGAGCTCAACAGGAATTTAGGGGTCCAGGCTGCCGGGACGTGCGACTACATCATTCTGGTCGGACAGCGGCAGGCGGCTCCCATTCAGGACGGGCTGGCCAGCAAGGGCTACCCTGCGGAAAAGGTTTTTGTGGCCAAAGACCTGGCTGAGGCGGTTCAGCAGCTGCAGACGGTGGTGAAGGAAGGGGACGTGGTTTTATTTGAAAATGATCTGCCTGATATTTATTGACAATAGTAGTCCAGAGTAAACGGAGGAGATAGATATGCGAGTCAAAGTTGGCGTTTTCTTCGGCGGCCGGTCGGTGGAGCACGAGGTTTCGGTCGTCTCGGCCCTTCAGGCCATCGAAGCGATGAATAAAGAGAAGTATGAAGTCGTACCCATTTACATAGCCAAGTCGGGGCTTTGGTATACCGGCGACGCGCTGCTCGACGTCGACCGTTACAAGGATAGCCCCACGTTGCTGTCGGCATGCCGCCAGATCACGGTGGTCAATAATCTGAGCGAGGTGGTGGTTATCCGCTACCCTCTCGGCAGATTCAGCAATAATGTGATCAATACCCTGGATGTCGCCTTGCCGGTCCTGCACGGTACCTATGGCGAGGACGGGGCGATGCAGGGCTTTTTCGAATCGGTGGGTCTGCCTTACGCCGGCTGCGACGTATTATCTTCAGCCATCGGCATGGATAAGATCGTCACGAAAAGCGTGCTGCTGCAGGCCGGGATTCCTATCGTGAAATACAGCTGGTTCTACGCCCTTGACTGGCTGAAAAATCCCGAAGCCACCATCGCGGCGGTGGAGCGGGATGTACCCTACCCGGTCATTGTCAAGCCGGCCAACGTCGGATCCAGTGTAGGCATCAAGAAGGCGGCGAACAGGGCCGAGCTGGAGGAAGCCATCGAGCTGGCCCGCAACTTCTCGGCCAAGATACTGATCGAGGAGCTTGTGGTCAGTCTGAAAGAAATCAACTGTTCGGTGCTGGGCGACTGGGACGAAGCCCGGACGTCGGTGTGCGAAGAGCCTGTCAGCAGTTCGGAGATACTGTCCTATCAGGATAAATACCTCAACAAAGGCACGAAGGGAATGGGCGGCGCCAAGCGAAAAGTGCCGGCCGACCTTAGTGAACAGCTGGCGGACGAGATCAAGAGCCTGGCGAAAAAGACCTTTCTGGCTGTCGGCTGTGCGGGAGTTGTCCGCATTGACTTCATGATCGATGCAGCAGCCGGCAACAAGGTTTACGTAAATGAACTCAACACCATTCCCGGCTCGCTGTCCTTCTACCTGTGGGAAGCCACCGGCGTGAAGTTCCCGGAGCTGATCGACGAGCTGATCCGCCTGGCCCTCAAACGCAAGCGGGACCGCAGCAGCATCATGTACTCCTATGACGCCAATATCTTCAACATGAAGGGAACGGGCGGGCTGAAGATGGGCTCAAAAAGTAAAGCCTGAGTGTTTCCGGCAATATTAAAACACCCCTGCGAATGTGAACGAATGCGGGGGTGTTCGTTTGTCAGCGGACAATTGTAATCTTTTTGAGCACGATGCTGAACAGCGATTGTTTGAATACAAGCATTTTGCCAAAAAAATAAACCTTTTTGTACTGTGAATCAACAGGAGGATGGGGGGCGAATCTAGAAGTGGTTTATTTGTCTTGCCAGAAGCTGGATCAACATATGGCAAACTTTGAGTGACGTGACTGTGAGTAACCGGAAGACATTATGCCGGATTTGGCACAGGCGCGAAGCGATAGTGGGAGTAATGGTGGGGAAGGGGGTGTCCTTGCGGAACTCAGGCGAACTAATAAAGATAGCCAGAAGGAGGACTCAACGATGACAGTCAAAGCAAAGCACGGATACGAAGAAACCCTGAAGGAATACTTTCCGCAAGCGGTGGAGTGGAGGCGGCAGCTGCATAAAATGGCCCAGCCGGCATGGATGGAGTTCTATGTCACCGCTTTTGTTGCCGAAAAGCTTGCCGACTGGGGCTATGAAGTTAAGCTGGGCGCGGAAATCATCGACGCCGAAAAGCTGCTGCTGCTGCCTGACGAGACCAAGCTGGAGGAAGAATACCGGCGGGCTCTGCAAGCCGGAGCGAAGGAAAAATATCTGGCCCCGGCCAAAGGCGGACTCACCGGAGTGGTGGCGACTTTGAAGGGGGCAAAGCCCGGCCCGGTGGTCGGCTTTCGCTTCGATGTCGACTCCAATGAGTCGGTGGAATCCTGCGAGCCGGACCACCTTCCGTTTAAGGAAGGGTTTGCGTCCAAGACTCCCGGGTACGCCCACCTGTGCGGCCATGACGCCCATGCCGCGATTGGGCTGCTGCTGGCGAAATGTTTCGCCGAGCACAAGGAAGAACTCTGCGGTACCGTCAAGCTGATTTTCCAGCCGAACGAGGAGAATCTGTCCGGAGCGGCAGCCATGGTTGATAAGGGCGTTGTCGATGACCTGGATTATCTTTTCGGAGGGCACATCGGCGTGGCGCTGCTGGAGCTCGGCCAAATCTCCTTCCGTCTCCAGAACATCATGGCGATGTCACGCTTCGAAGTTACTTTCCTGGGCCGCTCGGCCCACGCCGCCGGCATTCCCCATCAAGGGAAAAATGCTTTGCACGGCGCCTGCGCCGCGATTACCAACCTGCTGGGCATTGCCAGGCATTCCGAGGCTCCGACCAGGATCAACGTCGGTACCATCGAGGCGGGAACCACTTGGAACGTCATTCCCGAGCGGGCCTATTTCCGAATGGAGACCCGCGGCGGAACGACGGCTACCAATGAGTATATGGTCAAGCGCAGTTTCGAGATCATCGAAGGCGCAGCCAAAATGCACGACCTGAAGTTTGAAATCAAGCCCGCCGCCGTCAGTTTCGGAGGCGAAAACACGCCGGAACTGGTCGCTTTGGCTGAACAGGTGGCGGCGAAGCTCTCTACGGTGGACAAAGTTGTGCCCACCTGCGCGTTCAACGGCTCCGAAGATATCACGGTGTTTATGGACCGGGTGCAGAAGAAGGGCGGTAAGGCCCTGTTCGCCGTGTTCGGCACCCCGGTGGGCGGCGGACACCACAATTCCAAATTCAACATTGATGAGCGGGTTATTATGAGCGCCGCCGAGTTCCTGTCAGCCATTCATGTCGCGGTCACGCAAAAATAAGGAGGTTTTGCCAATGGGAGAAGGTTTTAAGTTCAAATACCGATATGTGGCTTTGTTCGCCCTGTTCATGGTCTGGATCGTTTCGTACATGGACCGTATGGTTATGGCGACGGCGATCCCGTATATTGCCAAGGAATTCAACCTGACTCCGGTTTCCGTCGGCGTCGTGCTCAGCTCGTTTTTCTTCGGGTACGCGACGTTTCAGGTTATCGGCGGAATTCTTGCCGACAAGTTTGGGGCCCGCAAGGTAATGACCTTCGGTATCTTCTGGTGGTCTTTGTTCACGGCCTTCACCGGCATGGTGAACAACCTGTTCAACATGATCTGGGTCCGGGCCGTCTTCGGAATGGGCGAAGGCATCGCCCCGGCGGCCACCTGGAAGGCCTGCGCCATCTGGTCTCCGGCCAAGCAACGGGCGGTGACCTCCGGTCTCATGTTATGTTCCAACGCTCTCGGACCGGCCCTGGCGCCGCTGTTCGTCGCCGCCGTCATGGCCTCGATCGGCTGGCGCGGTGTGTTTTACACCCTGACGATTCCGGGTCTGCTGCTGGCGGCTTGGATATGGTTCAACCTGCCTGACAATCCGGCGGACAAAAAAGGGATCAGCCAGGAAGAACTGGATGAACTGAAGGAAGACATCCCGATGGGACCGGCCAAGACCGGCGAAGTGAAGATGAGCTTCTGGCAGATCATGCGTCAGGAGGCTGTCTGGAAATCTTTCTTTATTTTGTTCTTCAATAATATGGTGGCATGGGGTTTCGCCTCCTGGCTGCCGTCTTTCCTGGTGCAGGCTCGCAATCTGTCGCTGTCCCAGATGGGGGTGGCGGCGTCGCTGCCTTATTTCGCCGGGACCGTCGGCTGGGTCCTGGGCGGCTGGCTGTCGGACACCATATTCAAGCACAACCGCAAGCTGCCGCTCATTGCCGCCCAGTGGCTGACCGCGATATGCCTGTACATGGTCTATAACGCCGATTCGCTGCAGTCCTTGGTGATTTGGCAGACCATCACCGGCTTCATACTGTACATTGCCGTCGGCGGCGTGTTCAGTCTGCCGGTAAGCGCCATCTCCAAGGAGATCACCGGCCGGGCGATGGGTATCGTCAATACCGCCGGACAGGCTGCCGGATTTCTCTCGCCGCTGATCGTCGGTTTTCTTGTCCAGATGTCCGGCGGCGGAGCGAAGAGTTTCGACACCGCGTTTATCTTTTTCATTATCTGTGTGCTTATCTCGTCTTTCTTTGCCATGTTGTTCCCCAAAAGCCGAGTGAGCTAAGTAGTCAGGAGAGGAAGGGTATCTATGTATGACCTAGTGATTGAGAACGGACGTATTCTGGATGGCAGCGGCAATCCCTGGTTTTCGGGAGATGTCGGCATAAAGGACGGCAAGATCGCCCGCATCGGCCGGCTCAGCGGCGAGAAGGCCGCCGAACGGATCGACGCGGCCGGACTGTATGTTTCGCCGGGATTTATCGATATTCACAGTCATTCGGACGCAGTGCCGCTGATGGCCAAGCAGAACACCGGCAAGCTGCTGCAAGGTGTCACCATGGAGGTGGTCGGGGTCTGCGGTGTTACCATGACGCCGTTGTCACCGGAAAATGCCGGTTTGCTGCAGAAATACTGTGCGCCGTTTTTTACCGGGGCCGATCTGAAGTGGGACTGGCCGGAGGTTAAGGATTTCCTGGCCCGGGTGGAAGCAGCCAATCCGATTGTAAACTTCGCCTTCTTCGTCGGTCATGGAACACTTCGGATTGCGGCCATGGGGGTCGAGAACAGGGAACCGACCGCCGACGAGCTTGCAAGGATGAAAGAACTGGCTGTGCAAGCCGTCAAGCAGGGCGCCTACGGCATGTCCAGCGGACTGGTGTATCCTCCCGGCATCTTTGCCAAGCCGGAGGAGATTATTGAAATATGCAAGGCCATTGCTCCGCTGGGAGCGGTCTACGAGACCCATATCCGCAATGAGACCGACCAGGTTGTGGAGGCGGTCCAGGAAGCGATTGAAGTGGCGGAGAAAGCCGGCATCCCGGTTCAGATCGCTCACCACAAGACAGCGGGGATAGCCAACTGGGGCAAAAGCGCCCAGACCCTGAAACTGATCAGCGAGGCGCGGGACCGGGGCCTGGATATCACCTATGACGTTTATCCCTATGTCGCCGCCAGTACTACCCTGGTCGCTCTCCTGCCGCCCTGGATGCACGAGGGTGGAATCAGGAAACTGCTGGGCCGCCTGGAAAGCGCCGAAAACCGCGCGCGGATCACGAAGGAACTGGAAGAGGGAGTTCCCGGCTGGCAAAACTTCTACAAGGCGGCAGGCTGGGACAAGATTGTGGTCTCCTCGGCCAAGAAAAACAAAAGCTATGAAGGCAAAACGATAGTCGAGATCGCTAAGGGCAAGGGCGTCGAGCCGGCTGAGGCTCTGTTCGAACTTTTGCTGGAAGAGGACGGAGAGGTTCTGATGGTGCTGTTCATGATGTCTGAGGAAGACGTCACGGCGATCCTGCAGCACCCGGCCGCCATGGTCGGATCGGACGGCATCTTCAGTGCCGGCAAGCCGCATCCACGGTATTACGGGACTTTCCCCCGGATACTGAGCAAGTATGTGCGAAACGACAAAGCTCTTAGCCTGGAGGATGCTGTCCGCAAGATGACCTCATTTCCGGCCCAGCGTCTGAACATCCATGACCGGGGGCTGCTGAAGGAGGGGATGTGGGCCGACATCACCGTCTTCGACGCCGCTCTGGTGGAGGATAAGGCTACTTACCTTGAGCCGCAGCAGGCACCGGCCGGTATTGAGTACGTCCTGGTCAACGGCCGGATGGCGGTGAAGCGGGGCGAATACACCGGCGTGCTCGCCGGCAAGGTCCTGCGGAAATAAACGCACAAGAGATTATTACGTGTGCTCCGAGCAGTTGATGGATTCATTGCGATAAAGAGCTCTGCTGTTATGCAACACAGCAGAGCTCTTTCATCTGTTGCGGTGAGCGTAGACTTACAATGTTCTCGCCTTATTTGAAATGGGGTTGGGAAGCTCCTAACACAGTTAAACCGACAACAGAAGCTATAACGTTCGCGGCCGTTCAAAAGAGAATTTAGTTCTGATCAAATTTTTTGAGCGAAGGCAGGCGCCAGGACAGGGTTCGGCCCTGTCTTTTTCTTTTGCCTTTTTCGCTTAATTGGAATTTGCAGGAAAAAACCGGCGGGAACGTGAATATTGATAATGATAAAACAAAATCTATAAAGACAAATTGATCAAAGGAGTGATACCATGTCAGTCAAGAATGATATGACGGCCGACTTCCTGCGCTCCGCCTACGGCGGGGAATCCATGGCCCACATGCGGTATCTGATCTGGGGCGACCATGCCGAGCACCAGGGGAAACCCCATATCGCCAGACTGTTTCGCGCGATTTCTTACGCCGAACAGGTTCATGCCACCAATCATTTCAAAGAGCTCGGCGAGTTGGCGGGCGGGGCGGCGGTGACTGCCGGGGCGGTGTTCGGTCTCGGTTCGCTGGTGGAAAACCTGCAGGGCGCCATCGACGGCGAAGTGCATGAAATCGAGCAGATGTATCCGGTATATCTGCACACCGCCCAGTTCCAAAAGGAAAGCGGCGCCGAACGGTCTTTCCGCTACGCGCTGGAAGCGGAGAAAATTCACGCCAGAATGTTTAAAGCGGCTCAGAATGTGGCCCGGTCCGACAAGGATATGGAGCTGGGAGAAGTTCACGTCTGCCCGGTCTGCGGCTATACCGGTGAAGGGGAAATGCCCGATTTTTGCCCGGTTTGCGGCGTCAAGAAGGCTCTGTTCAAGAAATTCCCCGCCGTTTGACCGGCTGGGGCTTTCTCAAAAATAGTGGCTGATTTTTAAAGTGGAATAGGAATTCAAGTTTATCGACAGGGCCTGGGAGCCCTGTCTTTTTATGCGTCCCGGTCATTTTCTTACAGAAAAAAGGACTTTCCGGAATAAAGGAAAACAGGATATCTCTAGCAAAAAAAGGACCGTGCAGCCGGGGAAGGCTACACGGTCCTTTTTTGTTTTGGTATTTCGCTGACGGTGGGTTGCAGGAAGGATCAAGGGGTTTGCTTGGCTTTTTCCGTCTTGTCGTGGGAGAGTTCGGCGACGATGCAGAGGGCCACAGCCAGCCCGAGGGTGAACCGGCCGTATTTCATCCAGAAGCTGGGGCTTTTGGCGCCATGGTGAGCCACCATATGTGCAGGCGGCGGCAGGGCACTGGCCAGTACCGGGGCACTGAAACTCATCACAAGAAGGCAGACAAGCAGGCAGGCGATCAGTTTTTTCACAACAACAACTCCTTGTTTTTCTTTCTAAGAAAAAATATTCAAAATGATATAATTTATGACAAAAAATAAGGCCTTCACTTTGACTGAAGAAAGGAGTATTTCGTCAATGCGTCACAGGTTGTAACGCAAATAGCCGTATTTTCTGCGATTCGGCCGGCTGCCGGTCGCATCAGGCAAGCAGGAGTGCAGGAATAAAGGAAAAAATATAAGGAGAGGAGTCATACTTTTCAGCCAGCAGCATAAAGTGTTAGAAGGGTCGCGAGGGCCGAGACTGGGAGATAGGGGGGAGACTGATGCCGCGCAGTCAGGTGTACATAGGGGAACTCGGGCTGAGTGCAAAGGAAGGGTCGAAAGCGGAAGGCTTTTGCGCCGAGAGCATACCGCGGGCGATAACCCGGGTCTTGCCGCCTGTTCAGAGGCCTTTTTTCGGAGGGATGGGGGTCTTGATGAAGAAGATCAGCTCCGGCGAATTATACGGGAAACAGATTGACTGGGGCTGTTGGGTTGCCATCGTCACGCCGCGGGACATCATGCGGTTCGTGGACGAATTGTACGGCGAAGAATGGGTTCACTGCCAGTCTTCAGGGTTCAACAATTTCGGAAAACGGCTGGATGAGGTCGTTGCGGTTGTTAAGAATCTGGATCCGCTAGAAAAATACGCTTTGGTCGGATACGAATTTTACTGAGCCGCCCGCGGGTCGGTCGGCAGGGGGGATGTTGATGGATCTTCAATTCTGGGCTTTGATTTTCGGGGCACTGGTGGCGGTGGCGGTGGTCTATTCTGCCGTGCAAAAATG
>JARLHY010000010.1 GCA_031292015.1 Negativicutes bacterium | reverse complement strand
TTCAGCGCGAATCCTGAAACGTAGCTCTGGTCGTCGAAGGTGCCGTCGCCCTTATTGATGTAGAGGAAGTTGGGCTGCGAGTCGTTACCCACCACCAGATCCGGCTTGCCATTGCCGCCAAGAGACACAAAGATGGTGCTGAATCCGTAGTATTTGTCCTTATCCGCAACACCGGCCTTCACCGTCACGTCGGTGAAGGTTCCATCACCGTTGTTGTGGAAGAGGTGGTCTGGCTCACCCGGCAGGCCGCGAGGCCCGCAGTTGACTCCTACCCCGCGATAAAGACACGAGGCGTAGTCTACGGCCTTGGTGCCGGCGATGGGCAGGTTGTTGCGGTCAAAATGTACATATCCTGTGACATACAGGTCCAACAGCCCGTCGCCGTCGTAATCTCCCCAGGCCGAGCCCGGCGACCAATTGCCCAACGCCACTCCCGCCTCTTCGGCTACGTCGGTAAAGGTCCCGTCGTGGTTGTTGTGATAGAGTCGATTCTTGCCGTAGTTGCCCACATAAATGTCGGGCCAGCCGTCGTTGTCGTAGTCGGCGACGCTGACGCCGTAGCCCCAGCGGTCATTGGTCACTTTGGCCTGGGCGGCTACGTCCGTAAATGTCCCGTCGTGATTGTTGTGGAACAGTGCGGCATGGGGCGGCTCTTCCTTCCCGTCCAGGGCGTTGAAGGTCGAGCCATTCACCAGATAGATGTCCAGCCATCCGTCGTTGTCGTAGTCGATCAGGCCTACGCCCGAGCCGTTGGTTTCGACGATGAACTTCTTCTCCGGCACGCCCATCTTGTGACGCCACCCGGAAAGCCCGGCCTGCTTGGTGATGTCCTGGAACACCACCGTCCCCTTGTCGACGAACCCGCCGGCGGTGATGGGCCGTTTCTGCTCGTCATACACTGCGGCCGCTGCTACCCCCGAGGCGATGCCGCCCATTCCGCCCTTTTGGGGCTGTGGTGGCGGCGTTTGCTGCGCCCTTCCACTGCCGGGAAAAGAAACAAAAACTGCCAGAACCCCCCAAACCAGACTGCGAACTCGCAAAGACGGCACTCCTCCACGGCTTGAAGTGTATCGTACCGGCGTGGCTTTCTTTCCCCTCGGGGCTAAAGCAGACATGGTCCGGCAGACCGAGTGATCGGCGATGCGGCTCCCCAAGGTCTTCCACAATGCTTGGCTGAGTCGTTCTGAGCCGGTCAACTGCAGAAAAAGTCCAATTTTGACCAGTTGAGTTTGCTGGGAAAAGCCAGAGGTAAGACGGCTGAGGGGCAAATCATCTTCTTTCCTCCTTTGGCGGCATCGTCTCAATTCTGTGCGAATGCATTGTGAGATAAATTGTTGATA
>JARLHY010000086.1 GCA_031292015.1 Negativicutes bacterium | reverse complement strand
CGGGCGTAGCGATGTATCTCGTCCTTGCTCATATTCCGGGGATAGCCGCTGCCGTCGTAATTTTCATGATGCTGAAAGGCGACATGGGCCGCAACCAGCGGGACACTCCCCTGTTTGCGCAGTATCTCGAACCCGAGGGCGGAGTGTTCTTTGATTACCCCCCATTCCTCGGCCGAAAGCCGCTGCTTTTTGTTTACCAATGCCGGGGAAATCATCATCATCCCCACATCGTGCAGCAGGGCCCCCAGGGCCAGTTCGTACAACTGCTGCTCGTTCAGGCGCATCTTGACCCCGATCATCGCCGCGATCAGGCATACGTTGATAGAATGGCCGAATGTATAGTCATCGCGGGTCCGGATATCGGTCAGATGAATGACGACGTTTTTGTGGCTGAGGATATCTTCAATCATTTTTTGCAGGATTTGAGCCATACCGACGACATTCAGATTCTGCGTTTTCTGAAAGGACTCGAAAGCCGCCTTGGTGAACTTCACGGCTTTGACCCGGGTGGTCTCATGCAGGATCTCCTCGGCCGGTTCAATGTCGCAAAGCGGATTTTTGACATAGATGGCGTCGATGTTCAGGTTGGTCAGCCGTTTAATGAAGTTGGCGTCCAAAACCAGATCCCTGCCAAGCAGCAGGCTGCCGTTGGCGTTATAGATATTGCGTGAAATGATCATCCCTGGCTGGACGTATTCCAGAGCTATCCTCAACATAAAAATAATCCTCCTCAACCGCTTCATCAATGAAATTCAACTCGAAGCCGGACGTCCCACAATAATCAGATCACACTATTTGCTAAACAATATTTTACACAGATTGATAAATTCCTTTTTTCCCCCAGCTTTTGGTCGCGCGCCCATAATTTGATGAACCGGGACGGGCGGCTCAGACCAGCTCCGGGAGAGTAATTTCGATTCGTTCCTTGCCTTTGCCGATGTTGTTTCTCTTGAGGGCGACAGCCCCTATTTCGCCGGTTTTCCTGATATGGGTTCCACCGCAGAAAACCTTGGCAAAATCAGCAATTTCCCAGTAGCGGATTTCGTTTTCCTTATCGCTGTATTCGCTTGTTACCGGCAGGTCGGCGGCAATGATCCGCCCGGCCTCCTGCCGAAGAAAGTCAAAGCTTTCGGCGATATTGCCCTGCCAGGCAAAATCGACCCTGGCTTTATCGGCTGCGATATGGGCCCCGATTTTCTCCGGGCCGGCGAAATGACGGGTTACCAGTTCCAAAATGATTTCAGCCGCGAAGTGCAGCCGCATGAGCTTGTAGCGCCGTTCCCAGTCGATGGTTATCAGTACGTCGTCGCCGGGCTTCAACCCGTGCTCCGCCGTCAGGGTGTAATATATTTCTTTGCCGTCCTTTTCGGCCCGCAAAATCTCATGGCCGCCGATGGTACCCCGGTCCGACTCCTGCCCACCGGAAAAGGCGAAGGCAATGGTTCTGTCGATAGTGATCACCGCCTGATTCACGCCAGTCACCCGGGCCGGCAACTCGGTCCGGTAGGGATCATGCCAGAATATTTTCTCCACAGCCATTGCCAAAAGCCTCCGTCCCACGCCCGGTACAGTTTGATTCCCAATCATCCGCGCTGGATTATGTAATTCGGCGCAACCGGTCATGTAATCCTGCGGCCGATGCGGAAATTTGCCGGAAAAGTTACCTGGCCCTGTGACCGTCATGACAATGGCGAAAAAACAACAGCTGGAGCGATCCCTCCAGCTGTTGTTGAGAGCAAGTCAAAAACCTCAGTAGTATTCGTTGATATAGTTGTTGCACTTGGGGAAAAGCCGGTCAAGGAGGTTTAAGGGGGCTGACATTTCGCTGTGCAGCCGTCCCATCTGCAGAAGCTCGGAGGCACTGAGCCTGCCGAATAACAGCTGGGTCAAGGCCCCGACCGACAGCCGGACAGTGTCGGCCGGCGACTGGGATAGCGTGCTGATCCGGCCTTTTCCGCCGCTTGTCGTCAGCGTTATGATCCGGTTGTTCCAGGGCGCCAGGTCATCTTCGACCGCGAAAGAGACGCTGCCGTCCACATCGGCAGGGTAGCTCAGAGCCGCCAGGGCTTCGGCCGCGTCGACAACGCGGGCGGACATGAAGGGTTCCATGGTAACAGCCCCCTTGGGGTCCGGCAGGAGAAAATAGAGCCAGTCGTCCAGCGGCGCGCTCCATTCGGCAGCTTTGGCCTGGGAACGGTGCTGAACCATGAACTGCACCAGCGCCAGCAGGGCCGACCGGCAGGTGTAGGCCATCTCCCGCACCAGCAGCTTGCCTTGGTGCAGTTTGTAGAATATATAGCCCTGGGGTTGGCCGGCATTCTCCAGGATATAGATATGACCATTGTCCAGGGCGTGTTCCTCGACGATTTGACTCCAGTAGTCCCTGCTGCGCCAGGCATAGCCGTGTCTGCCGGCGACAAAGCGACGGTAGAGGCTGTCCAGTTCAGCGATATCCTGCGGATTGTTAAATCCGCGGAAGGTTCCCCATTTTGCGCCAAGGGTCTTGAGCTCCCCGATGTCAACCGAATAGCGAAGCTGGTGGTAGCACAGTTCCCACTGGTAAGGATAATAGGTTCCGGCGCGGGCCGGCATGATGATGCTGATCCAATGCCGCCGGCGACGCATTTCTGCCAGCGCTCCCCGCAAAAGGTCTCCTGACACGCCGCTGCGGGCCTCGGGCATGACTCCCAGGCCGACGATATAGGAAACAGGGAGCGTTTTTCCGCGCAGATAAAGGTCGAAAGGATTCAGGTGCAGGCAGGCAGACAGTTTTCCGTCGTTGTAACCAGCCAGGACATTGCCTTCCTGGCTATAGCGGGAAAAATACCAGCGAAAAAAAGGATGTTCCTTTTTTTCGAAGCAGTAGTCCCACAGCCATTTGACTTCTTCATCTCCCGGGCCAGTCAGACGGAATTCCATGCTACCCCCTCCTTGCCTTCACAACCGCGCTGTATTTTTTGATCAGCTTCACCGGATGATAAGATTGTTTTGCCCGGCGCAAGCCTTCGATGCCCATATCTTCCTCGCGGTTCACATAGGTGAAGTCAGCCCAGGCACTCTTGCAGAACTCCTGATTGATGACCTGATACAAGCCCCGGACATCCAGGCCTTTTTCGACATGGATCACCGCTGTGTCGGAGTTGAGTTTTTCGCCGAAGGTAAACGCAGCCACCTTGTTATCCAGAAGGATCGCCCCGCCCTGAACGGCGAGGGTCTGGAAATTGGCCAGCACATCGATGATGGCCTGGTATTCTCTTTTCAGGCTGTCATCTTCCGAACCGTTATGAGTGGTGTACCATTCCCGGGCGCTGAGCATGCAGGGCTGAATCAGTTCAGGGGTAATGGCTTCATACTGATAGCTGTAGGTCCGTTTGAAGAAGTTGATATGGTTCTGCTTGCTGTGGTATTTGCGGCCCGCCAGGTTGATCAGGTCTTCGGTGCTGTATACGTAGTCATGATTATTGCGATCGTCCTGGAAGGAGAAGAAACCCGGTTTTGCTTTTTGCAGCAGGGCCATCATTTCCACCGAAATGCCTTTCATGGTCAGCGGCCACTGCTGCTGCTTAAAGTAGTCGGCCAGCTTGTCAATGACCCGGTCCAGCCCGGCGTCGTCATCCGGGCCGAAGGGGCAAAGGAGCGACGGCGCGCTGTCCGGCAGCCCGAATTTGATGCAGAGAAAGTCGTCGATAATGGCCCATTCTATCGAATAGCCTTTTCGCCACATGTACATGTTGGTGAAGGTGCATTCGGCGTTTTCGTACCGACGCTGCAGGAAAAACCGATCAAAAACCGGTTTATCTTCTAAAGTGATCTGTTGAAAAATGGTAAAACCTCCTCTGTTTTAAGACACATTATCCATTATACCAAAATTTCGGTTAAAAGGCATAAAATATCGGACTTTGCAATTGTAGCGGTCCCAGTTTTTGTGCAATAATAGAGTAATATTATGCTCTAAAATCACCGGCAATGAAAGGAGACTGTTATGACCAGCCCGAAGGCAAAAATTACCTATTTGTTTCATAGCGGCTACGCGGTGGAAACCCAGCAGCATCTGTTCATCTTCGACTATTATCAGCCGGGCGCCAGCCGGCGCGGCGGCCTGACGGACGGGATCATCACCGCCGATTATCTGAAAGAAAAGGCCAATGTGTTTGTTTTTGTCTCCCACAGCCACCAGGACCACTTCGACCCGGTCATCTTCGAGTGGGCCAAAACCAATCCCGCCATAACCTATGTCCTCAGCAGCGATATCCGGTCCCAGGTAAAAGTACCTCACTATCATATTATGTCTCCCTATCAAAAATGGAAACAGGAAGCGATCGAGGTCCAAACCTTCGGGTCCACCGACGAGGGTCTGTCTTTCCTGGTGCGGGCCGACGGATTGTCAATCTTTCACGCCGGCGACCTGAACTGGTGGCACTGGAAAGGGGAAACCAAGGCGGAACGGGACTATGCCGACTCGATTTTCAAGGCCGAGATGGAAAAAATCGGCTCTGAGGCGATCGATATCGCCTTTTTCCCGGTGGATCGCAGGCTGGAAGAGTTCTACTGTATCGGTGCCGAGTATTTCGCGGCCCAGACCCAGCCCAAGCTGCTGCTGCCGATGCATTTCGGAGACGATTTCGGCGCCAGCAAAGCCTTTGCCGAAAAGGTCAAAAACACGCCGCTGACCACGGTGGAAATCACTCGCCGCGGGCAGGAAATCTTGTTCTAGTTTGACAGCGATTTCCGCTTACCCATGCTATAATGGAAGACATGGACGAAAAAATATAAAACGGGGGAATGGTCATGAAATTTACTTTCGCGCACAATAACTTCAACGTGCTGGACCTGGAAAAGAGCCTGGCGTTTTATAAGGAAGCGCTGCAGCTGACGGAGACGCGCCGGGTCGAAAAAGCTGATTTCACCCTGGTCTTTTTGGGTGACGGCCAAACGGCCCACCGCCTGGAGCTGACCTGGCTGAAAAACAGAACCGGCGGCTATAACCTGGGCGACAACGAATTCCATCTGGCGTTCATTGTCGATGATTTCGCCAAAGCTCACGAACTGCACAAGAAGATGAACTGCATCTGCTACGAAAATGAAGCTATGGGTATTTATTTTATCGCCGATCCTGACGGTTACTGGCTGGAAATTGTCCCGGAGAAACGGTAAGCACCGCGGTCTGCCGGCAACAGGTGGCTTAGCCCTTATGATAAAAGGGTTAGGCCACTTTTTTGTTTCTCCAGCCGGTTTGACGGCTGCTTAGGTGCGGCGATAAACTATTCTGCCATTGAAAAAGGTCATAACCACTTCGGCTTTGTCGATATCGACAGGGTTGATGGAGAGCAGATCCCGGTCAAGCACGGCAAGGTCGGCCAGTTTGCCGGCCTCGATGGAGCCGATCTGGCGTTCCATGAACATGGCGAAGGCTCCGTTGATGGTGAAGCTTTTGATCATTTGCCGGACGGTGGCCCTCTCCCGGGGATTCAGCAGATAGCGCGGATCGTCGGCATCGGCGATGTCCTCCACCCCGTGCAGAGCGCCCCGGGCCATGTTGCGGGTGACACCGGTGTCGATGGCCAAAAGGGGATTGGGAAGAATGGTGGCCGGATAGTCGGATGAGGACACGACGGTGGCGCCGCTGGCGAAAAAACTGCCCAGGGGAAACTCTCTTTCGGCCCGTTCGCCGAGGAAGCGCCGATCGACGTTGTGCCACCAGTTGGGACCCTTGAACTGCCAGTAAGGCTGCACACTGGCGATAACGCCAAGGTCTTTGAAGCGGGGGATGTCCTTCTCATCCACCAGTTGCAGGTGAGTAATGGTGTTGCGGTAATCCCCGCCTGGCAGCCGGGCCCGGCTGGCTTCCAGCGCATCCAGTACGCTGCGGGTCGACGCGTCACCGGTGGAATGGACATGAATCTGCAGTCCGTCCCGGTTCGCCGCATAAAAGGCCTGTTTCAACTTCTCCAGGTCCCAGAGAAAGTCGCCGTAGTAGTTTTCGCCTTTTCCCACCGCGGCGGTGTAGGGCTCCAGGAGATAGCTGGTCCCGCCCTCGATAACGCCGTCGGTAAAAAACTTGGCTGCGGTCACTTGCAGGTCCCGTGTGTTATAGACTGCCCGCAGCCCGCGAATAGCGGCGAGCTGGCCGTCCAGCTCTTCTCTGGCGTTCACGGTCATAGCCCCCCGGACGCGAAGTGCCAGCCGGTCCTTTTCTTGCAGCTCGGCGCAGGCCCGGAAGATGGTCTGGAAAGGCAGGCTGCCCATACAAAGCACACCGGTGATGCCAAGGCGATGCATCTTTTGCTGAAAGGCGTCCATGGCTTCGGTATACTGTTCAAGACTATATTCAGGCAGGGCGATGAGCCACATGGCCCATTCCTTCAGGGTTCCCCACAGCTCGCCGCTGACAGGGTCTTTCTCAATAACGCCGCCGCGGGGCGCCTCGGTATCCCGGGTCAGGCCATTCACCGCGAGGGCCTTGGAGTTCACCCAAAGGGTATGGCCGTCATGGGCCCTGAGCACCACGGGAATTTTTTCGGTTACGGCATCAAGGTATTCCTTGCGGGGGCCTCTGATCAGTTCCTCGCCTTTCAGTATGCCCCACGACCAGCCCCGGCCATAAACCATTTTGGCGTCCGGGTTGCCGTCAATAAAGCAACGCACCGCGTCCAGATAGCCTTCCACGGTTTCGATGCCGGACAACTGGACCTCGTAGCGGTCGGACAAGGATAAGCCAGGCGGATGGATGTGGGTATCAATCAGTCCGGGTATCACCATTTTGCCGCCAAGATCAATCCGGCGGGTCTGGGGGCCAATGTAGGCGTCGACGTCTTTACCGCCGCCGACAAAAACGATCCGGTCGCCCCTGATGGCGACAGCCTCACTTACCGTGTCTGCTTCGTCAGCCGTATATACAACCCCGTTGGTCAATACGATGTCGGCATAATTGTTGACAGTCAATTTCCTTATTCACCTTCCTGTGTTTGCTGGGTGACTGATGCTGCGAAAATGCTCGTATCCATCGCCATCACCTAGAGTTTACTCCCGGGAGCGGGCAACTATGCCGGACCCGGCTTCAGCCGAAAAAGGCCTTGTGTTGCAATTTCGGCTTTTGGGGGCAATATTCCTGCCAAAAAAAGCCGGGGACGGCCCCTTAAACCCGAATAGCAGGCAGGTAAAAAAGGCCGAACCCTGATGATTCAAGGTTCGGCCTGCCGTATGCCGCCGCAGGTTGGATCTATTGGATAATGACGATTCCGGCCAGGGTGCCTTTGGGCACCTGTTCGGCGGCGGCACCACTGCCGATGGGGTAGATATCCCAGCCTACCGACGCCACAAGGGAGTAAACGTCAATACCGACAGCTTCCATGGACGGCCGGGATTTCAGGGCGAAGCGGCACTTTTTCCCTTCCATGGCCGCGCAGGTTTCCTCGCGGCTGCAAAAGCTGTGCCGGCAGGAGCCTGCGCCAAAGCCGAAGGCAAGATAGTGGCCGTCATAAAAGGCCAGAGATTCCAGGGCACTGACGATTTTAAATACCTCCAGATAGACGGCGATACGCTCTTTGATGGTGGCCTTGTTGCGGACAATGACGTCAGCGGGGGCATCAATGTTGAACAAAACCGCCCACTGGTATTTTTTCAACTGTTCCCGCAGTTCGGCCGGCTTTAAGGTGTTGGGGGGACAGTGGGCCGAGGCCCCATAGCCGAAGCATCTGGGGATCTGGCATTTCAGGGTAACGCGCTCATCCACCGGGATTGTACCGGCACGAATGACGGCCGCCCTGGCCGCCCCCAGCTCCAAGGCTTTATTCCGGTAGGTTTCCAGATGCTGCTCCAGCAAGCCGGCGTTTTTGTCGGCAGTAATTTTGAGGATCTGGTCCATCAGGCGTTTCCTCCTTATATTCGAGCTTCGCCAATCTCATTCCGTTAGTATTAAATGCACCCTCCACCAGCCCAATTCCTTCTTTTCGCCGGACTTTTCTTGATTTTAAGAAGCTGGACCTTGATTCATGCAGCCTGGATCCCGGCCTGCAGACCGGTTGCTATAGTCTCCGATACAGCCAAACATCAACTTTCCGGCACAATATCCCGCTTGCCTTCATGCGGACCGAGTCCTGCTGTCTGCTTATTTATGACAAATCCATGCCAATTATTACATCCTTTTTTGCGGCAGGTGGCAGGATGGCGCCGGAGAATTAGTAAGGACAACCACATAGGGATCTTACTTAGGTCTCCGGTCCGACGGGTTGCGGCGGAGGAGGTGTCTACAATAAAAAGAGCGTTTATCCTTGTCCTCGCTTTGTCGTTGCTGCTGCTGCTGTCGGTGACCGCAAGCGCCCAGCACGACTGGCAGAACGACCGTCACTACGACAATGACAGCAACTGGCAGCATACCCACCACCATGATTACCAACCGGAAAGCCAGTTGCCTTTCCGCTGGCACGATCGCTACGCTTCCATGCGGGAGCATCATCGCCTGGAGCGGATCTACGACCGCGACTGGGGTCACCGCTTCCCCGGCCTGAGGGCTTATCGCTGGCACGGCCAGGGCTTTTGGCATCACGGGCATTTCGTCGACGACGCTGTTCTGTTCTTCGATGAAGACAACGAGCTTGTCAGCGTGGGTTATCTGTCCGACGGCGCGTTCATCTACCTGCGGGACGACCATGAAGTCTACGAAAACCGCGATTCCTTCTTCTTATCCTGGTGGTCCGGCAATACCAGAATCGTAATCGGCCGATAGGGTCAAAACAAAAGTTAAAGCCAGTACTCTTGGAGTACTGGCTTTAACTTTTGTTTCACAGCGCGGCTCAGTTTTGCATTTCGGTGACTAGCGGGCGCACGGTTCTTGTATTGTTGCCGCGAACAATCACCACATCCACGCGGCTGCCCACCGCGACGTTGTCCAGTTCGGCCCTCAGGTCGGCCACGCTGTCAACGTCCACGCCGTTGATCTTGACAATGATGTCGCCCTCGCGAATGTCGACCTTGGCGGCCGGGCCGTCTTTTTCGACCCTGGCGACATATACGCCGTGCTCGATGTCCAGCTCATAACCACGGCGAGCCGCCGAATTTTTGTCCAGCAGGCCGACGCCAAGGTAGGCGCGAACCACTTTGCCTTTTTCAATGAGCGACTGCAGAATCGGCCGGGCCGAATTGATGGGAATGGCGAAGCCGATGCCTTCGACCCCATCGGCAGCGATTTTGGCGCTGTTTATGCCGATGACCTGTCCGTCGGCGTTGACGAGAGCCCCGCCGGAGTTGCCTGGGTTGATGGCGGCGTCGGTCTGGATGAGCTTGAATTTGCGGTCCCCGAGTTCGATGGTCCGGTTCAGGGCGCTGACAACCCCGACGGTGACTGTACCGCGAAACTCAAGGCCCAGCGGGTTGCCGATGGCAATGGCCGGCTCGCCGACAAGCAGCGAATCGGAATCTCCGAAGGTCACCGCCGGCAGGCCGGTGGCGTCAACCTTGACCACCGCCAGATCGGTGGCCTGATCGGCCCCCAGCACCTTGCCGGTCATCGTCCTGCCGTCGGCAAGGGAGACGCTGATCTCCTGCGCTCCGGCGACGACATGGTTATTTGTGACAATATAGCCATTGGCGTCGAAGATGACCCCGGAACCCATGCCTTGTTCCACAAGCACTTTCTGGGCAAAGTTATCACGCATGTAAGCCTTGTTGGTGATTCCGACCACCGCCGGGCCGACATTTTTAACGGCCTGAACAACAAAAGTGTTGCGGGCTGGGGACAGAGCGGCGCTCTGCGCGACCGGAAGCGACAGGTCAGGCTGCGGCGCCGCCCTGCCGTCGCGGCTGGCGACGAACCCGCCGATAAGTACGCCGATTGCTAAAATCACTGTAAATCGCTGTAACCATGTTTTCACTGTGTTCTCCCCTCCAGTCTCCATTTGAGGAACAGTATACCACCATGAAATGATAAAATTGTGACAACCTCAAAGCCAATTGTACCGCTGTTTCGGATGCATTGCATTCATCAGTTTTTGCCAACTGCAAGGTGCTGTGGCAATGGCAGGCCGCTTCCGCCCCGGTATGACGAAAGGCAAACGGCAGATACTATAAGCAAGACTGGGGGGAAGCGCGGAGTGAAGGCATTTAACAGAACCGACTTTGTCGTCATGGCTTTGGGCAATATTATCGGTTCCGGCATTTTTCTGGCCAGCGGTCTTGTGATCACCATCGCCGGCGCCTGGACGCCGCTGGCCTACCTGCTGGGCGGACTGGTGATGATGATGGAGGTTGCGTTTCTTATCGAGATGACCATCGCCAATCCGGTTTCAGGCTCGTTCAAGGTATATGCCCAGGAAGTTTTCGGCCAGTGGTGGGGCTTTGTTGTCGGCTGGATGTTCTGGGCCAGCGGAGTTCTGGGAATGGCAAGCGAGGTCACTGCCTGCGCCATTTTCTCCCGGCTCTGGTTTCCGGAAATACCTTTGTGGGTCCTCAGTCTGGTCTTCTCGGCAGGGATAACGCTGGCAAATTTCAATGATCTGAAAGGCCTGAGCAAGATCGAACTGGGGCTGTCGGTGACGAAGCTCCTTACCCTGGTGCTGTTCGTCATCCTGGGCACTCTGCTCGCCACCGGCGTCAGTCTCGGCGGACTGACCGAGCAGTGGTCGGCCTTCCGGGCAACGCCGAAGAGCGCGGTCCAAAATCTCTCCGGCATCCTCGGTTCAATGCTGCTGATCTTTTTCGCTTACACCGGCACAGGCATCATCGGGATCGCCGCGGTGGAGACCGAGCAGGCGGAAAAGTCGGTGCCTTCCGCGGCCCTGCTGGTAACGGTGCTGGTTGTAGCGCTTTACACGCTCGCCACCTTTTTTCTTATCAGCCTGCTGCCTGTCGGCGGCATCGACCCGGCGGCAAGCCCTTTCGTCCAGATTTTCCACCGGCTCGGACTGCCTTCCGCGGGGGGTGTTCTCAATTTCATCCTGCTGACCGCGGCTTTATCGGCCCTGAATTCCCAGGTCTATTCCTCATCCCGGATGCTCTTCTCCCTGGCCCAGGCCAGGCAGGCCCCCCGCGTCGTCGGCCGTCAGAGCAAAAAAGGGGTGCCGGTGGTGGCTGTGGCCTTCAGCGGCACGGTGCTTCTGCTGTGTGTAATCTTGTCCTATCATCTGCCGGAAAAGATTTTCATCTACACCGTAAGCGCCAGCGGCTTTCTGGCCCTGGTGAACTGGATGAATGTTTCGGCCACCCACTATTTTTACCGGCGAAGACTGCTGAGAATCTCGCCGGAAAAGCTGAAATACAAAGCGCCGGCCTACCCCTATCTCTCCTGGATCTGCTTCGGCGCCATCCTGGTAACCCTCCTGACGGCGCCGCTCAATCCGGACCAGCTTCCCGGCCTGTACTCAGGCGGAATACTGCTGGTGATCATCGGCGGCGCTTATTTCTTTGTTTCAGGCCGTTGATAACCCCTCATCTGCTGCGCACCCGTAAAGGGTAGGCCGTATCTCTAGACGCTAAAGCGTAAGAGCTACGCACTTGGCCCCACAACCCCATTGCTAGCGTACTTGCCAGTACGCGTCGCTGCTTTTAAATTAGCCAGTGCAAACCCTTAACTGCAAATATGTCTCGGAGAAAACGGTGCTGCGGATCGCGGGGCCGTCTTGCATCTGGGGGGTTCTGAACGGCCTGAAGGATAGATTATCAATAAAACTAAGTTTGCAAAAGGTCAGATATAGGCTTCCAGGCGATGTTCCAGGGCGGCCTGCTCGCGGATGAAGCCGTCGGTTACGGCCAGCAGTTTTTGCAGCAGCTGGCGTTCATGGTTCAGCCGGACAACGGTGTCATCACCGAACTGATCGCAGCTCTCCTTGGGAAATTCGGCCAGTTCCCTTTCGATGTCGGCTTTTATTTTTGGCAGCGACAGCATGCGTTTCCCCTCCCACTCTTTTGTTCTATATAGTATACGTGGTCTGACCCCCGCTGTTTACCGGAGGCGCTTTTCGTCATCAATCGCATATTATGTAATGTAAATAAAGCCTCTCTATTATGCAGCAAAGGAAGGGTTAGCATGTCCCTAACGTTTCGCAAGGACGGTTTTGCCGCTCCCGCCATCGATGAAGCGGACGCCGAAACCACTCCAAGCGGCCCGCCGGCGGTCTGTACCCCGTCCTGTTATCCTTTATGCCGCCCGCTGTGCGGCCCCTGCCCGCCCAAATGCCGACCGTCCTGCTCCCCCTCCTCTCTGCCCCAGCCCAGGCGCGAGAATTGGGGGAATTGACCGATATGGAGCAAGAGGCAAGACAGCCGGTATTCGGGGCGATCAATGTTCCATTCGCCATCTTTTGGTCGGACCCGGGAAAGCCCGAATACGAAAATATCAGCCTGCGGGCCTCGTCTCAACCGTCGAAATGGGCGGAGAGCCTTGATGTGGCGAGAAGACTGTGGCTGGTCGACAAGGTCAATACCATGGCGATATTCGGCGAGCGGGTGGTCATCCTCGACCGGCAGGGCGATTGGTTGAACATCGCCGCGGTGGTTCAGCGGACAAGGGACAACCGCTGGGGACAGGTCGGCTGGGTTCCGGCCGACCAGGTCAGCCAGAACGGCAGCTACCTGAAGGAGCAGCTCTGCCGGCCGGAAGCGGTAATCATAGTGCCCAGGGCGACCTTGTTCCAGGACGCCTGTCTGACCCAACCGCTGGGCACTCTTGGCTTTCAGGTGCGGCTGCCGGTTCTGGCGGAAAGCCAAACAAGTTTTACTCTCCGGCTGCCGGACGGGGGCTGCGGTTATCTCACCAGAGGCGAAGGACATAAAGCCGCCGATCTGTGCTTTTCCAGGAAAAACATTGTAGACGCGGCCAGGCAATTCCTCGGGCTTCGGTATCTGTGGGGAGGCACCTCGATTTATGGCTATGATTGTTCCGGCTTTACTTTCCGCCTTTACCAGTCCCAGGGTATATATCTGCCCCGCAATTCCAAGCAACAGTCCCAGGAAGGTTTCCCGGTGGGTAGAAAAAGCCTCGCCACCGGCGATCTGCTGTTTTTCGCGACCGAAAACGGCAAAGGCTATATTCATCATGTGGCGATGTACGCCGCCGACGGAATGATGATTCACTCGCCGGAAAGCAAGGACGCAATCAAGGAGAGCAGAGTCGACGATGAGCCTTACCGCCAGGAATACTGGGGGGCCAGGCGCTACGCGGTTTAGCTGCCTTTGCCGCCGCTAATTCAGGCCGCTCTGCAACCCCCATCTGCTTTGTACCCGTAAAGGGTAGGCCGTAGCTCTAAACGCTGAAGCATAAAAGCTACGCACTTGGCCCCGCTGCCCCATTGCTAGCGTACTTCCCAGTACGCGCGCGATGCTGTTAAATTAGTCGACGCATACCGTCCTGTACAAACCATGTCTCGGAGGAAACGGTGCTGCGGTCAGTGGGGCCGTCGTGCATCTGGGGATTTCGCAAGCGGCCTGAAGAACAGGTTTCTCAACAAACACGAAATACGCTGGATACCCCGGCGTATTTCGTGTTTGTTCCAAGTATATTCGACTGCGCCTGCCGGTCACAGAACCTGCAGTGTCAGTACGGAAAGCAGGAGGGATGTGACCGTCATGGCCAGAAGCGGTTTTAACGCCTTTGTCCGCAGATCCCGCAGGCTTACATTCAGGCCAAGGCCCACCATCGCCATGGTCAACACGAGGGTCGTGGCGTCGGAAACGGCGTCAGTGACGGGGTGGGGCAAAATGATATATTTGCCGAACACATAGCTTCCAAGCAGGCTCATGGCAATAAACCCGACAAGAAACCAGGGAAAATCAACCGGAGCATCTGACCGGTTTTTTCCTGTCCGCTTCATCCAGTACATCAGGATAAAGCTGAGCGGCACAAGCAGGAAGACCCGCCCGAGTTTCGCCAGCAATCCGATCGCCAGGGCGTCCTGCCCGGCGGGAGCGGCGGCCAAGGCGACATGGGCGATCTCGTGGAGGCTTATCCCTGACCATATTCCGTATTGAATGCTTGTCAAATGAACCAGGGGCCTTAAAAGCGTGTACCCGACGGCGAATATCGTTCCAACCAGGGCGATAATCCCCACACCAATAGCGGTATCTTCATCTTCCGCCCTGATGATCGACGATACCGCGGCAATGGCGGCCGCCCCGCAAACGCCGGTGCCGATTCCGAGAAGAATCGAGATTGCCATGTCGGCTTTCAGTAATTTCGCCAGCACAAGGGTTGTCGCGATGGAGAAAACGATGGTGCCGGTGTCGTAAACAAGCAATGTCAGGCCTTGGTTAAAGATTATGTCGATGTTTAATTTTAGGCCGAATAAAATAATAGCCAGCCGCAGCAATCTTTTGGCTGAAAACTGTATGCCGGCCCGGAGCTGTTCCGGATAGCCCCAAAATTGCCGGTAAACCACCGCAAGCAGGATGGCGCAGGCCAATTGCCCGACATGATCAAATCCGGGCGATTTTGACAACACATAACCGGCACAGGCGATCACCAGCGTAAATACTATGCCTGCCAGCTTCGACCAGCCGGGGTATTCGTAAATTGTCGACTGGGTTGTCGACAGCCAATGTTTGACCAGGGTTGTCATCTTATCGCCTCCGCTGCTTTTTTCCAGCATAAGGCATAGATTGAAATAAGTAAAATAAATCATTATAATGTTAATGATAAGTAATTATATATCAACGATAAGCGGGGAGAAAAAATTGGATCAAACTTTGCTGGTTTTTGTGACTGTCGCCGAGAAAAGGAACTTTACCCGGGCGGCGGAAGAATTGTGCATGACCCAGCCTGCGGTCAGCCAGTACATTCAGACCCTGGAACGGACGGTTGGCAGCAAGCTTCTGGAACGCAACAACAAGTACGTGAGGTTGAACAAGGCGGGTGAAGTGGTATACCACCACGCCAGAGAGATACTGGGGCTGTATACCCGGATGCAGTGTCTGGTTGACGATCTGCTGCACACGGCGCGCGGAGTTTTATCGATTGGCGCCAGTTACACCTTTGGGGAATATGTGCTGCCCCATATCATAGCCGCGCTGCATGAACGCTACCCATTGGTAAAACCGGTTATCAGCATCGGCAATACCCGCGACATCGCCGAATTGGTCCTCACTCATAAAATAGAGGTCGGGATCATCGAGGGCGAGTTCCACCACGACCGGCTAACCATCGAAGCTTTTGCCCAAGACCAGATGTATGTGGTTTGTTCTCCCACCCACCGGTTCGTGAAACAAAAAAAAGTGTCGATTCGGGAATTGAACAAAGAACCGTGGATTATCCGCGAAGCCGGATCGGGAACTAGGGAGGCCACCGAAAAAATGTTTGCCGCGCTGCAATTTTTCCCGGAGGATATGATGGAATTTGGCAGCACGCAAATTATCAAGGAATCGGTGGAAGCAGGCCTGGGGATCAGTCTGTTATCACAGTGGGCGGTTCGCAAAGAGCTAGCGACAGGTAATCTGATAAGGCTCCAGATAGCCGGAGCACCCATTTTACGCAATTTCTCCCTGGTAACGCCGGCCATGCCTTTCCATACGAAAGCGACGGAGATTTTCCTGGACGTATTGCGCAGCAAGGAAGGCTTTCCGGCCATAGACTGAATATCGTCTGTCCAACAATTCGGCGCAGCAAAAAGGCCTGCAGGCATCCATTACGGTGCCGCAGGCCTTTTTAGACAGTTTCAGACAACAGGCTGGATTGGCTCAGTCTTTTTCCATCGGGCGGCGTCTGCCCCGCAGAACAAGGAAATAGACCAAGCCGGATGCAACGATCAACATAACCAGCCGTATCAGGTGAGCGCGGTAGGAAAACAGGTCGTGCCCCACCGTCACCTCGACCCAGGCTGACGGCAGCTTGCCGATGGCTGTTGCCAAAAAGTGGTCCCGGAAGCGGACGCGGCTCAGAGCGGCCAGAGCAGTGATCAAGCCGGACGGAACATAAGGGGTACTCCGGGCCAGCAGAATGATGCGAAAACCGTTGCTGCCGCTGAGTTCTTTCAGCCGGTGATGTGCGCCGCGGCGCTCGATGAATTTTTCGGCCGGTCGACGAAAGAGATAGCGCATCAGCAGAAAACTGACAGATACGCCGACGGTTTCGGCCGCCCAGGCCACAAGGGTTCCCTCCACGATGCCAAAGAGCGCTCCGGCAGCTGCCAGCACAAAGATATTCGGCAGAACGGCCAGGATATTGATCAGGACGATGATGGCGAAAACCGCCAGTTTCGCGTATTGGCCATAAGACTGAATCAACTGGATGCTATAGGCAACGTCGCCGACCCGCAGAAGTTGTGCCACGTCCCGGAAGAACTCCGGTTTCATAAGATAGCCGCTGACGACAAGCAGAGCGGCGAAAACTAAAACAATCCGGCCGACAGGTTTTGAATCCGCCATGTTTGCCTCCACTCCCTCAACTGGCCTCTTCTTACCATACGTCAGTTTTTCGGAATTTGCAACTCCACCGGACAGGTGCGGGAAGCCGCGGCAGAGAAAGAATACTATGTTTATGGTTACGAACTCACGAAGCCGCTGCCGGTGTCAGCGAAAAAAAACATTTTGGGAGGCGCTTGGTTTGAATCAAGACTATCCGGAGGATTTGCGAAAGGCCATCGATTTCCATGGACACTTCTGTCCCGGCCTGGCCATCGGCTACCGGGCGGCCAAGGCGGCCATGGAGAAGCTGCAGGTGGAGCGGGCCGAGGATGAAGAACTGGTCGCCATCGTCGAAACCGATGCCTGCGGTATCGACGCCGTCCAGTCCCTGCTCGGCTGTACCATAGGAAAAGGCAACCTCTTTTTCCGGGATTACGGCAAACAGGCCTATACCATCGCCAGTCGCAGCCAGAATAAGGCTGTACGGGTTGTCATGACGACCAAGGTATTTACTCCGTCCGCCGCCCAGGAAAACCTGCGTTCCGCCGTGTTCGGCGGCTGTGCCACCGCCGAGCAGCAGCGGGAGTTCCAAACGATGCAGCAGGAAAAGATCAGGCAACTCCTGACAATGGATACCGACAGGCTTTTCAAGATCGAAACGGTGGAGGTGCCGCTGCCGCAGCCGGCAAAAATATTCGGCTCGGTAACCTGCGACTTCTGCGGCGAATCGGTGATGGAGCCCCGCGCCCGCCTGCGGGAAGGAAAGATTGCCTGTCTGTCCTGCAACGCGGAGTACTCGCGTAGCTGGCCGTCAACACCCTAGCGCCGCAGCGGATTTGATCAGCGGCTAAAAGTCGGCGAAATTCCCGTCCCGGAATACCGCCACCTTCTTGCCATCTCTTGTTATGCCGGTTATCGTCAGGTCTTTGGTGCCGATCATAAAGTCGACATGGATCAGCGAGTCGTTGATGCCGCTGGCGACCAGTTCGGTTTCAGCCAGCTTGTCGCCGCCTTGGACACAGATGGGGTAGGCCTTGCCGAGGGCCAGGTGGCAGGAGGCATTTTCATCGAACAAGGTGTTATAAAAGAGGATCCCGGAGTTTGATATCGGTGAGTCGTCAGGCACAAGGGCCACTTCACCAAGATAACCTGCTCCCTCGTCGGTATCCAGCAATCCTTTCAGGATATCCTGGCCGACCTCGGCCGCAAAGTCGATCACCCTGCCTTCCCTGAAGGTGAGGGAAAATTTATCGATAACCGTGCTGTTGTAAATAAGTGGTTTGGAGGCAAAGACCTTGCCGTTTACGCCGCTGCGTTTGGGCAGGGTAAAGACTTCCTCGGTCGGCATGTTGGCCATAAACGTCACGCCGGCGGCGTTTTTTTCGGCTCCGCCCTGCCAGATATGCCTCTCCGGCAACTCGATGGTGAGGTCGGTACCGAGGCTATTTTCGTAGTGGAGGAACTGAAAGCTGGCGGTGTTCAGGAACTCCCGCCACTTTTCGAGTTTTTTGACATGGCCGGCCCAGGCCGCCACAGGGTCGACCGTGTCAATCCTGACGCTTTTCAGTATCGCGTCAAGAAGAAGGTCTTCCGCCCGGGCCTCAGCGGGAAACACCTTGTCGGCCCAGGCTTTGGTGGGCATAGAAGCGACACACCAGGAATTTTCGTGATTCATCAGTTTCCGCCGGTAGTGAATGAGAGCCTCGCTGGAGGATTTCTGCTGGGCAACAATTCTGGCCGGGTCAACCTCTTTGAGCAGTTCGGGGTCCTCGGCGGCAAGGGCTACAAAGGCGGCTCCGCTGTTGACGTAGTACATGTAAAAATCGCGCCGCCAGGAAGGAAACTCGCCGAACACCTCATCCGGGGCCAGCAAAAATCTGATTTTGGCGGACAGCTCGTCCTGCCACTGCATTACAACTTCTCTGGCCCCCTCTTTGTACGCCGTCTCGGCGATAAGGCGGGCAAAATCAGCACACTCGATGGGGGATGTTACCACCAGGGTCTGACCTTGTTGAATATTTACGCCGGTTTTGACAATAAGGCGGGCGTATTTTCCCAGCCGTTCGTCCATTTTATCACTCCTTCGTGAAATCCTGACTATATTCTATGCCGAGGCGATAAGGGCTACGCATGCCAAATCGGCATCTGCCCCGGAGAGTCAGCCTGGAATGTCCGCCAGATCAGACCCGGCGCGTGTTACCGGCGCGAGAAACGTATATGATATGCCGACGGCAAGATTCGCGGAACATCTCGCCGCCTTCGCCAATACGCTATATTAAGAAGGAGGCGATTCCTTTGGACCCGTCCAGGGAAACATCAGATACGTTTGTTTGCGTTCTGAAGGCTTTACTTAGGTGTTCCGAGGAACACGGGGAAAAAAATGTACCTATCGTCAGGCTCAAGGCGCTGCTGGACCACTACAATCTCTGAGCCTGCCGCCTGCAGGCAGGCCACAACCTATTCCCAAGCGCGAATGCCCCCGGGACTACTCAGTCTGCGGGGGCATTCGCGCAGCTTATTCCTCACGCGAGGCTACGCCGAGACAGAGTCGTAAAGGCGCCGGTAATTCTCCAGAGCCTGGTTGGCCACTGTCCAGCGATAATCATAAATCTCCTGCAGATTGGTCTCCAGCAGGCTGATCAGATTACTGTCCAAGCCGCCGGCACGGGCCATCCGGATCATGATTTCGATGGCCTGATCGGCTTTCAGTCCCGGCCGGTAAGGCCGGTCTTCGGTAAGAGCGGCAAAGACATCGGCCACCGCCATGATTCTTGACCCAAGCGGCAGGTCGTCGCCTTTCAGGTGAAAAGGATAGCCACTGCCATCCAGCCGCTCATGATGCAAGGAGCCCCAAATATTTATTGTTTCCAGGCTGGGAATTTTCTGCAGGGTGCGAAACCCGAAATAGGTATGAGAGCGCATGATGTTCCATTCTTCGGCCGAGAGCTTGGCCGGTTTCTCCAAAATCTCTTTGGGAACAGCCAATTTTCCGAGGTCATGCAGATGTCCGGCGGCTCGCATCAGCTGAAGCTCTTTCTTGGTAAACCCGGCCAGTCGGGCCATGATTTCGGCGGATGCGGCGACCCCGGATGAATGGGTTGCCGTGAACGGGCTGCGAAAATCGATAACCCGGGAAAATATCGTCGTAAATCCCTGCAGCACATCCTCGTCCAGTTCAACAGGGTCCATGTCAATAATGGGCCGCAGCGGTTCGGTCGGGGTTGCCGCCGCAGCGTCCAGCCAAAAATGCTCCCTGGCGGCAAGATTGCCCAGGGCTTCCACCAGTTCAGGCTGAAACCACGTCCCGGAAAACCGCTTGATGTCCTGATAAATCTTTTTGGCCTGACCGAGAATGATGGACTGGTCCGAAATCAGCACCGCCACCCGATCAGCCAGATGAATGATGTGGCTCTCCGGGGGAACGGGATGATTGTTGAAAACCTTGCCGGCTCCTCCGTCCCAGCGGACATGATGAAACCTTATCATATCAGCCACCGCAGCAAAGGGTTCAAATTCGCGCAGCAGTCGATAGCCGATTTCGGCATGAAGATGGGGGTTGATGACATCGAAGGACAGGGCGTCAATCCTTTCCTTGAGAGAAAGGGCACCGATATCGTGAAAAACACCGGCAAGGAAGAGGTTTTTTCTCCGGCCAAGCGGCAGATTCAGTTCAATCCCTAAAAGGTAAGCGATGAATGCCACTTTTCGATGGTGGTTCGTCATTCTGGGACTGACCAAATCAAGGGTATCCGACAGCGGCATGGCCAGTTTCAACAAGGAAGTAAGCGGTTGCCTGAACATAAGTTCCTCCTGTGTCTGCTTATAAACTGTCTTGGTGCAAAAGGAATCGATCTTGGCAGCCGACTGACGGCAAAACAAAAAAGTCAGGGATAGCCTGACTTCGTTTTTCAAAACGGCGGCCTGGCAATCATAGGCGCTGAGGCCCTGTAGACCCATAGCTTTGCGTCCCTGCCTTTTGGCAGGTTTGCCAATATCTATTACGTAAATATATCATATGATGTCGATTTGCGCGCGTCAAGCCCTTTCCGGAGACAGGCAGCAAATGAGGTTTACCTGTCCTAACGGAACGATTGACAACAGTCTTTATCTCCGGCCTTCCGACCAGTGTTTTACCGACGCCCTTTCCCAATGGCCGCCTTTCTCACCATAGATGTAGTGCATGCCGACCTTTTTTACCTTATCGGTGCGGTCGCCGGCAATGATCCGGTCACCGTAAGCAAACTCGCCCTCCTGCCGGGAAAAAGAAGGCACTGCCACAGGGAGCATACCCCCGCCGGCGAGGTATTCGGTCCCAGCCGCTACAAGTTCGTTGACCTCAGCCAGTTCCAATTCATAAGGTCTGAGCATGTCGGACAGCTTGTCCCTGAGGTCATCATAGGCCTTTTCATCGCGGGTATAGCCAAAGAGGCGGTGTGGCAGCTCGTAGAGCAATCCGCCACCGTATGTATCTTTATCAGCGGCAAGGGCGAGGGAAACCAGCCGCCTTAACTCTACCGCAGTTTCCAGCAGGTCAAGCAGCCGTCGACGGCGGTTGAGGGCCTTGGCATTTCTTATTTGCGCGCCTTTGGCGTCGCAGACTGTGGCCAGGCTCTTCTTGAAATCAGCAAGATGTTCCCGGAGGGGCACCCTGTCGGGTACTTCGTGGGCCGACCCGTTGATCGCCTTTTGGGCCTCCCGCGCTGCCGCCTGCTCTTCGCGGGTAAGATACAGGTCAAACGCCGGGCGGCCCCATTTGGAACCGGTTTGGCTCAGAGATGTTTCTTCGCCCCGGGTCACCCTTTCCGCCGCCCGGGTGATAAGGTCCTGTAGGATGAGGTCAGCCTGCTCTTTATCCTGGTCTTTATAATAATTGTCTTCTTCCGCCCACGCCGCGATGAGCCGCCGGATATACGGCAAAAAAGCCTCAATTACCTGCGGGGAAGGGATGTAGCCGACAGCCTGGCGAATGGCCGACAGGAGTCCCTCTTCCGTTATATCGATGTACTTGATATTCCGGTAGTAAGCACCGGACAGGTCATCGCCATGCCGCCGGAACTTGATGTGGGAAAGATACTGAAAGGGCCCGTGGGGACTGTGACTGAGCCGCGTGACACCATGAAGCCGCCACAGCCCGTTATCGTCAGTGACATTGACTTCTTTGCCCAAAGCGTTGTAGGCCAAAGTGTAAGCGTTTTTGCCCGGTTTTCCCATATTACCCGCCTATGTCCTGAAGAATTTCCTGTACTCCTATTATACATCAGAAAAGATTCTCGCGGGCTGGCCCTCCAGCGAAACTGCCTTTCAACACCCAACAACAACAGGGCAAAAAAAAGCCCGGTTTATAACCGGGGACTCAGCTCATTTAAAGATGACGGCCTCAACCCGCGAATTTGCCCTGGCACCCCAGACGTCAACTTCCGTCCCGTCTTTGACCACCACATAGCTGGCCGGCTGACCGTCCAGCAGCACGTCTTTCAGACAAACCCCTTCCGGCAGGGCATACACGCCGCTGAAATCCACCTTATGCAATTGCACGCTTTTGGTCTGCGCAGGATGCGCGGCAACCGTGTTCAGTGACAGCAGACCTAGGTTGCAGACAAACGCGAAGACAAAGAGGATCACGATCACCCTTATGTTCCACTTGAAAATTCTTTTCATAGAGCACTCTCCTTTTTTAGATTATGCTTCTATCTATGTATCCGCCTGCGGTTTTATTCACCAAAAAGCAAAAAAAAGTCCCCGGTTTCCCGAGGACCCGACATATTTTCCCTTACAGACTGAAACGAAGGGCGGAACCGAACCTGACACAGGGCCGCTGCTATGGTTTGATGTCCAGCGAATCCAGCAGCCTGAGTTTAGGAACAACGAAAAGTATGAACAGTGCCGCCACCAGCATAGCGCAGCCGCCAATGGTCAGAGCCAGCTGGAAACTCCCGGTCACTTTCACGATAACGCCGGTCAATATCGGCGCCACGATTCCACCGATCGCCCCAATGGAGTTGAGCAGCCCGCCCAGCGAACCGACAAGCTTGCCTGGCACGATGTCGGAGATAATGGTCCAGGTAACAGCCGAACAGACCGATTCCGCGGAGATCGCCATAACCAGAAAGAACATCGCCATACCGACATTGTCGGCGTAACCGGTGATGATGATG
Organism: Negativicutes bacterium; assembly: GCA_031292015.1. The sequence continues at coordinate 12,116 of JARLHY010000086.1, read as the reverse complement.
GTGGAGGCCATGATCTGCAGGCTGACCAGCACCGATTTGCGCGACCGGCTGAGGTCCCAGCCCCGCTTGATCAGCCAGTCGGACAGCCAGCCGACTCCTGGTTGGGCCACGGCGGCGATGGCGTAAGACAACGACATATAAAAGCCCATGGTAACGACCGAGAACCCCCGGCCCATGATCAGATACCCGGGTACCCAGGTCATGAACATCCACATCAGGTAATCCTGGGTGAATTTTACGACAGTCAGCCCGAGCAGTGTTCGATTGGTCACAATGAGTTTCCAGGGAATTCTGATCTTTTCCTTGGTCCCGCTTTCTTTTGCCGACTGGTCCGACAAGTCTTTAAAGCCGAAATACCAGAGGACGCACCAGATCAGGCTGCCAAGACCGGTGACGACGAAGGCTGTGCGCCAGCCCCAGTTCTGAATCAAAAAAGCCATCATAATCGGGGTGGCCGCATTGCCCACACGGATGCCGGACAAATACGTCCCGATAGCCAGCCCGCGTTCGCTGGGCGGGAAATTGCTGGCGACGACCTTGGCGTTGCAGGGAATGGACGCGGCCTCGCCCACCCCCACGCCGACCCGGGCCAACACGATCTGGGTTACACTCTGAGCCATGCCGGTGATCGCGGAAAAGACCGACCAGATGGCAGCCGACCAGCCCAGTACGGTTTTGGTGCCGAACCGGTCGGCCAGATTGCCGGCCGGCATATTGAAGGCAACGTAAGCCCAGAAGAAGGCTGACAGGGCAACCCCCATTGTCGCGGTGTCAATCTGAAAGTCCTTGATGATGAAGGGAACGGCCACAGACAGGCTGGCCCGGTCCACCGCGTTGATAAAGTTCCCCAGTGTCAGCAGCGCCACGACTCCGACCCGATAGGTTTTCGTATTTCTTGAATCCACCGGCTACACCCCTTCCCCGCAATAGGCAATTGACTCACAGCATCAGACCCCTGGCCGGGGAGTTACTTTTCCAGTTCCGGGTCATAGAAGTCGCCAAACAGCTGGGCGTCACTGGGTTTATCCTCAGGAATCGGCACAGAGACCCAGGTGGTATTCAGGTAGTGCTTGAGATGGACGTTCTCTGAGATGATGTTCCCGCCCCAGGTGCCGCAGCCAAGGCTTGAGGTCATCGGCATGCCGTTGTCAAAGGCGCCGGCGTTGGCTTTTGACTGAGGCTGGCGCACCATAATCCGGCTGACCGGAGCCGCCAGGGCCAACTGGTGGATATGTTCCGTATCAAAGGAATAGATACCGCAGGAATGGCCTTTGCCGCCGACCTCGTATATCGCTTTCATCATTTCCAGGGCTTTGGCGAAACCTTTATATTTGTAAACAGCAAGAAGGGTCGTGAGTTTTTCGCCGGAGAAGGGATATTCCTTGCCGATTCCGTCACCCATGACGATGATGAACTTTCTGTCGGCCGGGATGCTGAAGCCTGCGAATTCGGCCAGCTTCTGAGGAGCGATGGCCACGGTATCGGTCCGCCGGTGGCCCTCCTCATCCCACATCGCCAGACGCAGTTTGGCTTTTTCCGCCTCGCTCGCCAGATAGCCGCCTTCGGTGACCAGCGCGGCCAGCATTGGGTCAAAGACACTTTCCTCAATAATCAGGTTGCCGTCAGCCGAGCAGCCGGACCCGAAGTCGGAGGTTTTGCTCAGCCTGGTGTTGCGCGCCGCCACTGCGACATCGGCGGTTTCGTCGATCACCATGGTGGAGTTGCCGGCACCGACGCCGTAGGCGGGAGTTCCCGAACCGTAAGCGGCGCGGACCATGGCCTGCCCGCCGGTCGCCAGCACCAGGTCGGCCCTGGCCATCAAGGCTTGGGACATGGGGATGTTGGCTTTGGTGAGACACTGCAGGATGTCGGCCGGCGCCCCTTCTCGTTCCAGGGCTTCGCGCATCAGCCGGACCGTCTCGAAGCTGGTTTTCTTCGCCCGCGGATGAGGCGAAAAAATAACGACATCACGGGCCTTGACCGCGTAAACCGCGTTGCCGGCAGGGGTGAGATCGGGATTGGTGGTGGGAATGATGGAAGCAATGATCCCCGCAGGTTTTCCATATTTGACAATCCCTTTTTCCGGGATTTCCTCGATGATTCCTACACTTTTCTGGCGCAGGGCGTCCCGCAGCACGCCGCGGATTTTCATCCGTTTGCCCATTCGGCTTACCGGGTCGCCAAGGCCGCTTTCTTCAATACCCATAGCTACCAGGCGCTCAAAGGTCTTCTTGTTGGCTACCGACCAGGCGACAGCCTGGCACAACCGGTCCACCTTGGCCTGATCGTAGGTCTCGATAACAGCCAGGGCCCGGCGCGCTTTTTCAAATACGGCGTCCAGTTCCTGCTGCTGTTCGGCGGTAAGTCCTTTTTCCTTTTCGCTGCTCATAAAAATCTCCTCACAATCGCTTTATTTTATTTCAACAGGCTGTTACGAAAAATTCGCAGTACCTCTTCTTTTCCGGCTGGTTCAGGGTGCCTGGTAAACCGGTGTTTCTGCGAGGCAAAACTCTCGGCGTATTCTTCGATTTCTGCCGGAGTGACCTTGATGTCCAGTTGCAGCATAGAGTCGATGAATTCACCGAAAGCGTCCAAATTTTCAAATCCGGTCAGTTCCATGATTTTGTCGATCTTGCTCCGGTCCTGGAAGATCGCAAGATACTCCTTAATAAGCAGGCCGCAGGCCAGTCCGTGGGGTATCTTTTTGAAATGGGTCAGGAAGTAGCTCATGCCATGGGGTAGACAGGACCCGGTCTGGGTGTTGGCTATGCCGCCAATGGTGGAGATGAGCAGCTGCTTTTCCCTTATTTCATATGGATAGGTTCCCTCTTTCATATTGCGGACACATTCACTGAAGGTCCTGAACCCTATTTCGGCGATGTTTCTGCTGAAGAAACTGCTGGCGGTGGACACGTAGGATTCGATACAGTGGCACAGGGCGTCGATCGCGGTCGCCCGGGTGATCCGCTCCGGCATGCCCATCAGATAGGTGGCATCCAGGAAAGCAATTTCCGGAAATATTCTCGGGCTGATAGCCTGCTTGGTCTGGATATCGTTTCTGGTCAGAACGGAAAAATGGGCGACCTCGGCCCCGGTGCCTGCCGTTGTGGGTACGGCGAGGATCGGTACTGATTTCAAAGCCGCATCGCTGAATAAGTCCACACCTTTTTTGTCAGGGTTTTTGACAAGCACCCCCACAGCCTTTGCGGCGTCAACCGGCGAGCCGCCCCCGATACCGACGATAAAATCGATGTTTTTCGCTGTCGCGGCAACCCGCTCGACAGTTTCTGTCGACGGATTTTCCTCGATGTAGTCGCAGATGCTGTACTCGATACCCAGCTCATTTAAAACGGTTTTGACATCTTCCAGGGAATGATGTCTTCCCGGTATCTGGTAGGTGACAATCAGCGCCTTTTTCCCGTACCTGGCAAACAACTGCTTGTTCTTGGCGATACAGCCCTGGCCGAAGATGATTTCGGTGGGCATATAGAAGCGAAAGTCTTCCATATCCGTCTCCTCCTGCTAATTTGATTTTGGTGATCACACCAAATTGCACAAGTCGCTGTTCTTGCCTGATTTGAGTATGAAGCTGGCGGTTTCATGGCCGACGTATTCCCGGACCTTCTTTGCCGTGGCTATCGCCTGATCGATATCCACGCCTGTCTGGATACCCATTTCTGCGCACATATGAAGCAGATCTTCTGTAGCGATGTTGCCTGTGGCCCCGGGAGCGAACGGGCACCCTCCCAGACCTGCGAAGCTTGCGTCAAACCCGTCTATGCCGGCCTGCATTCCGGCCAGGACATTGGCGAAGCCCATTCCCCGCGTATTGTGGAAATGCAGATTCCACTGGATATCCGGAAACTTCTGCTTGACTGCTGAACAGTATTCGTATACCTGACTGGGGTTGGCCATTCCGGTGGTATCAGACAGGGAAATTTCCCTGACCCCCATTTTTGCATACTCGGCAACGATCGGCAGAATCTGCTCAAGCGTTATCCGGCCTTCAAAGGGACAGCCGAAGGAGGTGGCTATGGCTCCTGACAGCGTGATAGCTTTGCTGACGGCATATTCCATGATTTCAGCGAACTTGGCCAGGATCTGTTCCGGGGTCGCGTTGGCGTTTTTCAGCGAATGGGACCTGCTGGCCGATACTGTCAGCTTGGCTTTTTTGATCCCGCATTCGGCGGCCCGGACAAGACCCTTCATGTTCATGATCAGAGCCCGGTACTCGACATCGTCTCTTCTTTTTACCCGGCCGGCGACTTCATCGGTGTCCGCAAGCTGCGGCACCGCCTTGGAACTGACGAAGGAACCTATTTCTATCGATTGTATTCCTGAAGCCTGGACCAGTTCGATAAGCTCTACCTTCTGGCCGGCAGCCAGCCGCACTTTTTCGTTCTGAAGCCCGTCCCGCGGCCCCACTTCACAGATGACGATTTTTTTGGGCAGATTCATTGTTATCTCCTCTTCCCACCCGACATGGCTCCTGTTTTGACTTCGAGGATCGCATGCTTGAGCGCCCCGCTCCACAACAGCAGGTATTTTGTGTACAGTTTCATTTTACTAACGAAATTTACGGATTGGAAATACCGATTTTTGATAAAAATGATAGAGCCCGTCTATGAATTTAGTATAATAGAAACAGACCGACCTCTTGCAAAATCCGCCGGGGCTTTCTATGGTTTTTGCGCTGTCTTTTTCGGCTGTCGGTCTGGCTCAGGTAAAACGTGAAGGAGATGATCCGGTGACGCTACAGCAGCTTCAGTATTTTCGCGTTCTGGCGAAGGTTCAGCATTACACAAAAGCAGCGGAAATACTGCTGATATCGCAGCCCAGCCTAAGCTACTCCATCGCCGAACTGGAAAAGGAACTCAACATCTCTTTGTTTTTACGACAGGGCAAAAAAATAAAACTCAGCTTTTATGGCGAGCTTTTTTTAAGCTATGTCGAAAAATCGCTGGATTTTTTGGATGAAGGAAAAAAAATGCTCAAAGTATACGCCGATCCTGCCCAGGGGCGCATCAACCTGGGCTATTTATACAGCCTCAGCTCTTTTTTAATCCCTAAAATCATAGAAAATTTTTATAAGGACAAATCCAACCAGGCGATCACTTTTAATTTTGTCCAAAATTTAAACAATATGCTTATCGATGATCTGAAAAACGGCAAAGTTGATCTGGCCTTTTGCGTAAACCCGCCGAAGGATGCGGCCTGTATTCCGATCATGGAACAGGAGCTGTACCTGATCGTGCCGAAAAATCACCACTTTGCCGGTCGAAAGGAAATCTGTCTCCTGGAAGCAAAAAACGAACCTTTTGTTCTTGTCAATAAAAACAGCGGACTGCGGGGCATGATCGAAGATACCTTTCAGGAAATCAGGATCAAACCGAAGATTGTTTTTGAAGCGGAAGAATGCAATGCGGTCATGACCTTCGTATCTTTGAACTTCGGTGTTTCCATCATACCGAAGGTGCCTGCTTTAAGTAATATTGATGTGGCGGTCCTGAAAATCATCGACCCGCCGTGTGCCAGAACAATCTATATGGCCTGGATGGAAAACAGGTATCTGACCCCTCCGGTTAAGCGGGTCAAAGATTTTATCATCAAAAACCTGCGGGAACTCGAACTGAGCGGCCCGCAGTAAAAATGCGGTAGGCATGGAAGGAAACACCAGGTTGGGCTAGAAAAGTAGATAGTGAGCCAGTAAACGGACTCGCATCTGAAGTAAAGCCTGTGACAAAGGAGCGATGGTAATGGATTTAGGTTTAAAAGATAAGGTGGCAGTGGTTACCGGTGGGGCAACCGGGATCGGATTAGCCTGCGCGGTAGCCTTCGCCGGGGAGGGCTCCCGGGTGGCTGTCTGCGGTCGCCGGGCCGAGAAAATCGAGGCGGTCTCCAGGGATTTTGCCGCCAAAGGCTACGAACTGTTCGCCAAAACAGCGGATGTGTCCCAGGAAGAGGAGCTGCGGGCCTTTGCCGCGCAGGTGTTCAAAAAGTACGGCAGAATTGATGTATGGATTAACAATGCCGGGATTTCGCCGAAAGCGAAACTTCTTGATATGAGTGGCGATGAGTGGGACGAAGTGATGCGGATTAATTTAAAGGGAGTATTTCTCGGTTCCCAGATCGCGGCCCGCTACATGAAAGACAGCGGCGGCGGCGTCATTTTAAACGCGGCTTCCTATGCGGCAGTTATGCCGTCAGCCACCAGCGGGGCCTATGCGGCCGCCAAGGCCGGGGTAACAAGCCTGACCCGGAGCATGGCGGCTGAATTTGCCAGGTTCGGAATCCGGGTGGTAGCTTATATTCCCGGAATGGTCGCCACTGATATCAACAGGGCGAAGATCGAACAAACCGGCCAGAAGCTGCTGGCGCAGATTTCCATGAACCGATTCGGCGAACCGGCGGAAGTTGCCAGAGCCTTGGTCTTCCTGGCCTCCGACGCAGCCAGCTATATTACCGGCACAGCGGTGGAAATCACCGGCGGTAAATTCAGCATCCAGAACCCCGAGGTACCCTGGACCTGGTAGATCGCAATAAAATCCGCCAAACAGCCAAAAGCACCGGGCAGAATTGCTGTCCCGGTGCTTTTTCGCTTATTGACTTCCGACTAGAGAGTCCTCAGTACGCCCCTCTCACCGCGAAAGCGAGTTTTGCCGATTCGCTGTAGAAATAGCGGGTACTTTCCAATGCTCCCTCGGCTTCCAGCTTGGCAAGGGCAATGCGGACCGGGGAACCGATCATGTCAGGCAGATAGAACCGCCCGTTTTTCTCTTCCGGCTTAACCTCCAGGCATTGACCCAGCGTGTAGGTAACCGGCTCGTGGAATTCAAGCATTTCATTCTCGTCATACAGCGCACCAAAGACGGCATTGACATACGTGGTGCCGCCGGAGGAGAAATCCAGGCCGTTATCCTTGGCCAGCTTCCTGATTTTCAGCAAGTCGTCCATGCGGCTCATACGCCCGACAAGAGGCATCAGATGGTCCACTCCTTTTTCGGCATACGTCTCAAAGGAGTAGTAGTTTCTCATCGATTCGCCAAAGCCGATTTTCATGTTGATGCCCCGGTCCTTTAATTCTTTTATGGCATTCATGTCATGCGAGTGAACAGGCTCTTCGAACCAGGCGGGGTTGTACGGGCGGATCAGATCCGCGAAGGTAAGGGCGTCATCGACACTCCAGACCTGATTGCCGTCCACGGCGACGTTAATCTTATCGCCGACCGCCTTGCGGACAAGCTCCATCCGTCGGACGTCCCGCTCCATATTTTTTCCCAGATCGCTGCCGACTTTAAATTTAATGGTGTTGTAGCCTTCTTCAACATAGCGCACCATATCTTCCACCAGTTCGCCATCCTCCAGGATGATCGCGCCACCGCCTTTATAGACAGCTGCCCAATCCTTCCTGGCGCCCAAAAAGCGGTGCAACGGCTGGTTGGCGCGACGCGCGAGAATATCCAGCATGATCAGATCCAGTTGTCCCAGGTCAACGATCTGCCCGCTCTGAAAACCGAAATTTCTCAGCTTCCAGTAGATGTCATGATACCACTGGTTATATGTTTTGGTTTCGCCGGTTAAAATCAGCGGCAGGATATTGGCAACAATGCCGGATGAGCAGAAGGTTTCGCCGCAGTACCCTTCGGTATCGTAAATCTGTACCCATCCCTGCAGCGGCGCATAGGTGCCGAATCCGCCGGTCGCATCCTTGAACGGCCTGGGGAGGGGCACTGGATTGAAGTTGTAATATACCGCTTTTGCAAAGGTTATCTTGTCATTATAATCGAACATTTTTTCCTCCTAAATAATCGTCAGATTTTAGCCTTGTTCCTGATCTATTCCTTGATCGAGAGTTCGACTCTTTTGATGTCAGGAACAATAACCGCATAGGAAACGGCTCCCAAAAAGCCCATGGTGCCGACGAAAATAAGTGCCCCGTTGAAGGACTGGGTCACATTCAAGATATAGCCGATGACGATTGGTGTTACGATACTGGCCATGTTGCCTGCGAAATTGAAAATCCCGCCGCTCAGCCCGACCATTTCCTTGGGTGAGGTATCACTGACCACAACCCAGCCCAACGCGCCAAAGCCTTTGAAGAAGAAAGCCAGCGACATTACGGTGATGACTACCCATTCCGCGGTGACATAGTTGGCGAGGATGATGCTGGCCGACAAGATCAGGCCGGTGATGATCGGGATTTTACGGGCAATCGTCAGCGAAAAGCCCCGCCTGAGCAGCCAATCTGACACATAGCCTCCGAGCAGGCCTCCGGTAAAACCCGCGATGGCCGGGATCGACGCGATCAGCCCCACTTTTAAAATGGACATGCCTTTGGCTTGAACAAGATAGGTGGGAAACCAGGTGAGAAAAAACCAGGTGATCGTGTTGAGACAAAATTGTCCGATGTACACGCCGATCATCATCCGGTTGGAAACAAGCGCGCGGATGTAGGCCCATTTGATCTCCGTCTTCTTATCCCCGATATCGGCCAGTCCGCCACCGGACTGAATATACTCCAGTTCAGCCTGATTTACGGAAGGGTGACGCTGGGGACTGTTAATCATCTTAAACCAGACCAGCGACATGACAATACCGACGAGCCCCATGCTGTAGAATACAAAAGGCCAGCCCAGGGTAACAAGAACAAATCCCATCACCGGATTAAAGACCGCCAAAGCAAAGTATTGAGCAGAGTTAAAAAAGGATATCGCCAACCCGCGTTCATGGGTCGGGAACCACATCGTAGCAATTCGACTGTTAGCAGGAAAAGCGGGAGCTTCAGCGACCCCCATCATAAATCGCAAGGCAAACAACGCTGTAAACGCCCCTGCACCTGCAAGAAAGCCAACCATACCCTGAAAGAAAGTAAAGAGCGACCAGAATAACAGTCCGGCGCCATAAACAACGCGGGCGCCAAACCGGTCCAACAGCCAGCCCCCCGGAATCTGCAGAGCGGTATAAGACCAGCCGAAGGCCGAGAAGGCATAGCCCATAGTCACCGCATCCAGAGCCAAATCTTTTCTCATGGCCGGAGCGGCCATTGACAGCGTGGCTCGATCAACATAGTTCAGTGTAGTGACAATAAACAATATCGCTGCAATCACCAGGCGAAAATTAGTTTTTTTCAAGTCTATTTCAAACAACCTCCCTGTAAGCGACTTATTCCCGACAAGTCTCCCTCACGCTCCACAAATCTCCGAAATTATTGTTTGTCCATCAGTTTCCCCTTTCTGTTTTGTTTCGGATTCGCTTCAGCGTTCCAGCATTGACAGCTTGTTTTGTATATTTGCAAATATCGTGCCAAAGCCCCGCCCCAGCCAGGACCTGCAACCGCCTGCCCCTTTGTCGCATTAGACCGGAACATCTGTAGCAGTTTACGCAACACATGTTTCTCGATTTGCGAAAACGGCCGACAAAATCGAGGAGTTTACTTGTTGTTTCGCGAAATAACGGTTTAGAGATGCTTTCACATATATCGGCGGAAGGAGTGGAGCCTCAGTGCCACGCATCGCTTTCATCGCTCCGGATAAGCACCTATATTGCAAAGGCAAAGCCATTGTCGAGGAACTCGGCCTGCAGGACAAGGTCGATTTTTACCTGGCCCGCCTGAAAAGGGCGATAAAACTGGCCTCCCGTCTCCAGCACGAAGATGTCGACGTCATTGTGTGCCGGGGCGGAACCGCCAGCCTGATTATTGAATCCAACGTGAAAATCCCGGTGGTGGAAATCGCCATCACCGGGCAAGACCTGGCCCAGGTGCTGCATGAAGCCAAAATAGCCACAGGTTTGCCGTCTCCCCGGATTACCGCGTTAGGATTCAGCAATACCATCAGAGATATTGAAATCTTTGCCGAGATACTGGGGGTTCGGCTGACCTTGCAGCTTCTGGTGAAAATCGAGGATATACCCTTGAAGATCGACAACATATCGCCAGCCGATACCGATATCGTTGTCGGCGGCGTAAAAACCGTGCTGCAAGCGCGAAAAAGAGGCCTCAAAGCCCAGCAGATACGGTCAGGCGATTACGCCTTCCGTACGGCATTCCTTGAGGCCCAGAAAATCGCCTGGGGGCGCAAAATCGAAAAAGAACAGGCGCAGGAATTCAAAGCCTTGGTGAATTATTCCCTTGAAGGCATCATCAGTGTCAACCGCGACAAAATCATCACTGTTTTCAACCTTGCGGCTGAACGCATATTAAACACTTCCGCCTCCGCAATGATCGGCAAGATGATCAATCAGGTCCTGCCTTTCGCGAACGTGGACGCCTGTCTCGTCGACGGCAAGGAATCGATCGGCCAAATCCTCCAGGTGGGCAATATCTGGATCACGATAAACATCGGGCCAATCAGAGTCGATCGGGCCATAACCGGCGCGATCATCACCTTTCAGGACATAACACATATTCAGGCCTTGGAAGCCAGAATCAGGAACGAAGTACTTGTAAAAAAGTTCATTGCCAAATACCGGTTAGAAGATGTTCTGGGGACCTCTGACGAGATGAGCGAAATCAAGAGAATCGCTCAGGAGATCGCCCCCATCGACTCGACGGTACTCATCGCCGGCGAATCAGGCACAGGCAAAGAACTGTTTGCCCAAAGCATCCACAATCTGAGAAAAATAAAAAACGGCCCCTTCGTCGCCGTCAACTGCGCCGCACTGCCGCCGAATTTACTGGAAAGCGAGTTATTCGGCTATGTGGAAGGAGCCTTCACCGGAGCCACAAAAAAGGGCAAACCGGGCCTGTTCGAAATGGCGCACCGCGGCACCATTTTTCTGGATGAAATCGCGGAAATGGACAAGTACGGCCAGAGCCATCTTCTCCGGGTATTGCAGGAAAAACAGGTTATGCGGCTGGGGGATGACAAGTACATCCCCATTGACGTCAGAATTATTGCCGCCACCAATAAAAAATTGTCTGACTTGATCAACGAAGGTTTATTCCGGCAAGACTTGTTTTACCGCCTCAAGGTATTGACAATGAACTTGCCGCCACTGCGCAAACGGGCGGGTGATGTTGAATATCTGGCCCATCATTTCCTGGAATACTATAAAAAGCTCCATAACAAGCAGGCAGAATTCACACCGAAAGCCTACGAGGCTCTTGGTGCCTATCACTGGCCCGGCAATGTCAGAGAATTGGTCTTTTTTATCGAGCGATTGGTTGTGACCGTCAAGGACAACCTGATCAGCGAAAATGTCATCCTCAAATTTTTAGACGACAGGGAATATGAACCGTCGGCTCTTCCCTCACCTGTATATAGCCCGGTACTGACAAAAGAAAAGATTGCCGCCGCCCTGGCGTTGTCAAATTCCAACGTAAAGCAGGCCGCCGAGGCACTTGGCGTTAACAGAAGTACACTATACCGAAAGCTCAAGGCTTATAAGATGGAAGTAAAGAAATCCTATTGACCGGCGGACACTTGCGGCCGGATTTGGCAACTGTTTGACAAAGCGATATGGATAAGCGAAGTACTCAGAAATGGATCCAACAGGCCACGGCGAACAAAAAGAAACCAGGAAATATTTCCTGGTTTCTTTTGGCGATATCGGTCACAATCGAAGGGCGGGATATTTCCTTAGATGACAGTTTCCTCGTCTCCCCAGAACGGGATAAACAACAGGAGGATTATGATGATAATAAAAACAACGAAGAATCCTCCTCTACCGCCGCCACATCCACCAAAGCCCATCAAGATACCTCCCTTTATGAAATCATCAACTACGATATAGTACGCTGCCGGCCGCGGATGTGTTCCACCTTATGTTTAATACTTCTCCCGTCAGGCAGGTTGATGCAATAAATTCCTGCGAATATTTTTACAGGTGCCGTAGCCGAGAGGCTATACCGCCTGTCTATTTCCCAAGTCATGGATGTTATTTAATTATTTTCCTCTATGCTGTTCAATTCCAAGCAGGCCAAGCAATACTACCGTTATAAAGAAGCGTCAAAAAGTCCGTTAGGCAAATGTCAAGCAACGCAAAAAGGGCTCTGGGAACTAAGTCTCGGAGCCCTAGATTCTACTGGTGCGAAAGACCGGAATCTCCTTTTTCACATATCCGCAGGCCATCAGGAAGATAATATACACTACACCACTACTATTATTGAGGGCTTG
>JARLHY010000085.1 GCA_031292015.1 Negativicutes bacterium | reverse complement strand
TTTCATAACAAGGCCAGCAAAGGTGTCCGGCGGCGTAGAGGACAAGCAGATACACGACGCTTCAGCGGAGATGTAGTCGCTTGGTTAGGCGCTGTTGGCGTAGTCGGCAAGCTCGCCGCTCGCACGGTCAAGGACGACCGTGCGAGGAGCCCCTGAGCACGGATGCTCATGGGCCCCGGTGCTCGCGGAGCGCAGCCGCAAGCCGTACAGCGCCTAAATCCGAAACTCCGTCGACCGGCACTTTTGCGGTGGAAGGCGGGAAAAGCCTGGATGAGAGGAAAAGGCATCGTTGATAACGGCTGAGGATAAGATTAAAAAAGGTTTTGTCTTCACTCTGGAAGAGCGGACTGAGAAGTCCGTTCTTCTTGATTATTGGGAAAGCGAAGGCGCCCGGGGAAAAATTGACGGCGACGCCGTATATTGAACCTGGGTCAAGTATAGTATAATGACATTATCTTAAAGTCCTGTAAAAACTTGCCGGGTTGCCGGTGCGAAAGGCTGGGAAAATGTTCTGGGATATTCTTGCGGTGCTGGTATTACTCGCCGCGTTCGTTTTTTTGCTGACCAACGGGCTGCATGACGCCAGCTCGGTGGTCGCCACTATCATCGCCTGCGGCGCCGCCACCCCGGTGCAGGCCATAATTCTGGCCGCCGCGACGGGGCTGTTGGGAGCGCTGCTGGGCGGCAACGCCGTGGCCGACACGGTGGTCAATCTGATCAACCTGCCGGCGGACCGTCTGCTGCTGATCGTTCTGCTGGCCGCCCTGCTGGCCGCGGTCGGCTGGAATCTCGTCACCTGGCGGGTCGGCCTGCCGTCAAGCTCGACCCACGCCCTGGTCGGCGGGCTCATCGGGGCGCTCTGGGCGGCTGCGGGACCTGAACATATCGCCTGGGGCCTGGCCGAACTTTTCGGTCCGGCTCACCAGATAAGCGGCGTAACCAAGATAGTTGTCAGTCTGCTCATTTCTCCGCTCCTTGGTTTCGCTGCCGCGGTTTTGCTCCAGAAAACCACCGAATTTCTGCTGCGTAACGCCACCTTCGCGGCCAATGTCTGGCTGAAACGCTGCCAGTGGCTGATCGCCGGCGTGTTGGCCTTCAATCACGGCTCCAACGACACCCAGAAAATCCTCGGGCTGGTATCGCTGGTGCTGATTGCCGGCCGCTGGGCCGATCAGCCCCAGATTCCGCTGTGGAGTCAGTTTGCCGGGGGGCTGGTCATGTTCGCCGGCACGCTGTTCGGTGGCTGGTCCATCATCAAGACCCTCGGCCGGAAAATCTTTCCCCTTCGCCCGATCCACAGCTTTAATTCCCTTCTTTCTTCCGGGGGTGCCTTGCTTGCCGCCAATTTCCTGGGAGCGCCCATCTCCACCACCCACTTGGTGGCAGGCACCGTCATCGGGGTGGGGGCGGCGGACGAGTATCGCCTTGTCAACTGGGAAATCGGCCGGGAAATGGTGCTGGCCTGGCTGATTACCATGCCGGCCGCCGCTGCCATGGCTGCTCTGATTTTCATGCTTCTCAGCCGGGTTGCCGGTTTTTGAATTACAGGATAGGGGTGATCGATCATGACCCGGCCCGGATTTTTGGAAGGCCTTTTTCCGCCCAGGTACGACTTCTACGGAATGCTGAGCACCCAGGCTGAACTGACCGCCCAGGGAATGGAAGCGTTTGCGGCCTGGCTCCGCGACCGGCAACCCGGCCGGCAGGACCAGCTGCGGCGAATCGTCGACGAAGCCGACGTGGTGAGGATGAAGCTGGAGGAAGAGCTGACCGACGCTTTTACGACCCCCTTTGACCGGGAGGACATCTACACCTTCTCGGTGCGCATGGACAGGATCCTCGAATTCGCCAATTTCGCCATGCTGGCTATCCAGGCTTACTCTGTTGACGCGGACACGGTGAGTGTCGCCATGGCTGACAGCCTGGTCCGGGGAACCGGGGAACTGGCCAGGGGAATGGCCTTGCTGGGAGAAGCGCCCAAGCAGGCCGGTGAGATGATCGAAGCCATGCGCCAGGCCCATTACGCCGTCCAGAATACCTATCGTGAAGCGCTGGCGGCGCTGTTTCAAGGCGACAGCGCCATGGATGCCCTGAAACTGCGGGAAGTCTACCACGAAATCCGCGAGGCTTCCAATGCCTTCGACCTGGTTGTCGACGTCTTTCACCGCATTATCGTGCGGCTGGTATAAACCGGCCGGGCCGTTTTTTGTCACGAAACGGCCTGGAGTGTGACCTAAATCACCGACAGCCGACCCGGAATGGGTGTATCCTGTAGTCAGACACAAGATACAGGCAGGTGATTTTCATGGCTGAGACCCACCGGATTTCGCCAGGTAAGCCGCCGGCGGCGGACAACCCCGAACCGCCCGCGGACCAGGATGCGGCGTACCTGAAAAAGCTGTGTTCCCGTCTGGCCGGAGATACCCTGTGCCGCTGCGGCGGCAATCTGAACGGGCGCTATTGCCTGTGGTCCTATTACCGGATTCAGCCCGGACCTGGGGGGGACTTGCCGCCGGCAGGACCTCAAGGCCCGGATAAATAAAATGATGTAAGGAGGAGAAAACAATGCTGCGTAAAGTGGTAAAGATAGATGAAGAAAAATGCAACGGCTGTGGACTGTGTATCGGGGCTTGCCACGAAGGGGCCCTGCAACTGGTCGGCGGCAAAGCAAGGCTGATCTCCGATTCCTACTGCGACGGCCTGGGTGCCTGTCTGCCCGACTGTCCGGCCGACGCCATCTCGATCATCGAGCGGGAAGCGGCCGAGTTTGATGAGCAGGCTGTCAACGAGCATCTGGCGGCAAGCCGTACTGAAGCAGGTCCGTCCCAGCCGCCGCACGGCTGCCCGGGCACCAACGCCAAAATCATCGCCCGACCGGCCGAAACCCGACCCCGCGAGGCGATGGCCCAGGGGTCCGAGCTCCGGCAGTGGCCCTGCCAACTGCGGCTGGTGCCTGAGAATGCCCCGTATTTCGACGACGCCCACCTGCTTGTTGCGGCCGACTGTGCAGCTTACGCTTATGCCAACCTGCACGCCGATTTCATGCGCAACAAAATAACGGTCATCGGCTGCCCCAAACTGGATGACGCCGACTACGCCGGCAAGCTTACCGAAATACTGCGTTCCCACACCCTCAAAAGCGTTACCGTCATCAGGATGGAAGTACCCTGCTGCGGCGGCCTGGAAAACGCGGTCCGGGAAGCTCTGCGCCGGAGCGGTAAGATCATCCCCTGGCGGGTTGTGGTCATCGGTACCGACGGTACGCTGCGCGAAGACTGAACACCTGGAATTTTCCGGACCGAGACCGCGGGGGAGGACAGACAATATGCTCT
This sequence comes from Negativicutes bacterium, assembly GCA_031292015.1. The sequence goes on along the minus strand of JARLHY010000085.1, from coordinate 70,159 downwards.
CAAAGCTTGCCCAGATACCCTTTTTGAACAAACGCGTCCGAATGCCGGTGACGCCCCACCTTCCGGGCGGCCTGGTAACCCCGGAACAACTCCGGCGCATCGCGGCTGTTGCCGACAAATACGGCGGCACCCTGAAGATCATCGGCAGCGGCATCACCATCATGGGGCTTGACCTGGCTGCCGGCGAGGCGGCCCTGGCCGAGCTCGGCGTCGCGCCGGAATCGTTCATCGCCAAATCGGTCCGGGCCGTCGCCATCTGTCCCGGCAAGCCCCACTGTCCCATGGCCCGGCAGGACAGCGCCGCCCTGGGCCTTGCGCTGGACAGCGAATATTTTGGCCAAAATACCCCGGCCAAGGTCAGGCTGGGAGTGAGCGGCTGTCCCAACTGCTGCGCCGAAGTGTTCGTCAAAGACATCGGCCTGTTCGGCACGGCGGAAGGGTTTACTGTGGCTGTCGGCGGCAACGCCGGCCGTCAGGCCCGGGTCGGCCGGGTCATCGCCGCCGGTCTTCCCTCCGGCAAGGTATCCGGGCTGATCGACTCAATCCTGCAGTATTACCGCCGGCACGGCAAAGAGAAGGAGCGCCTCGGCGACACCCTCGACAGGACGGGCTGGGACGAATTCGTCGCTGCCGTCGTTCCTGCCGGGTATCGGCCGGAAGAACCATAAAGGCATAGATTCAAACACGGGTCTTGCAAGCTCGGCTAACCCCAAAAAATATTGCCCGTTTCGCGAAAAAGCAAACAACACCGATACTGGTGTTGTTTGCTTTTTCAATGACCCGGTCGGCTGCATGAGTGTGGTACCCGGTAATGAGCCGGCTACATATTATGTAATAGAAAAGGAATGGGGAGGAAGCAACTTGGATATCTTTTGTCCGCATGTAAAACCCTTTGAGTGCCTGAGCATGAATCGGGTACAGTTCTGGCTACGGATCATGAAAGAGCATTCCTTATTTATGAAGCTGGGGTTTGCCTGTTCAGACACCGAGTTAATCCGCCAGGCGGAGTGCTTTTACAACGAATTTGCCGTTCTTGAGGAACAGGCGCGCAAGATCTGCTGTGATGAAGAATTTCTGAATTTTATTGATAAGATTATGGTTCCAGTCAAAAATATCTTCGCCTTTAAACGGCATGTCTTACACCTGCTTGTAACCTGCGAGATCGGGGGCTACAATTATCCGCTGCTGATTGATCACATTTCCCGTGAAGCCATGTATTTTCAAAAATTGCTGGGAAAAATCAAGGACGGAACCGTGAAATATCCAGTGGATTCCATTGTAAGCGACAACGTCTTCTGGCTCAGGCATATGGCGGATCACGCCCGATTCATCGCCGGCCTGCTCGATCCTTCGGAACGCGATTTTGTCGAGAAAGCCAATGACTTCGCCGTGAAGTTCGAAAAATTACAACTTCAGGCTCGTGATCTGGACAGCATGTTATGGCATTCCTGTCCTAACAATGATTTGCTACGATTTGAAAAAGACGTAACGGCGGCGACGACCACAATCAGGGACTTCAAAAAAGCCGCCCGGGATCTGATAGCTTCCTGTAAAATTGTTTCTCTTATCCCTCCGCTTCTTGCTGATCATGTTCTGCGCGAAGCCGAATATTTTCTCCGGGTACTGGAAGAAATTCAGCACGACTTGATGGGGATGGAGCCATCCTCGATAAAAACTGCCGACTTTTAGGGAATCGATCGAGTGCTGGAAAAATCATAAAACGGTTACAGACAGTAGTCTGCCTCTGTCAGCCCGGTAAGAACCGTAAAGGAATGAGCAGCGCCGTCCTTGACATCGGGACAAACCTTACGGACTCCCGCCTTGTCTATCGCCCTTAAGGCCGCGCTAAACAAAGCAAAAGACTCTCTAAACAAAGCAAAAGACTCTCTAAACGGAGAGCCTTTTGTCTGACCTTGATGCGCACTAGGCCGATTCCGCCAAGTTATAATTTCTTTACAGAGAGGACCTGGACTTCGCTCACATCCATACAGTTTGCCAGGAAATCGTCAGAAAACCCGTGTTCCTGCAGCTTGGCCAGCAACTTTTCCTTGTTCAGGCTCGTTTTCCCTTGTACCTTGTAAGTTGCGACAATGTTGTCGGCGACATGCACCGTCAGGTTCAGTTCCCGCATCATATCCTTGAGCGAGCGGTTCAGAAGTTCCCGCTGGGGTGTGGCGGCTTTGATCCGGCTGTCGATCTCGAAATAGGCCCGGACCAGTTCATTCAGCACTTTTACCCTGGTTTGATCATCAGGCATATCTTCACCTTCCTTACAGACAAGCGTTTGCTACACCCTATGAGAACCGGCGGGAAAAAATGACTGCCCCTTGTCTTCGCGTCAGGAATAGGACGACAGCCTGTCAGGTTGTTCTTTTGGTCAAAATCTTCTACAATATAGATACAATTGTGTTGAGGTAAAAAAGATATGGACAAAGAACGGGCCTGGGGCCTTGCGTCAGCTGTCGGTGCCTTCACCCTCTGGGGCTTCCTGCCGATCTACTGGAAACTTGTCCAGGAGGTCCCTGCCCTGGAGATTCTCGCTCACCGGTTTATCTGGTCGCTTGTTTTTCTGGCACTCTTCATCTTCGCCACCAAAAGAATCGGGCCTTTTTGCCAGGAAGTTCGCGCTATCCTCGCCAGGCCCGGGAAAATCCTCGGGGTAGTGGCTGCCGCGACGATCATCACCTTCAACTGGCTCACCTACATCTGGGCGGTCAACAATGACCGCATCGTTGAAACCAGCCTGGGCTACTACATGACTCCCCTGATCAGCGTGCTGCTGGGAGTCGTGGTGTTGAAAGAGCGGCTCTCGTTCTGGCAGACGGTTTCGGTGCTGCTGGCTGCCGCCGGCGTGCTGAACCTCACCTTCAGGTTTGGTGTCTTTCCCTGGGTGGCGGTGTCGCTGGCGGTGTCTTTCGGCCTGTACGGCCTCTGCAAAAAGCTTCTGAACATCGGAGCGATCAACAGTATCACCCTGGAAACCCTGCTTGTGTCGCCCCTGGCCTTCCTGTACCTGGCTTACCTACATCACCAGGGTGTCGGAGCCCTCAGTCCGGGCCACCTGGCTCTGGACAGTCTCCTGATCGGCACCGGAGTTGTCACCGCGATACCGATGGTGCTGTTTTCCGCCGGGGCAATCCGCCTGCCATTGACAGTCATCGGTTTCATCCAGTATTTTTCGCCGACCATCGCCCTGTTTGTCGGTATCTTTTTGTATGGCGAGTCTTTTTCGCCGACCCATCTGCTGTCCTTTAGCCTGATCTGGCTGGCTCTGGCGATTTTTTCGCTGTCAAAGACAAAACCGTTCTTGCGGCTGGAAAATCTTATCATCAAAAAGACACCCTGCCCGTCCGACGAATAGAGGGGGGCCGCCACCGAGGCGACAGCTCCTTTCGCAGGTATCCGAATTCATCCAGAATCAAGGGCTGCCTCCGGCAGCGCCGCCATATTCCTAGTGCCTCCGGCCATCCCGCCCGCTGACGATTCCAGCGGCATTGCAATAAGACCGCCCGGTAACAGGCCGCCGCCTGCGCCGTGCGGTCTTATTGCTTTGTTGCCTGTCAGGCTTTTTTGTCTTTTTTGCAGTTTTATTTCGGGATAGGTTCTTTCTGTTCGGCGACTGCATATACATATACTAAACTAAAGTCACTTGACCGACTGGTCAGTCCCAATAATTGACATCCATCTGTCCTGGTGCCGTCAGTCCGGCCAAGGGTTGAATCCTTGCAGCACATTAATAAAAGGAGGTAATACCATGAAACGTCTGGTAAGCCTGCTCCTGATTGTTTGCCTGCTTGTTATCACCGCCCCGACCACCTTCGCCGAACGGAGCGGACACGACCGCTACCGCGGTCATACCGACTCCGGCGACCGCCATATCCAGCGGGAAGGACGCCATGATGAGCGGATGCCCTTCCGGTGGGGGGATCATCGCAGCGAGTTTCGCAGCCACCGCCTGGACGCCATCCACGACCGGGGCTTGGAGCACCGTTTCCCTGGCTTGCGGGGTTATCGCTGGCGCGGGTACGGCGATGAAGGCCGGGGCTTCTGGCACAACGGACATTATGTAAATGACGCCGTAGTCTTTTTTGACGGCGACGACCGGATGGCCGGGTACGGTTATCTCTCCCACGGACGATTTATTTCGGTTCGGGAAGACGGCTGTTCGGAAGATCGGGACGCATTTTTCCTCTTTCTGGGACTGCTCAGCATACTTGGTTCCCGCGATTGAAGGGGAAAAGTCAGCGAAACAACGATCGCCTGCGCTGCAGGAGGTCGTTGTTCTTTATTTGACCGAAGATATGGATAAAGGCTTTAAACCCACTAAATTAAGGATAGTTACAAACTGAAAGGTAAATACAGTTAGCATAAGCATAAATTAAATTAAATTACGCTTATGGAAAATTGATGCTATAAAGGAGGATTTTGGACGAGCGGGATTATCTGACGGAATTGAAATCGGCCGGTGGCTGTCAGGACAGCGCTTTTCTCTGTGCAACCACAAGTTCATTTGGTGAAATCTACCGGAAGGTACAGGCCGTTATCGCGTCGAACAAGTTAACATAACAAAATATCTGGATTGCATTTTGCATCCGCCGGCTGCCGCATTTCGTGCCTCAAATTCGTTGCAGCTGGTTTTTTCCTTTGAACACCTTGCGGCGGTGTGAACTGCCGCAATTTTGAGTGCCACCGGTCTGACAGGATCAAAGGGCTTTTTGCCGACAGATACAAATGGAGAGGACGCTGCTGCTGTGACTGGAAGCTATATCAATCGACGGCTTGTTCTGCTGGGTTATGTTGTTATTTTTATATTTTTCGCACTGGTAACCAGGCTGGGTTACCTGCAGATCATTCACGGGGCCGACAACCGGCGCCTGGCTGACAACAATCGGATCAAGCTCATGCCGATTATGGCTCCGCGCGGTCTTTTTTATGACCGTAACGGGGTACCGCTTGTTTCCAACCGGCCTGGTTTCACCGTGTCGCTGATCCCCATCTCCGGTCCGGTGCCTGACGACGTTATTGTCAGGCTTGCCGGTTACTTGTGCATGGAACCTGACGTCATCCGCCAAAAAGTCGGACGGCAGGACAATCCCCTGGAGCCGATCAGGATAAAAAACGACGTCGGTCCGGACGTCGTGACCAAGATTGAGGAACATCGCAATGACCTGCCGGGGGTGGTCATCGAAATACAGTCGGTAAGAAACTATATCAACAATGACCTGGCGGCCCATATCTTCGGTTATGTCAGCGAAATCAGCGAGGACGAACTGGCAAAAAGAAAGGCCGACGGCTACAAAACCGGTGACATTGTCGGCAAATTCGGGCTGGAAAAGGTTTACGACAAAGAACTGCGCGGCAACGACGGCGGCAGTCAGATCGAAGTCGACGTCGCCGGGCGGCCGGTGAAAATGCTTGGCAAAAAAGAGCCGCTTTTGGGTGCCAGTCTGGTGCTGACCATCGACGCCAAGATTCAAAAAGCGGCCGAGAAGGCTATGGACGACCGTCTCAGATACCTCCAGACCAGGCTGGGCAATCCCAATGCCAAGGCCGGAGCTGCGGTGGTCATGAACCCCAATACCGGCGAAATCCTGGCGATGGTCAGCCGCCCGGTTTTCAACCCGAACCTGTTTAACGGAGGGATCTCCTCCAAAGACTGGAAAGTGATCAACGATGATCCCTTCAATCCGATGGAAAATCGTGCCATAACCGGCGAATATCCGCCTGGTTCCACTTTCAAGATCGTCACAGGCACTGCGGCGCTGGAACTCGGCAAGGTAACGCCGGAGGAAAAGATTCTCGACACCGGTCACTATATGCAAAAAGGCAACGCCCTGAACGAGGCTCTTGGCTGGATCGACTTCAAGACGGCCCTGTCGAAGTCGGACAATGTTTACTTTTATCAAATGGGTGAACGCGTAGGCATCGACAACCTGGAGAAATACGCCCGGATGTTCGGCCTTGGCGACTACACCGGCATCAACCTGCCGGGGGAAGCGGACGGCTTGGTCGCCAACCGGCGCTACAAGGAAAAGGCTTACGGTGAGGACTGGTACCTGTCGGAAACTTTGGACGCCGCCATCGGACAGGGCTTTCAGCTGGCCACGCCGCTGCAGATGACCATGGTTATGGGCGAGGTAGCCAACGGCGGCCACCGCTTTCGGCCCTATCTGTTAAACAAGATGATCGGACCGAACGGTGAGACCATGAAGACTTTTCAGCCGGAGGAAATGGGAAGCGTACCCATATCCGAACGCAATATAAAACTCATCAGGGACGCCCTGCATGACGTGGCTCTGCCCGGCGGCACCGCCGCCTATGTCTTTGACGGGTTCCCCATCTCCATCGCCGGCAAGACCGGTACCGCCGAAAACCCGCATGGCGACGACCACGGCTGGTTCGTGGCCTACGCTCCCTTCGACAACCCGACCGTGGTTGTGGCGGTCTTGGTGGAGCAGGGCGGTTTCGGTGCCGATTCGGCCGCGCCGATCGCCAGAAAGATATTGGAAGCGGCCTTCAACATTCCAACTCACAAAGACGCCGCCGATCAGATGGTGGAAGAGGAAGCGGCCAAAGCCGGAATCAAAGTCGACCCGCCCCAACAAGTTGCTCCTCCGAAACAAGTCGACCCGCCAAAACCGGCTGATCCCCCCAAGCCGGCTGATTCGCCGAAAAAATAATGACTTGTCTGAAAGACCACCGGTCACCCGGTGGTCTTTCGCTGCCATTATCGGCAGGTGCGGCAAATAACTCCAGGCTGCGGCCAAAATCAATAAGGAAAATAAAGGGAATCGAATTACTCTGGCCGAAGATAACAAGCGACAAGCAGGAGGTCTCAGCGGAACGAAAATCACTGCCTGCCGCTTTCTTAAAACACGAAACAGACAAAAAGGGAGGAATCATCATGGTGAAAGTCGCGCTGGGCGTGCTGATGCTGCTGACCTGCCTGACTGTGCTAAGTATTCACGGCATCGCTTCCGCGGCCTATCTGGAAATGAAGGACGGCGCCAAAATCTATTACGAGGATCAGGGGCGCGGTCAGCCCATCGTGCTGATTCACGGCTGGACCTGTTCGTCGCGGTTCTGGCAGGAAAACGCCCCTGAACTGGCCAAAGAATTTCGGGTAATCACCATCGACCTGCGGGGGCACGGCAATTCTTCCAAGATCCTCACCGGGCACACCATCAGCCAGTACGCCCGCGATGTCCGGGAAGTCATCGAATACCTCGGCCTCCAGGGAGCCACTCTGGCCGGCTGGTCCCTCGGGGGACCGGTGGTACTGTCCTATTGGCAGCAGTACGCCGGCGACAGCCGGCTCAAAGCGCTGGGACTTATCGACACCGCTCCGTACCCTTTCAGTCCCGCCGACTGGAACAGCCACAGCCTGAAGAACCACAACGTCAACGCCATGAACGTCATGTTCAAGATTTATTCCGCCGATCCGCTGCGATACGCGACCTCGTTCACCGCCAACATGTTCAAGGATGCCAAAGCCGCCGACTACGACCTGGAGTGGATACCGGCCGAACTGACCAAAACGCCACCCTGGATCGCGGTGGCGATTTATTCCGATTTCCTTATCAGCGACTATACCAGGGTGTTGCCCACCATCACCGTCCCGGTCATCGTTTTTGCCGCCAACTCCAATATCTACAAGTCTGGCATCAACATGGGGCGTAATATCGCCGCCCTCATTCCCCGGGCCACATTTGTGCCTTTCGAGGACGCCGGCCACCTTCTTTTTTATGAGCAGCCCGAAAAATTCAACAAGGCCCTGGGCGATTTCGTCAAAGCCAGCAAGTGACGAACCTGGAGCACACCCCTTAAAGCACCGGGAAACCGGTGCTTTTCGTGTAAAATCAGGGCTGACCGGGTGGCGAGATCGTGATAAAAATAACTTTCTTGATATTGGAAAAATGGTAGGTGATGGGAAATTTTTGTCCAATTAATATACACAATCGCGAGTCGGAAAAACGATTTGCAACAATGAAGTGTTCGATTATCGAACATTGAAACGGTGGGATGGACCATGGAAACAATTCATCGGCAAACTGTCTGGGAAGATTTCATCGAAAGCGGCATGAACGAAGCCGGGGCGGTACGTGAAGTAATCGCCCAGTCCTGGCGGCGTTGCCGGCGGCATGGGATCGATCCGCACGGCGGCAGCAGCACCGTCGTCGCCACCGGTAAGGAACTGGAAGCCATTCTGGCGAAGAATCAGGTGCTGATTGAGGCTGCAAAACCCTTCATGCAGAACCTGTACAAACTGGTGGAAAGCTCCGGTTTCGTTGTCGTCCTGGCTGACAAGCGCGGCTATCTGATCGAAGTTATCGGCGATGTCGAGGTCCTGGAATCCAACCGGGGCATCCATTACTCCCGTGGCGTAAAGTGGACCGAGAATCTGGTGGGCACCACCGCCATCACCCTGGTGCTGCTGGGGCAGGGACCCATCCAGGTCACCGGCGCCGAGCATTACTGCCGGGAACATCACGGCTGGGCCTGCTCGGCCGCTCCGCTCAGCGACGCCGCCGGCAATTTCATCGGCGTCCTCAACGTAACCGGCCCCAAGGAATACGTCCACTGCCACACCTTGGGCATGGTGGTGTCGGCCGCTGAAGCCATAACCAATATTTTTCAGGTGCAAAAAACCCAGCGGGAGCTGGAAGAGTCGGCCCGACTCCATTCGACCATCGTCAACGCCGTGTCCGACGGGTTGCTGATGCTGGACGCCCAGGGGATCGTGACCCATATCAACCCTATCGGCGCCCGTATCCTGCAGGTCAACTTCGCCGAGGCCATCGGCCGGCACATCAGCAGCCTGGTGGACTTCAAGCCGGTGGTGCTGCAGGTGCTGGAGACAGGACAGGGTTATACCGACAAAGAGTTTTTCATCGAGACCAAGCGGGGCATGCTGCACTTTATCAAAACCGCGATTCCGCTGAAAGACAAATTCGGCCGGCTGGAAGGCGTGGTCGATATCTTCCGGGAAATCAAGCGGGTTCGCAAGCTGGTGAACCAGATGGTGGGGGCCACCGCCGAGTATTGCTTCGAAGATATCATCGGCAACTGCCCGCTGATTCTGGAATGCATCCGGCTGGCGAAGGTTGCCGCCAACGGCATGGCTACCGTGTTGATCCAGGGTGAGAGCGGCACAGGCAAAGAACTCATCGCCCAGGCGATTCATAACTCCAGCCCGCGCCACGACGGTCCTTTCGTGGCTCTGAACTGCGGCGCCATCCCCCGCAACCTGGTGGAAAGCGAACTGTTCGGCTACGAGGACGGGGCCTTCACCGGCGCCAGGAACGGCGGCCGGCCCGGCAAATTCGAGCTGGCCCACGGCGGCACCATTTTTCTTGATGAGATCGGCGAGATGCCGCTGGATATGCAGGTCAGGCTGCTCAGGGTGCTGCAGGAGAAGCAGATTACCCGGGTGGGCGGCCAGCGCTACCTTGATATTGATGTGCGGATCATCGCCGCCACCAACCGGGACCTGGCCCAGGAAGTGAAAGAAGGCAACTTCCGCCATGATTTGTTTTACCGGCTGAATGTTCTGCCGATCCACGTTCCGCCTTTGCGGGAACGGCCCGGCGACATCCAGCTTTTCGTGCAGTTCCTTTTGAACAAAATGTGCCGCCAGCTGGGAGTCGACACCAAGCGTTTTACGCCGGAGGCCCTCGAAAGCCTGGTTGGACACGACTGGCCGGGAAACGTGCGGGAACTGGAAAACGTCATCGAACGGGCGGTCAATATTTGCGAGAGCAGCGAGATCCCGCAGGAATATCTGCCTCGGACGCTGCTGGAAAAAAGGCCGGTCAAGAAAGCAAGGACAGCCGTTTCCCTCCGTGATATGGAACGCCAGCTCATCGAGGAGGCTGTCCACTCCACCGGCGGCAATATATCCAATGCGGCGAAACTGCTGGGAATCGGGCGCAATACCCTCTACAGCAAGCTAAAAGAATACGAAATCAGCTACCTGCGCAACGGAATGTTCGTTGATCGAACAGTGAGTGTTCAATAAACGAACAATTGGCAAGGCTCGAAGAAGCGGTTTTACCTTTCGGACAGCCGCCAAAACTCAGGAAAAGGGCGATTCTCCGGACGGAATCGCCCTTTTTCTGTTTTTGGCATGAACTTTGCATTAGGAAGCTTCAACACTTATGCCAACAAAATAGCATACTGAGGAGGTGTACTTGTTTTGGCATATGACCTGGAGTTTTTGAAGCTTCTATACCGGCGCATGACAGCAATCAGATGTTTCGAGGAAAAGATCGGCGAATTGTTTCTGGCCGGTGAACTGCCGGGGTTCGTTCACCTGTACGTCGGAGAGGAGGCCATCGCCGTGGGGGTCTGTGCGAACCTGACCGAGGCCGATTATATCACCAGCACCCATCGCGGCCACGGTCACTGTATCGCCAAAGGGGCCCGGCTCGACCGGATGATGGCTGAAATCTTCGGAAAAGTAACCGGCTATTGCAAAGGCAAAGGCGGATCGATGCATATCGCCGATTTTTCGGTGGGCATGCTGGGCGCCAACGGCGTGGTCGGGGGCGGCTACAATCTGGCGGTCGGCGCCGCCCTGGCGGCAAAAATGCGGAGCACCGGCCAGGTGGCTGTCTGCTTCTTCGGCGACGGCGCCTCCAACCGGGGCACTTTCCATGAAGCTCTCAACATGGCTTCCGCCTGGAAGCTGCCTGTTGTTTTCCTCTGCGAGATGAACGAATGGGCTTCCACCACACCTTACCGCACCACCACCGCTGTCGCCGACATATCGGCCCGGGCCGCCGGCTACGGCATACCTGGCGCCGTTGTCGACGGCAACGACGTCTTCGCGGTGTATGAAGCCGCCAAAACCGCCGTCGAGCGCGCCCGCAGCGGCGAAGGGCCCACTTTGCTGGAGGCCAAGACCTATCGCATCAAGGGCCATTTTGTCGGCGACCCGGAAATGTACCGGACCAAGGCCGAAGTCGCCGAAAGGTTCGCGAACAGTGATCCTCTGAAAAACTTCGCCAAGACGGTTGCCGCCAACAACTGGCTCAAGGTTCAGGCCCTTGAGGCCATCAGGGCGGAGGTAACCGCCCAGGTGGAACAGGCGGTCGAGGACGCCCGCAAGGCGCCCTATCCGGAAGACGGCCAGTTGTTTGCCGACTATTTCGTGGAAGGCGGAGTGAACTAGTATGCGGACAATCACGTTTTCAGAAGCCACCCTCGAAGCCATGGCCGAGGAAATGGAGCGGGACGAACGGGTCTTTGTCATGGGCGAGGATATCGCCCGCCAGGGCGGCATCTTCGGTCAGTTCCGGGGGCTTCCCCAGCAGTTCGGGGTCCGGCGGGTGATGGACACCCCGATTTCCGAGACCGCCATTGTCGGCGCCGGCGTCGGAGCGGCCCTGGCCGGCATGCGCCCTGTGGTGGATATGCATTTTGCCGACTTTATCACCGTGGCCATGGACGAAGTGGTCAACCAGATGGCAAAAATACGCTATATGTTCGGCGGGCAGTGCACCGTACCCCTTGTGCTGCGGGCCCCTGACGGCATCGTCCGTTCCGCCGCGGCCCAGCATTCCCAGTCCCTGGAGGCGTGGTTCCTGCACCTGCCTGGCGTAAAAGTCGTGGTCCCCTCCAATCCGGCCGACGCCAAGGGACTGCTGAAGGCCGCCATCCGCAGTGACGATCCGGTGCTGTATTTCGAACACAAAGCCTTGTTTCCGCTGAAAGGCCCGGTGCCGGACGGCGACCACATTGTGCCGATCGGCAAAGCCGCTGTGGCCCGGGAAGGCAAGGATGTCACCCTTGTTTCCTATTCGCTGATGATGCAGCGGGTGCTTGAGGCGGCCGCCAAACTGGCCGAGCAGGGCATCGACGCCGAAGTCATCGACCTTCGTACCATCTCCCCCCTCGACAAAAATGCCATTTTTCAGTCTGTCGCCAAGACCAAGCGGCTAATCATCGTCCACGAAGCGGTGAAAACCGGCGGCGTGGGCGCCGAAATTGCCGCCCTGGTGGCCGAGGAAATGATCGATTATCTTGACGCCCCGATAAAAAGACTGGGTGCTCCCTTTGTGCCCATCCCCTTCAGCCCGCCCCTGGAGCGGCTGGTGAAAATCGACGCCGGGGCCGTTGTCCGGGCCGCCAGGGAAATCTGCCAATAATGTCAGGAGGTGGGGGAATGCCGTGTTAAAAGACAAAGTCGCTATTGTGACCGGGGCCGGCCGGGGCATCGGTCGGGCCGTGGCCCTGGCCCTCGCCGCCCACGGCGCCCATGTGGCGGTCAACGACGTCAACCTCCAAAACGCCGCCGCGGTGGCCGGCGAGATTCGCGCCGGCGGTACAAAGGCCCTGGTGGCCCAGGCCGACGTAACCGACGAAGCGCAGGTGCGAAAAATGGTCGCCGACACCATCGACCATTTTGCCGGCATCGACATTCTGGTCAACAACGCCGGCATCGTTCTGACCGGGCCGGTGACCGAAATCACTCCTGAGAGCTGGGACCGGGTGATGGCAGTCAACCTGAAGGGCGTCTTTCTTTGCAGCAAGGCCGTTTTTCCGGTGATGATGGCCCGGCGTTGCGGCAAAATCATCAATATGGCCTCCGTCGCCGGCAAACAGGGCGGCGGCCTTTTGGGCAATTCCTGCTACGCTGCCTCCAAGGGCGGGGTGATCGCCTTCACCAAGGGCATCGCCCGGGAAGGCGGCCCCTACAACATCAACGTCAACGCCATTACTCCGGCGCTGACCGACACCGACATGACCAGCGGACTCAGCCTGAAGCAGCGGGATGCCATCCTCCGGATGATTCCGTTGGGCCGGGTCGGCAAACCCGGCGATATCGCCGCCGCCGTCTGTTTTCTGGCCTCCGATTACGCCGCGTTTATCACCGGTGAAATCATGGATGTCAACGGCGGATTCATGATGGACTGACCGGGTCTATAACGAAGGGGAGGTGAGGCCCGGGCGTAGACACGCCGGGTGACGCTACGAAATTATGTTGGGAGGTCTTATTGTACATGGATAATTCTGCAATCGTGGGCAGCATCAGGAGAAGGAAATATTTGCACATCATTCTGCCCCTTTTCCTTACCTCGGTTATCGCCTATCTCGACCGGGTCAACATTGCCTACGCCGCGTTGACCATGAACAAGGACATGGGCTTCACCGCTCAGATCTTCGGCATGGGCGCCGGCATTTTCTTCCTCGGTTACCTCATCTTCGAGATCCCCGGGGCGCTGATCGCCAACAAGTACAGCCCCAAGGTCTGGCTTGCCCGGATCATGATCAGCTGGGGGCTGGTCTGCGCCCTGATGTCTTTCATGCGCAGCGACACCGAATTCTACATCTGCCGTTTCCTTCTGGGCGCGGCGGAAGCCAGCCTCTATCCCGTCATCTACGCCGTCATCATGCCCCGCTGGTTCAGCGCCGAGGAACGGGCCCAGGCCATCTCAGTCATGCTCACCTCCCTGCTGGTTGCCGCCATCATCGGCGCGCCGCTGGCCGGCTGGCTGCTGGGGCTGTCGATTTTCGGCCTCAAAGGCTGGCAGGTGCTGTTCATTCTTGAAGCCATCCCAGCCATCATCTTCGGTATTATTCTGATTTTCTGGCTCAAAGACTCGCCGGAAGATGCCAACTGGCTGACGCCGGAAGAAAAACAGTTCCTCAAAATCCAGCTGGAGCAGGAGACGGCCTCCAAGCTGGCGGTCAAGAAATACACCATCTGGCAGGCCTTTTCCGATAAAGAAGTCCTCAAACTCTGCCTGATCTATTTCATGTGGATCACCGGTTTCTGGGGCTTCAATTTCTGGATGCCAACTGTGCTCAAGGCGGTTTCAGGCTGGTCCAACGCCGCCATCGGCTGGATCATCGTCATTCCGATGGCCTTGGCTCTGATCGGTTTTGTTGTGGTCGGCCGCTCCTCGTCGCTGCGCGGTGAAAAGAGATGGCATGTGGCCATCCCGATGTTCATCGGCGCCGTGGGCATCGGCGTCGGTCCCTTTGTCAGCGACCCGTTGATGAGCCTGGTTCTGGTCTGCGTCAGCGCCATCGGCGTATACTGCGGCATGGGCGTATGGTGGTCCTATCCGACGACCTTCCTGTCCGGTGCGGCGGCCGCCGGCGCGGTGGGCCTCATCAACTCTATCGGCAACATCGGCGGCTGGGTTGGCCCCTATCTGACAGGCTATATCAAGGATCTCACCGGCTCCTTCCAGTGGGGTTACGTCTACCTGGCCTTTTCGCTGACCCTGGCCGGTCTGCTCATCCTCACCCTGCGCAAAGAATTGCCCACCGACAAAGCTCCTTCAGCCTCCGGCTCCAAAACGGCTGCCCAATAGCAAACCAGGTGATGTTTGCGGCTGCTCGGCGCTTTTACGGCCGCGCCTGAAATTTCGGGCGCCCATCCTGCCGGCGCCGGCAGCCGTCTGTTTTTCCACCGCCTGCCTGTGACCCGACCGGGGCGCGGGGCAGGGAAAACCAGCTATCACGCAAAACTGGGGGGATTCTAACATGGCTGTTGAGTTTATTATGCCGCAGCTCGGCCTGACCATGACCGAAGGCACGGTAGCCAGATGGTTGAAGAAGATCGGTGAAACGGTGACGGCTGGGGAAGTTTTCGCCGAAGTAGCCACCGATAAAATCAGCGTGGAAGTCGAGGCCACGGCAAGTGGAACCATCCTGGAAATACTGGTCGCCGAAGGGGAGACCGTGCCGGTTAAAGCCGTTCTGGCGATCATCGGGGAACCGGGCGAGAAAGCCGCCGTCATCCCCGCCGTATCCGCTCCGCCTGTTGCGGAAAGCCTCAAGGCGCCGCAGGAGGCAGTAGTCGCCGCTGACACCGGCGAATGGGTCAAAGCGTCACCGTTGGCCAGAAAACTCGCGCGTGAGCGGGGGCTGGATTTGGCGGGGCTCACCGGCACCGGACCTGACGGCCGGATCATCGAGCGCGATATTTTGAGCCACTCCGCCCCGGACACGGCGGTCAAGGCCACGCCGCTGGCGGCGAAAATCGCCGCTGAACACGGCCTGGACCTCACCGCCCTGCCCCAGTCCGGGCGAATCATGAAACAGGACGTTCTGGACGCCCTGCCGATGACTCCGGCTGCCGTCGGCACGCCGCTCAGCGGTATGCGCAAAGTAATCGCCGAGCGGATGACCGGCAGCTGGCAGACTTGTCCTCATGTCCATCACACCGTAGAAGTAGATATGCTGGCATCGCTGCAGCTCAAAGACAAATTCGCCCAGACGGGAGCGAAACTTTCCCTGACCGAGTTGATCGTAAAATGCACGGCCAAAGCGCTCACTGAATTTCCGATGGTCAACAATGCGCTGGTCGATGGCCGGCTTGTCGTCAATGAGGCCGTCAACATCGGCGTGGCGGTGGCCCTCGACAGCGGCCTCATCGTGCCTGTTGTCAAAAACGCCGACCAAAAGACCCTCGCCCAGTTGCGGGCGGATATCGCCGACCTGGGCGGCAGGGCCAGGCAGGGAAAACTGCTGCCTGATGAATACAGCGGCGGCACCTTCACTGTCAGTAACCTGGGCATGTATGGCGTGGATCATTTCACCCCCATCATCAACCCGCCGGAAAGCGGCATTCTCGGTGTCTGCCGGACGGTCGAACGTCCGGTGGTGGTCGGCGCAAGCATCGTCATCAGGCCGATGATGAACCTTTGTCTTGGTTACAATCATCAGGTCGTCGACGGCGCGCTGGCCGGCCGGTTTACGGCCCGTCTCCGCCAGTTGCTCGAACAGCCGCTGCTGCTGCTGTAAAAGTGTTTGACGGCAGGTTATGAATCGATTGCCAAAGATAGGGGAGATCTTCATGAAGCAGATTGTTGTTATCGGCGGCGGACCGGCCGGCTATGTGGGCGCCATCCGGGCCGCCCAGCTCGGGGCCGGGGTCCGGTTGATCGAAGGCGAGGCCATCGGCGGGACCTGCCTCAATGTAGGCTGTATTCCGACGAAAGCCCTGCTGCACACCGCTCACCTGTACCGGGAACTGTCGTCAGGCTCCTCCGGCGTGGTAGCCGACAACACCAGGCTGGACTGGCCGGTGGTGCTAAGCCGCAAACAAGGAGTTGTCCGCCGGCTGGTGAACGGAGTGGAGAGTTTGCTGAAAGCCAACGGCGTCCAGGTTCTCAAAGGCACGGCGGTTCTACAGTCCGACCGTACGATAGCGGTAAGCGGCGCGGCGCCCCGGAATCTGACGGCCGACGCCGTCCTTCTGGCCGTCGGATCCGAGCCGGTAAAACTGAACTTCCCCGGGGCCGAGCTGCCGGGAGTCATCGACAGTACCGCCGCCCTGAGCCTGACCCAGCCGCCCCGGTCGCTGACCATCATCGGCGGCGGGGTCATCGGCGTCGAGTTCGCAGCCCTGTTTCGCTCCTTCGGCAGCGAAGTGTCCGTGGTCGAAATGCTGCCCGAGATCCTGCCGCCGGTGGATGGCGAGATCGCCGTCCAGGTGCGCAAAGAGCTCGCCCGGCGGGGTGTCCGGTTCCTCACCGGGGCCCGCCTGACCGCAGTGGCCGAAAAAACCGGCGGACTGTGTGCCAAGGTGGAAGTCGACGGCGTTTGCCGCGAAATCGACTCCGAACTGGTCCTGGTGGCGGTAGGCCGCAGACCGCGCACTGCGGACCTGGGCCTGGCGGCTGCCGGCGTAGCCGCCGAACAGGGCAAAATAACAGTCGACGCGCATTTTAGGACCAATGTCAGCGGCATTTACGCTGTCGGCGACTGCAACGGACAGATCATGCTGGCCCACGCGGCGTCGGCTCAGGCCATAGCCGCCGTTGAACACGCCCTCGGTCATGAGAGCTCTTATTTTGGCGCAACCATTCCGGCCTGTATCTACAACGATCCGGAAGTGGCCAGCGTCGGTCTGACCGGGGAACAGGCGCGGGCCCGGGGCCTGAAGGTTAAAGTAGGAATCTTTCCTCTGGCCGGCAACGGCAAGGCGCTGATCGAAAGCGGCGGTACCGGCATGGTCAAGATCATTTGCGGCGAAAAGTACGGCGAGATTCTCGGGGTGCATATCTTCGGACCCCGCGCCACCGACCTGATCGCCGAAGCCGCTCTGGCCATCCGCCTCGAAGCCACTGTCGACGAACTCATTTCCACCATTCACGCCCATCCTACCGTAAGCGAGGCGATGGCAGAGGCGGCCCTGGCGGCGAACGGACACGCCATTCACTGGCCGCCGCCGAAACGCTGATGCACCGCTGCGCTTTTGTCGCGGCGGGACAGGTCGACTACGCTGCCGGCCTGCGGCTGCAGGAAGCGGCGCGTCGACTGGTGAGTTCTCAGGACTATGACGGCGTGCTGATCCTGCTGGAGCATACCCCGGTCATCACCATCGGCCGGGGCGGCGGCGCCGGGAACCTGCTGGCAGACAGCGCCTGGCTGGCCGGGCGGGGCGTGGACCTGGCTTACACCGACCGCGGCGGCAACATTACCTGCCACAACCCCGGCCAACTGGTCGGCTATCCTGTTCTCAACCTCCGCCGCTGGCAGCCTGATGTCCACTGGTACGCCGAAAGCCTCGAGGAAGTGCTGCTGCGCACCCTGCGCCGTTTCGGCCTCCGCGGCGGTCGCAAAACCGGCTATACCGGGGTTTGGCTGGGCGATGCCAAGATCGCCGCCATCGGCGTGGCGGTGAAGAAGTGGATCACAAGTCACGGCTTCGCCCTCAATGTCGCCAACGACCTGGAGCTTTTCCGCTCCATCGTTCCCTGCGGCATCAGCGAATTCGGCGTAACCAGCCTCGCCGCCGCCGGTGTGACCACCGCTGTGACCATTGTTGCCGCCGTTTTAATCGAGGAATTCTGTCGGTTTTTCGACTGCGAGGTGATTGATAATTGTGTCGAAAAATAGACAAATGTGTCAGTTTGCTGACATTGGTGACGAAAAAAAGGACGGCGTGAACCAACCGGCCGGCTTCCGTCCGCCCTGGCTTGTCCAGCGCCTGCCTGCCGGCGGGGAATACAAAAGAGTCAGCGAACTGATGAACCGCCTGGACCTCAACACCGTCTGCAGCAGCGCCAGTTGCCCGAACCTCGGCGAATGCTTCGGCTGCGGTACAGCCACTTTTCTGATCCTCGGCGGCATCTGCACCCGCAACTGCGCCTTCTGCGCCGTTCCCAAAGGCGCCCCCCCGCCGGTTGACCCGGCCGAGCCCGATCGGTTGGCCCAGGCGGTGGCGGCGCTGAACCTCAAGCATGCCGTCATCACTTCAGTGACCCGTGACGACCTGCCTGACGGCGGCGCGGCTCATTTCGCGGCCTGTGTCCTGCGAGTCGGCCAACTATGTCCAGGCACGACAGTGGAGGTGCTGATTCCCGATTTCGCCGGCGATCACGCCGCCCTGTGCGCCGTTCTGGCGGCCAGGCCCGCCGTGCTGAACCACAACACCGAAACCGTTCCCCGCCTCTATCCCCGGGTAAGGCCCGGCGCCGACTACCGGCGCTCGCTGGAGCTTCTGGCCAGGGCCGCCGCCGGGGGAACCTGCACTGTTAAAAGCGGTCTCATGGTCGGACTCGGCGAGCACCCGGCCGAACTGCGCGGCGTATTCGCCGATCTTATCGACGCCGGGGTAAGCGCCCTCACCATCGGTCAGTATCTGCGACCCTCGCCGGCCCATCTGCCTGTGGTCGAATACGTCACCCCGGAGCAGCTCGGGCGTTACCGGGAGCAGGCCTACGACGCCGGTTTCAAAAAGGTGGCTGCCGGCCCCCTGGTGCGCAGTTCCTATCGCGCCGCCGCGATGCTTTGAATCGTGGCTGAGAGGCAGAGTCGGTTATGACGCCTGCAGGCGATTGAAACAAGA
Organism: Negativicutes bacterium; assembly: GCA_031292015.1. The sequence goes on along the minus strand of JARLHY010000085.1, from coordinate 51,348 downwards.
AGAAAAGAGCACAAAGTGCTCTTTTTCCTGTTTTAGTTCATATATAATTTTCTGCTGCTTCTTCAGTAAAGGATATACCCCGCCAGTTTCCGGTTCACTCCTCGGGGCAGCCGCAGTTTTTCTTGTTGACGTTCAGGTTTCTCCGAAAATAGTATAAAATATGGCTATGGAGAATCGACTTCAAGGAGCGTGGCGGTCATCAACCTGAAAGAGATCGAGCTTGCCGACAAGCCGGTGTTCGACAGCTTTTTTGCCAAAGGCCAGTACAATAATTCCGAGTGCACCTTCACCTATCACTTCATGTGGCGCAAGGCCGGCAATATCCGCTGGGGCATCGCCGCCGGCTGCCTCTGTCTGTTCCTGGATTTCAGCGGACGCCCCTTCGCCCTGCCTCCCTACGGGGCCGAAAACGGCGACTTCCCGGCGGCGCTGGCCGCCATCGAGGATTATTTCCGCTCTGTCGGCAAGCCTTTTTATATGCGCGGCATCACCGGGCGGTTTCTTTCCCTTTTCTCCAGCCAGGCGCCGGGGCGCTATGTTCTTACTCCCACCCGCGACAGCTTCGATTACCTCTACCGGGGCGAAGATCTCCGGGAGCTGGCCGGCCGACGCTACAGCGGCAAGCGGAACCATATTCACGCCTTCCTGAAGGAGCACGGCGATTATGTCTACCAGCCGCTGACCGAGACCAACCTGCCGGCCTGCACCGCCTATGTCGCCGAGTGGTTTGAGCACCACCCGCCGTCCCGCTATTTGAAAACCGAGCGGGACGCGACCCAGGAACTGCTGCAGCAATATTCGGCCCTGGAGCTTAAAGGAGCCGTCATCGAAATCGACGGAAAGATCAGGGCTATGACCCTGGGGGAGTCGCTTTGCGCCGACACCGCCGTCATCCACACCGAAAAAGCCGCCGCCGCCGTCCGCGGCCTCTATCCGATGATCAACCGCGAGTTCTGCCGCCGGCAGTGGCCCGACAACGCGTATATCAACAGGGAGGAAGACCTGGGAGTGGAAGGTCTTCGGACCGCGAAACTCTCTTACCGACCCTCCTCGCTGCTGGAAAAATACCAGGCCGTGCCAGTCGAAAACCAATAACGCCGCCTGCGAGGCGGCGTTATTTCAGCTGCAATTCCTCGCTCAGCGTCAGCTGGGGGTCGAACCACAGCAGCACCAGCGCCCCGGCGAACAAAAAGGCGCTGGACACCAGGAAGGGATACTCCCAGGAGCCGGTGTACTGAACGATGGCTCCGAACAGGAAGGGGGAGCCGATGGAGCTCATGCTGCCGAGGGAATTCATCATCCCGGACACCGTGCCGGCGTGTTCGTGCCCGACATCCAGACACACCGCCCAGTACACGCCGATGGACAGCTCCAGGCCGAACAGCGAGCTGGCCAGGCAGGCGATCGACAAAAACGGGGAGTCGGTCAACACCCCCGGGATCAGGAAGAAGGCCGCCCACAGCAGGCCGGGTATGGCCACCAGGCGCCTGGCCAGTTTGCGGTTGTTGGTCCGGTCCAGGATTTTGTCCGACAGCCACCCGCCCAGGATGCCGCCGACGCCGCCTAAGAGAAACGGCACGCTGGCGAAAAAGCCCATCCCCAGGAAGGAGAAGCCCCGGGCTTCCACCAGATAGGTGGGGAGCCAGGTGAGAAAGATCCAGAAACAGTAGCAGTAGCAAAAATAGCTGGCGCACAGGGCCCACATGTTCCTGCTCTGCAGCAGCCGCTTTACCGGCAATGCCGGTGCGGTGCCGGCAGCGCCTTTTCCCTGGGAGATGAGATCCTGTTCCGCCTGGTTGATCCCGCCCCAGTGGGCGTCGTATTCCCGCGGACTGTTGCGGTACCAGAAATACCATAGCCCCGCCCAGACAAGCCCGGTCACGCCGCAGAAAAAGAAGGCCGTCCGCCAGCCCCATACAGCCACCATCGGCGCCACAATCCAGGGCGTGATGGCGCTGCCGAAACGGGCACAGGCCTGGGTCAGCCCTTGAAAGAACCCCCGGCCGGAGGCCGGGACCCAGTCGGAAAAAGCCCGGGTCGCGTTGGGGAACGCCCCGGCCTGCCCGACGCCGAGACCGAGCCGGGCCACCGCCAGGGATGTCAGATTCCAGGCCAGACCCGTGATCCCGGTCATAATCGACCAGAGAGTCACCAGCCCGGTAAGGACGAGACGGGGCCCGAGCCTGTCGCCCAGGCGGCCGAAGGGAATCTGCAGCAGGACATAACCCACCGAAAACGCAGCGAACACCGCTCCAAGCTCGACTTTGCTGATGGCGAACTCCTGCATGATCGCCGGGGCGGCTACCGAAATATTCACCCGGTCGAGATAAGCGACAAAGTAGAGCAGACAGATCATCGACAGAACCAGATGGCGGACGCGGGTAGGCTTGGCCATAAACAAAGCTCCTCACAGTGGCAGTAGTGGATTCCAATGGTAACATTATAATCCGTCCCGGGAAATACGACAACGACCGACCCGCACATTTTTTTCGCAGGCAAAAACAAAGAACCGGCATAGACTGCCGGTTCTCTTTTCTTACTATATACTGCAAGATCCCGCTACTGTTCGAACACTACCGCGGTTTTGGCGAAAAATCCGGCCTGGACGTTGGCGGCCAGGATCATGTCGGCGTCGGCCTGGCTGATGACGACATTGGCGTTGAAGTCCTTCAGGCCGACGGCCTTGACGATGATCGGGTTGTTGCCGGCGCGGGAGTTGCCGGCGGTGGCGGCGGTCACCAGTTCCGGTGAGCCGGCGTAATCGACCATGCCGTAACGCACGACATTGTCGGCATTGATGTACATGTTGCCGTAGACGATGCGCCCGGACTCATCATAGATCCGGGGCGACATGACCCGCTCAAGCCCCAGGCCTCTGGCATCCACGATTACGCCGGTGTATCTGGGGATGGTCGCGGCCGGCGGCTGATAGGAGGGGGAAGGGCCGGGGACAGGCAAAATCTCGACAGGCTGCATTTGTTCCTTGATGGCCGCAGCCACACTGTTGGCACCGAACAGGCTGACCTGCATCGTTACCTGATAGGAACCGTCCGGCATCGACTGTTCGCTGACGATCTTCGCGCCCTGGATCAGTCCGGAAATCCTGGTTCTGACCACATCGCTGGCGACTTCGAAGTTTTTCACTGTCGTCTCGGCTTCCACCCGGACGCCGCCGATCAGCTCGGTCAGATTGCGGTAGGCGTCCACCACCGCTGCCCGGCGGGCCATGGCGTTAGCCTGGGCCGGACCGCTGGACTGGGCGGGCGGCACCCCGGTGCCGGAGGCCTGGATAACCCCCTGGTCCCAGTTGACGGCGCCCTTGATCTCGGTTACCGGCGCGCCGCCGGCCTGGGGATTGACGGTGATATTGACATTGGTTTCGGCGGCGAAAGCGACCACCGGCAGGAGCATAAGGCATAACGCGGCAAGGAAGGCAAGAAGGATTGGTTTTTTTGACAAATTGTTCACCTCTTTCGCTTAAAATCTACCATGATCGCAGCGCCCGCAGACGGTACCTGGCTCTGTCAACATAAACCTGTTGCTCGGGCGGGGCATATTCTATGTAAGTGCGGTAGGCCTGCATGGCTGCACGCCTGTATCCAAGGTGGTCATAGGCATAACCTTTGGAATAATGGGCAAAAACCAGTTCCGGGCGAATAGCCAGAGCTGCGTCAAAGTCCGCGATGGCCAGCCGGTACTGTCCGGTCATGATATAGGCGTGGCCGCGTTTCAGATAGGCCCTGGCGCTGCTGGGGTTTAACTGTATCGCCTGGCCGTAGGCTTCGATGGCCCGGTAGTAGTTTCGCGCCGCCAGTTGACTGTTGCCCTGCTCCAGCCAGGAACTGGCCTGGAATCCGGTCTCGCTGGCTGTGATCTGGGTGCGGATGACGGCTTTTTCCTTATCGTCGCCGGTCTGCTGCAGCCGCTGCTTCAGCTGGGCGACCTCCTGCTGGCTCTTGTCGTAGTCTTCCTGTAGTTTCTTGTAGTCGTCCACCAGCGACTTTTCCTTGACCTTCGCCGCCATGTCTTCTATCTTGTCGGTGGACACCAGCGCTTTGATTTTCACCCAGAAGTTGATGCCGGAACCGGCGACAGTCCGCTGCTTGTCCAGCACCGTGACCTCCAGCACTCCTGACGATATGACGGCTATTTCGTCGGCTGTCAGCTGATAGTTCAGCGTTTTCGAATAACTTTCCACATACGTTCCCGCCTGCTCCACCGCCGCCCGTTTAGCCTGAAGCAGGGCACGTTCCTCCGCCACAGTGGGCGTTTCTCCATCCCCCATGCAGTAGGTGCCTTCAGCGATGATTTCTTTCACTTCCGCGGCCAGGGCCGTCGCCGGGAAGGCAAGCGCCAGCAGCAGTAAAAACAGTAAAACAAGGTCTTTGCGTCGCAAAACAGGACCTCCTTTCAGTCGTTTCCTTGCTGGAACGGATCAGGTCGGACGGTCAAACAGCTCAATTTTACTGTAACCTCAATATGTGACAAGAATATGACAGGATTCGGCATCATTACCATTTGCAGCCCAGCGGGGCTTCCTGGCCGGGCGCAGATTTTGATTTACAGCTGCGGAAAAATAGAGTAAGATGTTGGTAAACAGAATAGTGGTGGGCAAGGGGGGCTGGAAGGCCGGCTGAGATATAGACCGTTATGTCTATGACCCTTTAACCTGATCTGGGTAATGCCAGCGTAGGGATGACTACAAGTGAGAGTAAAAATAAGTGCATCCACGCGGATGCACTTTTTGATTGCCTAACCTGCTCACCGCCACAACTAGTCAGATTATTTTGAAAGCAGGTGCGCCATGAGTCAAAATGCCTACACCGTGAAATTCCCCCACTTTCTTTTCCTGTGGTTCGGCGCCGCCGTTTCGGTGGCCGAGATTCTCGCCGGCGGTCTTCTGGCTCCCCTCGGCTTTACCCAAGGCGTGTTGGCGGTACTTTTGGGTCACTTGATCGGCACCACTCTGCTGGTGCTGGGCGGGGTCATCGGCACCAGGGAACGCACCCCGGCCATTGAGTCCACCCGTATTTCCTTTGGCGTGTATGGGTCAGGACTATTTTCGGTTTTGAATGTGCTGCAGCTGATCGGCTGGACAGCCATCATGGTCATCTCTGCCGCCAAATCGGCCAACCAGATCAGCACCATGCTGTGGCAGGTCGACAATTTCAAGCTCTGGAGCATTGCCATCGGTGCGATGATTTTTCTCTGGATCCTCCTCGGCCGCGAAGGCGGCTGGAAGAAGGTCAATATGGCGGCGGTGCTGCTGCTGCTTGGCCTCACCGTTGTCATGAGCGTCACCATCTTTAAATCCCCCGGCGCTCTGGCTCAGGCTCCGTCCGGTGACATGTCCTTCAGCGAAGCGGTGGAGCTCAGTGTCGTCATGCCCCTCAGCTGGCTGCCGCTGATCGCCGACTACACCCGCTACGCCAGATCGGCCAAAGGCGCCGCCTGGGGCAGCTGGCTGGGCTATTTCGCCGGCAGCTGCTGGATGTACATCATCGGTCTGGCGGTCGCCCTCACCGCCGGGGATCCCGATCCTTCCTCGGTGCTGCTGGCGGCTAATCTGGGGATTACCGCCCTGGGGATTATCGTCCTGGCCACCGTAACCACCACCTTCATGGACGCTTATTCCGCCGGAGTCAGTTTCTCCAATCTGTTCTCAGGGCTTAACGAAAAGCACGTCGCTCTGGTTATGACTGCCATCGGCACCGCTTTAGCCCTGGTCATCGACATGGAACAGTACGAGGACTTTCTGTTGGCCATCGGTTCGGTCTTCGCACCGCTCTTTGCCATTGTTCTCACCGACTACTTTCTCCGCGGCAACCGCTCCATCCGGCCGGAACTATTGGTGAACTGGTGCGCTGTGGCCGTGTGGGCCGGCGGCGTGGCTCTGTACTATCAGTTCCTGGATCTCAAGCTGGTGCTGGGAGCGACCATCCCGGACATCTTTGTTACCGGACTTGTTTACTTTTGTCTGGCAAGATACGCCGAAAAGTGGCAATACTGCCGGAAAATCGCCAAACCTCTGTACCGTCAGGTATAGACAGCCGGCGCGGCCGGCTCTGTCTTTTCCGTCCAGACTTTGCCAAATGACGTCGTGCTGACTATAATAGTGATCATGGAGGTTGGCATGATGCACGACGACGCCGAGTACCGCTCTCACAAACGAAAAATCTGGCGGCGGGTTGCCCTTGTCCTGGTGGTGGTGGCGGCAGTCCTTGTCAACACGGCCGGGCTGCTTATCGGAGCCGTTTTTTACGATGAGTTCTGCGTGCTGAACACCCGCATCGGGCTGGAGCGGTTTAACTCGCTGCAGGCTGAGCTGGACCAGGGCAAGCGGACGAAGTCCTGGCAGGACGTCACCATCCAGTCCCGTTTCGGCTATCCCCTTCAGGGGACCTACCTGCCCAGTCCCACGCCATCCGACAAGACCGTTATTTTTGTCCACGGCGTGTCCGCCAGCCGCCTGATGGGGTTGTGGTACGCCGATCTGTACCTCGGAGCCGGTTACAACCTTCTCATCTACGACTCGCGGGCCCATGGCGCCAGCGGCGGCGATTCGCTGACCTGGGGCCATTATGAGAAATACGATCTCGACCAATGGGTGGACTGGCTGAAACAGCGGCAACCCCAAGGCGTCATCGGGGTCCACGGCGTATCGATGGGGGCGGCTACCGCTCTTTTGCACGCCGAACTGAACGAGTCCTCCCGGCGGGTGAACTTCTATATCGCCGACAGCGCCTACTCCAGTCTGGAGGATCTCCTGACCCAGCAGCTCGATGCCAGCCTCAGCCTGCACAATCCGCTGCTGATCAGTATCTTATTGAAATATTCCAGCATCGTCGCCTACCTGAAGGCCGGGTTCCTCTACCACGACGTTCTGCCGCTGCGGTCGGTGGCGAAGGTGACTACTCCGGTGCTGTATCTGCACGGCGAAGCCGACCCGCTGGTGCCTGTGGCCATGTGTCGCCAGCTTTACGCGGCAACCGCAGGCTACCGGCAAATGCACACCTTTCCCAAAGTGGGCCACGCTATGGCCATTTTCGCCGACAAAGCCGAATACCGCGCTCTGGTGCGCGGCTTTATCCAAACCCTGCCGCCGGCTGAAGCCGGCCGCTGAAAAACACTGCACTGCATTGAAGTTTATTGGGATGGGGGAATACACGGATGAAAAATATTGATTACCGGCTGTATCTGGCTACCGACGACTATTATCTCGACAGGAGCGGCATTGATGGTGTCATCGAGCAGGTTCTGGCCGCCGGGACCGGAGTTCTGCAGTACCGCGCCAAAACCAGAAGCAGCCGGCAGATGCTGCAGGAGGCCGGCAAGCTGAAAGTCCTGAGTCAAAAATACAAGGTGCCGCTCATCATCAACGACCGTCTGGATATCGCCCTGGCCGTGGAAGCCGACGGGCTGCACGTAGGCCAGGACGATCTGCCGCTGGTCGCGGCCCGGGCTCTTTTTCCCGGCCGGATCATCGGCGTGTCGGCCACCAGCTATGAACAGGGCCGGGAGGCCCTGCTGCAGGGCGCCGATTATATCGGCGTCGGGCCGGTCTTCGCCACTACCACCAAAAAAGACGCCAAGGCGGTCTGCGGCCTGACGGTCGTCGCCCGGCTGAGAGCCGAGTTCCCGTCGGCCCGCATTGTGGGCATCGGCGGCATTGGACCGGCCAACGTGGACCAGGTGGCGGCTGCCGGAGCCGACGGAGCGGCAGTCATTTCCGCCATTTTCGACAGCGGCGACCCGGCGGACGCGGCCCGGCGCATCATCCAGGCCTTTAAGCTGCAGGATTGACAAGTAGGGGGTTATAAAATGATTGATATCGCCCAACTGTGGGCTGTTCGCCAGGCGGTCCGGACCAGGCAGCCGCTGGTCTACAACATCACCAACACCGTGGTTACCAACTTCACCGCCAATGTCCTTTTGGCGGTGGGGGCGTCGCCGATCATGTCCGAAGGCGAGCAGGAAGCCGAGGAACTGGCGAAGATAGCCGGTGTACTTGTTCTCAACATTGGTACCCTGCATCCCCGCCAGGTGGACTACTTTTTGAAAGCCGGACAAAGCGCCAACGCTTGCGGCACTCCGGTGGTATTCGATCCCGTGGGGGCGGGGGCCACCTCCTACCGCAACACCAATGCGGACCGCATCATCCATGACATAAAGCTGGCCCTGATCCGCGGCAATTACGGCGAAATCAGTTTCCTGGCCGGCCTGTCCGGTCGGGTAAAAGGCGTGGACAGCCTGGGCGGCGACCTTGACACCGAGACCGTCCAGGGGCTCGCCCGCCAGACCGGAGCACTGGTGGCCGCCACCGGCGAAACCGATTATGTCACCGACGGCGGCGCGGTTTTCGCCAATACCACCGGTCACAGCCTCCTTCAGTCGGTGACAGGGACAGGCTGCGCCCTGACCTCCCTGACCGGCGCTTTCCTGGCGGTGGCCGACAACCGGCAACTGGGAGTGCTGGCAGCCCTGGCCTTCTACGGCGCCGCGGCTCAGAAAGCGGCGAGCGGCTGCAAAGGCCCCGGCACCTTCGCGGTGCAGTTCCTTGACGCCCTGTACAGCCTGGATCAGGCCGAATTCACCGAACTGCTGAAGAAACGTCCGCCGAAACAGCTCTGATAAAAGGGAAAACGATAGGTAAAAAGGCAAACGGGATGGAAAGGAACGGGACTTGACCGTTTTTCCACCCGACTTCAGGCCGCGGAGACCGCAAAGATGTCCGGAGCTTCGTCTGTCCGGCATGTTGCGGTCTCCGCGTATTGCCGGCTGCGACGAAGTTTCGGAACGGTCTCAGGCGTCAGCCGTCACTTGCGCTTTTTATTGCTTTTCGGTGAAGGAGTTTGGCGGCGTTCCACAGAATTGAGCTAGAAAAGTTGACACTGCAATAAAGGGAGTATGGTTGTGACAAAGGTTATAGAACTGGATACCCCGGCTCTCCTTCTCGACAAATCCCTGATGGAAGCCAACATCCGGCTGATGATGGACAAGGCCCGCCGCTGGGGCGTCAAGCTCCGGCCCCACACCAAGACCCACCGGACGCCGGCTGCGGCCAGGCTTCAGGTGGCCGCAGGGGCCAGCGGCATTACCGTGGCCAAGGTCGGCGAAGCCGAAGTCATGGCCGCGGCAGGCCTTGACGACATTTTCATCGCCAACGAGATTTACGGTGACGCCAAATTCCGCCGCCTGCGCGACCTGAACCGCCGCATCCGGATCGCTGTCGGGGTGGATAACCGTGAACAGGTGGAGGCGCTGGGCCGGCATTTCCAGGCCGAGGCCAAGCCCCTGGAAGTTCTGATCGAGGTGGAGACAGGCGAAGACCGCAGCGGGGTTCTGTCGCCGGAGGAAGGACTGCGGCTGGCAGAGCTTATCGCCATGACGCCCGGCCTGAAACTGCGCGGCCTGTTTACCCATGAGGGGCATACTTACGGCGCGCCGGACCCGGCCGAATGCGTCAGGCGGATGACCAAAAGCCAGCAGGATATCCTCGATGTCGCCCGCTGCCTTAGGGCTAAAGGGATTGCGGTGGAGGAAGTCAGCATCGGCGCCACGCCGTCCCTCCTGCACGGCGACGTATTGCCGGGAGTGACCGAGATCCGGCCAGGGACCTATATTTACATGGACGCCGCCCAGGGCCACGCCATCGGCGACTACAGCCGCTGTGCCCTTTCCGTCCTGGCCACGGTAGTTTCCAAACCCACCCCGGAGCGAATCGTCATCGACGCCGGCGGCAAGGCCCTTACCTCCTTTACCCGGGCTGCAGGAATATGCCATACCCCCGGCTACGGACTGGTAAAAGGGTTCGGTGATCTAAGACTGCAGAAAGTATACGATGAGCACGGCGTCATTCTCAGCAGCGAGGCCCACGCCAAACTCAACATCGGCGACAAGGTCGAGATTATTCCCAATCACGCCTGTCCCACCTGCAATCTTTACGACGAGATCCATGTCGTGGAAAACGGCGTCGTTACCGAACAGTGGCCTATACTCTGCCGGGGCAAATCACAATAGAAGGCGATGGGCTGCTATTTGGAATGATTTATAAATTATTAACCTGTTAAAACTCCGCAAACAGGCTAAAAATAATCGAGTAGCCATTGCAGCTGAAAACCGACACAGTCTACAGGGGTGAGATCATTACGAGGGGGAATAAGCGATGGGAAAAGAAGCACAGAAAACAACTACCTATACATTAACGAAGGAAGAAGTTGAAAAAATGCTGTTGGAAGCCCACGGCAGCAAACTTCAACCGGTAGACACCGCACAAGTGGCCAGACTCAGACGCCAACAAGCCAACTACGATGCAAAACGCGAAAAAGCGCAAAGCCAGGCCGAAGACCGAAAGACAGAAGAAACGGACGAATAAGATATAGCCGTCGGACCTGGCTGGGGAGCTGGGTCTTTTTCTTGTGCCGCCGCCGCTGCAGTGACGGCGCCTATAAGCGGCAGGCGCTGGTGTGTGGGAAGGGATGCCAGCAACTATTTAAGCGAAAAATGCCAAGTGTTGCAGGTAATTTTTCCGGGTGAGTGGAAATCATCGTTCATAAACGCATCTGGATGTAGCGGGAGTATAGTTGCTTCAGCGGAGGAATTAAATTGATCAAAGAATTGCAGGTTCCTATTTTTGAGTTGGCGTCATCGCTGTCTTCGGCCATGGATTTAATAAGCCCTGCGGTGGCAAACCATCATAAGCAAGTCGCTTATATCGCGTTTGACCTGGCCAGTGAGCTAGGCTTGCCTATGGCGAAACGCAAAGAACTTTTACTGGCGGGAACATTGCATGATATCGGCGCTCTGTCATTAAGAGAACGGGTTGAAAGCCTGTCCTTCGAACTTGAAAACCCTCATGGGCATGCTGAGACAGGCTATCGGCTTCTCAGCCTGTTTTCGCCATTTGCCAATTCGGCCGAGATCGTCCGCTTCCATCATGTTCCCTGGCAAGACGGTAAAGGGGTTGAGTTTGAAAAGAAGGCGGTACCGCTGGAGAGTCACATTATTCATCTCGCCGATAGAATTGCAGTACTGATCGATAGCCGTAAAGAGATATTTTCTCAAGTCCCGCATATCCTCGCGACGATTGAAGCCCGGAACAACAAAATGTTTCATCCTCAATTGGTTGATTGTTTTAAGCGGTTAAGTGAGAAAGAGTACTTTTGGCTGGACGTGGTCGCAAGTCTGACAACCCCCAATATACATAAAACCATTCCGCCTGATGGCCCGCTGGTTATGGATGCTGCGGAAATTCTCAGTTTAACGAAACTGTTTGCCAAAATGATTGATTTTCGCAGTCAATTTACTGCTTCCCACTCTTTTGGGGTGGCGGCGACGGCCGAAGCCTTGGCCCGGCTGCTTCCCTATTCCGAACGGGAATGCTTTATGATGCGGATCGCAGGTTACCTGCACGATCTTGGTAAACTGGCCATTCCGGTCACAATTCTCGAAAAAACCAGCTGCTTAACCCCGGAAGAGTGGAATCTGGTGCGGCGCCATACCTATTACGGTTATTATATGCTCAAGCCGATTGCCGACTTTGACACGATCAATTCTTGGGCATCGTTTCATCATGAGCGTATTGACGGTAATGGTTATCCTTTCCATATCAAGGGAGCGGACTTGTCTTTGGGAGCAAGGGTAATGGCGGTATCCGACGTTTTTACCGCCGTAGCCGAGCACAGGCCTTACCGGCAGGCAATGTCAGCAAAGCAGACCATCAAGGTGCTGGAAGATCTGTCCCTGGCCGGCGGCCTGGATAAGGATATTACCGATATTCTCAAAAATAACTATGATGCGGTAAATGAGGCCAGGGAAAAGGCGGAACAGGACTCTATCCTCGACTACCGGCAGTTCTGGGAACTTTATAAGTCTTCTTAATCCGGATGAACAAATATATTCATTATAAGTAGGAGGTTTCTTAAATGGCCGAAGTCATCGTATTGGATGATCAGCAAGTGGCGAGCCTGGTTTCGTTTGAGGAGAACGTGCGGATGATCGAGCAGGCTTTTGGCGATTACAACCGCGGCAAAAGCCACGCCTTTCCCGTCGTCCGGGAGGAGATCAAACGCCATCAGGGGATTTTCGGCATCAAGTCCGGCTATCTCGAGACCCAGGAAACTTTGGGTTTCAAGGCCGGCGGCTTTTGGAAGAACAACAACAGCAAAGGCCTGACCAGCCACCAGTCGGTGATGGTGCTGTTTAGTCCCGAGACCGGTCAGCCTTGCGCCCTGGTCGCCGCCAACTATGTGACAAAAGTCCGCACCGCCGCCATCGGGGCCATCGGCTGCAAATACCTGGCCCGCCCTGACAGCCGGGTGCTGGCGGTCATCGGTTCCGGGCAGCAGGGCCGCGGCCAACTGGAGGCCACCCTCAGGATTCTGCCTGGCATCGAAACAATCTACCTCTATGACATCATGGCTCCGGCAGCCGAAGCCCTGGCTCGGGACATGGCTCACCTGCCGCAGAAGATCCGCGTGGCGGCAGATGCGCGGGAAGCCGTCGCCGCAGCTGACGTGGTTGTGACCACCACCCCCAGTTACCAGGCGGTGGTGATGGCCGACTGGGTCAAACCCGGCACCCATATCAACGCCGTCGGTACCGATACCCGCGGCAAACAGGAACTTGATCCCGCGATTTTCGCCCGGGCCACCATCGTCGTCGACAACATCAGCCAGTGTCTGTATCTGGGTGAATGCCAGCACGCTTACGACGCCGGCATCATTCAAAAAGAATCCATCGCCGCTGAAATCGGCGAAATCATCAACGGTACAAAACCCGGCCGAACCAATCCGGCGGAAATCACCATTTTCGACACCACCGGAGTTGCGATCCAGGACCTGGCCACCGCCGGCTACGCCGTGGCCGAAGCCCTGAAGAAAGGGATCGGCGCCCGGGTGACCCTGTAGCCACTGGAAAATATCAACAAGACGGAGTGGGAGATGTCCCGCCCCGTCTTTTTTTTTCGTCGTGACAAAAAAAACCACCACCCTCTGGCGATGGCTGGCTGGTCAAGATCACCGGGATTCCTTCCCGGGCGATGTATTATTCTATTCGCGTCCAGATCGCGGGCGGCAAGAGCCACCTGGGTAGCAGCCTCCCGAGGCCGGGCGGCAATATCCCTGGGACGGATAACACGACGGTTGGATTGGGAAGCATTGGGACGGGGTGCAGGATGGAGTGCAGAACGGGACGCAGGAAGGATTGCAGGACGGGATGCAGTAGGGCGCACAGGAGGGGCTGCAGGACGGGCTGCAAGCTGGGGCGCAGGCCGGTGTGCCGGGCGTTTCCTGTCTGTCATCATCCCAATCCATGAAATCAGGAGCTTCCCAGGCCCGTTTCATCGGTTTGCGAGACATACATCTACCTCCTCACTCAAGTAATGGAACTGACGAACCTAATACATAATATGCCGACGGAAGTGATCAGTTACTGTCAATTCTCCGCCAGCGCCGCCAACCGAAAAAAGACCGCAACGGTCTGAGGCCCGGCTGGTGGGCCGGGCCTGTAAGGAGGTAGATATGCGAGACAAAGCCCGGAGAAGCTTCGTCATTATATATTATGTTGATTTACCGGCGATGTGAACATAGCAGCCGCCGCCGAGGAACGCTATTTTAGGCCGACACCTTTTCTGCGCCGGGGCTTATCCGGGACTTTTCCCTTGGACGCCGCCAGGCTGGCTTCCAGCGCGGCCATGATGTCGATCACCTTACCTTTTTTATCCGGTGCGGCCGGTCGGGATATCAGTTGCTCGCCCTCGGCTTTGCTCTCGATCAGCGCCGTCAGCCGCTGCCGGAATGTGTCGCGATATCTGGCCGGATCAAAGTCCACTGTCATCGACTCGATCAGTTTTACAGCCATCTGCAGTTCGCTGCCTTCCGGCCCGGCTTCGGCCGGAACGGCGTTTCCCAGAAGACTGGCGTCGACGATTTCCTCCTGAAAAAGCATGGCCGACAGAACCAGTGTCCTGCCAACCGGCCGCAGGGCTGCAAGATATTCCTTGTTCCGGAGTACGAACCGGGCGACGCCCACCCGTCCGGTATTTTCCATCGCCTGCCTGAGCAGGGCGTAGGATTTTGCCGCCCCCTGATCAGGGACAAGATAAAAGGATTGCTGATAATAGACAGGATCGATCTGCTGCAGTTTCACGAAATCTTCGATTTCGATGGCCCTGGTCGCCTCGGGATACAGCGCGTCCAGTTCTTCGGCGCTCACCCGGATGTACCGCTGCGGGGAAACTTCGTAGCCGCGGATGATCTCCTGGTTGCCGACTTCTTCGTCGTCGCTGGGGCAGACCTTTTTATACTGAATCCGGCAGCCGTCGCCTTTGCGCAGTTGGTGAAAGCGGACCGCCGTTTTTTTTGTTCGGTTGTACAGTTTCACCGGGATGTTGACCAATCCGAAGGTGATTGTCCCGTTCCACACCGGTCTTGGCATAAGCTCAGCCTCCTAAGATCATTCACGGATAACGGCGGTCGGCTCCTTGTCAGTCCGCAGTCCCTTGAAGGAGGGATGGCGGAGGGTGTCATGGGGAGTCCATTCGGTGAATTCAAATTCGCCCACCAGCGACGGCTCGATATAGACGGCGTCCGGATAAGGCGGCTTCACGGCAAAGGGGCTTGTCGGGCACTCGAGTACTGCGAAAGCCTCCTTCAGGCGGTCCAGCGTCAGATCGGAAAACCCTGTCCCGACTTTGCCGGCGAAGCGCAGTCGTTGCGATTCGCCGCGTCTTGCGGCTTCTGCCGCCGTAACATCATAATACCCTGTCAGAATGGCGCCAACTTTGCCGCTGCGCCGGCCGCCGCCGGGAATCCAGCCGGCGATGACCAGTTCCTGACGGTGCTGATTCTTGATCTTAATCCAGGCACCGCTGCGTTTGCCGGCTTCGTAGCGGCTATCCAGTCGCTTGGCGACGACGCCTTCCAGACCGATCTCCTTGCTGGCGGCCACCATCGCCGGTCCTTCGCCGCCCCGGTAGAGGGGAGTCCGCCAGGAATCTCCTTCAAGACCCTGGGCGTGCAAAACTTCCCGTCGGTCGCGATACGGCCGTGCCAGCAGCGAAGCGCCGTCCAGGTGCAGGATATCGAAGATCATATAACTGACCGGGATGGCGGCCGACAGTTTTTCGATGACGGAAGCCGACTTCCGGCCCATCCGGTGCTGCAGCGACGGGAAGGAAGGCCGTCCGTCCGGGGCGAAGGCCACAATTTCCCCGTCCAGGACAAGGCTGCGCCCGCCGGCGGCCTGGCCCAACGCCGCCAGTTCCGGATACTGGGCCGTAATGTCCTTGCGGTTCCGGCTCTGAAGCGTGACGCGGCCAGCGGCGATATAAGCGATGGCCCGCAGGCCGTCCCATTTGATTTCAAACCCGTAGTCGACATAGTTTTCCGGCAGTTTCCCCGGTTTGGCCAGCATCGGCTCCAGGTTCACAGGCATAGGGTCGCTCATGTGGTACCTCTTTCCCGAACTGTTCCGTGCGGCGCTTTCATCTGGAGCTTCGTCCGTCCGGTCGCTTTGTGGGTCCCCGCCATCCCCGCTATTTGTGCCTTATCCTTGCCAAATAGCCCGTACTCCTAGTGTTTGCGACGATAACAACGTTATCCTTGGTACTTTCTGCCGCTGCCTTCCCGCCCCCGGGTTGCTGCATGGTTATTTCCAGGACAGGGCATAATAGGTAAAAACGGGTTTCGCAACAGGAGGCAGGCTACTGCATTGAAAATATTTCTGGGTATTGACGTCGGATCGGTAAGCACAAATATCGCGGCTCTGGATTCTGAGCTGCAGGTGGTCGCCACAGTATATCTGAGAACCCAGGGGCAGCCGATTCAGGCCATCCAGCAGGCCCTGCGGGAAATCGGCCGGCGGATTTCCGCCCCGGACATCGCCGGTGTCGGTACCACAGGCAGCGGGCGGCACCTGGCCGGTGTGATCGTCGGAGCCGACACCGTCAAGAACGAGATCACCGCTCACGCCGTGGCCGCAATGCATCTCGTGCCTGAGGTCAGGACCGTCTTCGAAATCGGTGGTCAGGACTCGAAGATCATCATTATCCGGGACGGAATTGTCACCGATTTTGCCATGAATACCGTCTGCGCGGCCGGGACAGGCTCTTTCCTGGACCAGCAGGCTGCCAGGCTGAACATCCCTATTGAAGAATTCGGCCGCCGCGCTTCCGAATCCCGGACCCCGACCCGGGTGGCCGGACGCTGCGCCGTCTTCGCTGAATCAGACATGATTCACAAGCAGCAGGCCGGTCATCCCATCGCCGATATTCTCGGCGGTTTGTGCCAAGCCTTGGTCCGTAACTATCTGAACAATGTCGGCAAAGGCAAACCGGTCTGCCCGCCGGTGGTCTTTCAGGGTGGGGTGGCGGCCAACAGCGGCATGAGACAGGCCTTTGAGGAAGCGCTGGGCTATCCGGTGATGGTGCCGCCCTGCTACGACGTGATGGGGGCGATCGGCGCGGCACTGTTGGCCGCCGAAGCGGTAGCCGATGAGCAGAAAAGCAAATTTCGCGGCCTCGGTCTGGTGGATCACCGTTTTCGCTCCGCCAGCTTCGAATGCGCCGGCTGTCCGAATCAGTGCGAAGTGGTGGAAGTCGGGCTTGCCGACAAGGTCCTGGCCCGGTGGGGCGATCGCTGCGGCAAGTGGGGCGACAGCCCGGAAGCCGGTTAGTTAAAGACAGGCTTCCGCCGTTTTTTGTCGCCGCAGGCACCGAAGGCAAAAAAATACACTTCCGCTGGAAGTGTATTGGAAAATTTATGTATAATATTGGAAACCATGTCTGCATATACATTACTGGAGATTCCTCAGACAAAGGGGGTCAGGCCGTGGCAGTACTGTTCAGGGAAAAGGCAGGCCGGTTCGGGTCGCTGATCAGCCTGATTGCGGTTACCGCAATGCTGGCGTTGTTTTTCCTGGCCATGCCCGATGCGTTGGTGTCGGTATGGGGGCGAGCCTTCGCAGTAGTATGGGCGCTTACCGCGATTCTGGTTTTTACCGCCCACGCTCGGCGGTTATCGGGAGAAAGACGCCGCCATCCGCGGTATATGGCTGAAGTCAGGGACGTCCGTACGAAAAAACAGGGCGAGCGACGATTTCTGCGGGGCTGAGAATTTACAGGGAAGCCAGGACATCATCCAGGTTGGACAGCAGGGCGTCGATATCCTGCATTGTTATGACCAGCGGCGGCTGAAAGGCCAGGACATTGCGGTGGAGGCCATTTTTCCCCACCAAGAAGCCCCGGTCTTTCATCTTTTCCAGCACCTGATCGACCTGACTGACCGCCGGGTCCTTGTCCGGCAGGACAAGCTCCACCCCCAGCATCAGCCCCAGGCCGCGGACATCGCCGATGATCGGATGCCGCTGCTGGAGATTCTCAAGACCTCCCCTGAGATAGGCGCCGAGTTCTGCCGCTTTCGCCGGCAGGTCGTACTTGGCGAGAACCTCCAGCGTAGCCAGCGCAGCTGCAGAGGTAACCGGGTTACCGCCCAGGGTCGAGGCGCCGGGGCGGGTGTACTTGGCGGCGATTTCCGGCCTGGTGATGAAGGCACCCACCGGCGTGCCGTTGGCCAGGGCTTTGGCCACAGTCATAATATCCGGTTCGACGCCGTAGTGCTCGATGGCGAACATTTTGCCGCTGCGGCCAAAGCCTGTCTGGACCTCGTCGACGATCAGCAGGATGCCGTACTTGTCGAGGATATCTCTGACCCGCTTGAAATAACCGGCTGGCGGGGTGATGATACCGCCGTTGCCCTGGATGGGTTCGGCGAACAGCGCCGCCACCCGGCCCGAGGTCGCCGTATTGATCACCGTTTCGATTTCGTTGGCACAGGCCAGGTCACATTCCGGATGCCGCTTGCCCATCGGGCAGCGGTAGCAGTAGGGGGTGGGGGCAAAGCTGATGCCGCCGACCGGATTGGTGTCGGTCCGCCACATGCTGAGTCCGGTAAGGCTCATGGTCAGCTTGGTGCGGCCGTGGAGACCGTGGCGCAGGCTGAGAAACTCGGAATGGCCGCTGTAAATAGAGGCCAGCAGGGCCGCGCCTTCGTTGGCCTCGCTGCCGCTGGCGCAGAAAAACGACTGCTGCAGCCGGCCGGGGGCGATGGCGGCCAGGCGTTCGGCCAGGTTGACCATGTTCTCTGTCAGGTAGATGTTGCAGACATGCTGCAGGGTGGTGACCTGTTCGACCACCGCCTTGGTAATTTCCGGATGACAGTGACCGCAGTTGATCACCGAGACTCCGGCGAAGCAGTCCAGGTAGCGTTTGCCGCTATGATCCCAGACATACTGCATATCACCGCGGACCAGCTGCATCGGTTTGCTGTAAAAATGATACAGGCAGGGAATCAGATATTCACGCTTCTTGCGCAGGATTTCCTCCGGACCGATATACATCTTTTATTTCCCCTCTTCCTAGCGCGACGCGCGGTAGCGATACGCGCCGATACCCAGTTCCCGCGGCGAGCCGGCCGCCAGCGCCGTCAGCAGGGCCGGGTCGAAGTCTGTCCCTGACCCGCCGGCCAGTCTGTCCAGCTCCCGCCGATAGACTGCGGTGACCTCACCGACGAGCGCTGCAGAGTAGTGCTGCCCTTCGATCCGGTAATGGCTGATACCGCCGGCGTACAGGGCCGCCAGGTGGGGCAGCAGGCACAAGTCGTTGGTCAGCAGGACATGATTGCGGCAGTATTGGTCGATCTTCACCGGATGCAGCTGGTTGGCGCTGTCCCGCAGGGCGTACTCGCCGTCGCCGCAAATGTCGCCGCACAGCCCGGCCGCCGTCTCATCGGCCGCCAGAGCCTTGGGCAGGCAGTAGTCCATCACCATCGCTTCCAGCGGACCGTGGATGATAACCTCCAGCGGCAGCGGACTTTCTGCCGCCAGGTCGAGAAGCTGTTCCCCGGACGCCTCCAGCGAGACGGTGGCCTTCACCACCCCATGGCTTTGCAGCCAGCCGGCCGCGGCGGAGTTGAACAGGCTGAAGGAAAAGTCGCTGTGCACCGGCAGGCTGCCAAAGCGGCGGGCCAGCCGCAGTGCACCGATATTGCTGACCATGACCCCCTGGGGCTGAAGTTTGGCCAGAGCCGTAAAAAGCTGCTCCAGTTCGCCGCATTCCCGCAAGGTAGTGATCCTGGGGGTTGTAACCACCAGGGCTTTTTTTTGCCGCTTGGCCAGTTCGATGGCGGTGGCGATCTGCTCCAGGGTCCAGGCGCGGGCCGGTTTGAAGGCCTCGCCGCCGACATAGGCTATATCTGCGCCGCCTTCATAGGCCGCCTGCAGGGACGGAAGGTCCGCCACCCTGACCGTCAGGCGGGGCGAAACCGGTTTTGCCGGGGTACGCTCTGGTTTGAGTTTCAGCGCGGCCGGAGCGGCCATGCCGGCTTCCTTTACCGCCTGGCTGAAGGACCTTGGTTCGCGTGCCCCGCTGAAACCCACCGCGCCGGCTCCGGGATTACCGAAGGCGTAACAGGTGGTGAAGTCGCGGGCCCGATTTTCCTGCAGGCTCTGCCAGTCGGTCTCGTCGGGGGTGTAGCCGCTGGGATCGGCGATATAACGGTCGATGGCCCGGCGGTATATGCTTACCATCCGGCCGACGAAATCGGCGGTGCGCATCCGTCCCTCCAGCTTGAAGGAGGACACCCCCGACTGGATAAGCTGGGGCAGATGCCGGTAGAGGCACATATCGTTCATTGCCAGCTTGAGCGGACCGGGATCGGCGAAAGTACGGCCGGTCCCGCCGGCGACAAACTCATAAGGCCAGCGGCAGGGCTTGAGGCAGCGGCCCCGGTTGGAACTCTGGCCGAACACTACCCCTGAATGGAGGCATTGACCGCTCTGGGCGATGCACATATCGCCATGGACGAAATATTCCAGCTCAATGCCGGTGCGTTCCCGGACCAGGGCCAACGACTCCAGCGACATCTCCCGGTTGAAGACAACCCTGGTGACGCCGTATTCCTGGAGCGTCCGCACCGCCTCCTCGCTGTGGATGTTCATCATCACCGAGGCGTGCAGCGGGATGGTGATTCCCAGCTGCCGGACAAGCTGGAGCATGGCCAGATCCTGGACAAGCAGGGAATCCGGCTTGATGGCGGCGAGCAGTTTCAGGTAATCGCGCAGGGCCGGCAGCTCCTGCTGGCTGATCAGATTGTTCACGGTGATGTACAGCTTCACCCCATGGGCGTGAGTGTACTCGCAGGCCCGGGCCAGCTTTTCATCATCAAAATTGGCGTCGCTGCGGTGCAGCCGCATATTGAAGCGTTTGCCGCCAAGATAGACGGCGTCGGCTCCGGCGGCCACGGCGGCCTCCAGCGAGTCCCAGTTGCCGGCGGGTGCCAGCAGTTCGACGGATTGGCGAGACAACAACAAAGAGCTTCATCTCCTAATTTATTCGAAAATTTCTTTGGCGGCGGCGGCCAGGGCGGCTGAAAACTCGATGTCCAGATTGCCGGCCGCGAAACGGTTCAACAGAATGTCGGGCCTGTCCACCGAACCCACCGCTATCGCTCCCGGGTCGGCGCCTGCCAGAATTCTTGCCGCCTGGGCGGCGCAGGCCAGGCCGAGTTTATAGTGGTCGGCGACCAGCGCACCCAGCGCCCCGGCCGGAACGTTGGCGCCGCTTGAGGCGATGACCGGTATTGCCGCAAGGTCGGCGTAATAGGCCACAGTGGCGAAATTCTCCTCGACGATTTTCCCGATAGGCAAAAACAGCGCGTCCATGGATGCGGTCAGCCGTTCCCCCAGCAGCGACAAGTCCTGCGGCCGGTCCACCGGTAAGGGGAGAACCTGGAACTGGTCTTCAGCCGCAGCCGAAAAATGACCGGCCTCCAGCAAAGAATTGGGATCGGCGCTGTGATAGAGCACAGCAATGGTTTTCGCCGCAGGCAGGAGCTGGCGGATAAAGGCCACCTTGGCCGGGGCGGGTACCATCCCCGCCATCCCGGTGACCTTTCCGCCCGGCTTGTCCAGTGTCGCCACCAAGCCGGATCCCACCGGATCGAACACCGGAGTGAACACCACCGGAATATCGGCCGCGAGGGCCATGGCCGCTTTCGCCGCAGGGGTGGAACAGGCAAAAATCAGCTCAACGCCCAGGCTTTCCAGCTCGCCGGCCAGGCCGGGCAGCAGGGCGGCGTTGCCGTCGGCGCAGCGGTATTCGAATGCCACCTCCGGGCCGCAGGCAGAAAACCCCGCCTTGAAACCCTGCACGGCGTCATCAAGATGCTGGGTCAGTTGCAAGATTCCGATACGATGCAAAGAAAACATCCTTTCATAAAGATTAACAAATAAAAATTCCACGTGCTGCCAGGAATACCTTTTGTCCTGAAGGAAAAAAATCGTAATTCGCTTTATCCGTCTTTCGATAATAGGCTGTCCCAAAACCGGTCGACTGTTTCGCCCGGCTTGGCCGGACGCGATTATGCTGGCGCCGGATTTTTGCCAGGCCTGATCTTCCCTGGAAATAACGCCGGCGGCAGGGTGAATTTCCGGTTATGTCGAAATAACATTCATACTCATAATAATGACCGGTTCCGATCAGGAACAGGAGGAGAGGTACAGCCGATGTCGATGGAAAAGTTCGCGATACTGACCAGCGGTGGCGACGCTCCCGGCATGAACGCCGTGATTCGCGCCGTCACCCGTAAGGGGCTCTATCACGGTTTCGAGGTTTTGGGGGTGCTACGGGGTTATCAGGGTCTGATAAGCGGCGACTTCCTGCCGATGCAGCTGAGCACGGTGGGCGGAATTATCAACCAGGGCGGTACCGTCCTCAAGACCGCCAGAAGTGAAGCTTTCAAGACCGAGGAAGGGTTTTCCGCCGCCCTGCGGCAGATCGAAAAACACAAACTGGAGGCAGTGGTGGTCATCGGCGGCGACGGGTCGATGGCCGGGGCCCAGAAAC
Organism: Negativicutes bacterium; assembly: GCA_031292015.1. Next base: position 29,447 of record JARLHY010000085.1, on the reverse strand, counting down.
TGGCTGAGGCCGGTGTAAGCACCATTGTCATTCCGGCCACCATCGACAACGACATGGCCGGCACCGAGTATACCCTCGGCTTTGACACCGCCCTGAACAGTATCCTCGACGCCGCCAGCAAAATCCGCGACACCGCCGCCTCCCACGAACGGGTGGCCATCATCGAGGTCATGGGGCGGCATTCGGGCCAACTGGCGCTGGCCGCCGGGCTGGCGGGCGGTGCCGAGCTCATCCTGGTGCCGGAAGTGCCGATGTCCATCGAGGAAGTCTGCTATGTTCTCCGTCAGGGTCACCAGCGCGGCAAGCAGTCCAGCATCGTCATCGTCGCCGAGGGCGCCGGCAAAGGCTATGACGTCGCCGCCCAGATCGCTGCCAAGACCGGCTACGCCACCCACGTCACCGTGCTTGGCTACATCCAGCGCGGCGGCAGCCCCACCGCCACCGACAACATCATCGGCAGCCGGATGGGCGGCAAGGCCATCGACTGCATTCTCGCCGACGAACTCAACTGCCTGGTGGCCTGGCAAAAAGGCGACATCACCACCGTACCCTATAGCGAAGCCTTCGCCGGCAAGCGGGGCATCGACTGTGACCAGTATGAGCTGGCCCGGGTTCTGTCACTTTAAACCGTATTTTTAACAAAAAGGACATCGCCGGCGGCGGTGTCCTTTGGGTTTGAATGCCCCTGGCCCCAGACTGACAGAGTTTCGACGGCTTCTTTTTGTCGGAAAAGATATTGTGCGCAGCGGAGAAATTCCCCTCCCGTTTCCCGCTTTGTCTATAAGTTAACGGCAGGATCATCTCCTGTCGTTTTAAGTGCTGGCAAATTATAAACTTTCGATTAATCCCGCGTTTATTGCCACAATAAATCCCGGAATGAAAGACTGAAACCCCAAAAAAGCGCCAAGCAAGTGGCGCTTTTTTCACTGAACATTTATGCCAAGATCGCTGCCAATGATAAAACCGATCTATCATGAGGGTATTACCTGGCAGACCGTATACCATGATTCAAATTTGGGATGCGGAAGATTACCCTCGCCGGCAACGTCCCTTAACCGTGCTCAACCTCGCGTTACGGAGCATGACTTTCTAGGCGGTTGTGTGGTGTAACGTCAGAAAGGCTTTGAGCAGGATGCGCGGGTCGTGATGCCCTTTGTATACACTTGGCGGCGTGCGGCTTAGCCCCAGCAACGAGTAAACTGCTAGTTGCGCGGATCGGACCGAATATTCCACTGTGAACACCACGTCGTCAGGGATCTCGCAGAATTGTCCGATGAAGGCGAGGTTCTTCGAGCCTTCTGGTACGACCTGGGGACGATCGCCGCTGGACCGGCGCAGAAACTGGCTGGTGATGAGCGGCATCATGCAAGGAATGCAGGTGCAGGTTTTAAGTATCTTATTGGCATCGGCCTCAATACGCAGGTGCCCCATGATCTCTGTCATAATTTCCCGACCGGTGCATGCCGACATAGGTTTTTTCACGAAGTCGCCCGGCTTATCGACGAAAAGACCGTAACCCCAAAAGACGTATACGTCCGCCGGCTGCCCGATGAAATGGGGCTGGTGAGGCAATACGATCGACGCTAACCAACTGGACTCCGGAAAGGTGATGAGGCCGCCCTCTCCCGGGACATTGCCTGTGAGATCCCTGATAAGGTGAAAGAAGGTCGGATCGTGAAGAGTCGTGGTGAAGGATACCCATTTCGATTCCTTGATATGCTCGGTGAAGTTAGAGGGACGACCGAACAGGGGCTGACTTAAGGCGATTTTTTCCCAGAGAGCCCATGCATTGCTGGCGGATTTACCCTTCAGTACTGGCGCCGAATCCATCGAGCCCAAACTGGAAGCATCGGTCATGGATCCCAAGGTGACGAGTACATTATCCTGCTCGCCTACCTTTAGCACGTTTATATGGCCGTCCTGCTCACAAAGAATACTTTCGACATTGTAGCCACCGGCGGCATGGCTGAAAGCAAGGTCGGTGACGCGAGTATTGAACTCAAACTTCACGCCATGCTCTTCGAGCCATTTCTGTAGAGGGCGCACCAGCGAGTCGTACTGGTTGTAAACGGTTCGCATAATTCCGCTGAGTGTGTTGAAGCCTGAAACCATATGAGTGAAACGCACCAGATAACGCTTAAACTCAATTGCGCTGTGCCAGGGCTGGAAGGCAAAAGTGGTACACCACATGAACCAGAAGTCTGTTTGAAAAAATGCGGGATCGAACTGATCCGAAATGCTGCTTCGTCCGAGTAGTCCCTCCGGTTCAAGTTCCAGACGCTCAATAGTCAAGATGTGTTTTTCGCTGAGCCCGAACTGGGGAGCGTCGACCCTGCACCCACCCCGAAAGAGGCGCGAATGGGAAGCGGTTTTCATCGTCTCATTCCACTCGATTATCTCCTGCGTAACCGTCTTGCTCTCATCAAGCGTAGGAATCGATGAAAAGAGATCATAGGTGCATAGATATTTGCTCTCAATCATTCGGCCGCCGCGCATGACGTAGCCGTCTTCAGGAGTTCCGGCGGCATCGAGACTGCCGCCGAGCTTGGCTGATTCTTCGAGGATTGTGATGTTACGGCCCAGAAGATCTCCGTCGCGAATAAGGAAGGCCGCAGCCGCGAGCGAGGCTATTCCGCCTCCGACTAAGTAAACTCCCTGTACTGCTTTTCTCATCATAAAACACCCCTTTTACTTATAACTGACTTCATTAGTTGTGCAAGAGACGTGCCAAGCCTGGATTTCTCGTATAACACAGAGTAAGAAGCGGCGATTTATTGATAGATGCGGGATTAAGAACCACTTCCCGGTTGGGGCAGCCCAATTACCTGTACCGGAAAATTGACATATCCGGTACGATAAATACGGTTTACGTAACACATAAACCGTTCAGGTGGCATTGATCATTTTTCGCCATTTCCTGCTAGGGTTGGATTATGGGTGGCTAAGGGCTTTGGTACATATCTTGCATAAATAAAGCTAGTAGCTGATTTTAATGCGGGAGGAGGTTCCCAAGACGAAACAATATTTCTTTGTGGCGGTGAAACCAGGAAAAGCGGGCAGAAAAAAAGACAAATGCGTTTTGAATAGGGAATATGGAGGTGTTTCATGGATAAAAGGATAAAAAAAATTGTTGTTTATTCTCTGCTGGCGGGTATGGTGCAGTACGGAGTAAGCGCATCCATAGTCGTAGCTGCGCCGATAAACAATGAACAACAACAGGAGCAACAACTGCGGGAGCAACAACAAGATCAACAACTGCGGGAGCAACAGCAAGAAAAACATCAGCAGGAGCAAAACCAGGAACAACAACAGCAGGAGCAGCAACCGCAGGATCAACAAAAGCAGTTGCAGCATCAGCAGGAACAACAATTGCATGAGGAGATGCAACAGCAACAGCAACAGCGGGAGCTACAACAAAGACAACAACAGGAAGAACAGCAGCAGCGGAATCAACAACTGGAGCAACAACAAAAGAAATAACAACAGCGCCAAGAACTACCACAGCAAAAACAGCAGCGGAACCGACAGGACAACAAATTGCAATATCGGGCGCGCATGGAAAATGAACGACATGAGCAGGAAGACACAAAACGGAGAAAACTAAGTTATGCTCCGTTCTGTGCTTTTTGATAAGAAACAGCTTCGTCAGGCTTGTCGCCGGAGCAATCCTGGTTGAGGTTATTTAGTGGTTCGGGTTGAGGTGGTTCATTGGGAATGGGATGAGGTTGTTTATTCGGTTCCGGTGGGGGTGGGACATTGAATTTCGGCGGGAATGGGGCATTGTCAGCAAGTATATGATAATTAGTGTCTACCCACCGATGTTGACTGTCCTGCGCACTTACTGCTGCACTATAACTTACAACAAGTAGCGCAACCACTAAAAGCATTAACTTTTTCATAGCTAAGACCTCCTTCAAATTAGCACCTGAATTTATTCAGGTGCTAATTTACTTACGCAATAATCGTACCAACGACCTTAGACAACCATAAATACTGACCCCGCCTCCTGCGGCGGAAAAAATTGTAACGCAGACCAAAACCATATGGATGTTAACGTATTACGTAAATGTCGCGATTGAACTTATTATGCAAAATTAATTGCTGGAAGAACCTCGTGTTTTGACAAATGATGAGCATTATTAGCGAATATTTATCTTGCCGCGCTAATAGTCTCCGCAGTTGAATATATAAGGATTTTAGCTTTGGCACGCTTCTTGCACATATATTATGTAAAACTTGCGACAATGCTTCTTTGGCGTTGACCCCAATAGATTGGGTTAGGCCATTGATCAAAAGCAAGAAAAGTGAAGGGAGTTGACAGAAATGGTTTGTGCCACCCCTGATAAGAGCGATAAAGCGGTGATTGTTTTGCTCTGACAAAAATGAACAGCTTTCAGGCCGGATAACATAGACGATAAATTGAAAAATAGGTAAGGGGTGTTTTGTTATGAAAAAAGCAGTAAAAAAAGTAATTGTCTACTCATTATTGTTTGGTATTGCGCAGTTTGGCTTAACCGCATCGATACTAGAGGCTTCGCCAAGAAGTGATTGGCAACAGCAGCATAATGATCGGCAATCGCAGGAAAACGATCGGCATAGCAGGGAAATGCGACAACATGACAATGAGAACGCCAGGGACTGGAATGATCGGCAATGGGAAGAAAATCAGCGCCATGACCGTTATGCCCGCCAGGATAACGAGCGGCAATATCGCAATGAGATAGAAATGCAACGACATGAAAGAGAGTTGCAGCGTCGTGATAATGAACAGTGGCAGGAGTGGAACGATCGGCAGTGGCTGGAAAATCAGCGGCATGAGAGAATGATCCAGCAAATTGAGGCGGATGTAATAGTGATGTTTCTCAATAGATAAGGGAAACAATCAGTGAATGTTAATGGTATGAAAAGTAAATAATTGGAGGAAAGTTTTATGAATAATATAACAAAAAAAATGATGATTTACTCACTGGCGGGTCTCATGCAAGTGGGCCTCGGTGCAGCTGTAATAGAAGCCTCGCCGCTACAAAACGAAGGTTCGCAGAAGATTGTACAAATGGATGGTGAAGATCATCATGATAATGCCAGGCAGCGGGACCACGATGACCGGCAACGTCAGGAAAATGAACGGCACGACCGGGAAATGCAGCGGCACGATAACGAGAGCGATCGGGATTGGCACGATCGTCAGAATAACGAAAATCAACGCCATGACAACACGATGCATGAAATCGAAGCTGGTTTGATTGGAATCGTGATTGGCACTATAATCAGCAAATAAAATCGCAGGGTCAAAGACCATAATTTTTTGAAGTTGCAAATGTAGACCGGGAGGGAGGAAGAAATCATGTGGTTTTTAGTCGTGGTTGCCTTGGTAGTGCTGGGGCACGTTCATTAAGGGTTGTGTAGAAAAATAATCTGTAAGCCTCCATTGTCAGATAAAATATATCTCGACGATGGAGGCTTTGAATTATGGTAGAAAGAGAAAGAACTAAACGCCTCTTTTTCAATAGAAAAAGCCTTATGCGGTTTTTAGACACACAAGGCTTCTTCTTCTCCATTATCGCTCGGCGCCGCCGCCCCCGCCCCCTCCACCGCCGAAACCGCCGCCCCCTCTGCCGCCGCGGAACAGCGACAACAATAAAAAGGTGAAGGTACCGCCAAAAAATAACCAGTCAATGGCGAACAAGAGCAGCAGTCCGGCAATAACCGCAATATGCAGCCACCAGGGCAACCCATCCCACCAGGACTGTGAAGGCTGCTGGGCCTGCGCCGAGGGCTGGATATTGATCTCGACATTGTATTCCTTGGCCACCTCGCCGATGACCGCCTGATAGCCGCGCAAAATCCCCTGGTCATAATCGCCTTGCGTGAAAGACGGGATCATATAGTCGTCCAGAATGCGGCCGGTTTTGGCGTCAGGCAGGGCTCCCTCCAGACCATAACCCACCTCAATCCTTGTGCGGGGAGAAGGCTGACGGGGATCGGCCACGACGACGATAACCACCCCGTTGTTGAGGGTCTTGTCACCGACTCCCCACTGGCGCAGGATGGCCAGCGCATACTCCGAGATCGGATTGCCATTCAGCGTCTTCACTGTCACCACAGTCACATGGGCTTTGGTCTTGGCCTGCAGTTGATTGCCCAGATTGTCGATTCGGCTTTTCGTATCGCCGCTCAGCACCCCGGCATAATCCTGAACAAAGACGCTGCCGGTTGATGGCGCCGGGGGAATTTGCGGCTCGGCCCAGGCAACTGAGCCGATGGCGAAATATACCCCCAGCACCAGGCAAACCAGCCATTTTCTCATGCTATATACCTCGCTTTACCCGGCGTTAAAACTTGACTTGGGGAACCTGTTTCGCACCCTCTGCCGCCCTAAAATACTCTTTGGGCGAGAAGGCGAACATTTTTGCATAGAGGACTGAAGGGAAGGATTGAATTTTGGCATTGAATAGCTGAACGGCATCGTTATAATCATTACGAGCTGCTGCCAGTCTGTTTTCAGTGCCGGCAAGCTCATCTTGCAGCGCCAGGAAATTTTTATCCGATTTAAGGGTCGGATAGTTCTCTACCACCACCAACAGCCGCGAAAGCGATCCGCTTAACTGGTCGTTCGCTTCCGCCTTGGCCGCGGGACCCTGTGCTCCCGCCAATTTAGCCCTGGCATCCGTGACCGATTGGATTACAGCTCGTTCTTGAGCCGCCAGGCCCTGAACAGTTGCGACAAGATTAGGCACCAAATCACTCCGGCGTTGCAGCTGGCTTTCTACCTGCGCCCATTTGCCGTTAACGGTCTCATTCATCGAAACTAGGCTGTTATAGCCGCCTACAGCCATCCCAACAAGCACCACAACAACGATTCCTGCAATAATCCAGCCTTTCAAAAAACCACCTCCAAGTGTTGTTCACTTATGTGTTAATTAGTCGACCGCCTATGCTAAGCGAGCTTTAATTCGATCAAATTCTTCATGGCTGATTTCACCGCGGGCATAGCGTTGTTTCAGTATCTCAAGCGCTGTGCTTTCCTTAGGCCCTGTTGACGACTTGGATTGACTCATCAGCCTACGGACCAGAAAGAAGCCTCCCACAATGACAACTCCCCAGAAAACCAGCATTAAAAGCCCCCCGCCGAACCAACCGCCATTCATCATCCCGTATCCGCCGTATCCATATCCCATACAACAACACCCCTTTCTTTCCGCAACGATTACAAATCTATTATCTGAAGCCACTCGCCGCAGGCTTCTGCTGGAGCAGCATCATGCTGCACTTGGGACAGTATCCCGGTTTTGGCTGCTGCACCTGTGGATGCATGGGGCAGGTGTAAACAGGCTTCTTTTCAGATGGGCTTTCGTTATTCATAAATCTGCTCCTTTCCGATTTAGAACCAAGCTCAATACCGCGTAATCGCAAAGCGTTGCCGATGACAGAAACAGCCGACGCGGTCGGAACGGAAAACCCCGCGGCTTTGTCGGCAAGACCCTGAATGGGCGCGCGGCTTCGCGGGGCTTAGGCAACCATATTCGCGATCTGTCCGGGCAATGTGTCGCTGCCGAGTCTCTCGGCCCGCATAACGAAATTATTATAACTGCAATAAACGTGCCATGACCGCCCGTGCCCCCTAACCCTTTACCCTGCTAAGAATAATGGGAGAATGTAGACAGTTGCCTTTATGAACTTTGCTTGGTATCGCATCACACAAACACTCAGTCGTGATCCAATCAGTCCGTTTCCGACGAAGGCTCCAATGCGCTGTTTTATAGCCGGAGTAAGGATTTTTGGAATACCAATGGCATTGGCACACTTATTGCATTAATTATTTGAGTCGTATTAAAGATTTTTATTCAAATAAATACAGGAATACATTTTAGAAAAATAGCTGCAGTCCTGAGCGGCCGCGTGAGGAGGCTCGGTTGTTCATTGGAGACCAGGGGATGAAAAGGTGGTAATTCAGATCATGGAACTGATGATGCTTGGAGGGCTGCTGCTGATTGTTGGCGTCATGCTCGCCGCTTCCTCAAGGAGATCCTTGACGGATGACTGTCTGCAACAAGCGTATGTCCTGAAGGGATTAGCCCTTGCGTTCTTTGCGGTAGGCGTGTTTAACGTCGGGGGGGGGTTGCTTGGCTTGTTGGTTGCCGCTTCGGTGGAGACGGGTTATCTGATAATGGGCGGCTGGATCTTCGCAGGACCACTTATTTGGGTTTTCTTTTTTCTCTTCAGGCGAAGATGCAGAATCCATCACACTTATCCTCATTTCAGAAACGAAGGAGTGGGCGAGCAGGGGGATAATGTTGAAAATAAAGGGTTGAGAAACAGTTTTGTTAGTGTAATTCGACTACACAGAAAACTATGAAGAATCGGGGGTCAATAATAAAAAAATGGGGCCTTTTGGCAAAGTCCAAAAAACGGGGGATTGAAAGATATGGATACCAATTTGGAAAAACCCGGCAGAATGATAGTTCAATTCGATACTTCCGATCATAAAATCTACTTCAATCTGGACCGCCGTGGCATTCGGGGCACGCTGATACTCACGAAAAAGCATGATGGAAAAACGGAAATGCATATTTATCAGGACAATGTTTTTGGCCGTAAAAGGTGGTGAGAGCCAGTAATGAAGACTGCAATCAGAACGGTGCTGTATTCAGACTCTCTGCAAAAGGCGAAAGCTATGAGTATGATGAATGGGATAAAAAGAGCGGCTATTTTGAGTGCATATCCGCCTTAATCATCACGCGCGTTGCGTTATCAGAGGGACTGCCCGCAGAATTAACACTTTACACGAATCCTGAGGGGAAATGGTCAGGTCGACGTATGAACAGACAATGAAGAAACCACTGCAACCACCAACGCGTTTTCATGCCGGCAGCGCGAGGTTCATCTGTATGACAGCCGGAAGACAACAGCGAAAAAACATAGCGTGGAGAAGGAAAGGATAATTATTATGCTAAACAAAGCCAAGACCCTATCAGGTTACAACCTGCACAGCCTCGACGGGGAACTAGGGAAAGTCAAAGAGTTTTACTTCGACGATCACCACTGGACGATTCGCTATCTGGTTGCCGACACAGGAAATTGGCTTCCCGGCAGGCAGGTTTTGATCTCTCCGTATGCGCTGGCTGCCGTGAATAAAGAAGAGCAGTATATTGCCATTGATTTGACCAAAAAGCAGATTGAGGACAGCCCATCCTTGGACATGGACAAGCCTGTCTCGCAACAGTTCGAGGAGTCCTATTACGGGCATTATGGATGGCCGATGTATTGGAACGGTCTATACACCTGGGGGCCGTATCCCTACATTGAACGTGACCTTAAAAAATCAAGCCTCCGCAACCTGGGTGGAAAGAAGTGGGATCGCCATTTGCGCAGCACTTCCGCCGTCAGCGGCTACGACATTCAGGCCTCGGACGGCGAGATTGGTCATGTCGAGGATTTTGTCATTGATGACGAGACATGGGCGATTCGTTATCTCGTCATCGATACACGCAACTGGTGGCCAGGGAAAAAAGTTCTGATTTCACCACGCTGGATCGAAAGCGTGAGTTGGGGTCAGTCGAAAGTTTTTGTCAATCTGTCCCGCGATGCCATCAAACACGCCGAGGAATACACGGAGAACTCTCTGTTAACCCGGAATTATGAGATTGGACTGCATCGTCATTACAATCGTCAAGGATATTGGGACGATGAACTGGCCGCCAGGGAACAGCAAACACGGGAAAGGGTATTCACACAAGTGTGACTTGCCTGATCTTGGCCAGGGGATGGGTCGGCCCGCGTCATTTGCACGACGGTGCCGGTAACGCGTAGCAGCCGATGAGCAACAGCAAGACGCTCGCGGCAGCGGATCTTAACCCCGGTATTAAGTCAATACGGCGTCAAAGATGTGATAAGTTTCTAGGCGCGTTTCCGTTTCCTTCAAAAAACCTTGGAACAACACATCCGGGGCGGGAAGGCTTGTTGACAATCTGACTGTAAAGGCCCAAATAAACAAAATGGCGTTGGCAAATCCAGTATTATCAAGGGTTTGCCAATGCCTGTGTTTTGGAAAAAGTTTTTTTGTCATCTGACCCAAGAGCAAGGAGAATAACGGCTTACTATCAAGAGCGTTTGGCGCAATAAATGGACTCTGGCAGATGCATTGTCGCAAAGCCGGCTTATCCGCTGAAACGGGGCAGCAGCTTTTTGTTACTATTAGCGACATGAAAATAGCTTTAACAAACCACTAAATTAAATAATTATTTTATTATATTGCATCAAGATAGTCAAGATTGGTTGAGCAGGAAAAAAATACCTGGATGGAGAAATCTTAGAAGATGTAGGACTTCTTGCGGTTTGCGCAAGTTTTTCTCGGCCGAAATCGCCCGTGAACTGACTGAAAGTATGAATCCTCCTGAGTAGGCAACCGAAAAGAAGGGTGCAACATGAAAAAACAGGATAAATCCCCGCAAACGAGTCAAATAATCGAAAAGGCCGGAGCGAAGGAGATTCCAGTTCTTCAAGGAATCGAAGCCAGAAAAGAGAGCGCTTCGTTCCCTGTCGTCGGCATTGGAGCGTCCGCCGGCGGTCTGGAGGCCCTGAAGCATTTTCTGGACCATGTCCCAACGGAAAGCGGCATGGCTTTTGTCATCGTCCAGCACCTCGACCCGGATCATAAGGGACTGTTGGTCGAACTGCTCCAGCGGATCACCCCCATGAAGGTAAACCAGGTGGAGGACCAGATGCGGGTCGCTCCCAACCAGGTCTATGTAATCCCGCCCAGCAAGAACATGACGATCCTCAATGGGATTTTGCACTTATTCGATTTTGTGACGGCGCGGGGCCTGCGTCTGCCGATCGATTATTTTTTTCGTTCGCTGGCGGATGACCGGCGGGATAGGAGCATCGGCGTCATTCTTTCCGGCATGGGCTCGGATGGTACGCTGGGGCTCAGGGCCATCAAGGAGAAGGTGGGACTATGCCTGGTGCAGGAACCGGCTTCAGCCAACTTCGACGGTATGCCCCGCAGTGCCATAAATGCCGGACTTGCAGACATTATCGCCCCGGCGGCAGAACTGCCTGGTAAGATTTTGGCTTTTCTCCATAATCCCCGCCCTAATTTCCAGCCTGATGTACCCCTGGAGGACAAGGACCAGCGAGCCTTGGAAAAAATCTTTGTTTTGCTTCGCATGAAGACCGGTCATGACTTTAGCCTGTACAAGCCAAACACGATATATCGCAGGATCGAACGGCGGATGGGCCTTCATCAGATCGGGAAAATGGCGAATTATGTCCGTTTTCTTCAGGAAAATCCCCAGGAGATTGAACTGTTGTTCAAGGAACTGCTGATCGGTGTGACCAGTTTTTTCCGGGACGCCGGGGTCTGGGACCAGCTCAGGGACACAGTAATTCCAGCCCTTCTTGCCGATAATCCCGCCAAACAGGTGATTAGAGCCTGGGTTCCCGGTTGTTCTACCGGTGAGGAAGCCTATTCGTTGGCCATCGTCTTCAAAGAGGCACAGGAGCAGATGAAACCCGCCAGGAAGGTCTCGCTCCAGATCTTCGGCACGGATATCGACTCAGATGCCATTGACAAGGCCCGCCGGGGATTCTATCTCCCCAACATTGCCGCCGATGTTTCACCCGAGCGCTTGCGAAGCTTCTTTGTCGAAGAAGATCATGGATTTCGGGTTACCAAAGAAATCCGCGAGACGGTAATTTTTGCGCCGCAAAATATCATTGCAGACCCGCCTTTCACCAAGATGGATATTCTCTCCAACAGAAATTTGCTGATTTATTTGTCCGCGGAACTGCAGAGAAAGATTATCCCGCTTTTCCACTACAGTCTGAATCCGGGCGGGGTTCTGCTTTTGGGCAACTCGGAGTCTATCGGGACTTATACCAGCCTGTTTGCTACGATCGACAGTACATCAAGGCTGTACCGGAAAAAGGAGTATGCCGGCGAAATGCATCTCAGCAATTTTACGGCCTCTTTGGCGACTGCTTTGCCTGGTGCACTGCCACTCCGGGATTCAAATCAAACCGTCAATCTCCAGTCGCTCGCGGAGCATGAGCTGCTGCGGTTGTATTCTCCGGCCGCCGTACTGACCACTGACCTAGGCGATATCGTATACGTCCACGGACGGACGGGAAAGTATCTTGAGCCGGCAACAGGCAAAGCCAATATGAACCTCTTAGCCATGGCCCGCGAAGAATTGCGTTACGAACTGAGAAGCGCTTTCCACAAAGCGCTTGGGCAAAAAAACGCTGTCACAGTGAAGGGATTGCCGGTAGGTGACAGCGGCGGGACGCAAATCGTCGATATCACCCTACAGCGGCTCGAAGGACCGGAGCCTTTGAAGGGAATGGTGATGATTGTTTTTGCGGATATGCCCACGCCTCCGGAAACAGCTGTGACCCGGAGCAGGTGGTCGACCGGCCCTAGTGTCAAATTCGTTCAGATACAGCGTGAACTCAAGTTTGCCCAGGAGGAACTGCAGCGAAAGCAGGAGGAGATGCAGGCGTCGCATGAGAACCTGACATCCGCCAATGAAGAGTTGCAGTCCGCCAACGAGGAAATGCAGTCAACCAATGAGGAACTGACGACTTCCAAGGAAGAAATGCAGTCCATGAATGAAGAACTGCAGACCATCAATAACGAACTGCAGTCCAAGGTGGACCAACTGGCGCAAGCGGAAAATGACATGAAGAACCTGCTCAACAGCACGGATATCGCTACGCTCTTCTTGGACGACGAACTCAACGTGCGGCGGTTTACCACCCAGGCGTCCAGCCTTATCAAGCTCAGAGCGAGCGACGAAGGCAGACCGATCACCGATATCGCCGCCGACCTGATTTATCCCGAACTGGCCGAGGACGCGCGGGAGGTCCTTCACACGATGGTTTTGGTCGAAAAGGAACTGCCGACCCGTGATGGCCGCTGGTTTACCGTTAAATTAATGCCTTATCGCACCCAGGACAACAGGCTTGACGGACTGGTGATAACCTTTGTGGACATCAGTGCTCTCAAAAAGCTGGCGGACCATAGAAAAGAGGTTGCTGAGTACACCCAAAATATTGTTGATACCATGCACGAGCCCCTGCTGATTTTGGATGCACAACTGAGGGTGGTATCGGCCAGCCGTTCCTATTATCAGTTCTTTGCAGCAACTCCTGAAAAGACCGAAAAACGATATATCTATGATCTGGGTAATCGTCAGTGGGATAGTCCGCGACTGCGGGAACTTCTGGAAGACATTCTTCCTAAAGCCACGGCGCTCGACCACTTTGCGATCGAACGTGATTTTCCCGTCATCGGAAAACGGAGCCTTCTCCTCAATGCCAGAAAGATATTCAGCGAAGACGGCAAAGCGGAATGGATCGTTTTGGCTATTCGGGACACCACAACCGGCATAGGCGGTGAGATGACGTCATGAAAAGCGACAACGGGGATTTAGGACAGGAAACAGTCAGGCTGCGTCGCCGTGCGGAAGAGCAGTTGAAAGAAAACAAGGCAAAAAAAAATCTTCCTGAAACACGGGCGGAATTGCAAGGTCTTGTCTACGAACTGGATGTGCACCAGATCGAGCTTGAAATGCAGAATGAGGAGCTCAGGCAGGCACAGGTGCTGCTGGAGGCGGAGCGGGAAAAGTACAATGACCTCTTCGATTTTGCTCCCATTGGCTACTTTACCTTCGACCGCGACGGAGTCATTCGCGCGGTGAATCTGACAGGTGCGGTCCTGCTCGGGATGGAGCGTGCCCGGCTGACAGGTACGCGGTTCAATCACTTCGTCTGCGCGGCCGACCGTCCCAGGCTCAACGCCTTCCTGAAGAAAGTGTTTGCCAACGGCGCCAAGGAAAGCTGCGAGGTGGCGCTCTCGAAAGGCGACGCAAGTTCCCTCCTTGTGCGCATTGAGGCTGTGGTATCCGAAAACGGGCGGGAGTGTCGCCTTGTTGTGAGTGATATTACCGAGCGCAAACGGCTGGAAGACGAACTGAGATTTTACGCCGAGGGGATAGCTGCAGCCAACACTGAACTTAAGTCCTTTGTCAATACGATAGCCCACGATTTCCGCTCGCCAATGGTAAACTTGAAGGGCTTCAGCGCGGAACTCGGATACACTTTGACTGAACTGAAAAAAATCGTCCGTGAGTCTCAATCTCTCCTTCCGCAAGAGCTGCAGGCGAAAGTGGATGAACTGCTGGACATAGATGTTCCTGACTCGCAAAAGTTCATCAATTCTTCAGTCGACAGGCTTTCCGGAATGATTGACGCACTCCTTAATTTAGCCCGTATGGGCCGGCGTGACATGATCTATAAAGAGGTCAGTCTGAAAAAACTTGTCATCACAATTTTGCAGTCCTACAGACATCAGATTGACGAGCAAAATATCCAGACAGTCGTTGGAGTGTTGCCGAAGGTCCGCACAGACCAGTTGGCTATGGAGCAGATTCTGAGTAATTTAGTGGATAACGCTATAAAATACCTGGACCCGGGCCGCCAGGGAACGATCGAAATCGACTGCAGCGAAAATGACCATGAATATGCGGTGAGCATCAAGGATAACGGGCGGGGGATTGCCGCCATAGATCGCGAGATGATTTTTGAGCCTTTCCGGCGCGCCGGGAAACAGGACCAGCGCGGGGAAGGGTTGGGGCTAGCCTATGTAAGGATTCTGATCAGCAAATTGGGTGGCAGGATTTCGTGCGAATCAGAGGTGAGAGTGGGGACAAAGATGAGCTTTACAATCCCTAAGAAATCCGTGTGACCGATGAGGTAATTGGGAAATACAAGACCCGCTGGCCTTTTCAACGAGGCTGGCGGGTTTTGTATTTCCCAGGCGGACGAAGATGGATGATCCAAGATTGCCGGAGGCATGGGCTGTTTAGTCCAAAACCGGGCCGATAAGGCAACGGAAGGACTCTCTGCGATGGGAACGGGTATTGAGCAATGTTCCGGCCGGCGCAGCTGGCGCGCGGGATATGCGGCCTCAACGGGACCTTGGCACGTTTATTGCGTTATATAAAGTAATGAAGGGAGAAACAATGATACTCCTTGTGAGTTCGGGATAGATTCTCGCATAGTAAATAAATAAAAGGTGGTAAAAATGTTGGTTAAAAAGTTAATACTCCTTACTCTCTGCATGGCGTTTTTTGTTGCAGCGGTTCAGGCGGCGCCCCTGACGAACTTTGATTCATATAGCGGGTCAGTGGATTTGGGGGGCTGGAAAACAGCCGCAACAGTTGATTCGCTGGACTATTCAGGCCTGTATCGCTTCAATGGCGGACTGACAGTCGGGGTCGGCGGCCCTTGGGGATTACAGTATCGCTACTACGATATGAATACAAAGGCGAACACCTACTCTTTCCTTGGTGGTGGTCTGGGATTGTATTCTCAACATTTTGAAGGGACCACGAATGAATTCAATGTGCTGTATTCGTTGGGGAAAGATTCTCATGTGGCACTGTTTGCAGGAGTGAATAGAGTATCTAGTAGATTGATCACGTCAGGATTCATCGATCAGACCCTGACAAGCAACCGATCTATTTTTCAAGGCGGGCTGATAGCAACGATGCCTTTGGGTGATAGTTTTGAGGGATACTTATCCGGCGGGATCGGAGCACACAGACTAGCCCAGGCCGAAGTGGGCCTGTCGGCAAAACTAAGTGATGATTGGCAGGCCAACGTGGGGTACCGCTGGTTCCGGATCAATCATGCATTTAACGAAAATAATCTGGATGTAAAAGTCAAGGGTATAACGTTTGGCGTAACCTACTTGTTTGGCAAGAAGGAAGCTCCCGTTGTTCCCGCTGTGCAGCCGCCGGCAGCCCTGCAACCCCCGGCAGTCGTGCAGCCAGCCCTGCAACCCCCGGTAGTCGTGCAGCCACCCGCGCAGAAAATCGTTCTGCAGAGTGCCTTATTCGATTTCGATAAGGATACGCTGCAGCAGCAGGCCTACCCTATTCTTGATAATGTAGTTGCCCTCGCCAGGCAGAATCCGGACTGGACTTTCTTACTGACTGGTAATACCGATAGCAGAGGCACCGACGCATACAATATGGATCTGTCATTGCGTCGGGTCAAAACCGTACAGAATTATTTCATCAGCCAGGGCGTCTCGACTAATCGCTTGAGCATCGATGAAAAAGGCGAACGTCAGCCTGTAGCGACAAATGACACCGCTGAAGGCCGTGCGGCAAATCGTCGTGTGGAAATTCATATAAACTAGTTTCAGCCATAACTGCAGTCTGCAATTTCGCAGGTTTATACAGCCAGTCAAGTTAACAACGACGTTGATGAGAGGCGCTCCTATAAAAAGGGGCGTCTTTTCGGCAGTGAAGGGTACACCTGCAATTGCGTAAGGTCGATAAAACAAAAACCGCATTTCCATCGGATGAGGCGTTGGAAAAATCATTTGCCTCGTCCGATGGCTGCGGTCACAGGACTATTTTTTACTTGATTTCGGGATTATTAGCGGAAGAATGGCTTCTGCTTTTTGTGGTCGCCGATAAATCCGTTATATTCTTCTTCGGCCTTGTCTTTGGAATATCCATATTTCGTTTGCAGAAGCCCCACCAGCTTCTCTGCTTTTCCGTTTACAGCGGTGAGATCATCGTCGGTGAGTTTACCCCACTTCTCTTTGACTCCGCCTTTCAGTTCATGCCATTTCCCTTTCAGAATATCATCGTTCATATTATCCTCCTGTTGACTTGTTTTTTCGCTGGTCTTTTTTAGTTCAAATCGCTGTCTTTGTTATAGCGGATTCCCCTGACCGTTGCGGTAAGTTCCAATCCTTTTTCAGTCACTTGGTACACCCATACGTCCTGCCCCACGGAAACCGCGCCCTGCGCAGAATCGCCGGCTATACTGTCCGTTGCGGCCGCGGTAGCCTGGCCGCCCCATTCCCACCCCTGGCTGGTGAAGTCTGTAAACGCCTTTTGCGTCTCAAAGACAAAGACCAGCATGTAGTTCTTCACTCCTAGGCCAATTCCAACCGATCCTTCGACCGTCTTCATGAAGATCTCTCCGCCGGTGCTGTTGATTATGGCCAAACCGTAGCCAGCGCCTCCTCCGATAATGCCAAGCTGAATGTCAGAGTTGTCGAATACGGCGTAGCCATAAGAACGCTGGATTGCCCCTTGGGCGGTTGGATGAACATCATACAGTTTTTGCAGCGTCTCAGTCCTCATCTTCCGTATTGAGTCGCGCTTCTCTTGGACGGTTGCGGCACTAGCCACCGCGGCGGTCATCAGGAGCAACATCATGAAAATGGTAAGAATTTTTACCAAGGCGTTCGGTCGCATGTTTTTCCTCCTTTATTTTATCCGGATTGCATCCTCAGTCTTGTAATATAGGGCGCACATTTTCCAGACTGCGCATAGCGCTGCTTGTCGCGGAACGCGTCCTATACGACCCGCCGTCCTCTGATGAAATCGACCAGAAACACCACGACGGCAATTACAAGCAGAATATGGATCAGACCACCCATGGTATATGAAGTAACCATACCTAACAGCCACATCACTGCCAAGATCCCGATAATCGTCCACAACATCGTTTTTCCTCCTCCTGTGTTTTATTTTCAACGTTAAAGATTATGGTCTTTGGCTCTGCGACTATATTTCCGCACCCTGCCAACTCGACCTATTCTTATAATAAGCAATAAACATGCCAACTGCCGCTTCGTAACCCCTAACCCGTTATCTCGCTGGAAATAGTGGGACAAGTGTGAATGGTTGTCTTCATGACATTGGTTCTATTTTCGCATTACACAAACGCTCAATATTGCTCTGATCAGTCCGTTTCCGGCAAACCGTCCAGGCTATGTATTGTGATCATGGCTGCCGTCTCGTTAAGCGATTCATAGGAATAAATACAAAAATCCGGGACCGCAGGGCGAGGCGCTTCATTGCTAAAGTGTGGGATTTAGAACACCTTTGCCTGCTTGAGAAGATGAGAAAATCCACGCAATAAAAATCCATTACCATGCGCGGATTTTGAAGAATTTTAGGTTTGGCGCAAAACTTGCAATAGATATATTAAATTGGGACGCCTGAAGATAACCAGGGAAGTTGTCAACAGGGGAAAGGCGGAAGACATGGGTAAGGTGAAAGGGATAAGGAATGTCGCTTTTTTGAGTACCTATCCGCCGCGTGAATGCGGCTTGGCGACATTTACGGAGGACCTGGTAAACGAAATCACCAAAGCAGACTTGCTCCGTCCGTACATTATTGCGGTAGCGGCTGGTACGGAAGAATACAAGGACACGAGGGTCGCCTGTCAACTTAGTCAGCACAACCGCGAAAGTTATTTTGAAACTGCCAAATGGGCAAACGTCAACGCCGACTTACTTGTTATTGAGCATGAATATGGAATATTCGGCGGTGAATGCGGTGAATACATCATCGATTTGGCCAAGATCCTGCATATACCTTTCGTCATCACCACCCACACGGTGCTGGAAGCCCCGTCCGCCAAGCAACAGGCGGTTTTGAGGGAACTTGGACAACTTAGCGCCATGGTGGTGACGATGGCTGAAAGTTCTGTCCCGATATTGACCGGGACATACGATATCGCACCAGATAAAATCGTGGTTATTCCTCATGGTGTCCCCAGCCTGCTGGTCGGGGGGCGGAAAAAACTAAAGGCCGGCCATGGCCTGCAGGATAAGCAGGTCATCAGCAGTTTTGGTCTCCTCAGCCCGGCGAAAGGTATCGAATATGGCATCGAAGCCGTCGCGAAAGTCGCGGCTGATTTCTCCAATGTTGTCTACCTCATTTTGGGAAAGACCCATCCCGGTGTCAAACAGGAAATGGGTGAAAGCTACCGGCGAAGCCTTATGGATCTCGCGGAAGGCCTCGGGGTAAGGGATAATGTCCTGTTTGTCGACAAGTACCTGACCAAAGAAGAAGTAATAAAGTACCTGTATTTGTCTGACATCTACCTGACGCCATATCTGTCCAAAGAGCAGGCGGTCAGCGGGACGCTGGCTTACGCGATTGGCTGCGGGCGGGTCGTGGTGTCCACTCCGTACCGCTACGCCCGGGAAATGTTGGGCGAGGGTCGGGGGTTGCTGGCTGAATTCAGGGATTCCGCTTCCTTGGCATCATGCATCAGCTATATCCTGCGCAACCCTCAACGGAAGAAGGAAATGGAGCTAAAGACCCTGGCGGTGGGGCGGACAATGACCTGGGATAATGTGGCCGGTCGTTATACCCAACTGTTTATTAAAATCACGGAACAATTCCATTCGGACAGCGTACTTGTAACGAAGGAAACGCTGAACGCGGGTTATAGCGTTCAACCCAAGCCGGCAGAAGTCGTCGCAAACGCAGCAGAGTATGCCTCGTGTACCCTCGCAGACGTTAAATTGGTCTTTTTCGATGGCGCGGGTATCAAGGGACTGTAGGTACATAACAGCACCACCAGACGGCGTTGGCCTTGGCCAATAACAGGAGTGCCCTTGGTTCCGGATATGGCTGCTTCTTAGCGTCACAGACTTCGAAGTCTTGCTGATCCGGGTTTACATAGATTGGCGTTTAGCATCGCTTTATTGCTAATCGTTTTTTTTTTGAAGCAAATGGGTCGTGCACATGGACTGAATGGTGCAACAGCGTGCCTCTGCGGGGACGGAAGGACTCTATGCGACGCACACGGCATTTGGCATTGCCGGCGGCTTGCATAGTCTGGATACAGAGTTTTGGACTAAGAATGGCATTGGCCCGGTTTGTGCGTATATAGTTTAGTATCTAAACTTAACTTCGTTGAGGAAAGCGGTTGTCTGTTTGAGCCTGTCGAAATGAAAGGGGTGCCTAAATCATGGACTTGTTAATGCTTGGAGGAGTGGTGTTCATCGTCGCCAGCATACTTATCACTTCTTCACAAAGATCCTCGACAAATGAGTGCTTACAACGAGCGTATGTCATTAAGGGGTTAGTCTTGGCCTTCTTTGCGGTGGGCGCATTTCACGCAGGGAGCGGACTGGCTGCGACGGTGCTGGTCACTACGCCGGACGCGGGTTACCTGGCAATGGGCGGATGGATCTTCGCGATATCACTCCTGGTGATCTTTCTTTTTGGCTTCAACCGCAGCTTGAAAATTCTGCAGTCTTCTTGTGGGGGCGAACCTGGTGGAGTGAATATGAAAGCAGATCATTGGGAGAAGCTCCCGGGACCAAGTTTGAGACAAAGAACGGAGTTCAATCTGCTTGGGCGCGTAATTCGGCGCGGAATCAACTGAGGGATCTTTAAAAAATGAAAACGGTAAATGTCCGTGTCGGCGATAAAAACGGAATATTACCCAACAGAGCCTGCTGTCAGTTAACATTTTTTCAAAACGTTGACTACACGGCTGAGGCGCAACCGGGATTGGCGGTCGGTGAAACTGGAGAACCTGGCTATGAGAGTTGTGGCACTGCCATACCGCGCCGACACTTCCTGCCGTTATGAACGGCAGACTGTCATAAGATCATAGGTCCGGACGCCTTCCAATATAGGTGCAGAGCCTTGAGTCAGAATTATCTATAATGGGAATAAGGAGATACGATGGGAACACGTCAATGGAAAGCAAGAAAAGTTGCTATTGTCGGTGCTGGTGCTGTAGGGTCCACCTTTGCCTATGCGCTTGCCCAAAGTGGTGTAGCCGAGGACATCGCGATCATTGATTCCAATCAGGATTTAGTAAAGGGGCAAGTCCTGGATCTGGCCCACGGGTTATCGTTCTTTCCGGCGATCCATATTCATGAAGGCAATCCGAATGATTACAGTGATGCCAACGTGATTGTGGTTACCGCGGGAGCCAAGCAGCAGCCAGGGGAATCACGTCTTGGCCTTTTGGATCGGAACGTGGCAATTATCAAAAAAATCGCCAGGGACATTGCTGCACAGCAGTCCCGGGCGGTTATTCTGGTGGTGAGCAATCCGGTAGACATCCTTACTTATGCGATGCAAAAGGAACTGGACTGGGCCCCGGGACAGGTTATTGGGTCTGGGACAGTTTTAGATAGTGCGCGATTCAGATATTTGCTCGGAATATACCTTGGTGTGGATTCCCATAGCATCCATGGGTACATATTAGGAGAACATGGTGACAGCGAGTTTGCCGCATGGTCAATGACCCATGTTGGCGGCAGCCTGATTGAACAGTATTGTATGTCCGGCAACAAGCGGGACGATTGGGAAGCTCAGCGCCAGAGAATTGTGGATGAAGTTAAAAACTCTGCCTATCACATTATCAATTATAAAGGGGCAACATACTTTGCCATTGGGCTGGCGCTCACGCAAATTGTCACGGCCGTTTTGCGCAATCAGCGGAGTGTGCTTAGTATCTCGACATTACTGACGGGAGAATACGGACTCAAAGACGTCTGTTTGAGCGTTCCGTGTGTCGTTTCCCAAAAAGGGGCAGAGCGAATTATCGAGGGAGAGATCACCCCGGACGAAATGAATACGTTGTCCGGTTCGGCAGCTGTTTTGCAGAAGACGTTGGCAGACTTAAACAAAGTGGAGCCCTAGAGGCCTTTTAAGTAAAAAGAGCAACCTATTTGAACTGCTCCCGAAAATGAGACAGGTTTAAGTGGAGAATATCTGTGGTGTTTCCCGGAATTTCATAGGTGATCTATACCCCGACGCGGAGTGAATACACTCCGCGTTGTAACATTTTGTCCATTCAGTAATGACCTTTTCATCGAAAAAGATGCTGCTGTTCTTAAGATTGATAAAATTCGTGATATGAAATACGCTGTCACATTGCGAACAACAGTGGTAAAGATGTACAATGAATAGGGAAAAAGAACAACAACTTGATCATTGAATCGTCATTGAACCTGGCTAATGTAAAGTTGAATAATTAAGTAGTTGGGTTGACGAAAGAACTCGAACCTGCCTTAGCGAA
Source organism: Negativicutes bacterium (assembly GCA_031292015.1). Next base: position 7,574 of record JARLHY010000085.1, on the reverse strand, counting down.
AGTGTGAAATTCATGGTCTCCTATTTTACCGCCATCATCTACATATGGGGAGGATAACGAAGCTAGATGAATACTAAGAAAACAGACGCTCCTCATAGCACCTTTGTGCACCTCCACAACCATACCGAATTCAGCCTGCTCGACGGTGCCAGCCGTATCGAAAACCTGGTGCGGCGGGCGAAAGAACAGGGTATGCCGGCGGTGGCCATCACCGACCATGGCACGATGTGCGGCGTCATCGATTTTTATAAACAGGCCCAGAAACACGGGATAAAGCCGATCATCGGCTGCGAGGTATACTCGGCGCCCCGGGCCCGCACCGAACGGAGCACCGTCGAGGGCGAAGCTTACTACCACCTGCTGCTGCTGGCCGAGACCGACCAGGGTTACCGCAACCTCATCGAACTGGTCTCCCGGGCCCACATTGAGGGCTTCTACTATAAACCCCGGGTCGATAAAGAACTGCTCCGCCAGTACAGTCAGGGCCTGATTTGCCTCAGCGCCTGCCTGGCCGGAGAAATCCCTCAGCTGCTGCTCAGAGGCGACTATGCCGGTGCCAGGCAGTTGGCGGTGGAATACAGCGAAATATTCGGCAGGGACAATTTCTTCCTTGAGATGCAGAACCACAGCCTGCCTGAGCAAATCACCGTCAATCCGCTGTTGGTCAAACTGGCCGGCGAGCTGGGTCTGGGTCTGGCGGCCACCAACGACATCCACTACATCGACCGCCAGGATTCTGAAAGCCACGACGTTCTCCTGTGCATCCAGACAGGCAAAACGGTGGATGACACCGAACGGATGCGTTTTCCCAACAGTGAGTTTTACCTGAAAACCGCCGACGAGATGGCGGCGCTGTTCCCGGAATGCCCCGAGGCCATCGAAAACACCTGCCGTATCGCCGAGCGCTGCAACGTCAATCTGGAGTTCGGCAAGCTGCATCTGCCCGAATTTCCCATTCCGTCAGGCTTGTCTACCGACAAATATCTGAAGAACCTCTGCCGCGAGCTCATGCCCAAACGGTACTCGGATCAGGATCCGGAAGCCCACGGACGGCTCGAATACGAGCTGCGGGTCATCGAGGAGATGGGCTATTCCGGCTATTTCCTCATCGTCTGGGATTTTGTCAAATACGCCCGCGAACAGGGCATCGCCGTGGGGCCGGGCCGTGGTTCGGCCGCCGGCAGCATCGTATCCTACCTGCTCGGGATCACCAACATCGATCCCATTAAATATGGTTTACTGTTTGAACGGTTCCTCAATCCCGAACGGGTCACCATGCCTGATATCGACATCGACTTCTGCTACGAACGCCGTGGCGAGATTATCGAATACGTAGTACAGCGCTACGGCGCTGACCGGGTGGCCCAGGTCATTACCTTCGGGACCATGGCCGCCAAGGCTGCCATCCGGGACGTCGGCCGGACCCTGAACATGGCTTACGGCGACGTTGACCGCATTGCCAAGCTGGTGCCGAATGAACTCGGCATCACCCTGAAGCGGGCCCTGGAGACAAGCACGGAACTGCGCAATCTGTACCAAAACGAAGCCGAAGTCAAGCGGCTCATTGATCTGGCCATCAGCGTGGAGGGCATGCCCCGCCACGCCTCGACCCACGCCGCCGGGGTGGTAATCGGCAAAGAACCGCTGACCCACTATGTGCCGCTGCAGAACTCGGCTGAAGGCTTTATCACCACCCAGTACGACAAAGACCGCATCGAAGAAATCGGCCTGCTGAAAATGGACCTTCTGGGCCTCAGGACGCTGACGGTGATCAGCGACGCCTTGGCCCTCATCAAGGCCAACCGCGGGCAGGAAATCGATATCGAGGCCATCCCGTTGGATGACGCCAAAGCCTGCGCCATGCTGACCGCCGGAGACACCGCCGGCGTATTTCAGATGGAATCCAGCGGCATGACCACCCTGGTCAAGGAACTCAAACCCGAGCATTTTGAGGACCTCATTCCCCTTGTTGCCCTGTACCGGCCCGGGCCGCTCGGCAGCGGCATGGTCACCGACTTTATCAACGGTCGCCACGGCCGCAAGAAAACCGCCTATCTTCACCCGCTGTTGGAGTCTATCCTCAAACCCACCTTCGGGGTTATTCTCTATCAGGAACAGGTCATGGAGATCGCCTCCAAACTGGCAGGCTTCACTCTCGGCCAGGCCGACCTGTTGCGGCGGGCTATGGGCAAAAAGAAAGCCGAGGTCCTGGCGGCACAAAGGGAAACCTTCATGCAGGGGGCCGCTGCCCGGGGTATCGATGCCAAGCTGGCCACCGAAATCTTCAACCTGATGGCCCACTTTGCCGATTATGGCTTCAATAAATCCCACAGCGCAGCTTACGCGTTGGTGGCCTATCAGACCGCTTACCTCAAAGCCAACTTCCCACAGGAATTTATGGCGGCGCTGCTGACCAGCGTCATGGGCACCAACGACAAGATCGGTTTCTATATCGAAGAATGCCGCCGGATGGGCCTGTCGGTTCTCCCGCCGGACATCAACGTCAGTTCGGCCGGCTTCACTGTTGATGGCTCGGCCATCCGGTTCGGGCTGGCCGGGGTAAAAAACGTCGGCGAAAACGCTATCGTCAATATTGCCGCGGCGCGGAGCGACGGCGGCCGATTCACCTCGATGGTCGACTTTTGCTCCCGGGTGGACATGCGTCTTGTCAACAAGCGGGTCATCGAGAGCCTGATCCGTTGCGGCGCCTTTGACTCGGTCGGCTGGCGGCGCTCACAGCTGCTGGCGGTGCTGGAACAGGCGGTGGAAGTGGCGGCCTGCCGTCAGCGCGACCGCGCCAGCGGCCAGATCGGCCTGTTCAGCGACGAAACCTGCGGCGACGCCGACGAAATCCTGCCGCCGAGCCTCGATGAATTGCCGCGGGAACAACTGCTGGCCATGGAAAAAGAAATAACCGGCTTCTATGTCACCGGTCATCCCCTCGATCAATTCAGGGAAAAACTGAAGCAATTCACCCCCATCGGTCAACTCGGCGAAGGGACTTTCAGCGACGGCCAGCTGGTCAAGATCGCCGGGCTGGTCGGCAGCGCCAAGCGCATCACCACCAAGAGCGGCGGAATGATGTGCTTTGTCAACCTGGAAGACTTCAGCGGCCAGGTGGAAGTTGTGGTCTTTCCACGGATTTTTGACCGGACCAGCAGGCTGCTTTTGATCGACGCGCCTCTGGCGATAGCGGGACGACTGAACATCAGCGACGAAACCGTCAAGGTGATCGCCGACGACATCACCGCTCTCGATGCGGCGAAGGAAGTCCGCCTGAGGCTCCGTAATCATCAGGAAACGCCGCAGACCTTCGACCGGCTGAAAGCAGTATTTGAAAAATATCACGGTTCAACCACCGTCTATCTTCACTTTACCGACAACCAGCGGGTGGTGAAAACCGACCCCGAGTTCTGGCTGGATCCGACCCCGGACGCCGTGTTGGCCCTGGAAAAGATTCTCGGCAAGGACGCCGTCAAGGTCGGTTAGGCCATCAGCGGCCGGTTACGGCGAAAACCACCATCGCCGCCCCCTCCCGCAAATACTGTTTGGTGGTAAGATAAAAGTTTTCGGCCATCGGGGCCGGTGCGCCGCTCACATCCATCTCCAGTTGTTTGGCCAGAGCCAGCGACCGGCGAATGTGGGAAGCGCTGGAGACGATGATTGCCTTTTTCAGGCCCTCCGCCTGCATGATACTTCGGGAATTCACCAGATTCTGATAGGTGTTGAATGAAGCTTCTTCGGTGATAATCCGCTCAGCCGGGATCCCCTGGGAAACCAGGTAGTCCCGCATCGCCGAGGCCTCACTCATAGCCTCGTCCCTTCCCTGGGCGCCGCTGACGATAATCGCCGGCGCGTAGCCCTGGCCAAAGAGTCTGACGGCTTCGTCCAGCCGCAGGCGCAGCATCGTGCTGGGATCATGGCCGATGAGCTTCGCCCCGAGAACGATGATGACATCAGACGGCACCGGTTGCGACGTCATTCCGGCGGTGATGATAGGAATTTCCACCGCCAGAAATACCAGCAGGGTAAGGAACAAGATAGTCTTGCGCCAGCGTTTGGCGAAAAGCATCGGTACCGACCTCCTTGGCGAGCCCTTTCAGCAGTGGCGCCGGGCTTTCTCCCGGCCCCGGGTCAAGTGCTTTCTCCGACCATTATACCACCTTGGCGCCAAAAGGTGAAAACCGGAAGACCTATCGGGTTGATTGGTCTTTTTTCGTCGGGGCGAAGGCGTCGTTGACTGGTGGCGCGATGTGGCTCTAACCTGACTGTACAAAAACGCAGACAGAAAGTGTATAAAAATCTATACAAACTGTCGACGGCGGAAACGATTCAGGCGCTGTTTTCTCCCACTTTAGCCAGGCTTGTTTTGCCCTTTTTTTACGGGTTGGACGCCCCGGAAGGCCGGGTATAAATACTCAGGCGATTGGATACGGTAAATGGCAGGGGACTCGACCGGATCATCTCCCGTCTTTTGGCGGCTTGGCATGATAATTGCATATTGAATATATGTTATTAATTTATCACGGGAGGGAGAATCATTTATGGCTAAAATTATCTCCGCACTCGAAGCTGTCAAACTGATCAAGGATGGTTCCACTATCGCCACCAGCGGTTTTGTCGGCAACGGCCACCCGGAAGCGTTGACCATGGCGCTGGAGGAGCGGTTCCTCGCCGAAGGCGCGCCCCGTAATCTTACTCTGATGTACTGTGCCGGGCAAGGCGACGGCAAAGACCGAGGCCTCAATCATCTCGGGCAGGAAGGTATCTTGAAACGGGTTGTCGGCGGACACTGGAACCTCGCCCCGAAACTTGGCAAACTGGCGGTAGAGGACAAAATCGAAGCCTATAACCTTCCCCAGGGGACACTGACCCAATGGTTCCGCAGCATCGCCGGCCACAAGCCCGGCATCATTACCAAAGTCGGCCTCAATACCTTCGTCGACCCCCGGGTGGAGGGCGGCAAAATCTCCGGCATTACCAAAGAGGACATTGTTGAAGTTATCACCCTCGGCGGCGAGGAATGGCTCTGGTATAAGCCGTTCCCTGTCGACGTGGCTCTGGTTCGCGGCACGTCGGCTGATGAGAAAGGCAACATCTCCATCGAGCGCGAGGCTGTTTCGCTGGAAATCCTGCCCATCGCCCAGGCGGCCAAGAACTCCGGCGGCATCGTCATCGTCCAGGTCGAACGGATCGTTGAAAATGGCACCTTAAACCCCATGACCGTCAAGATCCCGGGCATTATCGTCGACTATGTGGTTGTTGCCGAGCCGGACAAGCATATGCAGACCTTCGGCGAGCAGTACAATCCGGCCTATTCCGGCGAAATCCGCGTGCCGCTGTCGGCCATAAAGCCGATGGCTCTGGACGAGCGCAAGGTCGTCTGTCGCCGGGCGGCCATGGAACTCATTCCTGACGCCAGGGTCAACCTTGGCATCGGCATGCCGGAAGGCGTAGCCATGGTGGCTAATGAAGAAGGCGTCGGCGACACCATGACCCTTACCGTCGAAGCCGGCCCGGTGGGCGGCGTTCCCGCAGGCGGGCTGAGCTTCGGGGCCTCCAGCAACGCCGAGGCCATCCTCGACCAGCCCTACCAGTTCGACTTCTACGACGGCGGCGGCCTGGATCTGGCCTACCTCGGCCTGGCCGAGACCGACCGGCACGGCAACATCAATGTCAGTAAATTCAAAGGCCGGGTAGCCGGCTGCGGCGGCTTCATCAACATCACCCAAAATGCCAAGCAGGTCATTTTCTGCGGCACTTTCACCGCCGGCGGCCTGAAAGTCAAGGTCGAGGGCGGCAAGCTGACCATCCTCAGCGAGGGCCGGGCCAAGAAATTCCTCGACCATGTCGAGCAGATCACCTTCAGCGGCAAGTATGCCCAAACAGTCAGCCAACCGGTTATGTACATCACCGAGCGGGCCGTCTTCCGGCTGAGCGCCGAGGGCATGGTGCTCACCGAGATCGCCCCTGGCGTTGACCTGGAGAAAGACGTCCTGGCGCTGATGGACTTTAAGCCCATCATTGCCAAAGATCTGAAGATTATGGACGAACGTATCTTTAAGGAAGAGAAAATGGGATTGTCGTTTTAACTGTAAAATAAAGGTTGTGATTTATTTCACAACGAGCTAAAATGAAAAATGAGATAATGAAAATTATGGTAAGGAGTGATATCATGAAAGAAGTGGTAATTGTCAGCGCAGCGCGGACGGCTGTGGGAAATTTCAACGGGTCCCTGGCCTCTCTGTCGGCTACGGAACTCGGAGCCATCGTGCTGAATGCGGCCCTTGACCGCGCCGGCGTGAAGGGAGAAGTGGTAGACGAAATCATTCTGGGCAACGTCCTTCAGGCCGGACTCGGCCAAAACCCGGCCCGTCAGGCCTCTGTCAAGGCCGGCTTGCCGGTGGAGATTCCCTCTTACACCATCAACAAAGTTTGCGGTTCAGGTCTCAAGGCTGTCAACCTCGCCGCCCAGTCCATCATAGCCGGCGACGCCGACGTTGTTGTGGCCGGCGGCATGGAGAGCATGACCAACGCACCTTACCTCCTGGAGAGCAAGGCTCGCTGGGGTTATCGCATGGGCCACAGCAAAGTGGTCGATGTCATGATCCAGGATGGCCTGTGGTGCGCTTTCAACGACTACCATATGGGCATCACCGCTGAAAACGTGGCCGCCAAATTCGGCATCACCCGGGAAGAACAGGACAACCTGGCCTTCGAATCCCAGGATAAAGCCCTTAAAGCCATCGCCAGCGGCGCGTTCAAAAAGGAAATTGTTCCTGTCACCATCAAAGGCAAAAAAGGTGACACCATTTTCGATACCGACGAATATCCCAAGCCTGGTACCAACAGCACGTCGCTTTGCGGTCTGCGGCCGGCCTTCAAAAAAGATGGCACCGTAACAGCGGGCAACGCCTCAGGCATCAACGACGGCGCGGCGGCCCTGGTGGTCATGAGCGCAGACAAGGCTAAAGCCCTGGGCCTCAAACCCCTGGCCCGGATTATCGGCTACGGCGCCGGCGGCGTCGACCCGTCCATCATGGGCATGGGACCGGTGCCGGCGACCCGGAAGGCTCTGGCCAAAGCCGGCCTGACGATAGCTGACATCGATCTGATCGAAGCCAACGAAGCCTTTGCCGCCCAGTTTCTGGCGGTGGGCAAAGAACTCGGTTTCCCGAAGGAGAAAGTCAACGTCAACGGCGGCGCCATTGCCCTGGGACATCCCATCGGCGCCAGCGGCGCCCGTATCCTCATCACCCTGCTTCACGCCATGGAAGCACGCGGCGCCAAGCGCGGTCTGGCGACCCTCTGCATCGGCGGCGGCCAGGGTGTCGCCACCATCGTCGAAAGAATCTGAGTTACCGGAAGTGCTGTTGTTGTCAATCTGCCAAATAAGGCAGGCAAAATATAATATGGGGGGACTTAGACATGCAATTTGAGATGACCGAAGAACAGAAAATGATGCAGAAAATGGCGAAAGATTTCGCCGAGAAAAAGCTGGCGCCAGGGGCCGCCGAGCGGGACGAGAAAGAGGAATTCTCCCGGGAAATGTATGACGCCATGGTGGAAATGGG
>JARLHY010000084.1 GCA_031292015.1 Negativicutes bacterium | reverse complement strand
TGTTGGCGTAGTCGGCAAGCTCGCCGCACGCGCGGTCAGGACGACCGCGCGAGGAGCCCCCGCGCATGGACGCGCAGGGGCCCCGGTGCGCGCGGGGCGAAGCCGCAAGCCATACAGCGCTTTAATCCGGAACTCCGTCGACCGGCACTTTTGCGGTGAGAAGAGGAAAAAGGCTGGATGAGAGGGAAAGGCATCGTTGATAACGGCTGGGGATATTAGTAAAACTGGCCTTGGGAGAAATCTCCCGAGGCTTAGTTGAACTTATCCACGGATGTGGGCGAGTTCCGCTGCGGAAATCCCCTCCCTTTCCTTTCCAATAGCTCAAAGATAGGTTTGTTCACGCCGGCCCGGCGAAAGCCGGGTTTTCTCATGGAGGAAGTTGCAGGAATTTTCGTAATTCGCGCCTAAATAACTTATGATATCAGCGAAAGGGAGGCCGCCCAGGTGAATACAGTAGAGAAGAATGCCCTTTTGAGTGTGGTCACCCTTGCTTTTGCCGGACTGGCCCTGTTTATGAGTCAGAGTGACGGCGAAACGAAGGATATTCCCTGGTTTGTTATCGGGGGACTGGGGGTTATCACACTGCTGCTTTCGATGCTGCAGCGGCGCCGCCGGACCGCCTCGCCGGCTGCTCCGGCGTCTGCCGGGAAGAAACCGCGCAAACGCCAGGGCAAATAAAGAGGGGGCATAAACGATCGCTTACAGGGAATGCTACTTCAGCGGCGGCAGGCAGGCACAATTTCACGGCTCTTATCTAGTATATAGAGGGTAAGCAGGGGAGGTTGCTCCGATGGCCGAACCGACGACCAAAACAGTATACGCGATCAAGTTCGGCGTCCTGGGCGCGGCGATAGCGGCTTATTATCTGTTACCTGACGTGCATGATTTCATTGCAACCGGTGTGGGTTACCTGCGGGCGCGTAATTTCGAGGGACTCAGGCTGTTCATCCTGTCCTACGGGGTTTGGGCACCGGTTACCTCTGTGGTTCTCATGGCGCTCCAGTCCACGATTCCCCTGGTGCCGGGACTGGCCATCACCATCACCAACGCCTGGATCTTCGGCTGGCAGTACGGCTCGCTGTACTCCTGGCTGGGGGCTCTGCTCGGTGCGCTGCTGGATTTCGGTATCGCCAGGTGGTATGGTCGTCCGGTGGTGGAACGGTTTGTAAAAGCCCACCACCTTGACGTCACCGACCGCTTTTTTCAGCGCCATGGAGTCCTGGCGGTGTTTGTCACCAGGCTGACTCCGGTCATACCGTTCAAGGTGATCAGTTACGGTGCCGGGCTGACCAACATTTCGCTCAGCCACTTCGTCCTGGCCACCGCCATCGGCCAGACTCCGGCCATTGTGCTTTACTCCATTCTGGGACAGAACCTCACCCGCAGTCTGCGCTGGACGGTAGCCATAACGTCCATGCTGGTCGGTCTGGCCATCTTAGCCTACTGCTACCGCGACAAGATTGAAAGGCGATTATTTTCGAACAAAGATTAGCGGCTGGAGCCTGGTTTTTTTTCCAGACGTTATGGTATAATAAGGTTTATTAGGACAGGGAGGTGATACCATGTATGTAATCAACAGCGAGTGCATTAAGTGCGGCGCGTGTGCTTCGACATGCCCGGTTGGCGCTATCTCCGAGGGCGAATCGCAATACGTTATAAGTGATCAGTGTGTCGACTGCGGCTCTTGCGCGGAAGTCTGTCCGGTGGGGGCCATCAGCCCGGGCCAGTAATGACAATTCGCCGAAGCGTAGCTGTTGCTACGCTTCATTACGTTATAAACCCCCTTTAGGGGACTCGATAAAGCAAGGGAAAATAGGTGAAAATATGAAGACGATTGCGCTTATCGCCCATGACCGCAAGAAAGAGGAAATGCTGGCTTTCGTGAGGGCCAATCAGACCATCCTCGCCAAGTACGATCTGATGGCGACAGCAACGACCGGCACGCTGATCGCGGAAAATACTCCGCTGGAAGTCACCCGGTATCTCTCAGGACCGCTGGGAGGCGACCTGCAGATCGGCTCAAAGATAGCCTGCCAGAAGGTCGACGTGGTTATTTTCCTGCGCGATCCTTTGACGGCCCAGCCGCATGAACCTGATATCACGGCCCTGCTGCGGGTCTGTGACGTCCACAACGTGCCTGTGGCTACCAACGAGAGCTGTGCCCAGCTGCTGCTGAACGCCCTGGAAATGGATTAACCTGCCGGAAAGAATGGGAGAGACGGTTTTGTGCCAATCTTGCTGTTAGCCGTGGTTGTGGCTGTCCTCGATCAAGCGGTGAAATATTATATCCAGTCCCGGATGGTTCCCGGCATGTCGATTCCGGTGGTTGACGGCGTTTTTCATATTACTTATGTTCTTAACCCCGGCGCGGCTTTCGGCATACTGGAGCACCAGACGGTTTTTTTTCTGGCGGTGGCGGTGATTCTGATTGTCGTGATCGGCTATTACTATCGCCGCATCCCTCCCGGATACCGTTTGCTGCGGGTCGGAATCGGCCTGCAGGTGGGCGGGGCGGCGGGCAATTTCATCGACAGGGTCAAGACCGGTTATGTGGTGGATTTTCTTGATTTTCGCGTCTGGCCGGTGTTCAATGTCGCCGATATGGCCATCGTGACCGGCGTTGCCTTAATTCTTTACGATGTCTTGTATTTATCCGCCAAGAAGGATGAAAAAAAGTGACAACGTCTGTTTATGTTTTTCAGGTTGATGAGGCCGACAAGAACGAACGCCTGGATGTCTATCTGACCCGTAAGCTGCCGGAACTGTCCCGTTCCCATATTCAGAAGCTGACAGCCGCCGGGCAGGTGACGGTCCAGGGAAAAAGCGCCAAAGCCAACCACAAGGTGCAGCCCGGCGAACGACTTCAGATCACCATTCCCGAGGCTCAGCCGCTGGAGGTTGCCGCCGAAGCCATTCCCCTGGACATCTTGTACGAAGACGAAGATGTCGTGGTTATCAACAAGGCCCGGGGGATGGTGGTGCATCCGGCGGCAGGCAACTACCAGGGAACGCTGGTCAACGCGCTCTTAAAGCACTGTGACGACTTATCGGGAATCGGCGGCGTTATCCGGCCAGGAATCGTTCACCGGCTGGATAAGGATACCTCCGGGGTGATGGTGGTGGCAAAAACCGACCGCGCCCACCTGAGCCTGGCAGCTCAGATCAAAGACCGCAGCGCAGGCCGCAAGTACATCGCCATCGTCCATGGCAATGTCAAGGCGGAAGATGGCCTGATCGACGCGCCTATCGGCCGCCATAGTGCCGACCGCAAAAAAATGGCGGTGACCTTTCAGCACAGCCGGGAAGCCAGAACTCATTTCCGGGTCCTGCGGCGCTTCGGCGAATACACCATGGTCGAGTGCCGGCTGAAGACCGGCCGCACCCACCAGATCAGGGTCCATATGGCCTTCATCGGCCATCCGGTGGTAGGCGATCCGAAGTACGGTCCGAAGAAACCGCATTTTGCCATCGCCGGACAGGCGCTCCATTCGGCCGAACTCGTTTTTACTCATCCTGTAACAGGTAAGGAACTGCTTTTTCAGGCTCCTTTGCCTACGGACATGCAGGAGGTTCTGCAGGCGATCGAGAAACAAACGACGAGATAGGTGAGGGGGAGATAGCGGTGCAACTGGTGGACAAAACCGTACTGATGGATGATCAGGCAGTGGCGCGGGCTTTGATCCGGGTGGCCCACGAGATTATCGAAAAAAATAAGGGCAGCAAAGATCTAACCTTAGTCGGGATCAGGACCAGAGGAGTGCCGCTGGCCAGACGGCTGGCCGCAGAAATCGAAAAGATCGAAGGGGCCAAACTGCCTGTCGGCATTCTGGACATCACGCTCTATCGCGACGATTTATCGACCCTTGATTATCAGCCGGTGGTCCATGAAACCGAGATTCCCTTCAATATTAACGACAAGACGATCATTCTGGTGGATGATGTGCTGTACACCGGCCGTACGGTGAGGGCGGCCCTGGGGGCGATCATGGATATCGGCCGGCCCAGATCGATTCAACTGGCGGTGCTGGTGGACCGCGGCCACCGTGAACTGCCGATCAGGGCGGATTATGTCGGAAAAAACGTGCCCACTTCCCGGAAGGAAATCGTCAGCGTGCAGCTGAAGTCGACCGACAATGCGGAGCAGGTGGTGCTCCAGGAAATCGCGGAATAAGTTCAGGCTGTTGAAAAAGGCCAATCTGCGTCATTGGTGCTCCGGGAGCGCGCTTGCCGTACGTCACCATGTACTGTCTGCGCGCGCTTCCTCGCAGCGATCCGCACATGATGCGCAAGATTATCGCCAGCAAACCTATGCGCTGATGAAATTGGTGAAATCAGAACGTGTATCTCGACCTTTTTGAACAGTCTGGGTTTCTCAATAAACTGAAAAACCTCGGTGCGATGGCACCGAGGTTTCTTTGTGTCTAACGAACATTTAATCCCGGGACAGGTCGTCCGTCCAGAAGAGGGCCTTAAAATAAAGGTCCGGGACAAGGTCTTCCAAAATGCCAAGCTTGCCGGCAAGCTCGGCCGCTTCAGGCCAATGCCCTTTTTCGTAGGCCAGGATCAGATCGTAAACGTCTCTTAGGGGATTGGGATTACCCCGCAGGGCTTCTTTAACATCGTCGGCGATGGGCAATTCAGTCAGGATTTCTGATAGTGGCTGGTCAAGAAGGCAATCGATCAGGGAGAACATTCCCATCAGGAAAATGTCGGTGGCCCGCTGTTCCAAGCCGGCCTTGGCGGCAAGCAGTTCACCGAATTTGCCCCGGGCGATGGACAGGAAAGCAAGTTCGCGCGGCTTATTTACGCTTGCTTCGCGGATCGCCAGGGTAGAAACCCATTCGACGATTTCGCGTTTCCCCAGCAGCACCAGGGCCTGCTTGATGGAATGAATGGTGGTCCGCATGCCAAAAGCGGCGGAATTGACGAATTGCAGCAATTTATAAGTGAAGCCGACGTCATGACGAATGATGCTTTCAAGCTGGTCAAACTCGATTTCCGGCCGGGCGAGCTCGCTCAAGATTCGGAAATACTGGCCTCTGGTGGCGGATAACTGGCTGCCTGCGGAAGGCTGCGATTCGGTGAAAAAATAGCCTGCAATATAATGGCAACCGAGGGCATTCGCTTCTTTAAAAGCACTTCGGCTATCCACGTTTGTTGCCCAGACTTCACAGTGGGCCGTTTCGGCCTGCTTTACGACTGATCTTTGCCTATCGCCGGCAGCTTCCCGGAAATCGACTCTTATAACATTGACCATTCCCAACACCGACTGAAAGGCCGGACTGAATACGTCCTGATCGGCAATAATCGAGTAACCTAACTCCCGCAGCTTCCGGCAGGCCTCCGTCATATCGCCGCCAGCTCTCAGACTGTCGCTGATGTCGACAACCATCAGTTGTCGCGGCAGTTGCCGGGAAAAATCATTGTCGATCAGATCATCGCAATATTGCAGGAAAACTTTCTTCCGGCTGGTCAGACGGTCAGAGCCAAATTCAGCGAAGACTGGCACCAGATCCCCGGTGCGGAATATCCACTCATAGGCAACCACATCGATACCTCTGCTGAAGACAGGCTGCCTAGTCATGAATGTTTTCATTCTCACTACCCCCGTTTATCAAGGTTATTGGCGTTTTTACCGTTGCTGACACGGAACTTACCAAGTGATGATACTAATATTGTATCATGCAGATGAAACAAATCAACAAATTTTGGCAAAATAAGACAGGAATCTATAGGGGCGGTCTGGTTATTCCCAATCACAGTTCTGCGACTTGACTGGATTCAAAGCCAGAAGTGCTGTCGGTAATGGTTCGGATGGAGGGGGAGCGGATATCTGGCAGAGAGGTGAGCATGGCGCTAAGGCATATGTCTGATAAGTTTTTTATTGTAAACTAGCGGTTGCTTGAAACAGATTACTGCCAGAGGAACAAAGAAATTCAGGGGAATTATATAATGGGCTTTTAAAATGATAGTATATATAGTGGAGTAATGACTATTTGCTTTAAAATCTCTATATTAGCGGGTCAGCAGACTTTTTGCCAAGAAAAAATGAGGCGAAAAAGGTCGATAAGGATCGAGTACGACAAGATAATTGTATAAATATGGATAACGACGGAGCAAAAATAATCCCCAGACAAGGGTTGGGGATAAAACTATTTGTAAGTAATTCATTGTATTGTTACTAACATAGTCACAAATGATACTGTTGATAACACTATATATTGATTGACTCTGAAGAGGGAGAACAAGATGTTGTGGTCGGGACGCTGAATACTTTGCTGCCCGGCGTCTTAGTCTTGGGGGGCAATCCGGGAAGCGTCCGGTTAAAATGTTGAACCGGTTATCCTTTTACGAGAACGAGAAATATTTCCTCGGCTTGCATTTTTTAGAGGTAATTATCATAAATTGTCGAAATTAAATTTCTGTATTACTGTTCAAGAACCGGCAGCCTGATTATGAAGGTGACAAAATGCGGACCCGATCATTGCTGCGCCAATACAGACTGTGGATGATTATACTGGTTGCCGTTCCATGCCTGGTGGTTATGGGCCTTTATACCGTTGTCCAGGTCCAGACAGCCCAAGAGGAACACCTTAACCTGATGCGCCAGCGGGTGGAGTCCCAGAAGAGACTGATTGATCTGTGGATTGATGAACGCGCGGTTACCGTCAAAGAACTGAGTATGAGCGACGTCGTCCGCAACCTGGACCCGGAGCGGATGGAAGAGGCGCTGTACTTTAAACAGCAGTATGACAAAAACTTCGACTCCTTATCCTATATCGATAAGAACGGTATCTTCAGACAGTCCACTTTGAACAAGGGAATCAGTTTCCCGGACGCCAACGGCAGGCCTTATTACGAAAAAGCCCGGACCGGCTATGACTATATTTCCGGCGTTGTCATCGGCCGCAACAGCGGGCAGGCCATCATCAATTTCTCAGCGCCGGTGTACGATTACGACGAAAACTTTCAGGGGCTTGTTTTGGGCTCAGTGAAGACTGCAACCCTGAGCTCGTTGTTCCGCGAGAACTGGTCAGGCAACACTGGACAAATGCAGATGATCAACCGGCAGGGATTCATGCTTGTAGAACCTCGTTTCCCCGACAGGCTGAAGGCGCTGGGACTAACCCAGGACACCGCCGTGCTGAAGGTGAAAGCCACTGAAGAACTGAGGAATCTGATCCAGCAGGGCTCAGCCGGTTCTATCATCTGGACCGATCTACACGGCAAAAAGGTGCTGGGTTATTACATCGACATGCCGGAACGGGGCTGGACCTTATACGGCAGGATCGAAGAAGCGGAAGTCATGGCGCCGATCTACCGGCAGCTCGCGGTGATGAGCGGCGGCGGCCTGCTGCTGCTGCTGCTGGTTTTACCGCTGGCTTCCCTGAGAACCAACCAGATTAAGGTCCCGGTTGAATGGCTGCTGGAACAGGCCGAACTGGTCGCGTCGGAAAACTACAATCAGGTTGGGCAGCAGAAGTATCCCGAAAAAATGCCGGCCGAGCTGGAAACCCTATGCGATACCTTCATCCAGATGAGCCGGAAAATAGACAGTACCGTGCAGGCGCAGCAGGACAGCGCCGCTAAAATCGCCGCCAGCGAACGGCGTTATCACGGACTGTTCACCAACATGCAGGATATGTTCGCTCTGCGCAGGCAAGTCACAGACGCCGAGGGGCGCATCACCGACTGGGAATACATCGCCGTCAATCCGGCATTCGAAAGGATGTATGGCATTAAAGCCGCCGATATTATCGGAAAAACTGCCGGCGAAGCTTTTGCGCACTATGAAGATAACCGGCGCTTCATTGCCCTTTTCGCCGAGGTGATTTCAGGTGGACACCCGTTGCAGGTCGATTTTTATCATAGCGGGATCGACCGATGGCTGCGTCTGTCGGCCTACATTCCGGAACCCGGCTATGTTGCCACCGTCGCCGAAGATATTACCGCCCAGCGCCAGGCCGAAACCGCTCTCATCGAAAGCGAGGCCCGCTTCAAGGAATTGATGAAGCAGTCGTCAGAGGCCATTGTCGTCTATGCGCTGGAAACAGGACGGATCATCGAAGTCAATGAAGCTGCCGTGGAAATGTTCGGTTATACCGAAGGAGAGCTATTGTCCCTGTTGGCCATCGATTTGACAGGCTATGAGAACCCGGAATATGATTCCCGGTCCGAGCATCTTTTGCGGCAGGGCAGCCTCCCGACAAGTATGGTAAAGCGCCGCCGCAAAGATGGCAGTATCATCACCGTCGAGCGGACAGGGTCGATGATCCGGCATCACGACAAAGAACTGGCTCTTTTCACTTACCACCATCTTTCAGCGGAAAGAAAACTGCAGGAAAAAGTACAAAAAGACGTCGAAACGGCCGGGATGGTACAGAAGGCGATGCTTCAGGGAGATTACCAGGACGAAAAGGTGACCATCCGCACGATTTTTTGCCCGGCCCAATATGTGAGTGGCGACTACTATGGTTATCAATGGTCTGCGGACGGAGACAGACTGAGCGGCTTTCTGCTTGACGTGACCGGTCACGGTCTTGCCACGGCTCTCCAAACGTCAGCCGTAACCGCCATTTTCAAAGAGTCCATGGTCAAGGATGAAACCTGGTCGGCAGATATCTTGGCCAGGCTCAACGCGGAGATCTCCGCCTATTTGCCGGATGGTTCCTTTGCCGCCGCGATGGTTTTTTCCCTGGACGTCCGGCGCAAAGTACTGACCTGTATCTCAGCAGGAATCAACTACTTCCTGGCTTCGACGGGGGTCAGCAACGGCTGGGTCTGTCTTCCCGGAAGACCTCTTGGCATTGGTGATAGTGTCGATGTCGGTGAAATGACGCTGCCTGTGCAGCATGCCGATACATTCTTCTTTCTGACCGACGGGATCACGGACCGAATGTCCCAGGAAGAGTTTTTCGACGCCCACGATTTTGGGGCGACTGTTGGATTATTGGAACAGCTTGCAACTGATCCGGTGAAAAGAGACGACAGCTCGGGTCTTTGCCTCCAGTTCAACGGCAGACCCAATTTTCCGCTTTATTTCGAACTTCCGACCGAAACGGAGCGGCAGCATATCCGGCCGCGGGTACAAGGCCTTTTGACTGACCTTGCCAATGGAAATCAGGCGGAAATCTTGATATGTCTGGGAGAGGCGGTCATGAACGCCTTTGAGCATGGCAAGAAGGCCCGGGTCAAGGTCAATAAGATCGGAAATCGGCTTATCCTGCGGGTACGGGAAGACGGGCCGGGATTCCCGGGCAACGAGTATGTTGCCAAGCTGAAAGCAGACGGCCTCCAAGAGACGTTTGCGGCCAACGTATTGGAGGAAAGAGGCCGGGGCATCCCCCTGATGCTCTCGTTCATGGACAGCGTGATCTACAACAGGCAGGGCAATGAAGTGATGCTGGTCAAAAAAATGAGGTCTGGAGGAGTTACGACCGATGAATTACAAAATTGATGAAAATGACGGTACAGTCAATATTGCATTGCCTGTCAGGCTGTACTTCGACGAAGCAGCAGTCATCAGGGAGGCCGCAATGACTCTGATTGACCAGGGAAAGCTCAAGTTTTTTTTCGACTTCAGCAATGTCGCCTATATCGACAGTTCGGGCCTCAGCATGCTGGTTGCGCTGCACCGGGCGGTCCAGGGACATGGCGGCAAAATCGCTGTTGAGGGTTTGACAGGGACAGTCAGGGAAATCTTCCGGATGACGAAGCTGGATAAGCTCTTTGAAAATGAGCAGCAACTGGAAAGAAATGAGGGATAAGCTTATGCTTATCCCTCATTTCTTTTTGTCCAGCAGCTGTTTGACAGTTGCCTCGTCAGGGGTGACATAGATGGTTTTCTGGCGGTCGTAGATGACGAAGCCGGGTTTGGCGCCGGCGGGCTTTTTCACATAGCGCCGCCGGGTGTAGTCCACAGGTACGCTGGCCGACTGGCGGGCTTTGCTGTGATAGGCGGCCAGGATGGCCGCGGCGCGGAGCGCTTCGCCGGAGGGCTCGATTCCGCTGCAGCGAAGGATGACATGGGAGCCGGGGATCTCTTTGGTGTGGAACCACAAGTCGTCAGGCTGGGCTTGTTTGAAGGTCACCAGATCGTTTTGGCGGTTGTTTCGGCCAACCAGGAGAATGAGCCCGTCGGGACTCCGGGCCGTCAGAGGAGCGGCCGGCGGTGCGGGGCGCCGCTTGCCGCTTGCTTTGAGATACCCGGCCAGGGTAAGCTCCTGGCGGATTTCATCGATTTCATCGAAGGTGCCGGCGTTTTCCAGGGCGACGGCGATGCTGTCGAGATAATCCGCTTCCTCCCGGCAGGCCTTGAGCTGGGAGGCCAGGGAGTCCTGAGCCCGCTTCATTTTGTTGTATCTGGCATAGTACTGCTGGGCGTTTGCGAGACCTGAGGCCAGCGGGTCAAGCCTGATGATGATAGTTTCCTCAGCCGGGTTTTCGGCGTAGAGATTGGGCAGGTTGATCTCACTGGTACCGCCTGCAGGAAGAGTGTTGAGATGAGCCATGAGGATGTCGCCCTGAAACCGCAAGGTATCCGCCTGGTCGGCGGTGGCGAGTTCTTCGGTCAGCGCCGCCTCCTTGCGGGCCAGTTTGGCCAGTTCTCCGGCCAGCAGCTTATGGAGCCGGGTCTTTTCGGGAATGTCGGGTTTGCCCTGAAAACCGGCGGCGAATTCGACGGCGGCGCTCATAGTGGGGAAAGGGCGGCTTTCCTCGCTGGCCAGGTGTTCGAGGGGGAAGGCGGCGATGCCCAGCAGGCGGGAGCCGTCGACACTGATGACCACGGTGGGCTCACATGTGCCGTGGCTCAGTGGGCTGATGACTTCGGTGATGGAGTCGGCGAGTGCCGTGGTATCGGCATCATCAAGGCCCGCAACGGTGATGTCGGCCGGCAGTCCGGCCCGCCAGGCGATTTCCCGTGCCGTCAGAGGACCGATGCCGATGGCGGAGTCAATGACGGCTTTGTTCAGTCCGGCCTGGGCTTTCGGGTAATGGCGGATGCGAGCTGCGAATTCGGTCGCCGGCATGGTCAGAGGGCTGGTCCGGTCCTGGCCGGGGGGAGCAAAGTACGGCCGGCCGGGCAACACCTGACGAACCCGGCTCATCGCCGGGCCGACCCGTCTTATGGAGTCAATGATGACATCGTCCTGTACCAGGATAATGTTGCTGTGTTTTCCCATGATCTCGACGATCAGCTGTTTGGTTACAATCAGGCCGCGCTCACCCCGGACATCAAAGTGCAGCCGGACGATTCGGTCAAGGCCGTGCTGTTCGATTTTGGCGATCCGCCCATCGGCGAGATGCTTGCGCAGCAGCATGGAAAAAACCGGGGCGGTGAGAGGATTTTCCGGAAGACTCTCAGACAGGTGGATTCGCGGGTATTCAGGGTTGGCTGATACCAACAGGGCACGCGTTTCCCCCGGCTGGCGCAGCCAAATGATCAGGGTGTATTTATCAGGCTGAAATATTTTATCAACCCGCGCTCCGGCCAGTTTGGCATTCAGCTCGCTGACCAGCGGCGACAGTGACAGTCCGTCCAGATTCATAGTGAAGACCCCCGTGGTGAATTTCGCACCCAGAATACCACATACACTATAACCATAATTAAGGGTGAAATCGCATGAATACTCTGGCGGTGCATCAGTGGCTTTATTCTAGCATGAACAGGATACTTTTCCAACTCTTTGCGTTTTTTCTGTTCTATTTTATCAACTCGTCGCTTTTGTTTTCGCACTGGGCTGACCATGTGGCTTTTTCTTTTTGCTGGTAAAATCTTTTTGAAGGCAGACAGGACTGATGCGCCGAATAACATAACATATTGTCGAATTAATAATCCTGATTTGAGGATACACTATTTACCTTAAGATCAGCCGGTCGGCCAAGTCGAGACTTGTGTCCGAAATGGTTGCTGCCGCCTTCTTGATCATTTGCAAAGGGAGGATATACCATGAAAAAAATCACCTTGCTTGTCGTTTTGCTGCTCTCAATACTTGTTGCTCAACCAGCAAACGCCAACCCCAGGACAATTCTCTTTGTTCCGGCCGACGATCGTCCGGTGAGCTTTGAATATGTCGTCGATACCGCCCGCGCGGCTGGCATGAAAATAATTACGCCGCCGAGCGGTCTGCTGGGCAACCGGACAAGTCTGGGAAACCCAGATGGGTTATGGGATTGGGTTCTGGACCATGTTCAGGAAGCCGACGCCGTCGTTCTCTCAGGCGATGCCATGCTGTACGGCAGCCTCGTCGGTTCGCGGGAGCACGACTATGCCAACGAAATACTGCAGAGGCGAATGGAGAAATTTTCAAAACTCAAGGAGTTGAACCGCTTCGCCCCGGTGTACGTGTTTGCCACCATCATGAGGACACCGAAAATGAGCGCCGGCGGTGTCGAACCGGATTACTACGAAAAATACGGCCCCGCCATTTACCAGATAACGGCCCTGGAAGACAAGCGCGACATGGGGCCACTGACGCAGGGCGAAAAGGACCAACTGCAAAAACTGGGTGCAGCCGTGCCGCAATCGGCAATTTCGGCCTGGATGGCCCGGCGTGAGAGAAACTTCAACATGGACGTGAGGCAGATCGGCGCCGCTAAGGACGGCACCTTTGACTATCTTATCCTGGGCCGGGACGACTGTTCGCCTTTCTCCCAGTCCCATAAGGAGTCCAGGTTGCTGAGTCAGGTGGCCGGCGATCTCCCGGAAAGCCGGTACAC
Organism: Negativicutes bacterium; assembly: GCA_031292015.1. The sequence continues at coordinate 12,335 of JARLHY010000084.1, read as the reverse complement.
CTCTTTTCCTGGCGCTGACCAACTGGGTATGCTCTTGATAACCAGAGCCGTCAACAATCTGGACTGGCGGATTCCATTCGTGAGGGTGATTTACGCCGACGGTGCCGGTCCCAAAACCGTTCCCACTTATGAAGACAAAGAAGTCGGCCAGACAATCCCCAGCCAGATAGCCGCCGCTGGCGGGATCATGCTGGATAACCCGGTTAGCCCAGACCTGGTACTGGCGGTCAACACGCCGGAAAACGGCGAAACGCTGGAAGCCAACAGTCCAACCAATCAAGGTGCGGTAAGCCCGGCCAGTGCCGCTTTTGCCGCCCGTATCGGGGCTGAATTGGCCGGCGGCACGCCGGTGGCTGTGGCCAACATCGCTTTTTCCAATGGCGCCGACAATGGCTTTATGACGGAACTGAACCGCCGGCATTTGCTGCCCAGGCTGGCGGCCATATCAGGCTGGAATACCGCCGGCAATACCATCGGTTATACGATCAGCCAGGGAATGCTGGCTGCCGGAATGACGCCGGCGGACAAGAACCGCTTGCTAGTTACGCGACTGCTTGATGACTGGGCTTATCAGGCGAATATCCGCGGTAAGATCGCCGCTGAGGTGCTGACGCCGGCGGGGGGCAGCTACTTTTACCTGAATCAGATGAGGCCAAAAATCACGGCAGAAACCCAGCGGGAGATTCAAGCCTTTGCCGCCGCCAATCTTCAAGATTTTGCGACAGACAACATCAAGGTTTTCTTTCCCTGGAACCGCATGTTTGAAGCTGAGATACAAAATAGCCCGGCCACTGTCTCCCAATAGCCTTTTAACAATGTATTGCGCCGATCTTGATTCCGTTTCGTGGAAGAGAAGTGATACAACACAAACAGGCCCCTGACCGGGGCCTGTTTGTGTTGTAAGGGGCTTGCGCCGGTCCAGAATCTGCCAGGGCTGCCTGTCACAAATTCGTCATACCGTTCGATTATAATTACACCACATCTTTGAAATAGACGTGAGCATTGGTATTTTATCCAGTATTGGCAATAATCGCTGCTGTGGGTTCACAGCCTTTGTTGGTGCTACCAGCTGTTAAGAATTTTCCTGACTTCGCTGATATCAATGACAAGTTGCGTAAGCTGCAGGCGCAGTATGAAACTATAGATCGGATGAATGGATTTAAAAATTGGAATACGGTTTAAAGCAAATAGATTGCTGCTTTGTTTTGCCCGTCCGAAATTTACCGTAAATGCGGCTCTATAGCCGGCTTTTTTTACCAACTGAATAATTGTTCGATTATAAAACCCTTCAGGATAAGCGAAATATTCGACCGGCACTTTAAGCCGATCTTCTATAGCTTGACGGGATTGAACCAATTGGTATTCGGCATATTCATTTGAAGCATTGACGAGCGATATGTGGTTGAGGGTGTGCGAGCCTATAGTGAAGCCGTTATCGTGCATTTCTCTTACTTGGTCCCAGTCCAAATAACGGCTGTTGGTTCCCACATAATCGGTTATTACGAAGATGGTGGCAGTAAAATTATACTTTTGCAGTATTGGATATGCCTCTGTATATGTTTCGCGGTATCCATCATCAAAGGTTATCAGGACTACTTTCTTTGGTAACGGCTTATTAAGCTGGATATAATCGGATAATTGGTCAGGGGAAATTGCGGTATAACCATTGTAATACAGATAAGCCATTTGCTCATTGAAATCATCCGGCGTAATTGCGAGGGGACTTACGATTTGGTTGGTTAACAGGTGATAATTCAGAACCGGTACGCCAATATAAGTCAGACTGATCAGATAGTCGAAGACCAGCAAAAAGATGATTGGAGCAAATAGCCATGTCAGGAACTTCTTAGGCAAGAGATCTTTCAGTACCGCCACCCCGCTTCGGTGTGTAACAGCTTTATTATGCCGTAAACTGCCATGAATTCTGCGTCGAATATTCTGCAATAAAAGGGGAGGCGGTGCGGCATGAACTGGAACCGGCGACTCAAAGGCTTGTCTGTTATCATTGCCATCGTATTTTTCGTTCTCGTCAGCCGGCTGGGCTTTTTACAGATAGTTCACGGGTCGGATTACAAAATCAGAGCCGATAACAACCGAATCAGGATGATGCCGCTTATGGCTCCCCGTGGTTTTTTTTATGACCGCAACATGGTGCCGCTTGTCACCAATCGGCCGGGCTTTACCGTGTCATTGATGCCGATTTCCGGGCCAATATCGGATGATACTATTAATCGCCTGGCAGATTATCTGGGGATGAAAGCCGATGCTATACGGGAAAAAATTAAACAACAAGACAGTCCGCTGGACCCGATACGCATTCAAAATAATGTTGGACAGGAGGCTGTCTCGAAAATTGAAGAACACCGCAGTGAATTACCGGGCGTCGTTTTGGAAGTCCAGGCGGTGCGGAATTATGTTAACAAGGGCTTGGCTGCTCATCTTTTCGGGTATGTCGGCGGCATCAGTGAAAGTGAACTTGAGACAATGAAGACCGATGGTTATAAAGACAATGCCGTCATCGGTAAATTCGGTCTTGAACAGGTCTGGGACAAACAGATCCGCGGTGTCGACGGCGGCACGGAAGAAGAAGTCGACTCTGATGGACGCCCAGTGAAAATAATAGGCACAAAGGCGCCGGTATTAGGCAATAGCCTGGTGTTGACCATTGATGCCAAAATCCAGCAGGTTGCCGAAAAAGCGATGGATGAACAACTTGCCTATGTGCAGAAAACCATGGGATTTGCCGATGCGAAAGCCGGCGCCGTTGTCGCAATGAATCCCCAAACCGGCGAGATTTTGGCGATGGTGAGCCGCCCGACCTTTGATCCTAATCTGTTTAACGGCGGAATTTCGGAAAAAAACTGGAAAAAAATCAATGATAATCCTCAGGATCCGATGGAAAACCGGGTCACTGGAGGGGAATATCCGCCAGGCTCAACATTTAAAGTCGTTACCGGCACGGCGGCACTGGAACTGGGGAAAGTAACCCCGGAGGAAAAGATCTTGGACAGCGGTAATTATATGGGTAAACAGAATGCCATGGGGGAATCTTTTGGCTGGATCAATTTTGAAACAGCGCTGGCCAAATCCGATGATGTGTATTTTTATCATATGGGTGAACGCGTAGGCATCGATAATTTGGCAAAATACGCACAGGCGTACGGCCTTGGAACTCCCACCGGCATCAATCTCCGGGGGGAAGCAGCCGGGCTGGTTGCCAGCCGGGAGTATAAGGAAAAGGCGTATCACGATCCCTGGTACTTGTCGGAAACCCTGGACGCTGCTATCGGTCAGGGCTTTAACCTGGTAACGCCCCTGCAGGAAGCGGTGTTATACAGTGAAGTGGCCAACGGGGGGATTCGCTACCGACCGTATGTCGTAAGCAGGGTCGTCGCGCCGGACGGTAAGACCGTCCAAACCTTCAGGCCGGAAGAAGTGGGCCGAGTGCAAATTTCTCAGAATAACATCGACCTGATCCGTCAGGCTTTGCATGAAGTTGCTCTGCCAGGAGGCACCGCCGGCTATGTTTTTCAGGGATTTCCCATTCCAATCGCCGGTAAGACCGGTACGGCGGAAACCTCGCGGGGAGCTGACGATGGCCTGTTTGTGTGTTATGCTCCGTTTGACCAGCCGACGATCGTGGTGTTCGTCGTCATGGAACATGGCGGGTTTGGCACCGACTGTGCCGCTCCTGTAGCCAGAAGAATTTTGGAAGCATACTTTAATATACCGCATCAAAAGGACGCAGTTGACGATTTCGCGGCAACGGAGGCGGCGAATTCCCAAATGTAATTATAAGTTTCGCCTGTTTGGACTCGCTGATAAGAAAATCAAGCGCGCGAAGTCAAATCCTATGAACCGTTGCACCGAAAGCGACGCATGAGCGGTCTGTTGCAAAAAAGAGATAGTCTCATGCGCTATTTTTTTGTTGCTAAGCGGGAGGCCTTGGCATATACTACAAATGAGCATATGCTCATTTAGAATCGCGTATTTATTGCCGGGATCAGTAAGATCTGGACCCACTAAATGCATTGAGGAGTAAGTATGGAGAATGATATGTTTTTACAGTTGCTGTCGCAGGAACTCGAAATTGCTTTAGGCTGTACCGAACCGATCGCCGTGGCTTATGCCGCCGCCCTTGCAAAAAAATACGTGCAGGGATCCGAGGTGATCGCTGTGACAGTATACGCCAGCGGTAATGTTATAAAGAATGCTATGTCGGTCATTATACCCGGAACCCAATATTGCGGTGTCGACATGGCGGCGGCCCTGGGCGTTGTGGCCGGGGATGCCGATAAGAATCTGGAGGTTCTGGCGACGCTGACCCCGGCTGCAGTTCAACAGGCTGCAAATCTTGTCTCACATGGCTTCGTAAACGTGCATGTCGCCGAATCAGACAAGAAATTATATATCGAGGTCAATGTTCAGACCGGACAATCCTGTGCCAAGGTAGTCATTGCTGACGAGCATACCCGGGTCGAGCTCATCGAAGTGGATGGAGTGATTCAAAAAAAGGCTGAGAAAGCCGCCTCGCAAATGGGCACCGCCGAAGACAGAATAGCGTTCATGGATCTGGACACCATCTGGGAGTTTGCTCAGACTGTTGATCTGGAGGCATTGGGCCTGGTCCGGCAAAGCATGGAACTGAACCAGGCAATTGCCGAGGAAGGCTTGCGCAACCCTTATGGCTTGCAGGTGGGGCGAACGCTGAAACAGTATGTTGATCAAGGGCTGTTAGGAGACGATCTGGTGAACTGTGCCGTGGCACTGACGGCGGCAGGCACGGATGCGAGGATGGCGGGTTGTCCGTTGCCTGTCGTCAGTAATTCAGGGAGCGGCAATCAGGGAATTTCCGCGACGGTGCCTGTGCTGGCGGTGGGTAAAAGGCTGGCTGCCGCCGAGGATAAAATTTTGCGGGCCGTCACCCTCAGTCACTTGATCTCGATCTATATCAAGGCCAAGTTCGGCCGGTTGTCGGCTCTGTGCGGGGCCGTCGTATCCGGTACCGGTGCAAGCTGCGGCATTACGTTTCTGTTGGGGGGCGGTATCGCCGAAGTCAAGATGGCCATACAAAACATGCTGGGCAACGTGACCGGTATGCTGTGTGACGGGGCCAAGCCCGGCTGCGCCCTGAAAGTGGCTACTTGCACCAGCGCTGCAATGCAGTCGGCGCTCCTGGCGGCAAGGGGGCTTTGCATCAAATCTACCGACGGCATCATTGAGATCAGTGCGATAAGTTCCATTGACAATCTCTGCCGTATCGGCAATCAGGGAACGATTGAAACGGACAGGATTATTCTGGAGATCATGCTGAATAAGCAGGATAAAGGTGGGGCGTTTTAGCGCTGCAAAACCCGAATACGGCGACAAAATAACGAGGGAGCCGATATTTATGAAAAATGACACCATATCAATGGTGTCATTTTGTTCGAAGGAAAAGGTTTGTTGTTTCCCAATCAGGCAGATAGGAAAATGGCTGCAAGGGAGGAAGAGGTGTGTATAGCTGCCAGCGAAAGTGCGATTAATCCCGTCACCGGCACGGTGCCGTCCAGTATAGCCGCTGTTTGGTAAGGGGATAATAGGCTGGGAAAAATGATGACATGCAAAGGGCGGAGAAAGCGCTTGAGCTTATTGAGCTATGGAACAGAAAGCTTCGGCAGGCTCAAAACAGTGATGCTGCACAGACCGACGGATTCCATACGGGGTATCAATCCGATAACGATGGGCTACTATCTTTTTGACACCATCCCCGACGCGGACCGCTATCTCGATGAACACGACCGGTACAGGCAACTGCTGCAGGATCAAGGGGTTACTGTCCTGGAACTGAGCGATTACGTACAGGACAACAGGCCTCTTCTGGAGAGTCTGGCCAACTTGACGTATCTCAACGACAGTTCCGTCATAGCTGATAGCGGAGCAATTGTATCGCAGATGGGCGGGGGCCGTCAGGGCGAGGAGATCGTGGTCAGGGAAGCTTTGACCAAGCTCCAGGTACCGATTGCCTACGCGTTTTCCGTGATCGACCATTTTGAAGGATGTCTTATTTTGCCTCACCGCACGCTGTTTATCGCCTGCACCGAACGTCACCGCCGGGCGTCCGTCGAGAAGTTCCTGCCTGTCGCGGTGTCTTTGTTTGAGGAAGTCATTTATGTCGAATGTCCTAAAGCCCGGCGCTTCATGCATGCCGACATGGTTTACGGCCAGATCGGCGAAAACCTGGCATTGGCCTTTCTGCCCGCATTTTTGGAAGCCTACAGCGTTACCGCTAAAGGGACTGAGGCAATCGATTTTGTAAAACACATGTCCAAACGGGATATGGAAATCATAAACATTTCCGACCAGGAACAAAAAACCTGGGGCTGCTCTTTCGTGCCGCTGGAGCCCAATCTGCTAATCCACTACGATATCGCCCTGTCGGCTCAAACCCGCAAGGTACTTCAGGCAAAAGGCGTCGAGATCGCCGAGTTTCATCCCAATGCCCTCCTGGCAGGCGGGGGAAGTCTGCGCTGCCTGACGCTGCAGTTGTTTCGGGAAGAGCCGCGTATGCAATAAATAAGATAGAACGGTACCCGATTACCTGGGGCGGAACCCAGCTTCGTTTGGTGAATAAAACAAGCCGTCATAACCACAAAACCCCCTGGTTCTCACAAATGCAAGGACCAAGGGGTTTTTATGTTTGTGAAGTAAGCGGTTATGCCACACCAGCCTTGGTACGCTCGCGGCGCCGGTCAAATCAGGTCTAATTGCCGCCAGGCTGGAATAACATGGATAAGGAAAAGATGTTAGCGAGGTGGCCGGGATGGAAAAGTGGTACGCTCGCAGGGCGGAAGAAGCGCTGGAGTTTTGGCGGACGGACGAAGAGGACGGGTTGTCGACAGGGGAAGTGAGGGACAGGTTGGCCCGGTTTGGCTACAATGAGATGGCGGAGAAGACCAAGGTCTCCTGGTGGCGGCGGTTTCTCGCCCAGTTTCAGGACTTTATGGTGCTGGTTCTGTTGGCTGCCACGCTCATCTCCGGCCTTCTGGGAGAATATACGGATGCTGTTACCATTCTGGCCATCGTGCTGATCAACGCCGGGCTGGGATTTGTCCAGGAGCACCGGGCGGAGCAGTCGATGGATGCGCTCAAGCGGCTGTCGGCGCCCACGGCCAGAGTCGTCCGCAACGGGACGATCCAGCATATTCCCGCCCGGGACCTGGTTCCAGGCGATATTTTGCTGCTGGAGCCCGGCGACATCATCGCCGCCGACGCCAGGCTGGCGGCCGCCAGCAATCTGGAAGCGGAGGAGGCGGCACTGACCGGCGAATCTCTGCCGGTACGCAAGCTGGCTGACCGGGTGTATCCCGAGGATGTGACCCTCGGTGACCGCAAGAACATGGTTTATGCCGGAACAATGATCACCAGGGGCCGGGGCAAAGGCATTGTCTGCGCTACGGCGATGAACACCGAAGTCGGGCGCATTGCCGGAATGATCCAGGCGGTGGAAGAAGACGAGACGCCGCTGCAAAGAAGGCTGGACCATCTGGGGAAATGGCTGGTCTGGGGCTGCCTGCTGGTCTGCCTGCTGGTGGTCGTCACCGGTGTGGCCAAAGGACAGCCGTTATTTTTGATGTGCATGACCGGCATCAGTCTGGCGGTAGCGGCCATTCCCGAGGGGCTGCCGGCGATTGTGACGGTGGCGCTGGCCCTCGGGGTCCAGCGGATGATCAGGAAAAACGCCATTGTCCGCAAGCTGCCGGCGGTGGAGACGCTGGGGTGCACTACGGTAATCTGTTCGGACAAAACCGGTACTTTGACCCAGAACGCCATGACGGTCCGAAAAATCTTCACAGGCAGCAATCATGTCTATGAAATCAGCGGCGTGGGCTACGAAATTAAGGGGGAATTCCTGCTGAACAAGCAGGAATTCGACGTCAAAAAGGATAAATGCTTACAACAATGTCTATTTATCGGGGCCTTGTGCAACAATAGCGTTCTAAAGCAAAACAATGTCGGCATCACCGGTATTTGGCGGCGCCTAAGCGGGTCGGGCTGGTCGGTGGAGGGAGACCCCACCGAGGGGGCGCTGGTGGTGGCCGGGGCCAAGGCAGGGGTTTGGCGGAGCAACATTGAGAAGAGTCAAGTCCGCGTGGGTGAGATCCCCTTCGAGGCTGAGCGGCGGCGAATGTCGGTGGCTTACCGCCAGGGTGACGGGGCAGTGGTACTTTACAGCAAAGGCGCACCGGATACGGTGCTGGAATTATGCCGCTACTATTTTGACGGTGAGCGGGAGAGGCCCCTCACGCCGGAGATTATGGCCCGGATTGTCGCAGCGAACGAAGCGCTGACCTCTGAAGCCCTCAGGGTACTGGCTGTCGCCTATCGTCGCCTTGCTGCGGCGGAAGCTGCGAATGTCGATGAGGCTGCTGAGCGGGAGCTGGTTTTTGCCGGACTGGCCGGTATGATCGACCCGCCGCGGGAGGAAGCCAGGTCGGCGATCGCTGTCTGCCGCCAAGCCGGCATCAAGACGGTCATGATAACCGGCGACCACCGTAACACCGCGGTGGCTATCGCTCAGGAACTGCGGCTGTACAAGGAGGGAACAAGCCTGGCGGTTACCGGCCGGGAACTTGACAGTGTGAGCGACCGGGAACTGGCGGCGATGGTGAACAATGTCGCGGTGTACGCCCGGGTTTCACCGGCCCACAAGCTGCGGATCGTCAGGGCCCTCAAACAGAATGGGCATATCGTGGCCATGACCGGCGACGGCGTCAACGATGCTCCGGCGATCAAAGAGGCCGACATCGGCATCGCCATGGGACTTACCGGCACCGATGTATCGAGGGAAGCAGCCGCCATGACGCTGGTGGACGACAATTTTGCCACCATCGTGGCCGCGGTGGAAGAAGGACGGGGCATCTACGACAATATCCGCAAGTTCATCCGCTACTTGCTTTCCTGCAATATCGGCGAGGTTCTTACCATGTTCGTGGCCGGGCTGGCCGGCTTTCCGATGCCGCTTCTGCCTGTGCAGATATTGTGGGTCAATTTGGTTACCGACGGTCTTCCGGCCATGGCCCTGGGGGTCGACCCCAAGGAACCGGACATTATGAACCGGCCGCCGCGAAATCCGGCGGAAAGTGTATTCTCCAGGGGGCTCAGCCGCAAGATCATTACAAGGGGACTGCAGATCGGTTTGAGCACGGTTGGGGTGTTCATGCTGGTTTATCTTTTCGAGCATGACCTGGCTCTGGCCCGGACGATGGCTTTTTCGACCCTGGTATTCTGTCAGCTGTTTCATGTTTATGACTGCCGGTCGGAAGTGCTGACGATTTTTGAACTGGGTCTGACGGGTAACAAGTACCTGCTGCTGGCGACCTGTTGTTCGACCTTGATGCAGCTGGCGGTCATCTATGTGCCGTTTCTGCGGGACATTTTCGCTACTGTGCCGCTTGATACGGCCCATTGGCTGGTGATTTTCACGGTGGCAGGCTGGACCTTCCTCCTGGGGGCGCTGAAACATTTGCTGTGGCGACGGAGGTTGCCGGTACGTTCGCTCTTGAGTCGGGGATAACTTTTTTATATAATAGAAAGAAGCAGAAATCGCCGGCGCCGTCATCAGGCGCGGCTGCTGTCAGCAAACGGAGGGAATGGGATGCGTTTCAGCAAATGGCATGGTTTGGGCAATGATTTTGTGATTGTCAATGGATTGAAGGAAAAGGTCTCCGATTTCAGGGAGGCGGCGGTTCAGGTCTGTGACCGACATTTCGGCGTGGGCGCAGACGGACTTGTTTTTATCCTGCCTTCGGCTACGGCGGATTTTCAGATGCGGATATTTAACTCTGACGGCAGCGAAGCCGAGATGTGCGGCAACGTAACCCGCTGCGTGATGCGCTATGTTTATGAGTCCGGTTTGACGGACAAAACGGCTATCACGCTGGATACGCTGGCCGGCCCGATCAAACCCCAATTGGTCATGACAGACGGGGTGGTGACCGGCGCCAGGGTGGATATGGGACAGCCCCGGCTGCGGCGGGCCGAGATCCCGATGACAGGAAACGGGAGCGAGCAGGCGGTAAACGTGCCGCTGGAAATTGACGGGCATACCTATTACGGTACCGCGGTTTCGATGGGCAATCCGCACTTCGTTATTTTTGTCGACGATGTCGACGCGGTGGATCTGGCCGGCGTCGGGCCGAAACTGGAAACCCATGCCGCTTTTCCCCGTAAAACCAATGTCGAGTTTGTTCAGGTCCTGAATGATAAAGAACTGAGGATGCGGGTTTGGGAACGGGGCGCGGGCATTACTATGGCCTGCGGCACCGGCGCCTGTGCGACGCTGGCCGCGGCGGTGCTGAATGAAAAATGCGGCCGCCAGGCTACTGTGCGGTTGGACGGCGGCGACCTTGTCATCGAGTGGGGGGAGGATGGGCATATTTATATGTCCGGTCCGGCAACAGAGGTTTTCCGGGGTGAATATCTGCTCAAACTATAATACGAAATGCTATAACGTAGCACAGGGCTGGTATGAAGCTGCTGCGAGGCTCGCAGCCTGCGTTTGACCAGCTTCTGCCAAGAAGCGAAGGAGGACAAGACTATGGCCTTACTCAACGAAAACTATCTGAAGCTGCCGGGCAGTTATCTGTTTGCGGAGATCGCCAGACGGGTCAATGTATTCAAGGGCGACAATCCGGACGCCAATATCATCAGGCTGGGGATCGGCGACGTAACAAAGCCGCTTGCGCCGGCGGTCATAACAGCGATGCATAACGCGGTGGACGAAATGGCCCGGGCGGAAACTTTCCGGGGCTACGGACCGGAGCAGGGTTACGGTTTCCTGATCAAGACGGTTATCGAGCATGACTACGCCAGCCGTGGCATCTCCCTGGACGAAGACGAGGTTTTTATCAGTGACGGGGCAAAAAGTGATGTCGGTAATTTTCAGGAGGTTTTCGCCGTGGCCAACTCGGTGGCGATTACCGATCCGGTCTATCCTGTTTATCTTGACACCAACGTGATGGCCGGAAGGACAGGCACTCTGGCTAAGGACGGCCAGTTCGCCGGGCTCACTTATCTCCCCTGCAACGCCGAAAACAAGTTTATCCCGGCGCTGCCCACAGGCAAAGTGGATGTCATCTATCTGTGCGTTCCCAACAATCCCACCGGGACCGCCCTGAACAGAACAGAACTGAAAAAATGGGTGGATTACGCCCGGAAGAACGGCGCCGTCATTTTATACGACTCGGCCTATGAGGCCTACATAAGCGAAGCTGATATTCCCCACAGCATCTACGAAATCGAGGGGGCCAAGGAAGTCGCTGTCGAGTTCAGGTCCTTTTCCAAGACCGCCGGCTTTACCGGCACCAGGTGCGCCTATACTGTGGTGCCGAAGACGGTGACGGCCCTGACTGCCACGGGTGAGCCCCACCCGCTGAACAAGCTGTGGAATCGGCGGCAGACCACCAAATTCAACGGGACGTCCTACATCATCCAGCGGGGTGCCGAGGCGGTCTATTCGCCGGAAGGAAAACAGCAGGTGAAGGCGGTGATCGATTACTACATGACCAACGCCAAAATCATCCGTGAAGGGCTGAAGAGCATCGGGCTGGAGGTGTACGGCGGGGTCAACGCCCCGTATATCTGGCTGAAAACGCCCAACAACATGGATTCCTGGGCCTTTTTCGACAAACTGCTGGGCGAGGCCAATATCGTCGGCACGCCAGGCACTGGTTTCGGTCCTTCGGGAGCAGGCTATTTCCGCCTGACGGCTTTCGGCAACAGGGAGAGCACCGAAGAGGCTATCGCCAGAATTAAAACCAGACTGAGTCTGTAAACCGTCGATAAAGTGGGGAACCGGGAGGGAAATTCTTCCGCTACGGACGATATCCTACGCCGTTACCGGCAGCAAGCTGCCGACGGCTGGGAATATTAGTGAAACTAAGACTCGGGAACTTTCCCGAGTCTTTTAGTTGAACTTATCCACGGATGTGGGCAAGTTCCGCTGCGGAAATCCTCTCCCTCGTGCCATCTGCCCGGGGTTCTTCTCTTCGGAACTCTTTCCATAACAGGGCCAGCAAAGGTGTCCGGCGGCGCAGAGGACAAGCAGATACACGACGCTTCAGCGGCGATGTAGTCGCTTGCTTAGGGGCTGTTGGATAAGATTGCCGGTCAGTGCGCAGTTCTTAGCGCTTCAGCGCTTTGAACTGCGGCCTGCCCCCTGCGGGTGCAGCATCGTACGCGCGGTCAAGGAGGACCGCGCGAGGAGCCCCTGCGCACGGATGCGTCATGGGCGACGGTACGATAGCTGTCGGCCTTAGCCATACAGCGCCTTGCTCCGGAACTTCGCCGACCGG
>JARLHY010000009.1 GCA_031292015.1 Negativicutes bacterium | reverse complement strand
CATGCCGCCGATGTTGAGGGTCTCGTTCATCATGGCGTTCATCTGGGCGTTGGCTTCCATTTGTTTCATGGAAATACTGCGGAACCGGGCGCCCATGCGCCGCGCCGCCAGGATGAACAGCGGCAGGATCATCACGCTCAGCAGGGTCAAGCGCCATTCCAGGCTGAGCATCACGGCCAGCACCGCCGCGGCCTGGATGATATTGGTGATGATGCTGACAAAGCTGGTATTGATAGCGTTCTGGGCGCCGATTACGTCGTTGTTGAGGCGGCTCATCAGCTCACCCACCCGCGTGTTGGTATAAAAATACAGCGACATGCGCTGCAGGTGGCCGTATAGGGCCGAGCGCAGGTCGTAAATGACGCCCTCGCCCACCAGGGAGTTCCAGCGCCGACCAAAGACGTTGATCACCGCGCCCAGGCTGGGGATCAGCAGCAGGCCCAGCGCCAGCAGCACCAGCCTGTTTACGTCCCCGGTTGGGATCGTGCGATCGATCAGGTCGCGCAGGATCAGCGGGGTCAGCAGGGTCAGACCGGTATTGACCATGATAAACGCCAGCATACCCAGGATCTGCCAGCGGTAAGGCCGGGCATAACCCAGCACGCGTTTGATTAAGTCCCAGGTGACCTTGGGTTTTTGGTCTTCGGATTCGAGGTAGCGCCACCAGCCGTAAAAATTGAATGCCATAATTCCACTCCTAAATATCACTGTTATCCAAATTATAGTTCTTTCGTGTGAACATCTCAACCTTGACGGTAATTCTTCTTCGCCACATGGAACGCCGAGAATACAGAGAGAGCTATTTATAAAAAATCCTTGGCTTCTCTCATTTTCTTCTCTGAGTACTCTGTTGTAGAGATTTTTAATGATTAATTTGGTTCGTTTATTTTGAAGAGCGCTCGATACGATGTAAAATATTAGAGCCATGCAACAATTTCTTCAGACTGAAGCCATTATTATAGGTCTCCTGCTGGTGGTGGCGCTGGTGGGGATGATCGTACGCCGGCTGCGCATCCCCTATATTGTCACACTGGTGGCGGCCGGCTTGTTCCTCACGCTGCGTTCGCCCTTCCGGGTGGAGCTGACCCCTGAGCTGATCCTGACCCTGTTCGTCCCACCGCTGGTCTTCGAGGCGGCTTTCCATCTCAACTTTAACGAGCTGCGCCACAACTTATCCAGCATCCTGACCTTTGCGGTCCCGGGCGTCATCCTGACCACGCTGATCGTGGGCGGTATATTGGCCCTGACCGGTGCAACCAGCCTGCCGCTGGCCTTCCTTTTCGGCGCCTTGATCTCGGCCACCGATCCACTGGCGGTGGTGGCGACCTTCCGGAAGCTGGGGGTTCCGGCCCGGCTTACGGTATTGATCGAAGGCGAAAGCCTGCTGAATGACGGCACGGCTATCGTAATGTTCAACCTGATGCTGGCGGTGGTCTTAACCGGCCACTTTGATCTGCTCAGCAGCGCGGTCGATTTCGTGCGGGTTGCCGTCGGGGGCGTGGTCATCGGCCTGGTGCTGGGCTGGATCGTCTCCGCCCTGATCGAGCGTGTCGACGATTATTTGATTGAAATGACCCTGACCACAGTGCTGGCATTCGGCGCTTACCTGCTGGCGGAACAGCTCCAATTGAGCGGCGTGCTGGCGGTCGTGGCGGCCGGGTTGGTCAACGGCAACCTGGGCAGCCGCGGCATGAGCCCCACCTCACGCATCATGCTTTCGAATACCTGGGAATACATCGCCTTTCTGGCAAACTCGGTCGTGTTCTTGCTGATCGGCCTACAAGGCAATCTGCCCGATTTGGGCTCGGCCTGGCGGGATATCCTGGCTGCCATTCTGGCCGTACTGGCAGCCCGGGTCGTCATCGTATACGGCCTGGGCTGGCTGATCAACCGGGTATCCTCCCGACCGGCGCCTGGGGCACAGGTGCAACTCCCCTTGAAATGGCAGCACGTACTCAGTTGGAGCGGTCTGCGGGGAGCCATCAGCCTGGCTT
>JARLHY010000083.1 GCA_031292015.1 Negativicutes bacterium | reverse complement strand
GCCATCGCCTCGATGGAGTCGGCGATGAGTTCGCGGCTGGGCAACGGATATTTCATGCCGTCATGGCCCATGGCGATGCCGTCGCAGATACCGATGGCGGGAAATTCCACCGGCGTGCCGCCAGCGGCCGTTACGCCAAGCTTGGCGCCTTCAGCGATATCCCGCAGGTGAAAATGGCCGGGAATGATTTCGTTAAAAGAGTTGACCACGCCGATCAGCGGCTTGGCCAAGTCTTCGGGGGTATAACCCATGGCATAAAACAAAGACCGATGGGCGGCGCGGGTTGAACCTTTTTTCGCGATATCGCTGTTCATTGTCCTCTCTCCTTTGCAGCTAGAAAATAAATGTTAGCATTAGATTCGCCGCCATCGCCGCTAATCCTCTCGCCATAAGGAGAAGTATTTTTCTAAAATTCGTTGCGGGGGTCACCGGCTCCGTACATGACGCCGGTGGCCGGATCGATGATAATGGCGTTGACGTCGCCCATCGGCGCTTTGACTACCACGGTGTAGCCCATGGCTGTCAGTTTGTCGATGACATCCTGGGACAGTCCGTTCCTTTCAATGCGGATTTCATCCGGCAGCCACTGCATATGGACTCGCGGCGCGTCCACCGCTTCGCGGATGTTCATGCCATGATCCACGACATTAAGAATGACCTGCAGCACGGTGGTGATGATCCGGGCGCCGCCCGGGCTGCCCACCACCATGTATAGTTTGCCGTCTTTGAGCACCACGGACGGCGACATCGAGCTCAAGGGGCGCTTATAGGGTTCGACGGCGTTCGCGTCACCGCCGACGAGGCCATAAAGATTGGGGACACCCGGTTTGATAGAGAAATCATCCATTTCGTTGTTCAGCAAGAAGCCGGCGCCGTTGACCGCCGCACCGCAGCCGTAGTAGTCGTTGACGGTGTAGGTGACGGCAACGGCGTTGCCCCACTTGTCGACAACAGAGTAGTGGGTGGTGTTGGATCCTTCGTGGACCCCCGGATCACCCGGCTTGACCACGCTGCTGGGGGTCGCCCGGTCAGGGTCGATCTGGCTTCTGATCTGGGCGGCGTATGATTTGGATATCAAGCCCTTCACCGGGACTGTGACAAAATCGGGGTCGCCCATGAATTCGGAGCGATCGGCGTAGGCATGGCGCATAGCCTCGGCCATCAGGTGGACGGAGGCCGACGAATTGAAGCCCAGAGCCTTCAGATCGTAGCCTTCGAGAATGTTGAGCATCTGGATAATATGGGTTCCGCCTGAGCTTGGCGGCGCCATGGAGATAATTTCGCAGCCGCGATAGGTGCCTTTTACCGGCTCCCGCCACACCGGCCTGTATCCAGCCAGGTCGTCCTTCGTAATGATGCCGCCGTTCGCAGCCATGTCGCCGGCGATCAGACCGGCGATCTCTCCTTTGTAGAAGGAGTCAGGCCCTTTGCTGGCGATCAGACGCAAGGTCGCGGCCAAATCTTTCTGGATGAGGATTTCTCCCTCACTATAGGTAGAGCCGTCCGGCTTTAAAAAATATTTCCTGGTGGACGCGAATTTACCAAGCCGGGCGGAATATTCCCTGAAGGTCTCGGCCTGACGGCCGCTGATGGCAAAGCCGTTCTCGGCGTATTGGACGGCGGGCTTGATGAGCTCGGCCAGGCTTTTGGTCCCGTAGCGCTGGAGCATGGCGCTCATGCCGGCCACGGTTCCCGGCACGCCTGCCGCCAGATACCCTTCAACGCTGGCGTCCTTGATGACTTCGCCCTTAGCGTCGAGGTACATGTCGCGACTGGCTTTGCCCGGGGCAGTCTCCCGAAAATCGAGGGCCACTGTCTGGCCGCCCGCAAGGTGGATAATGGCGAAACCGCCGCCGCCCAGATTGCCGGCGACGGGATGGACTACCGCCAGGGCGTAGCCTACAGCCACTGCTGCGTCGACAGCGTTACCGCCGTCTTTAAGGACTTGCCGGCCAATATCGCTGGCGATTTTTTGGGTACTCACCACCATACCGGCGGTGCTCTTCTCCGGTCGGAACGAGGCGGCCTGGGTATGATGGGCCAAAGGAATAAGAATCGCCACCAGAAGCGCGACAGCGCACAGCATGGCGATTGATTTCGGACGCGAAAACATGGGTTTCCCTCCCTATCATCATTCTGGCAATATGTGGAATTAGACAAAAGACTTGAAATTCCTGCTAATCGGGTAACCAGAATACAGCATATAACAATTATGGCAGAATTCATCAGCCATTCCGCAGTTTCCGGACATAGCAACAGGCGCGAAATTGAACAAAGCCGCCAAGTCAATTTGGCAGCTTTGCGCAGCCCCTCCATGAGGTGCGGCAGGCTGGGTACAACGAGATTAAATGCTTATGGCGAGGGCGGTGGCAAATCAGATCAAAATATTAAGGCCTTTATTGACAGGTTGTGACGAAGTGCCTTGATTAACCGGAATTAAAATATCAACACTACGCCTGGCAGGGCCTGATGAAGCGCTCTGGTCAACAGGAATTGAGATATCGACGCCACGCTTGCCTGATTGCTTTGCGGCGTTTTGCGTTGTCAGGGGTGACAGTTCGTCCGGTCCGCTGCTTAGGGTACCTACTCCTGTTGAACTTGCCATGAGCATACCAGCTTTCTTTTTCTTGATTTATTGCACATTTTCAATATGCGTACATATATCGGAGGATAAAGTTTGAATCTTGTATAACCCGGGCAGCCTGTTTCGCGGCACAACCACGGCCAACCCTAGCCGCCAGCCCCTGGCAATCCCCTGTAAATAAAAAAACCACCTTGACGGTGGTTTTTGGGCTGTTTGACGATTTGGCAGACGCGGGCTAAAAAGTCAGTCCTTCTATTTTTATGTTCTTGTTTTTGGTCAGATCGATAAACTCGTTGTCGGTGGTTTGCAGAACAGGTGAAGTGGGGTTGACGCTGGGCAGGAAGACGACTTTTGCTTTACGACCGTCGCTGAGTTGAACCGGGTTGTTCATCAGATAGTCGTTAAAGCGGCGGACAAAGGTGTCGCAAGTGGTCGGGTCCAGCTTGGCAAACATATCGCCTTTGATGGTTTCCACCAGAATAAAGGGATTCAGCCTCGGCGAATCGGCGACCATCTGGCACAACCGGTTGGCAACCTGAACGATCCGGGCGTAAGAATGAATCTGATCGCCGGACAACGCCCTGGGATAACCGCTGCCGTCCCGGACTTCATGATGCTGAAGGACGGCGGACAGAACGTCCGGGGCCAGGCCGGGGATGTCGCGAAGCAGCTTGACAGCGAAAGGGACATGCTGTTTGGCCAGGTCCTGGTGGGAGGACGAATCGACGATGAGACTGCGGGGAATCTGAGTTTTTCCGACGTCGTGCAAGACTCCGGCCAGCACAACATCGGCGATGCTGCTGGGAGGAAGATCCATCCAGACAGCCAGCATTCCGGACAAAGCCCCGACGGCCACTGAGTGATAGGCCAGATAGTTGCCCGCGCTCTTGACAGGCATCCTGAACAGCATCCGGTTGATAGCTTCCGAAGGCTGAATGAGGTACTTTTCGACCTGCTTCGCCACTTCACGGAAGGCGGTTATGTCAATGACCTTGTCGGCCCTGGCATCCTCCAGCAGCGCGCTGACCTGAACAATGGCTGCCTCGAAATTATGAATAAAACTAAGGGTCTTCTTGGCCATCTGCTCCGGCAGAACAGACAGGTCGGGCTCAGGCGGCGGGGACTCTTCGATGAGCAATTGTTCGCCCTCTTCGGCGATCATGACATAAGGGATATCCCAGTTGGTGATCTGGTCAATGCTTCTGTCGCTCAGCTCAACGCCGGCGTCAATCAGTACTTGTTTGCGGTTCAGGGAATACACCGGCTCTGCGGTAACCATCCCTGGCAGCAATTCACGGTAATACACTTTTTTCATGGACCCACCTCCATGTATTCTCGCGGGATCTCAGCCCCTATCCGCCCGGCGATCGACAGGGCCTGAGACAATCTTGTTTCCATTATATCAACTGTTGTCAGCTTTTGGCAAGAAAAGTCTTATTGTAACCACAAGATATTGGGTAGTGCTGACAAAAATCAGGCAAAAGTCACCTATTGCAGGTAACTTTTGCCTGTTATTCTCTGTATTCCAATGGTTGAATTTTTTATGGTTCCCGGCGCAAGGGTCTCTCGGGGCGAAATTCTTCGTATTGCATACTCGCGAATTTTCTCCTCCGCTGCATTTCTCTCTGACGGGCTATAGCTTCAGTGCCTTGCAGGAGCACGAGGCACAGCAGTCGGCAGTGAAGATTGCTGACGATAAAACTTCCGCCGGCAGTTGACCCCGCCCGGTGTCGGTGAACCCATAGTTTGCGAAATAGCCTTCGGCGGTGTTTGTCAGCAGGTAGAGATCGGCATAGCCGGAGGTCTTCAGCTTTGCCAAAACATGTTCCACCAAGACTTTCCCGATCCCGGCCTTCCTGGCAGCCGGCTCGACAGCGAAGGATCGCAGCACGGCAGCGGTTGCGCAGGTTTCGACTCCCAGGACCCCTAACATACTGCCGGCTTTGGCGATATAGTAGGTCCCGGCGTCCGGGCGTACCCCTTCGACAGGCAGGCCACTGCGGGTGAGTAAATCAACTATCGCGGGAAAATCGGCCGCCCCAGCCTCTTCGATGGCAATATCCCGGCCAACCCGCAGCAGCCGCGCCGGCTTTTTGGCCCTGATGAAAGCGCTGACCACCGCGCCGTCGAATTCCTCCATTTCGGCGGACGATGCCCAGGGAGCAAGCTGCCTGGCCTTTTTACCGGTCAAATCGTACACTCTGGTGACGACAACCTCCGGGTTTTCAAAGCCAACACCTGTCAGTTTAGCCTTGTATTCGTCGTCGGTCAGAGCCCCGGCCACACAGCCGGCCCAGGCCAGCAGGTTTTTCCGGAGCCCCTCCGGCAACGGTCTGGTTGTGACGATATCCGACACTGCCAGGCGTCCGCCGGGTTTCAGCACCCGATAGATCTCACGAAAAACCTGGTCTTTGTCTGCCGACAGATTGATCACGCAATTGGAAATGACGACATCCACCGATGCCTCCGGCAGTGGAATTTCTTCAATGTGGCCTTTCAGGAACTCAACGTTGGCTAAGCCGGCTTTTTGCTTATTTGCGTTGGCCTCTGCCAGCATCTCGTCAGTCATATCCAGACCGTAGGCCTTGCCAAAGGGCCCTACCCGTCTGGCGGAAAGCAGGACATCAAGCCCCGCGCCGCTGCCAAGATCAAGCACTGTCTCCCCGGCGTAGAGATTGCCCATGGCAGTCGGATTGCCGCATCCCAGAGAAGTGGCCAGAAGATTTTGCGGCAGGCCGTCTAACTCCCCTTTGGCATAGAGGTTGCCTGTTATGGGGCTGGCGGCGTCCTCGCTGCCACCGCAGCAGTTTGCCGAACCGCAGCAGCCGGACTTTGTCGTTATCACCTGAGCGTATTTTTGCCTTACCTGCTCGCGAATGTCCTCGTTCATGACTTACCTCCTTACAATCATACCACCATGTTGAACAAGTAGCCTGTGATGATGATGGCCACAGTCAGAATACCGGCGAAGATGCCGATCAGCCTGACCTTGAGCACCCGGCGGAGAATAATCATTTCCGGAAAGCTGATGGCGCTCACCGACATCATGAAAGCCAGCGACGTACCAAGAGGCAGACCTTTTTCCATCAACGCATAAATGATTGGCACCATGCCGGAGGAGCTGTTGTAGAGCGGTACCCCGAGCAGAACGACCAGCGGCACCGCCAGCGGGTTGTCGCGGCCGGCGTAGGTTACCACGAAATCCTCGGGCACGAAGCCGTGGATGAAGCCACCAATGGCCAGGGCCACCAGGATATAGGGCGCGATGTATTTTAACAGCTCAACAGTAAAATTCCCTGCCGCCTGGCACCGCTCCCGGAAGGTCGGGTCGCGCTGGTCGGCTTCACCACTCACGGCCTCGGCGCCGTAGTCCTCCAGCAGATGCTCCAGCTTCAGCCGGCCGATGACATAGCCGCTGATTACGGCGACAACGACACCGGTGGATGCATACAGCAGGGCAACTTTCCAGCCGAACATACCGAGCAGCATGATGAGGGCGATCTCGTTTACCATCGGCGAAGAGATCAAAAACGAGAAGGTAACCCCCAGCGGAACCCCGGCCTCGATAAACCCGATGAATAGCGGCACGGCGGAGCAGGAGCAGAACGGAGTCAGGATGCCGATCAGGGCGGCGAGGATGTTGCCGACGATACTGTGGCGCCGGCTCAAGAACTTCTTGGTTTTCGCCGGCGGGAAATAGGACCGGATAACAGTAATGATAAAGATCGCCGCCGCCAAGAGCAGCAGAATCTTCGGCGTGTCGGCTACAAAGAACTGCAGGGCGGACCCAAATCTGTCCTGGGGGGATAGGCCAAGCCACTGATAGACTACCAGATTACCAAAGACATCGAAATCGAACATGGATTATTTCCTCCTGATGCCAGCTTGCTCAGCAGGCCTTATCTTTTTAGCAGCAGCGGGGCCCTTTCAGGGCCTGAGCGAGAAACTGCAGGCTTTCGGTGACCTGCTCCCGCTTGTCGGTGGGGATGGCGGCGATCACTTCCGCGAAATATACGGCCATCCGTTTCTCCACTTCCTGAAAAAGCGACTGACCCTTTTCACTGAGACGCAGGTTCAGATAACGCCGGTCCTCCGCGTCGGCTTCGCGGACGATAATTCCGTCGCTGACAAGCTTGTCGACCGACCGGCTGACGGTGCTTTTATCGAGTCCGAGGGTCTCGGCCAGCGTGTTGAGGGACATGGTCCCGGCTCTGCCGATTTCGACGATGGTGTGGCACTGGCTCAGGGTAATATCGCAGCAAGACGCCTCGCCCCGCTCCAGCACCCCGAGACGCCGGACCAGAAGCCGCAGAGACTCCCGCAGGATTTGCGCCTGATTGGAATTTGACATGAAACTTCACCTCTCAGCGCAATTGTATCATGCAACGGTTGTACTATGCAACAATAAATTTAAAAAATTAGCCTTTATCGCTCGGGTTGCGTCAAGACTTCGAAAGCTCCTCTCCAAATCCTTTCTTCAAGGCTTTGGAGAGGTTGATTTATTATTCAGGCGGATTGAAACTACACTCTAAAATTATTAACTGCCTCTCGCAATTCTTCGGCTAATTTTGCTAACTGTTGATTTGAGGAGGCAATTTCCTGCATTGAGGCAGATTGTTCTTCGGTTGCTGCAGCTATATTTTGCGTCTGACCTGCTGTCGATTTACTGATCGAACTGATATCCACAACCGCAGCTACCATTGCGCGGGTACCATTGTCTATCTGCTCGACACTGCCGGCTATATCGCGAATCTGGCCAGAAACCCGGCTGACTTGCTGAACGATTTCGTTAAACGCCGTTCCTGCCGCATTTACTATCTCGGTGCCTGCGGCGACTTCTTTGGTTCCAGTCTCCATCGCCTGGACCGCCTGCTCTGTTTCATTTCGAATTTCGCCAATGAGTGTCGCAATTTGCTTTGCTGATTCTTGCGACTGTTCGGCTAATTTCCGCACTTCATCGGCAACCACGGCAAAGCCGCGGCCCTGCTCTCCGGCCCGGGCAGCCTCAATGGCAGCATTAAGGGCCAGAAGATTCGTCTGACTCGCTATGCCGGATATGGTATCCACAATCTGCCCTATTTCCTTGGATCGTTCACCCAGTTTCCCAACGACCTTGGCCGACTCCAAAACAGCAGACTCGATGTGATTCATCTGCGCCATGGCCTTATGGATGTCCACACTGCCGTTTTGTGCTGCAGCTGCGGTTTTCTCGGATGCTTCAGAAACCAAAACGGTGTTTGTGGAAACGTTTTGAATCCCGGATGATATCCTTTCCATTTCAACAGCACTAGTATCCATCGTTGATACCTGGTGTGCCGCCCCTGCCGCAACAGCGTTGATTGAGGAAGCTATTTCACTGGATGCTTTGGCGGCTTGCTCTGAACTGGCAGTAAGCTCTTCAGAGGACGCGGCAACTTGGTCCGCCGCGTTGGAAATCTCGGTTATGATCGGTCGAATTCTCTCACGTACCGTGTTCATTGCAACAGCTGTATCAGCCAACTCATCGGCTGATACTACACTGACTGAAGCTCGCCAGTCTCCAGCGGCAAAGTTGCGGGTTCCTGCAAGAATAGTTGCAACGGTTTCCTTAAATGACAGATAAAACGACAACAATAAATAACCGGCAATCAACAGCGCCACGATTACGACAGTAAATACATTTTTCTCATGCGAGGTTGTATCGCTTATCCTCTTGGCAAGAAGGTCATCCAGTTGTTTTAAATACAACCGGAAAGCGGTTGCATTGATCTCATTCGTTTGCTTTAAGCGGCTGTTAATTGCTTGATTTCGCCCTGTTGGGGCAGATTCACCAGAGCCAATCAAGGAATCGTCAAGAAGTTTCAAAAAGCCGATTGTTGCATTTTCAGATTTGCTAAAAGGGTCTAACCCCTCTTTGAGCGCCGCATTGGCGGCAGACGCATTTTTTAAACCGACTTTGGCTCCATCAAGAGTTGACCGAATGGCCCCTTCAACCATCGCTTTGCCGATCTGGTCATCAACCGTTCTTTGTGGTTTTGATAAACTGTCTACAGTCATGGAGGCAATCTGACTGGTCTTGCTCAAAATATCCGGATATTTTACGACAGCGGTGTCCATGATATAGTAACTATCCATGTCTGGGTCAAGGACAAGGTTTGAACTGTCACCGACGACGGCAATAAGTTCTGTAGTTTTCGTTATGGCAGCCTGGCGGGTGGCCAGGCCCCCACCGGAAAGCATTTTCTGGAGCAGCGGCTTTAATTCATTCCATGACGCAGTCGTCTTTAATTCCTTCCCAAGAATCGCCTCATTCTTATCAATAGCTTTAATCTGTTCTGCGATATTTTGTGATGATACACCTTCGGACAGGTTTCCTGAAAGTTCGATCAGGACTTCAGATAATGGCAGTATGTATTGTACTCCTTTTCGTTCCTGTTCGGCGAAGTCCGTAACTTTAGTCATTTCGGCGTGTAAAAAATAGGTCAGAGTGCAAATTGGAATAAACATAAAAACAACCAGTATCATCATTTTGGGAAAAAGTCTCGCCTGTTGCATAAGTCTGATGCCTGGAGTAAAGATCATCAATTTGCGCATAAAATTCATTGTTATAACCCCTATAAAATATTTTGTAGAATTATGTCTTAATTTGTCTATATAGTCATTATAAGCTTAGCATATTTTCCCGTCAACGCGGTATCTATTGCATTCGATTTTTTTTGTGAGGATTTTAATCCCACGAATAGCAAAACGCGCGCCCCATTAAGTGTCTCACTAAATTATGTCCGTGGATCGACGTTACTGTTTCAATGATGAATTTGAGGGTAACGCCAAAGATAATGTATAGGAAAGACCATTGTAAATACCGCTGATTTTTGTTCCCAACTATGGAGGGATATAACCAAACTATATGTCGCCGGAAACGGCGGCTTCACGCGAATAATTGCGTGCACTGCCGATAAAAATAGCAAGGAAGATCATTTTTTTCGTAAAGGAGGGGCTCTCAATTGGATCAGCAAAATCTTCGGCTTACCTCGACGGAGATCGGAACTTTGTGGCTGGACTATATGAGCGACAGTATGGCGGAACGCGTGCTGCAGCACTGTTTGGAAAAAGTCAAAGACAAAGCTATACGCCCTATCATTGAATTTGCTCTGCATTTATCGCAACAGCATGTCCAGGCCATCGGAAAAATATTCAAAAACGAAGGCCTGGCGGTGCCTGCAGGATTCTCGGACGATGATGCAAATATAAAAGCGCCGCCGCTGTTTTCCGACACGTTTTATCTTCGCTATCTAAAGCACCTTTCCGCAGCGGGAATGGCGGCATATGGTTTGGGTTTGAACCAGGCCGTACGGCCTGATGTGCGCAACTATTTCTGGCGTTGTATTGACTCCTCCAAGGAGCTGGATGAAAAGGTAACACAGGCGTTGTTATCCAAAGGGCTTTTCATCAGGGCGCCTTATATCCCGGTAGCCAAACAGGTCAAGTATGTCGAGTCTCCCAGTTTCATGGGGAGCGTACTTGGCGAGAACCGTCCGTTAAATGCAATAGAACTGACTCACATAGTGGCCAATATATCGACCAATGCCATGGGCCGGGTGGTCCTTCTCGGCTTCGCTCAAGTCGCCAAGAGCCAATCTGTCCGCGAGTATTTCGTGAGGGGTCAGGATATAGGCCAGAAGCATATTGAAGTACTCAGCCTGCTACTAAAACAGGATGACCTTTCGGCTCCCGCCACCTGGGATTCGGAGGTCACGGATTCGAAGGTCGCCCCCTTCTCCGACAAGCTGATGATGCAGCAAACAGTCAGCTTGATTGCGCTAAGCATGGCGAATTACGGTGCGGCTTTAGGGGCAAGCACAAGGGTCGATGTGGCGACCGATTATATGCGTCTCATGGGCGAAATCGCCGCATTTGGCGAAGACGGAGCGCAACTGATGATTAAACACGGCTGGCTGGAACAGCCGCCGCAGGCGGCTGACCGGAAAGAATTGGCGCTGAGCAAACGGTGAGGCGCAGGTTATGACGGTATTTGTTTCTGTTTTAATCACCTCAACCAGGCAGGATAACCTGACTCAAAACGGAAAGTAATTACTTAGACAGAAATCTAGGTAAGGGGCATTCTTATGACAATTCCGACAACACCAACCAGTAAGGTCATCAATTTGCAGGACGGTATTCTTAACCAAGTCCGTAAAGACAATGTATCTGTTATTGTTCATCTGGTGAATGGTTTCCAGCTTCGCGGTTTCGTCAAGGGCTTTGATAACTTTACTGTCATATTACAAAGCGAGGGCAGACAATCCTTGATCTATAAACACGCGATTTCGACCGTCACTCCGCTCCTGGCCGGTGCCAATCCCCCAGGGGCACGGGCGGAAAACGACCAGCAGCCGTAGCGTTCCAGAGCCTGTTGAGACCGCGAATGCGCAAAACGAGAGCAAAGCCGCCCTTTGAATCATGGACGGCTTTGCTTTATGTTTCTCATTTTATTGGAAGCGGCCTCACTTTCGATTTGAAGGCATCAGGGCCTGGGCCATTTCCTGCAGCCTTTCCAGCGAAGGACTCTCCTTGGCGGCAGAGCGATTGAGGGCCTCGCCCAACGCCATGTCAGGCCTCTCAAACATGAGTTGCAAAAATTCTTCCGGGAGCGCATCAATCATCCGGTGTAAATCCTCCCTGCTGATACTCATACAGATCCTCCCTTGATTTAGTTATACATAGTATGCACAACGCCAGGAAAGTGTTCCTGCCGGTGAGATGATAACAAGGGCCGTTGCTCTAGCGAGCAACGGCCCTTGTTATCATCTCCATTTCGCGGATGGACGGAAAGTATATTCTGGCTGGCGAAACCCCTGGGGCGACAGGCAATACCTCTGTTCATACTCTTTGCGAATGCTTTCATTCAAAAGCATGAATTTTTGAAGCTTCCTCATATCATTTGCGTGCTTGCGAAACATATGTTTAACCTCCTGCCAGGTGAAGGACGCATCATAGTCCCCCTGTGCATAATATGCTTACAGAACGTCATTCGTTACGGCAAACAAATTTTACAAGGCATGATTCGCGCTGTTCGGCAGATACTATGAGCGTAAAGGGTCGGTAGTGGTTGAGCCAAGATTGGTGTCGGATATCTTACGGTGTCCGGCATTGGTCGGCCAAAGGGTGTCGTCGGATCGCAAGGTTCGGCGGTAGCCGGCGGGAAGACTGGCATGAGTCTTGAAAGGCGGTGCGGCAGCCCAACTGTTGTCGCATGGTCCCAAGGGATTTATGTTGGTCGAGCTAAGATTGTCACGGGTTGCGAACATCACGGGTCTATTGCAGTCGAGAGATTGCAGTAGGTTCAGTAGCTATCTTTGGCAGTCGAGCAAAGGTGTGTATCGGTTGTGTAATGCCTGTGGGTAGTCGAAAGATTGCGTATAGGTGTGTAATGATCGGTGCAGGCTGTAGCGTAGATCATTGCAGGCTCTTTTTACCGGTATGGATTTATCCATACCGGTTTTCATTTTGCGGTAAAGCCGAGGGCGACAAAAACGGGCAAAGTACACGAAAATCTTCGCTGCACTTACCATTCGCAACTACCCGTTTCCCCCGGGTCAGAGGTTTTTCGGGAATTCAATGAAGGATTCATGGGCATTAATGTCAAACATAGTCAGATATAGTCGCAAGTTGTTGTTATGTTGGGGAGTGACCATGGCGCGCTGGAGTAGAATTTTGAATACAATCGTTCCAAAAGGGCATACATTGCAGCAGCCAACAGAAGGTAGCCGCCGCCAGGATTCGATACGAAGGCTGTCCGGCTATTCGTGGCTTGTTATCCTGCTGGGGAGCTTCCTGATCGGCGGCCTGTGTCTTTTTGTTCAGCAACAGGTGCAGTATGATTATGATCGGACCATTGAAGAAGCGTCACAGGAGACGACAAACCTGGCGATCGCTTTTGAGGAACATGTGCGGAGGATTATCGCCGATGTGGATAAAGACCTGCTCAGCCTGAAGCAGGCTTATGAACGGGATGGCATCTCCAGTCCGGTCATTGCCGAGAACCTCGCAAGTACAGGGAAGGATCCGGCGCTGGTTCAGGAAGCCATCATCAACAAACGGGGCATTCTGATTGCGAGTTACAGCCAGGATATTCTCGGTGTCAACGTCTTGGACAGAGACTACTTCCAGATTCCCCGGGATTCCTTGCCGGAGGGTCTGTACATCGGCAAACCGATCAGGACCAAGACTCTGGGCAGGAGCGTCATTCCGGTAAGCAGGCGGATCAATCAACCCGACGGATCTTTCGCCGGAGTAATTTATATCTCCCTGAATCCCGATTATTTCAGTGCGTTTTATAACAAGATGAATCTTGGCCAGCATCAGCGAATTTCCCTGATAGGGCTGGACTGGATCGTCCGGGCCCATCAATCCGGCGACAATTCGGACAGCGGTCAGAATATCTATGGCCGCACGCTTTGGAACAACGTTCAAAACGGCCGCGTTGCCGGCACCTATGTGTCTACAGACATCCTTGACGGGATTTCCCGCCTTGTCAGTTACCGGGTCATGCCTGATTATCCTCTGATCGTGTCGGTCGGTAAGGCTACCCAGGTGGCCCTGGCTGCGTACGAGAAGCGCAAGCGGCTCTATATACTGGGAACTTTACTATTCAGTCTTGTTATTATGATTGTTTGCGGTCTGCTGGTCAGACGTACGCGCCAGATCATCGACGACAGCGAAAAACGCTACGAGTCGCTGCTGGCAGGGATGCCTGACGCGTTTGTTTACGGAAAAATGATTTATGAGAACGATAGACCAGAAGATTTCATTCATCTTGCCGTTAATGATGTCTTTAAGAAAATAACCGGCATCAGGGACATCACAGGAAAAAAAATCACCGAGATCCTGCCGGGGATCAAAGAGGAAAATCCGGAATTACTGCAGGTTTGCGGCAGGGTGTCGGCGACAGGACAGTCCGAGCGCTTTGAAATGTATATAAAGCCACTGAACACCTGGCTTGGAAACACGGTTTTCAGCAATCAAAAGGGGTACTTCCTGGCTATATTCAATGACATCACCGAACGCAAAGCGATGGCGATGGAGCTGGAAGAGCACCGCCACAATCTTCAGACGCTTGTGGCGGAACGGACAGAGGAACTGGAAGGTACGGTGCTCGAACTGCAGAAGGCCAGCGTTAAACTTATCGAGCAGGCGCAGCTGCTGGAGCTGGCCAAGGACTATATCATCGTAAGCGACATGGACAGCAACATCACTTACTGGAACCGGGGCGCCGAGTCCGGCTACGGCTGGCTGGCCAGCGAGGCCATCGGTCAGGTGACCCTCAGTCTTCTTAAAACACAGTTCCCGCCATCGGTTACGGTGAAGCACGTTCTGGACAGGCTGCGGAGCGAAGGCCGCTGGGAAGGCGAACTGACCCACACCCGCAAAGACGGCAAGCAGATCGTTGTTCAAAGTTATCTGACGCTGAACAGGGATGCCGCCGGCAATCCTGTATCTATTCTGGAAATCAATCATGATATCACGAAACAGAAAAATATGGAAATCGATTTGGCCCGCCTCGACAGGCTCAATACCGTAGGCGAGATGGCGGCCGGCATCGGCCACGAAGTCCGCAATCCGCTGACCACGGTGCGGGGCTTTTTGCAGCACTACGGGCGAAAGGCCGCGTTCGCGGAGTATCGTGAGCCGTTTGAACTGATGATTGAGGAGCTGGACCGGGCGAATTCCATTATTACCGAGTTTTTGTCGCTGGCCAAAAACAAGACGGTTACCATGAGCTCCACCGACCTGAACCAGATCATCCAGAGCCTCGTGCCTTTATTGCAGTCCAACGCCTTGCTGAAAGGAAACGATATCGAACTGAAGCTAGGGGACATTCCCAAGGTCTGGGCGGACGACAAAGAGATTCGCCAGTGTATCCTGAACCTGGTGGGAAATGGACTGGATGCGTCGCCCAGAGGCGGCAAGGTCACCATCAGCACCGCCAGGGCTGAAAACAAGGTGGTACTGACAGTAAGGGATACCGGCCCCGGAATACCGCCGGAAATCAGAGATAAGTTAGGGACTCCTTTTCTGACAACGAAAGAAAAGGGCTCCGGCCTCGGACTGGCCGTATGTTACCGAATCGCCCAACGGCACCAGGCTGTGATTGAAGTGGAGACAGGTCCGGCAGGAACAGCCTTCCACTTCATTTTCAATGAAAATATAACAGCCGAATAAAAGATCAAAGCCAAACAGCTGTCTGTTTGGCTTTGATCTTTTCAGAGGTTGGGGTTATTTCATATCAGCTTTGTCTTCCGCAATTTCCACGGAGCATGCCGCAGGGGCAAACCAGTGGGTAGTCCGATTGCAGAAATTACAGACCGAGAGCATCACCGGCACCTCCACCAGAACACCGACGACGGTGGCGAGTGTCGCACCGGAGGTCAGTCCAAACAAAGATATGGTCACGGCAACCGCCAGTTCGAAGAAGTTGCTGGCACCGATCAGGGCGCCCGGGGCGGCAATGCTGTGAGGCACTTTCAGCCACCTTGACAGCCCGTAGGCCAGGGAGGAGTTAAAGTATACCTGAATGGTGATCGGCACGGCGATGAGAATGATGTTGAACCAGTTGCCAAGGATGACCTCGCCCTGGAAGGCAAATATGATCACAAGGGTAATCAGCAGCGCAATGATCGTAACCGGTTTAAGCGGAGCCAGCAATTCTCTGTTGAACCACTCCTCTCCCCGGCCGGCGATGGCTATCCTGCGGGTCAGGTACCCGGCTCCAAGCGGGATGACGATATAGAGGAATACCGACATGAACAGAACGTCTTTCGGCACGATAATATTGGAGACCCCGAGGAGGAACATGACAATGGGAGCAAACAAAACCAACATAATAAGATCGTTGATCGCCACCTGCACCAGAGTGTAAGCCGGATCGCCGTCAGTCAGGTAGCTCCAGACAAACACCATCGCGGTGCAAGGGGCCGCGGCCAGGATGATCGTTCCGGCGATATATTCGTTGGCAAGCTGATCGCCGATTAGGCCGATAAAGACATGCTTGAAGAACAGCCAGCCGAGAAAGGCCATGCTGAACGGCTTCACGATCCAATTGACGAATAGGGTAATAAACAGTCCTTTCGGCTTGTCGCCAACCTTCAGAATAGCGCTGAAATCGATTTTCAGCATCATCGGATAGATCATGAGCCAGATCAGAACCGCTATCGGCAGATTCACGTGACTGACTTCCATCTTACTCAGGATGCTGACTGCGCCGGGAAATAATTTGCCAAAGACCACTCCGATGACGATGCACGCGGCTACCCACAGACTCAGGTATCGTTCAAAGAAATCCAGCTGCTTTTCCTTAGCCATGCCAATTTCCCCTTTCACTCGCAATTTTTGGTTCTGTCTTTCTGGCCGATGCCAGCGGACATTTTTCCCATGAAGTGTTCAATGAGGGCGAATGCGTCCTGATTCAGGCTGTAATAGATCCACTTCCCCTCACGGCTGTCGTTGACCAGCCCGGCATATCTCAGCACCTTGAGATGATGGGAAACCGTCGGCTGCGACACTGTGAAGGCTTCCAAAATATCGCAGACACAAAGTTCCTTGCCCAGAAGCAGCTTCACGATTTCCAGCCTCACCGGATCCCCGAGCGCCTTGAATACCTCGGCCAATTGCTTCATCCCTCATCACCAGACTTTCCAGTTGATATTGCTCTGAACACATATTGATATATATCTATATGTTTATATATTAGTAAAAATGACTTCTGAAGTCAATGTCGCTGTAGAATGCCAAAAGTAGTTTAAGTCCGGGTAAAGTTCAGTGTCGATCAGGTTCTTGCCCGGTTGGGTGAGCAAGCAGCGCCGGCGCAGTCCGGCTGCGGCTGCTGAAGGACTTACGAAGAGCGCGGTTAAGCTTCCTGGCGGATTCCGGCCGGAACAAAAAAAGACGCAAGCTCAAAGGCTTGCGTCATTTTTTGTTTTTTTGGAGGCGGCACCCAGATTTGAACTGGGGAATAGAGGTTTTGCAGACCTCTGCCTTACCACTTGGCTATGCCGCCAATAGAATGGAGCGGAAAACGAGATTCGAACTCGCGACCCTCGCCTTGGCAAGGCGATGCTCTACCACTGAGCTACTTCCGCATATATGATGGTGCCGCAGGGCAGAATCGAACTGCCGACACGAGGATTTTCAGTCCTCTGCTCTACCGACTGAGCTACCGCGGCAAAATAGATAAATGGCGACCCCGAACGGATTTGAACCGTCGATCTCCGCCGTGACAGGGCGGCATGTTAGACCACTACACCAC
The DNA here is from genome assembly GCA_031292015.1 of Negativicutes bacterium. The sequence continues at coordinate 5,999 of JARLHY010000083.1, read as the reverse complement.
GGGGCCGTGCTACAAATCGCATAACAGATTATAAATGATTTTGGCCGCTATGTCAATCAGGAGATCAATCAGGTTCTAGCGGCAACAAATATCATTATACCACGTTAAAAGACGGTGTCAAGAGTGTCTGACGCTACGAGCGCAGGATCTTTTTCACAACCATGACAACTTGTTCCTCTTCGAAGGGTTTTACCAAAAAATCGCCGGCCCCGCTCCGGATGGCTTCGGTCATAATTTCCTTCTGGCCGATGGCGCTGACCATGACGACTTTAGCTTTATTGTCCTCGGCCCGAATGAGTTTCAGGGCCGCGAGGCCGTCGACTTCGGGCATGGTGATGTCCATGGTGGTGACGTCCGGCCGAAGCTTTTTGTACATCTCCAGGGCCTGGTTGCCGTTTCCGGCTTCGCCCACCACTTCATGCCCGTGGGCCGTCAATATCTTTCGCAGCATCAGCCGCATAAAGGACGAGTCGTCGCAAATCAAAATTTTTGCCAAAATTAAGCACCCCCACCGCATAACATGCCTGCCCGACGATATAAGTCATAAAAATGGTGTGTCGGTCCTACCCCTTTACCTAGCGCGATTCCATGGCGGATTGCCAGAGTAATATAGTCTTTGGCCGCTCGCACCGCATCTTCCATTGCCAGCCCCTTGGCCAGTCCCGCGGCTATCGCCGAGGAAAAGGTGCAGCCGGTACCATGGGTGTGCTTGCTGTCGATACGTTCGTTGACAAGAGCCTCGAAGCGATTGCCGTCATACAGCAGGTCGCAGGCTTCCCCGGGCAGATGCCCGCCTTTTACCACCACGTAACGCGGTCCCATTTCCTTGATGGCAACGGCGGCACGCTCCATGCCGGCCCGGTCGGTCACGGGAAAGCCGACAAGGGCGGTTGCTTCGTGCAGGTTGGGAGTCACTACGTCGGCCAACGGCAGCAAAAGCTGTTTCAAGGCATCGACGGCGTCAGGCAACAGCAGCAGGCTGCCGCTTTTGGCCACCATGACCGGGTCAACCACGATATTCCTGGCGCCGTGTCGCTGGAGAGCTGCGGCTACCACCCGAATAATTCTGGTACTGGCCAGCATACCGACTTTCACCGCGTTCACCGGAATGTCGCTGTAAACGGCGTCTATCTGGTCGGCGATGATTTCATCGTCCAGTTCCCGGATATTGGTAACACCGCAGGTGTTTTGGGCGGTAATCGCCGTGATGGCGCTCATGCCGAAAACACCGAGGGCCGAAAAAGTTTTCAGATCTGCCTGGATTCCAGCACCACCGCTAGAGTCGGATCCGGCGATGGTCAAAGCCGTTCTCATGTAAATTTCCTCCTTAGCCATGTCCCGCTCCGCCGATCTCGCGCCGCAGATCAGTGAGGGCCGGTTCAAGGCCAGCCTCCAGTTTCTCGGCCAGTTCAGGCAGTTCCCTGGTGTCAAACAGGTTGATCATCCGGGGCGTGCGGTTGACGCGCACTTCGCCGAAAAACTCGTCGCGGTAAATGTTGTAATAGACGGCCAGATTGCTGGCCAGGGCAAAATCGCTGTAATCGATGACGACATAGGAGCCGTTGATAGTTTTGAGGGCTTCCGACGGACGAATGAACAGCCGGAAGCCGGCCAGTTCAAGCGGCAGTCCCGCAGCATGGGGCCAGTCGAGGATATTCTTGCCCCTAAAAATGCTTTCATATTCCCGTCCGCGGGGATTCGCCATATCGTCGAGGGTCCGCTCCAGCCGCTGGACCAAAGACCGTTCAATATTCGCCAGGCTTGCGGCGATAAAGCTCACATCGTAGTATTCGTTCAGACCGACTGTGACCCGGGCCAGAAAATCCTTGGTGGCATCATCGTAGACTACAGTAAATTCCCGGTGGTCTTCCGGCTTGCGATAGCTGAATATAGTATACTGGCTGCTTGAGACGCACGGCTCGGAAATCAGCGTAAAACCGGCGTATTCAGCCGGCAATTGCCGCAAAAACTCCCATGCGGCGACTTGTTCAATGATCTTCTCCATGTTTACCTTCCGTCCTGGTTGTCCATCCTTTATTATCCCTTATAAACGAAAATGGCGCAAGGGGGCTGGAAGCAAAATTCGCAAGGCGGCATATACTGTAGTAGTTTTTAGCATCCGTAGGAGAGGAAGATTTATTATGCGCAGAAAGTTTTTTTTCACGGCTTTGGCTGTCATCCTGGGGTTCTCCCTTCTGACTGCAGCCTGCGGCACCTCCCGGCCTTCCCAGCCGGCCGCCCGTCAGGGACCGGCCTGGGCTCCGGGCCTTGCTCCGCTGCCACAGGAGACGGTGGTCAAGGTCGGCATGAAACAGGTCATATCCGACGCCGGCATCCTGATCGGCATGGCCAAGGGTTATTACCGGGACCTGGGTATCACCATCGAGCCGGTACAGTTCAATTCCGGCCAGGAGATGATCAACCAGCTGGCTGCCGGACAGCTTGACGTCGGTGCTACGGTCACCGCCTCTGGCCTGTTCAACGCCATGGGGCGCGATATCCCGGTAAAAATCGTGGCTGACAAGGGCATCAATGTGCCCGGCCGGGGCTACTACCGCCTGGTGATCCGCAAGGATCTGGCAGGGGTCGTAAAAGACTTCGCCGATCTGAAGGGAAGGCGCTTAGCCATCGTCGGCACCGCTTCCCTGGATGAAATCAGTCTGGACCGTATCCTGGAAAAGGCCGGTCTGTCGACCCTCACCACCGACGTCCAGGTCATCCGCGCTTTTCCTGATATGCTGGTTTCGCTGAGCAATAAAAGCATCGACGCGGCGATGCTCATCGAACCGTTCGTTACAGTGGGCATGGAAAAAGGGATCGTCGATCCCTGGAAGGACCCCCAGGAATATGACCCGGACGCCCAGACCGCGCTGCTGGTGTTCGGCAAGAGCATGACGACCCGGCCCGAGCTCGCCAACCGGTTCATGACCGCTTACCTGAAATCGCTGCGGGACTACAACGACGCCTTTTTCAAAAACAAGGGGAAACAGGAGATCATCGACGCCCTGTGCCGTTATTCGGTGATCAAGGAACCGGCCCTGTACGACAAGATGTTCCCCACCGGCCTCAACCCGGACGGCTATGTGCGGATGAAGGGGATCGAGCTGGATCTGGACTGGTACCGGCAGAGAAATCTCCTGAAAACCGACGTCAAGGCAACCGACGCGGTGGATAACCAATATGTCGACTTCGCAATGAAGGTGCTGGGCCCCTATCAATAGCGAATATAAAGCCATCAAGGAAGGTCTAACAGGAGGTGGCGCAGATGAATTTTGCCGTTGGCAGCTTCATCCGCCTGATTTCGTTCTTGTCACCGCTGACTCTGCTTCTATTGTGGGAGCTTCTGGCCCGGCTGGGGATCATCGACACCAGGCTGCTTTCGAGTCCCAGTCTGATTGTCACCGCGCTTGTCCCGCTGGTGCTTTCAGGAGAACTCCTCTACAACACCGTGGTCAGCGTCCAGCGGGTCATCCTGGGTTTTATCGCCGGTGCCGTCCCGGGGGTGCTGCTGGGTGTCAGTATGGGCCTGTCGCCACTGGTGCGGTCGGCGCTGGAACCGATGATCGCCGCAACTTACCCTATCCCGAAGCTGGCCATCATGCCGCTGATTTTGCTGGTGTTTGGCCTGGGCGAGACCTCCAAGGTGTTCACCATCGCCATCGGTGTGTTTTATCTGGTGGTGATCAACACCATGGCCGGAGTACTGAATATTGACCGTATTTATCTTGATGTGGCGAAAAATTTCGGTGCGAGCCGCCGCAACTTCTATCTCACAGTGGCCTTCCCCGGCGCCCTGCCGATGATTTTCGCCGGACTCAAACTGGGAATGGGGATGGCCCTCATCCTCATCGTCGCCGCCGAACTGTCGGCAGCCAAGGCCGGGGTCGGCTGGATGATCTGGCGTGCTTATGACATGTTCGATATCGAGCAGATGTTTGTGGCTCTCATGACACTATCGGTGCTGGGCTACCTTTTCTCGGTGGTGCTGGACGCGGTGGAACGCTGGATTGTGCCATGGAAAGCGGAATGAACGACGGCAGTGATGCGCAGCGAATTTCGCCGGACGAAGGAGATGAGCGCACCTTGGTGCAGCCTACATACAAGATCCGGATCGACCGTCTCAGCAAGGTGTTTCACAGCAAAAGAGACACCGTCACCGCTATCGAGAATATCTCGGCCGAGATCGGTGACGGCGAATTCGTCTGCATCGTCGGCCCGAGCGGCTGTGGTAAAACGACCCTGCTGCGCATTCTGGCGGGGCTGGAAGATGCATCCAGCGGCAAGGTCGAAGTCCGGGCGACAGACAACGGCCGGCCGGCAAACTCGATGGTGTTTCAGGAACAGTCGATTTTCCCCTGGATGGCGGTGCGGGACAATGTGGCCTACGGCCTCAGGATGCGCGGCGTCCCACGGCCGCAACGGGACGAAATCGCCGACCGTTACATCCGGATGACCGGGCTCACCAAATTCGCCCATTCCTATCCCAACCAACTCTCTGGCGGAATGAAGCAGCGGGTGAGCGTAGCCCGCGCCTTCGCCAACGACCCGGAGATCCTGCTTATGGACGAACCCTTCGGGGCGCTGGATGAACAGACCAGGATCATCCTGCAGCAGGAGCTGCTGAAGATCTGGGAGAATTCGCGCAAAACCACGGTATTCATCACTCACAGCATCGATGAGGCGCTGTGTCTCGGCGACCGGGTGATGATCATGACCGCCCATCCCGGACGGATCAAGGAGATCATCGCGGTTGATCTGCCCCGTCCACGGGAAATAGCGAGTATTCGCACAACAATGCACTACAACAAGCTGTTCCAGGACATATGGCTGAGCTTGCGGGAAGAGGTTTTCAAAGGCAAGCACAGCGAAGTTGTCCCGGAGTAAAAGATCAGGGCCGGCAATATGCCGGCCCTGATGCGTGCTTCGCTTAGCGGCGCTGGTAGAAAGCGCTTTCGGCCATGTTGACAACGATAGGATCCAGACCTTTGCCGCGGACATAGGCCTCCCCTGCTTCGCTGGTAATGATCCGGGTGCCGCCCTGGCCGCAGACATGGCCTTTATACATAACGATTTTCCCTGCGGCGATGGTCATCACCGGCTCCTGGCAGGCGGTGTCCAGGACGGTGATATCGGCGTCGGCGCCCTCGGCCAGGTGGCCTTTGTTCTTGAGGCCGAGAATCCGGGCCGGGTTGGAACTGGCTTTCATTACGAATTCACCAAGGGAGATAGCCTGCATTTTGACCAGCGCCAGCCCCATTGCCGCGATGACATTGCGGGGGATGCCGCCGCCGTCGGTGCTGATGCAGTTCACAACGAAACTGCCGTCCGGCCGTTTGGCGGTGGCGAGACGCAGCCGAGGCTCAGGCGGATTGACGGCGAACCCGACGGTGGTATCGGTGCCCTTCCCGCGCCAGTACTCGACAGCAGCCGTTCCGGTGGCCAACACCACTTCGCCGCCAACTTCCATGTTGATCTGGGCCCAGCCAGCCAAAATGGCTTCCTCCAGCCCCTTCTCGTCCGGGGTGAAACCGCCGGTGATCAGACAGCGACGCGTTACCAGGCTCTCCGGTTCGCCCTGCGAGCACTTGGCGCTGGTCCCGTTGATGGGAGAGAGATAGGCTTCAGATATAATGTTGGGATTGGCTGTCAGGGCGGAGACGGCTGTTTCGGTTTCTTCCATATAAGGGTGGACGAGGCCGCGGCAATAGCTGTTAATATGGGCAAGATGGAGCGACCGGCCGTCGGCCAGAGCCACAGCTTCCAGGAAGCCATCGATGTTGGAGGCCGTTTGTTTCGTGCCGGCGTGAAAAGCGACATAGGCCTTCTGCTGATTGACAACTTCGATGGCCCGGGCGGTAGCCCCAGGGGTCAGCGGGTAATGGCCCCCCAGCAGCTTCAGGCCGATAGCCCCCTTGCTCAGGCTGACGGACAAAAGATCGGCGAGCTCGGCTGCCGACGGGTCGTCGTTTTTTACGGTGTGGCCGGGCCGCACATAGTTG
>JARLHY010000082.1 GCA_031292015.1 Negativicutes bacterium | reverse complement strand
CTTTTTTATCAGGTCATCTTTTTTTGGTCAGGCCCCATTCCCAGGCGTTCCACAGGTTGCCGGAGGGGGTGGGATTGGGTTTGTAGTTGACCACGGTATCTCTCACCGCGTCAAGGTTGGAACGGAAGTACAGCGGAATCACCGGCACGTCCGCGACGATAAGTTCCTGAATACGCAGGTAGGTCTGGCGTCTGGCCTCGATATCCACCAGCCGTCCGCCCTGGGTAGTCAGACTGTCGACTTCGGGGCTGCGCCAGCCGGGGTAATTCTGTCCCTGATAGCCGTTGCCGGAAGCGGGGATGTTTTTGGAGTGCCACAGGCTGATGTTGTCAGGGTCGACACCGGCCACCCAGGCATACATGGCTGTTTCAAAGCGGCGGGTTTTCAGCACATCGGCGAAGAATGCGGGGACATCGACCTGACGGACAACCACCTCGATGCCGACATCCTTTAGCTGCTGAACGATGTTTTGGGCAACGACCTCCCGGGTTTTGTTGCCGGCCGTGGTCACCAGGCTAAAGGACAGCCGGCGGCCGTTTTTGACGAAGATACCGTCCGGTCCGGGCTGCCAGCCGGCCTGGGCCAGCAGATCCCTGGCGGCACCGATACTACGGGGCTGAACCTTGGCGGCAGGGTTATAGGCCCAGGACAAGGGCGACTGATCGCCGGCGGCCGGGCTGGCAAGGCTTTTGAGGGCGCCGGTGACGATGGCCTGCCTGTCCAGCCCAAGCGCGACCGCCTGGCGGACTTTGACGTCCTGAAACAGGGCGTTGTCCAGGTTGAAGTCGAGGTGTTCCCAGATCATGTTCGGGGTTACTACCGCCCGAAGCCCGTTCACCGCCTTCACCTGGTCGAACAGGCCGGGGTTGACGTTGCTGATGATATCCACCTCGCCGGCTTTGAGCTGGCTGAGCATGATGTTGGTGTCAGGCAGGATTTTGTAGATGACGGCGTCCAGATTGGGTTTCCCCCGGAAGTAGGCGGGATTGGCTTCCAGGATGATGGCTTCGGCGATACGCCATTCTTTGAATTTGAAGGGCCCTGTCCCCACCGGCGCCCGGTTGAAGGCCGCCTTGTTCAGATCGGTCCCGCCCTCCAAAATGTGTTTCGGCAGGACGACCCCGAACAGGGTCAGGTATGGGGCATAGTACTCGCGAAAACGGACAACGACGGTCTGGGCGTCCGGCGTATCCACCGCCGCTATTTTGTCATAGCCGTCGCGGGAGACGACGTTGCTTCTGGGATTCATAATGGTTTCCCAGGTAAATTTGACGTCAGCAGAGGTAAAGGGTGTACCGTCGTGCCATTTGACACCGGAACGCAGCTTATAGGTCACTGTCAGGCCGTCGGGGCTTACGCCGCCGTTTGAACGGCTGGGAACCTCGCCGGCCAGGTCGGCGGTCCATTCGCCCTTGTCGTTGGTGATTACCAGCCCACTGAAAACGAGGCTGCCGACTTCGGCGGTAGCCAGGAGATCAGACAGGAGCGGATTAAGGGTATTGGGTTCCTGGAGGCTGCCGTAAATCAGTTGCCCGCCGGCTTCGATCTTTTTCCCGGGCTGATTTTCCGCCGCTTCCTTGCGGCCGCACCCCGGGGCAAACAGCAAGGCTGCCGTCAGTAAGACCACCAGGCCTAAATCTCTGTAACGCAAATGACCATCTCCCCCAGCCCAATAAGAATCAACTGCAAAGTATTTTATAATCTGCCGTACAGGTATCGATAGTGCTCCCGGGCGTCAAGAACTTTCCGGACATAGTCCCTGGTTTCCTGGAACGGAATCTGGCTGAAGTCCCGAAAGTCCACCGGCCAGCCGAACTGGTTGATCCACTGTCTGACGTTGCCCCGGCCGCCGTTGTAGGCGGCGAGGGCCAGAATGTCGTTGTTCTGGAATTCCCGCTTCAAGGAGGCCAGATACCAGGTGCCGAAGCGGATGTTGATGTCAGGGTCGGTCAACATTGTCGCGGAGAAGTCGGGGTAATCGATCTGTCCGGCAACCCAGCGTCCGGTTTCGGGCATCATCTGCATCAGCCCCACGGCTCCCTTGGGGGAACGGGCACTGACGACAAACCGGCTTTCGGTGCGAATTACGGCGGCGACGAGAAAAGGGTCGAGGTTATTATCCTTGGCGTAACGAAATACCTGCTCCCGGTGCGACAGCGGATAGACATACTGCCGCTGGAACCAGTCGCTATGATAAATGGCGTAGCCGGCTGCAGACAGCACCACGGCCAATAGCGCCAAAAACTTCACCCAGGCGGAAAAGCGCAACATAATCACTCCGTCGTTTCATGCTTGATAAAAAGTATGTTCTGAAAAGGCAAAAGATGCCGGATTATCCGGTCGTCGCAACGGCCATGGTCTGCTGCCAGGCGACTTCAACCTGTTCTTTTGTGTACGCGAAATCTTTGCTGTTGTCGATCACCGTGGTTGCCAGCCGGGCTTTTTCAGCCAGGCTCATCTGGGAGGCGATCCGCGCCAGGGCATCCCGGAGGGTCATCCGGTCGCGGTCCATGAGCCGCGCCTCCTGGGTGGACTGATCGACATAGACCACCCAGATTTCATCCATCATTTCGGTCCAGCCAACTTCGAACAGCAGGGGTATATCCAGAACCACAACCGCTGCGCCCTGCTCTTTGGCCGCAGCGACAGCCTGCTTAACGCAGCGGCGGATCGCAGGATGGGTGATGGCTTCCAGGCGGCTGCGGGCCTGGCTGTCGCTGAAGACGAGCCGGGCGATTCTCTCCCGGCTTAAGGTGCGGTCAGGGAGCAGGATATCGGGTCCAAGCCAGTCGACAATCTCCTGCCAGGCGGGTTCACCGGGCCGGACAACCTCTCTGGCCAGCTTGTCGGCATCGATGACGCGGGCGCCGAGCTTTTCCAGCAAGCCGGCCACGGTGCTTTTACCGCTGGCGATGCCGCCGGTGAGGCCAACAATCCGCATCGCAGCCACCTCCTAGTGCTGGCAGGCCGGACAGTAGTGGGTGCCGCGTCCAGCCACCTCGGTTTTGACGATGGGGGTCCCGCAGGTTTTGCAAGGCTCGTTCTTGCGTCCGTAGACGTTTAAGTGGTGCTGGTTGCTGCCGCTGGCTCCGTCGCCGTCACGGTAGTCCCGGAAGGTGGTGCCGCCGTGACGGATGCCCTGGTCGATGACCTGGTTGACGGCGTGGTATAGCTTGGTCACCTCGCCGTCATCAAGGCTGGAGGCGATGCGCTGGGGGTTGATGCCGGCCAGGGCCAGGCTCTCGTCGACATAGATGTTACCCAGACCGCCGATGAGGGCCTGGTTCAGCAGCAGGGCTTTGATGGTTCCCTTGCGGCAGGCCAGAGTCTGGCGTAAATAGTCCAGCGTGAACTCGGGCGACAGCGGCTCAGGCCCCATGGAAGTCAGGCCTGCGATCCGCCATAATTCGCTGACAGGCAGGGCGTAGAGCGTCCCGAGGGTACGGCTGTCGGCGTACAGCAGTGCGGCTCCGCTGTCGAAGTGGAAGATGATCCGGGTGAACCGGTCGTATTCAGCGCCAGGGAGCATATAGTAGAGACGGCCGGTCATCCTGAGGTGCACGATCATGACATAATCGTCTTCAAGATAAAACAGCAGGTACTTGCCGCGGCGCTCGAGGCCGGTGATGGTCTTATGGGTCACGATTGCCTGAAATTCGTGAGGGATTGGCCATTTTACCAGGCGGGGCAGCAGCATTTCGACTTCGCGGATGCGCTGTCCGGTCACTTTGTCGCACAAGGTGCGGCGAATGGTTTCTACTTCCGGCATTTCCGGCATGCTAATCCCCCATTTACTTGGCCTCAGCCCAATTTTTCCCTGTTTTGACGTCGGTGCTAAGCGGTATGGCCAGGCTGACGGCACCTTCCATGGCGGACTTGACGATGGCGGCCACTTCGCCCTGCTCTTCAGCTACCACTTCCAGGACAAGTTCGTCGTGGACCTGGAGGAGAATCCGGCTCTTCAGCTCCGCTGCCTTCAATCGGCGATAAACTTCAACCATCGCTTTCTTGATGATGTCGGCGGCGGTGCCCTGGATGGGGGTGTTCATCGCGGTGCGTTCGGCGAAAGACCGGAGGTTGAAGTTGCTGCTGTGGATTTCGGGCAGATAGCGGCGGCGGCCGAACAGGGTGGTGACATAGCCGCATTCGCGGGCGTCGGCCACCATCTGATCGATGTAGTTTTTCACCCCGGGATAGCGGGCGAAATAATTTTCGATGTACAGCCCGGCTTCCTTGCGGTTGACGCCGATGTCGCGGGACAGGCCGTAATCGCTGATACCGTAGACGATGCCAAAATTGACGGCTTTGGCCCGGGACCGCATCTGGGAAGTAACCTCGCTCTCCGGCACGCCGAATACTTCGGCGGCGGTGGCGGTGTGAATGTCTTTGTTGCCGAGAAAGGCCGCGATAAGGCTGGCGTCGCCCGACATGTGAGCCAGAACCCTGAGCTCGATCTGGGAATAGTCGGCTGACAGCAGCGCGGCGAAACCGGTATCAGGCACGAATAGTTCGCGGATTTTTCGGCCGATATCGGTGCGGACGGGGATGTTCTGCAGATTGGGCTCGGAGCTGGACAGCCGGCCGGTGGCGGTCACGGTCTGATTGAAGGTGGTGTGCAGACGGCCGGTGCTCCGGCTGATCAGGCTGGTCATGCCGTCAAGATAGGTGGATTTGAGTTTGGTGAGCACGCGGTATTCGAGCAGTTTATCGATGAGCGGATGCTCCCCCGCCAGTTTTTCCAGCACTTCGGCGTCGGTGGAGTAGCCGGTCTTGGTCTTTTTCTGGACAGGCAGCCGGAGCTTTTCGAACAGGATGCTGCCAAGTTGTTTAGTGGAATTGACGTTGAATTCCTCGCCGGCGTGCTGATAGATTTCCACCAGCAGGGCGTCGATCTTGCGGGCTATTTCTCCGGCCATCACCTGAAGGTTGTCGGCGTCCACCTTGATGCCGGTAAATTCCATCACCGCCAGCACTTCCACCAGCGGCAGCTCGATGTCCCGGTAGAGTCGGTCCAGGCCGGCCTCGTCAATCCTGTCGGATAAAACGGGATAAAGCCGGCTCACAGCCGCAGCGGCCCAGGCGGCGAAGTCCGGGTCGGCGACGGCGGCTTTGCCTCTTTGCGGTGCCGGCTGGTTGAGGTATTTTTCGGCCAGTTGCTCCAGCGGGTAGGAGGCAGCGGTCGGGTCGAGCAGGTAAGCAGCCAACAGAGCGTCAAAGTCGAGACCTGCCAGCGGCGTATGGACGGCGAGGCAGGCGCTGTCCAGAGTTTTGGCGTCGTAGGTCGCCTTGGCAATATCCTTGTCGGCCAAGAGGGACAATACTTCCCGCCAGCCGTCGGTGCCGGCCGGGATGTAAGCCGACTCACCGTCCACGGCTACCGCCAGGCCGTCAAGTTCGATCCCCGGCACCTGGCCGGAGGTTATGGCAAAGCAGTCAAGGCGGCCCTGGCGACGAATCCGGGTGATGAATGCCTGAATCTCGCCGTAATCGGTGAGAACGTTCGCCTGGGGCAGCGCCTCGGTGGCCGGGGCGATTGGCGTCTGACCGGGAACAAGGGTGTCCAGTTTCGCCAGCAGGGTTTTGAATTCGAATTTCGTGAACAGCTCCCGCAGCTTCTCGCTATCGGGGGCCAGGCTGAACCCTTCCTCGGAAAAGTCCAGTTGCATGTTGCAGTCGATGGTTGCCAGCTTTTTGGAGAGAACGGCCAGGTCACTGTGTTCCCGCAGGTTTTCCTGAAGCTTTTTCCCTGACACCTTGTCCAGGTTGGCCAGCAGGTTTTCCACCGAGCCGAATTCGCTTACCAGTTTGGTGGCCGTCTTCTCGCCGACCCCGGGAACGCCGGGAATGTTGTCGGATGTATCGCCCATCAGTCCCTTGAGATCGATGATCTGCTCCGGGGTAACGCCGTACTTGGCGATCAGGGCCTGACGGTCAAACAGCTCCATCTCCGAAATGCCTTTGCGGGTCAGGAGCACGTGGGTCGAAGGACCGATAAGCTGGAGGGCGTCCCGGTCGCCGGTAACGATGACCACATCGTAGCCCTGGCGCCCGGCCTGGCAGGCCAGACTGCCGATGATGTCGTCGGCCTCAAAGCCCCCTTCTTCCAGCACGGCGATGCCGAAAGCACGGACCATCTCATGCACCAGGGAAAACTGCACGGTAAGCTCAGAAGGGGTTGGTTTGCGATGAGCCTTATACTCGGCGTACATTCCGTTGCGAAAGGTCACCCGGCTTTTGTCAAAAGCCACCGCCATCGCGTCAGGCTTGACATCCGCCAGCAGCTTGACCAGCATGGTCGTAAAGCCGTAAACGGCGTTGGTGTAAAGTCCGGAGGCCGTGGTAAGCAGCGGCAGGGCGTAGAAGGCGCGGTGAACCAGGCTGCTGCCGTCGATGATTACAAACTTGCGGGGCATATCCCCACCACCTTAGTTTTCATTTTAGTTATAGCTGTTATATAATTGGCTAGTCATACCAAAATCCCTTTCCGCAGCCAGAAAGTCTTACTATTTCGCCGGGAAATCCGAGGCTGAGAAAATGATCCGCAGCTGGCATGCGGCGGGAAAGACCCCGGGTGCAGCCGGTCTTTTTAGTTTTGTAATAAGCACCCAAGGTTATGTATGGAAAAAAGCCGGCAGGCAAGGAGAGGATACCGGCAGGCCGGCCAAGAATATAATAGGTAACGAAACTAACTATAAGCAGGTGAAAGCGGTGGATGACGAAGAACGAGTAACGCCGGTCCAGCCTGTCCAAGGCCTCAGGGTGGAGGGGCTCAGAGTATTCGGCGCTGAAGAGAGGCCGCCCCGGCGAGGCCCGGCGGCAAAAAAAGCCGGTACCCGGCAGCCGCCAGCAGCCGATTTGCCGTGCACAGTGACGCCGGATAAGGTCGACTGCAAGATCTGATCTGACGAAGACTACACAAAAAGGTGGGAACAATTTGTTCCCGCCTTTTTGTTGAGAGACCTAACGTTCAGGCCGTTCAGAAGCCCCCAGATGCGCGACGGCCCCGCAAACCCAGCAGCGACGCGTACTGGAGGTACGCTAGCAATGAGTTTGCGGGGCCAAGTGCGCAGTTCTTGCGCGTTCGCGCTTAGAAATGCGGCCTGCCCTTTACGGGTGCAAAGCAGATGGGGGCTTATCAACGGCCTGAACGAGGGCTAGATGTTGTCGACAAAAACCTTCACAAGGTCGGGATCAAACTGAGTACCGGCACAACGCTCCAGTTCAAGGAGCGCCGCCGCATGACTCATGGCTTGGCGGTAGGGCCGGTCGCTGGTCATGGCGTCATAGGCGTCGGCTATGGCCAGTATCCGGCACTCCAGGGGAATCTCGCCGCCCTCCAGTCCAAGCGGATAGCCGCTGCCGTCCCACCACTCCTGATGTTTGAGAATCCAGTCGGCGATGGGCAGCAGATCAGCCGAGGACTGGGCGATACGATAACCGATTTCGCAGTGGCGCTGCATCTGTTTCTTTTCTTCAGCGTTAAGCGGCCCCGGTTTAAGGAGGATATGATCCGGGATGCCGACCTTGCCGATGTCGTGGAATTTGGCCAGCAGCCGGATCTCGGCGACTCTGGGTTCAGGCAGCTTTATGTTCCGGGCGATGGTCGTGGTCAAATCCTGCAGGCGCTCGGCGTGCTCCTCGGTGATGAAGTCCCGTTCCTCCAGCAGCTTCATCACAGTCATGACGATGGCGCTGCGGGCGCTCTGGGAATGGTGGAGCTTCTCCCGATACATATTGTTGTCCGCTTCTTTCAGCAGGTCCAACATCGAGGTAACCTGGTTCTGCCTTATCGAGTAGCCCAGGGAAACGCTGAGGGGAACGCCAAAGGCTTTCTGATTGTGTTTTTCGATATGGCTGCGCAGCCGTGTCGCCAGCGACAGGGCGACGCTTTCGCCGGTGCCGGGAAGGATGATCGCGAATTCGTCGCCGCCGATCCGGGCGGCTACGTCGCCCTGGCGGATGGACCGCCGGATGATCTTGGCGGTGGCCACCAATAGCTGATCGCCGGCAGCATGGCCGAAGGTATCGTTTACCAGTTTCAACCCGTCGATATCGCACATAACGACAGTAATGGGCAGGAAACGGTCATCGCGAAGGCGGTGAAGTTCTTCTTCAAAATAGGCCCGGTTGTAAAGCCCGGTCAAAACATCATGCATACCGAGATAGCGGGAGGTTTCCTCGGCCTGCTTGCGTTCGATGGCCATTGCCACCTGGTTGGATACGAAAGTGAGGATGGCTTGATGCTCTTCGGTATAACGCACGTCATGGGAAAAACTGAATACCGCCATGACGCCGAAAACTTTGTTGCTGGCCGACTTTAGCGGCACTCCCAGCCAATCGGTGGCTCTTGTCCCCATTGTTTTCGCTTCGCCCCGCTTCTCCAGCTCAATCCGCAGTCCGGGGCCGATCAAAAGAGGCTGACCTGTCCGGATGAGGTATTCCGGCAGACCGCCGTCAAACTTCCTGCTGCCGGGATTTCCGTCGCATTCGTCCACCCGGTAAGGGAAGTGAAGCAGGCCTTTCTCTTCGTCGTGAAGGGCGATATAAAAGTTCCTGGCGGGAATCAATTCGGCGATGATTTCATGGACCGAGTGGTACAGATTGTCGAGGTTATCGGAGAAGCTGGCGGTTTCCGAAATACGGTACAAGGCGTTCTGCAGTCTCTCGGTCATTTTCCGTTCGGTGATATCCCTGGCGATACCGCAAATCGCGGTGACCTGACCGCGCTCGTTTTTGAGCGGAACCTTGATGACGTCATAGGTACGAAGTTCGTCGCCTACCGGCACAGTCGCTTCCATCTTGACATTTTGCCCGGCGTAGACGAGAGCATCCTGCTCGGTGAATCCTGCCGAATTCTTGTCCACCGGCCAGGGATCACGCCGGGGTTTTTCCGGCAGACCCAGCAACTGCTTGGCGGCGGTATTGGTCAGCAGATAGCTGCCGTCGGAGCCTTTGATATAGATGGCGTCCACCGCGTTATCAACGATGGCTTTCAGTTCCTGCACCAATTCTTTGGTCTGGGCGTAAAGTTCTTCAATTTCGCTGTTTTGAGCCTTGGTCTCTTCCAGCAGATTATCCTTTTCCTCCAGGAGGAACTGAAGATTACCCCGCATTTTATCCAGACTCTGAGCCAGTTGAACGACCTCGGTGGATCCGGCATGAGGGAAAGTCTCCGTCAGGTTGCCGTCGCCCAGTTTCTGGGCGGTTTCGGCGATCCACTTGAGCGGAGTGGTGATCTGATAGATAGTAAAATAGATCACCGCAAAAATCACCGTGATCCCGAACAGGAGGATCATCACGATATAGCCGAAAATATTCTTTGCTTCCTGATGAAACATCGCCTCAGGAACGGCGACGGCAATCACCCAATCGGCCGAAGGTACGGAGGAAAAATTGACCTGATACGCTACGCCGCTTCGTTCGAGACGGACCGATCCGCGTTTTTCCCCGACGGATAACGCAAAAAGCCTCTCGTAAATTCCGTTATGAATCTTCGTAATATCCTCACCGGGAGACCCGAAGCGATCATTGGTGGAATAAAGTACGGTTCCGGCCTTGGAGATCAGCACCGCTTCCGCCTGAGGATGGAACAAGGCCTTATTGGTCAGATATTCCAGGTCACCGAGATAGAGGTCGGTTCCCACTACCCCCCGCACGGCTGTCCTGACCGGATAGGCAAGGGTGACGGAAAATCGGCCTGTGGTGACGTCAGGGTATGGTTCGGTGACGATAAAGCTGCTCAGCCGTGTAGCGTCCTTATACCACAGCCTGCCGGTCGGGTCGAATCCGGCCGGAGGCTTGGGATCTCTGGTGGTTACATGGACTTTGTCGGCAAACCCGACATAAAGATAACTGAATTTATCGCTGTACTGGCTGGCCATCAAATTCAAATAGGCGGGGAGCCTGGGATTGTCCACCGACAGCCCGTCGTTTTCCATCTGCTTGGCGATGGACCTTAAAATCTGGCCCCGTTCAGAAAACCAGTAGTCCATTTTCAAGGCGGCGTTCTCGGTCTCCAGCGCCATGGTCTCAGCGGCTTTTTGCTCCATCCCCTGCTGGACGAACGGGATGATCAGGTAGGCCAGGATGCCACAGGCCGCCACAAGGCTGATACCAATCCAGAGAAATAATCTGTCGCGGATGCCCATTACGGTTTTTCTCCCTTATGAGATAATACTGGAAAAGGTAAAGCCATTGACATTAGAATATAGGACCAATTCCCTAAGAAACAGCAGATTCCTGCATTATCTACGGCTGTTTTGATCAGAAAGCCCGGCTTCTCACCAGGGCTTCGATAATTCGAAAGCGTTTTTTTGTCAAAGAGCGCTTTTCGGAAGGATGCGTCCGGCGGCAGTAGAATTGAATAAGCATTGGCCAAAAAGGCCACAGGAGGATGAATATGAAAACAATACTCTTCACATGCTTATTGGCTGCAGCAGTGTCGCTGGCAAGCGCCGCGCCCCGCAATGATGCGGTAACGATCCCCACCCGGACCGGAGTGACCCAATCGGTATTCGTCGCCTATGATGATGAGAAAAGCGTGGAACAGGTTGTTTTGCTGTTCCCGGGCGGCAACGGACTGGTGAAAATAAACTCCGACCAGGGCAGCCCGTCAATCAGGATTGGCGGAAATTTCCTGGTAAGATCCCGCGGCCTGTTTGTCGCCAGAGGTGTCGCCGCAGTAATCGTCGACTGTCCTTCGGATCAGCGCGACGGGATGAGTGACGCCTTTCGCTCCGGCAAGGCTCACGCGACAGATATGAGCATGGTCGTCGATCTGATCAGGCAGCGGTTTCCCGCCGCCAAGGTTTTTCTTGTCGGCACAAGTCGCGGCACTATTTCTGCCGCCGCTCTGGGAGAATCGCTCGCCGATAAGGTCAACGGAGTGATATTGACGTCGGCTGTATATGAAATGCCTGGTTTTCACCTGCCCAGGTTTAGCGTGCCGGCCCTCTTAGTTCACCATATTAACGACGGCTGCTCTTTCTGTCCTTACCGTTCCGCTGAGCAGGCATCGATAAAGTTCGGTCTGCCGCTGATAACCATTTCCGGCGGCAAGCCTCCGCTGTCAGCTCCGTGCGAGGCATACTCCCAGCATGGGTTCTACGGCAACGAGCAAGAAACGGTGGACCGCATGGTTGACTGGATTCGCGCCCAATAAAAAAAACGCAGGGCCGATCATGTCGATCAGACCTGCGTTATACCATTTGTTTCGGGGATAAGGTTATTTTAGGATTCCGTTGTCACTGACGGCTTTGGCCCGCGTCAGCGGGCAGCTGGCTGGAGCGCAATAGTTCAGAAGGTTTTCACTGGACTCATAGCCGCACATGTATACCTGGTAGGTATGTCTTGTCACCACGGCTTTGTGAATGCAATTCTTGTCCCGCGCCGCCTCGGCATGAATGTAACACGGACTGTCGACCGAATTCATCATGCACCCTCCGCTTCTTCGCCGCATTTGTCTATTAAGGATACCTTGTTACCTATTAATTCCATCCTGCTTAGTGTTTCCCTGCTAAAACGGAAATAAATCAGCCAATTGCTGCCAAAGCAATACCCGGATTTGACAAGCAAACCCGGGTATTGTTTTATTTTCAGGCCGTTGATAAACCCCCATCTGCTTTGTTGGCCCCACAAGCCCATTGCTAGCGTACTTCTCACAGTACGCGTCGCTGCTGGGCTCGTGGGGCCGTCGCGCATCTGGGGGTTTCTGAACGGCCTGAAAAACAGGTTTTTCAACAAGCTGTTTTACTTGTTATTGGACCAGACGGAAAACGGCTAGTCGTTGCCGCCCTTCACCCGGAAGGGATAGGTCAGTTCGATGGTCCTGGCCTGCTGATTCCAGTAAACATAGGCGCCAAACAGGTCATAGATTTTAATGATCTGGATGTAAGGTTGGTCGGCGATCAGGACTGCCGGCACCATTTTCCCATGCAGCCAGAAGGATTTGTCGGGGGCCTTCACCAGCTTCTGGCCCAGAGCGTCAGCCAAAGGCCCCAGCGGTATGGCCAGAATGCGGTCGACGGTTTGCACGTCGCCAAGCAGGGGTTTGCCGTTCAGGAAAAGGGCCAGCACGTCAACTTCCAGGGTATTGTCTTCGGCCTGCCAGACCTGCTGGCCGCCGAACAGCAGTTGGGCGTCGGCGGCGCTGACATAGACCCTGTCGCCCTTAACGCTGCCGGGCACACTGCGTTTTTCGCCGCGCACCATTTGAGTTTCTTCATCCCAGGCTATCAATACGCCGAGTGCTCCTGCCAGCGGCCAGACCGGTACCAGCATGGTATCATGGACGGTCACGGCGTGATCTGCCAGCAGTTTGCCGTTCACCTTCAGATTGTGAATCCGGGCGAAAATAATCTGTTGATCGGCCTCTTGTTCAATGAGCCGCGCCAGTTCGTCATCAGCAAGAAACCCGCTCATGCCGCTGGCGGCGAGACGGTTTTTCGCCTGTTCCAGGGTTACGGCCTGATAGCCGTAAATATCCGGGTAGATGCCGATGGAGGCCTGGCCAACCGCGTCGACGCGAACCTTGATCCGGTCATAGGTAAGTCGTACCGGCGTCCCGTAAGGAACGACCGCGAACAGTTCTTCGACATCCTCTTCAAGCATGCGGATGCACCCGTTTGATACGGCACTGCCGATAGCCCAGGGGGCGTTGGTGCCGTGCATGCCGTACAGATTAGCGAAGCCCATCCAGCGATAGCCCAGGGGATTATTCGGTCCTGAGGGAATTACCTCGCCGGTACGGGGCGGGTACCACCAGGGGTCCACCTCCTTTTCAAAAATCGAGAAGTTCCCGAGAGGTGACGGAGTCGAAGGTTTACCGATGGCTACAGGATATACTTTGATCAGGTCGTTACCGCAGTAAAGCTCCAGCGTCCTGCTGGGCAGATTGATGACAATGGACGGCGACACCAGATCGGGGTTGATTTGGGCGTTACAGGAAACAATGCCGCAAGCCAAAACCAGGAAGAATAGCACGGCCGTGCGGAAAAAAATCAAGGGCATCCCTTCTCCTAAGTTAGTAACACTAACTTATATGACAGATGCCCTTGGGGATATGACTGAAAAAAACTGCCAATACTCCGCAGATGGTCGCCGGACACCGCCCGGAGATTACTGAAGATTGAGTATCTGTTGATAGAGCGCTGACAGGTGCCGCGGGGGAGCGTCGATAATCGGCAGATAAATGTGAGCCTTGGTGCCGCAAGCTTGTTCGGAGCTGATATTGACGAAGCCGCCATGTTCCCCCAATATCCGGTGGGCGACAGGCAATCCCAGGCCAATGCGGTCCAGTTTGGTTGTGTAGAAGGGTTCAAATATCCGGGGCAAAATTTGCGGTGCGATACCGCAGCCGTTGTCGATTACGGCTATGACCAGCATGTTCAGTTCAGCGTTCAGCCAGGTTTTGAGCCGCAGGATTCCTTCGTCCGGCATCGCCTCAACTGCGTTTTGGATGATGTTGACCATCGCCTGTTTTAAAAGGTTGGCGTCGGCGGTAATGGTCGGCAGACCCGCGGCCCACTCTTTGTCAAGGATGATCTGCAGGCCGCCCGGCTGCTGAAAAACAAGCAGGAGCGAGTCATCAAGGATATGGTGAATATCGACGCCGGGCTGTTTTTGAACAGGCGGCTTGGCGAAGAGGACCAGTTCCTTGACAACATTATTGATATATGAGACTTCATCCAGCATCGTCGCCAGAACATCCCGCCGCACCCTGCCGCCGTTGTTGTCGGCGCGACCGAGCATGATCTGCAGATAGCCGCTGATGGTGGTGAGCGGCGTCCGCACATGGTGGGCGATTCCCGCCGCCAGTTCACCAAGAGCCAGCAGCATTTGGGTCGTCTGGATCTGTCTGGCAGCAGCTTTGACCGCCGACAGGTCCCGCAGAATGATAATGACGCCGTCAAGTCCGCCGGCAGCGCTGCGCAGTTTCAAGGCGTCAACATGAAGCAGGAGCGGCTGGTTGTCGATATTGAGTTTCACGCTGGTCGAACAGTAGTCTGTACAGCGAACAGCAGCAATGATCTTCAGGAATTGTTCGCCGAAGGGCTGAAAAGCAAGCTCCGCCGGCTGCCCGAGAAGCTGGTCCCGCTCCATTCCCAGAAGTTTTTCGGCTTCGCGGTTCAGATTATTGACCTTCAAGCCGGCATCGAGAAACAGGATCCCTGCTCCGGCGGCTGCGAAATAGTCCCGGCAGTCTTCTTCCCGAACCAAAGATACGGGGCTATTGTGATAGGCTTGTGTCGAATACACCGGCAGTCTCCCCCCATCGCCTGCTTGTCTTGTCCTGGTATAAAATACCTTGTAAGTAAATGTATTTCCTGCTGCTCAAGGAGGATTATCTTTCGTAAAAAACCGACAACAAACTGCCGTATGCGGCGACTACTTGTGAAGATCGGCTAAGTTTCGACACAATACTCTCGTCACGGTGCGAATACAGGCTGAGGCATTCAACTGTCCGATTTCTTTCCGGCGGCCGGTCGGTCAGGAAGGAGCCGCAGCGCCACGGCCGCTAACGCTCTGTCCCTATCCGCTTTCGCCGTTTATTCAAAAGGTTTTCTAATACGCGTGCTATATACTGACAGAGGAGGTGATTTTTTTTTATGTCTGACAGCGGACGTCGAAACCTACGGTTCGATGCGGCAGCTGCTCAGGTACAACAACGATATCGAAGGTAAAGGAGACGTTTTGAATGAAAAAGCTGCTAATTTTTGTCGCAGTCGTTGCGGCTGTTAGTATCTTTCCTTTAGCTGCATATGCTGACGATCATCATGACCGGCAAGATAATCGTCATAACGACCAGTCGGTTGAAGATCGTTCCGACCAGTCGGATAATCAGCATGATCAGGAATGGAAAAATCACCACGACCGGGAATGGAAGAATCATGAACGCGAGTGGAAGGAGCATGACCGTGAATGGAAAGAGCACAGCGGTGACAGGCGCTGGCGGGAAGAACACGCCAAACAGTGGCGCGATTGGTATAACTGGCACCGCGACAATGAAAGCGTGCTACATATCCATCTTTCGCGGGACGAGTTCGATCTTGATATTGACCTGTAATCCGGGTAAGTCAGAAAATGCTCGGAAGACACAAATAAAGCTCCGGGGATTACTCCCTGGAGCTTTATTTATGGGCTTTTTTCATTCGCCGACATATTTTTGGTGAAAATAATCGGGATTGATTTCTTCAGGCACCACCGCGTGAAACCTCAGCCACTCGGTACCGTTCTCGGCTTTGGTAAGCAGGTAGGTCTTTGTGGGAAAGTCCCGGTCATCGACAAACATCAGGTCATTGGTGTCAATGGCGTCTTCCATGTCATCGCGGGAGAAATCCTTGCTGTAAAAATACTGGTCGACAGCCAGCAAACTGCCGTCATCGTCGTAAACAGCCCCGAAATAGACCGCACCGCAGTCGACGGTGAATTCGTAGCTGCCGGTCATTTCAGGGGTGCGAACATCGAGAAATATCCTGTCCACCGGGATCTGGCTCATTTTCATCGTCATAGCTTTACTCCCTCCGCACGTTCTCGCTACCATTATTCCCGCCGGCACCTGTCTTATACGCCAAGTGCGGACAAAGACAGTGCATCAAAGAGCAGGGCGGCGCGAGGTCAGCAGGAGAAGGGCAGCGCCGACCAGCGGGTGGTGCTGCCAAGTTCGGTGGGGACGATTTCCAGTCTGGCTTCGATTCGTTCCCTGAGTTCAGGCACATGAGAGATGATCCCCACCAACCGCCCTTTGTGCTGCAGTTCCACAAGGGCCTGCACCGCCATGTCCAGCGACTCAGGATCGAGGGTTCCGAAGCCTTCATCTACAAAAATGGTATCAAGGTAAATGCCTCCGGAATAACTCTGGACAACATCGGCCAGCCCCAGCGCCAGAGCCAGTGACGCCAAAAAGGTCTCGCCGCCGGACAGTGTCCCCACATGCCTGGCCGCTCCGGTATAGTTGTCCTCGATTTCAATGTCCAGCCCGCCGGCCGCGCCGCGGTGCAGCGGGTCGGTCATCCGCCGGAGGATATACCGGCCCCGGCTCATGGTCTTCAGTCGGGCATTGGCAGCCAACATGACGTCGTCAAGCAGCGCCGCCAGAACAAAGCGGTGAAAACTCAGGCGCTCCTGATTGTGACCGTTGGCCACCTCAGACATCCGTCCCAGTACGGCGTACTCCCCTTCCCGGCCGGCCAGTTCGCCGCTGATGCGGCCAAGCTCGGCCAGCCACTCGCGGCGTTTGCCGATGTTTTCGGCCAATCTGGCCTGGGCGGCGATAAGGTCGTTGGCCACCACTTCCGCCTGATGCACAGCTTCGACGGCTGCGGCGGGGTCCGGTTCGATGAGGCCGGCGGTAACCGCCGCGACCCGGTTCAACCGGTCTTCGGCCAACAGCTTGGTTTCTTCGTGGTTTTTTATCTCCCGGGCCAAAGCTTCGATGGTCCCGGCCGGCCTGAGCGCCGCCGTGAAATCTTCGATGCCGGCAAAGCCAGCCTCGCCGACCCGCTGGAGAAGTTTATCCCGGTCCCCGGCAAGCTTGTCCTGCGCGGCGCTCAAAGCCGCGGCGGCGGCACTGCGGGTCGCTTTCAGGCCTTCCACTTCGCGGGCGCTGACCTGAGCCGCTTCCCGCGCCTGCTCGAAAGCCTGCTGGAGTCGGTCGCGGCGGACTTGGGCCTCTTTCAGCGCGGCAGCCAAATGTTCAGGGACGCGCAGTTCCACCGGCACAGCCCGTTCCCGCTCGTCGACCACCGCTTTGGCCGCCTCACAGTCGGCTTTTTGCTGTCCGGCTATGCGCTCATTTTCCTCCAGTCCGTTTTTCAGGGCATTTACCGTGGTTTCAAGCTGGGCGAGATTTTGATCGATTTTCTTCAAGCGGTCGACGGCGGCCTGGGCGGCGGCAAAAGCCGCCTTCGCCGTGTTGGCCATGGCCTGCAGGTCCTCCAACGGAGCTTTGGCCAGATCTCCGAGCAGTTCACTCTGACTCTGCCCCTCCACCCTGGCTCCTTCCAGTTCGACAGCGGCGTCGCCGGCCCGTCGCCTGACGATATCGAGGTCTTTTTCCAGTTTTTCCAGCGATTGTTCCCGGGCTTTGAGGTCGGCGGTGGAAACAAGCAACACCGCGCCGCGGGCCGGAGCCGGATGATGTTCGGAACCGCAGACCGGGCACGGACGGCCGTCCTCCAGTTCACCAGCCAGTTGGGCAGCCTGGCCCTGCCGCCACTCGGACTGAGCGGCGGTGAATTCCCGCCGGGCCGTGGCCAGGGTTTCTTCCGCCGCAGCCAGTTGACCGCGGACGGCTTTTTCTTTTTTGGCGCTGACGGCATATTTTTCGCGCAGTTCGTCCAGTTTCGCGCGGTGTTTGACATTTCTTTCGGCTTCCTGCCAGGCCGTCTGCCGCAGGGCAAGCTGGGAGGCTTCGTCCCGAACGGCTTCCCGCTCAAGGCGTGTCGCCTCAAGCTGCCCGGCCGCAGCCTGAAGTTCCAGTTTGCACCGCTCGCAGCTTTCCTGGGCGGCTTGAGCGGCGACGCCGGCCTTGGCGAGATCTTCCCGGGCGTTGATGAGCTGCTGCAATTTTTCCTGGGCTTCGCTCAATCGCCGAACCGACTCCGCGGTCTCGTCCCGCTCCGGTTGGTGCTCCTGCTCCAGCAGGAAAAGCCTGGCCGCCTGTTCTGCGGCCTGGAGACCGTTATTCAGCCCGGCAGCCGCCTTTTCCAGGGCAAGTTCGGCCTGCTTGCGTTCGCTATCACGTCCCTGGACCTGCTCGGCCAGTTCAGCCAGCACTACCGCCTGCAAGGCCGCGGCGTGTTCCTGTTTTTTACCGGCGACAAGGGGCTCCCTGATCGCCAGTTCGGCCAGCAGGGCTTCAGCCTGCCGCCGTTCTTCGAACTGAGACCGCAAAATGTTGACTGCCGCCAGTTGTTCCCGGGCGGCCTGAAGCGCCTGCCCGGCGGCCATGGCCGCGGCGGCGAGGTTTTTGGCCTGCGCCTCGTCGGCGGCGAGGCCCGCGGAAAGTTCGTCCACCGCACCTACCCCGGCCTGCTCAAGGGTCCATTTTTTTCTGGCGTCGAGTTCTCTTATTTTTTCGGCCAATTCTTTGGCCTGTTGCTTGAAATATTCCTCGATCCGGCGGTATTCCTCGGTCTGGAACAGGGTCTCCAAAATGGCCTCCCGATCGCGGGAACTGGCCAGCAACAAGCGGCGGAACTCGCCCTGGGGCAGCAGAACCACCTGACGGAACTGCTCAAATTTAAAGCCAAGCAGGTTCTCCACCGCCTGGGTGACTTTTTCCCAGCGGCTGGCGACAACACTGCCTTCTTCTGTATCATCGCCAAGGCCGGTCCTTTTCCACAGGGTGGCCCCGGCGGCAGCGGTGGTTGTCCCGGCGCCGCGTTTTTTGACCACTTCCTGTTCAGGCGAACGGTGGATGCGGTAATTTTCGCCACCCAGAGCAAAATCGAAGCTGACTTCGGTGACGACGTCGGCGCCGACAAAGTCGCTGCGCATCTGTCTGCCGTCGCGGATGTCGCCGCTGGTTTTGCCGAAAAGGGCGAAGCACATGGCGTCAAGAATGGCGGTCTTGCCTGCGCCGGTCGGGCCGTGAATCAGAAAGAAAGCCGAATCGCCCAATAGCCGGAAATCGACTGTTTCGCAGCCGGCGTAAGGGCCGAAAGCGGTCATGGACAGCCTGAGCGGTCTCATGGCCCCACCTCCCTCTCCCGCCGGGCGAATTCATCAAAGAGCCGTGCCAGGGTGGCCGCCTCGGCCTCAGCCAGGGGCTGACCGGTAACCTGGGCGAAAAAGTCGCCGAACAGATCTTGTTTGCTGCGGCGGCGATGGTCGCCGACTGTGCCTTCCGAGCTTTCACCGGCAAAGCGGGCCCGCTCAAGATGAAGGATGTTGGGGTAGGCCTGCCGCAGTTTGCCCATAGCGTCAAGAATGGCGCCGCTGTCTTTGAGGGTTACCATGACATAGTCGTCCCTGGCGGCGTCCCGGTCGGCGGCAGCAAGAATATCGGTCAGCTGGCCTTCCAGGCAGCGCACATTCCGCCTGGGCGTCAGGGTGATTGCTTCCACGGTTGCCTGTCCGGCGGCGTCCAGTTCCACCAGTGACACGGTCTTGCGATGGGTCGCCTCGGCGAAGGAGTATTTAAGCAGCGACCCGGAATAGCGGATGTGAGGCGCACCCACTTGCTGCGCCTGGTGAAGATGGCCCAGGGCGACATAGTGAAAGGCGGCGAAGGTCGCGGCATCAACTGTGGCGATCCCGCCGATGCTCAGCGGGCGCTCGGATTCACTGCTTGTCCCGCCGGCGACAAAGGCGTGGGCTACAGCCACCCGGCGGGCGCCGGACGGCACCAGGCCGTCAAACCGCCGCGCCAATAGCGCCAGGGCCTGGTCGTGGCTATGGACTTCGCTGTCCTGAAAGCGTTCCCGGACAACGGCAGGTTCGGCGTAAGGCATCGGGCAAAAATAGACCGGCCCGTGGTTGTCCCGCAGGATCACCGGTTGGGTCACGGACGAAACCTGGCCGATGACATGCAGGTTTTGGCGGGCCATCACCTTGTCGCCGAAGCCCAGCCGCTCGGGACTGTCATGATTGCCGGCGGTGACGATCACCGGCACGCGACAGTCCAGCAGTATCCGGGACAGGATATCGTCCAGCAGCCTGACTGCCTCCGGCGGCGGTACCGACCGGTCGTAGACGTCCCCGGCAATCACGACAGCGTCGGGCTTGACGTCCTGGATCAGCACAACCAGCTGCTCAAGGACACAGGCCTGATCTTCGGTCAGATGGATATTATGAAAAATTCTTCCCAGATGCCAATCGGCGGTGTGCAAAAAGCGCAAACTTGTGACCTCCCGTTAGTCAGCCCGGTTGGGTTGAACCCACCAGTCGAACTCGCTATAGGGTTTGCGTCGCTGGGCCAGTTCGGTGCGGGTGGCGATAAACTGTTGTTTGATCTCTTCCAGCAGGCGGCTGTGGGCTGCCAGGCCTGAAGGGGAGAACCGGATATGCCCGTCGGGGGCATAATCGATGGCGAAGCCGCCGGCGACAGGTTTAAGCTGGCCATGACTGCCACACATAACGCAGCGGGCCTGGCCGTCCGGAGTCAACTGCAGCAGGCTGCTGCCGCATTGCCGACAGGTGATCACCCCAGGCAGACCCGGGTCGGAAGGGGCCGGGGACAGCAACTTTCCGGCCAGTTCCCGGGCGGCGGCGAGGATTTCGGGGCGCACCACCTCACCGGGACTGGCGGCCTGCACCAACATATTGCCCACCACCTCAAGGTGGAGGAAACGGGCAAAGTTGTTGACTGATTCGCGGGCGAAGCCGTCCCAGCCGGGGACGCCGTAAGTCACAGCAGTCACGCACCTTTTCCCGGTAAAGGCGGCACTTTCGGCCAGCACTGAAACAAGGCGGTCGTTGATGGTTTTGATGGTGGTATGCGGCCCCAGAAAGTAGCAGGCGGCGGCGATTACAACAGCGTCAGCCGCTTTAATTCTGTCAAGCAGAAATTCAAGATCGTCCTTGATGACGCAGCACTTCCCGCCCGGCAAACAGGCGTAGCAGGCGCTGCAAAGCTTAATGTCCAGGCTTGTCAGCCGGATCATTTCTTTCTCCACGTCAGCCGGCATAGCCGCCAGCATTTCCTTGACCAATATCTCCGAATTGCCGCTCTTGCGGGGCGATGCAACCAGTCCGAGAACTTTCAATTCGATTCCTCCTCCTGCGTTCTTTCCCCCTATTTTCGCCGTCGCTTTCCGGACTTCCTCTGTTTAGCCGACCGGCGAAAATCGCCGTTGTCAGGTTCGCCGGGGCTATAGTACAATGGACGTAGACCGTCGAAAGGGTGAAAATATGGACTTATTGCCTGCTTCCGATTTTTGGTGGCGTTATTTTATCTATGGGGCCCTGTTTCACTTCGTGGCCATCACTCCAGTCTGCAAGACCGAGCAGCAGGCCGGCCTGTTCCGTTTCGCGGGGACGGCCATCGGAGTCATCCCGGTGCTCTTGCGGGAGGGGCTGGTGAGCGCCATATTTATGGCCGCCTTCCTCTATGGCTGGACGCTGGCGCTGAAGTACTTCAAGTCACTGTGGAAATAAAAAAAACAAAACCCGGGGCAAAATTTGCTCCGGGTTTTATTTTTGCAATACTTTTGTGGCGACCTGCGGCTGCGGCATTCGCCGGCACAAATTTGGCAACAGGCCTAATTTTTAATCTTCCGGGGAAAACTAATGCCGGAGGTGACGCTTTTCCGGTCCATTAACACACAACCAGCAGGAGGTGCAACAATGGTCGAACCGAAGCAGCAAGCACAGAGCAAGCCGCAGAATCCGAAGAAAATCGATCCAAAGTCTCTCAATACGACGCCTAAGATCAATCCCGACGTGGATTACATCAACCGCACATTGCCCTGACAGGAGGTTTTTTCATGGTGGATGTCCCGACTTCCGACAGCGGCCGCCGGGACGGCCGGCAGCCCAAGCACGGCCCCTGGGGCGGCAAGGACGCAGACGGGCTTTCCAATCCTCAGCCCACCGCCGTGTTTCCCCAGGAGCGACAGGTGAAGGCTGTAGCGAAACCCCATCCCGCAAAACCGGACAAGTGAGGTGAAAGTATGAAAAACAGCGGTGAACAGGACAAGGACAGCCAGGGAGCCAGCAAGGCCTCCGGCATGGTAAGAAACATCCAGGCGAAGCCGGTGAAAAAGGCGAAGCGGGGAGGTTAACCTCCCGCTTCGCTTTTGCGCGCCTAGATAAGCCCCAGGTTGTCCATGATGGTCTTGGTCTGCCTGGCTTTGTTCATGGTGTACAGATGGATGCCGTCGACCCCGTTGTCCAGCAAATCCCGCATCTGCCGGCAGGCGTAGTCGATGCCGGCTTTCTCCATCTCAGCAGGAAAACCGCCGTATTGGGCCATGATCCGGGCCAGTTCGTCCGGAACGGCGGCGCCGCAGAGGCTGGTGATGCGTTTGATCTGAGCGGCGTTGAGCACCGGCATGATACCGGCGGATACCGGACAGGATATGCCCCGGCCGGCCAGTTTGTTACGAAAGTTGTAAAAATAGGAGTTATCAAAGAACAGCTGGGTGATCAGGAGATCCACGCCCTGTTCCACTTTTTCGGCAAGGTATTCGATGTCCTGGTCAATATCCCGGCACTCGAAATGGCCTTCGGGATAAGCCGCCGCGGCGATGCTGAAAAAATTGCGCCGTCTGGCGTGAGCGATCAGGTCCCTGGCGTAGCAAAAACGCGAGTCCGGCCGCAGGGCGGCGTCCTCCCCTGTCGGCTGATCGCCGCGCAGGGCCAGGATATTTTCTATATTCAAGGCTTGAAGCCGGTCAAGAACGGCGTCAATGGTCTGCCTGGTAGCACCGACGCAAGTCATATGGGCTACGGTCTCCACACCGTATAGATTTTTGACTTTGTCGACAATCTCGATGGACCGCGACGAACTGCTGCCGCCAGCCCCATAGGTAACGCTGATAAAGGCGGGTTTCAGACCGCGCAGTTCTTCCAAGGTGGCGAAGACGGTTTCCAGCGGCAGATCCGGTTTCGGGGGAAATATTTCGAAGGAAACAACCGGCTTTCCGGCGCTAAACATGGCTGAAATTTTCATCGCAAAACCTCGTTTGTTGATTTGTAAAAAAGGTAATTACGCGAATCATAACCTTCTTTCGGTTGCTTTGTCAAGATTGTTCCTCGTATTATTTGGACAAATTAGTGCCAGGGAGGTGAAGTCGTTTGGTAAAGCCGAAGAATCCAAACATCAGTCCAGACGCCAAGAAAGCCAACGCCGAAGTGGGGTTTGGCCCCAACAATCCTGAACCGATATCACTGAAAGATTCCGGCAAAAGGAATAAGTAAGCCTACTGCAGGGAGGACAGACTATATTCGGAGGTGAATAGCGTGGGTTTCAAAGACTTGCCTGGCGGACAAAACGACAAAGTCAAACCGGTTTCCACCGATTTTGCCGAAAAATTGTCGCCAAAAGCCCCGCGGAAAAACACGGAAAAATGGAAGTAGTCTCCCTGGTCCATTTGGTATTTTCCGCCGATGCCGGAATTTCGGAATTCCGGGCGCCGCCGGATCACCCCGTCAGCGGGGTTTTTCTTTGTGCCGAGGTAAGGACCGCTGGTATTGCGACAACAAAAAAAATAGCCGTCGGAGGCTATTTTTTATCTTCCGGTTCTGATGACCGCCACTGGTAATGGCAAAAAGGATACCGCTGCAACAGTCAATCGCGGAAAAAACCTCTGTCAATAAAAACGCTAAGAACGGCTGCGATCGAGGCGTCCAGCATATTGGCCGTGACGACCCGTTCCCGCAGACCGAGCCCCCATATTTCGTTGTGCATAAAGGCAACCCCACAGCCTACCACAATATAAATGATGTAAATCAGCATGCCGAACACCTCCGACACGAGCTACTGTTTATTACTTCGCTGACGGCAATCTCTTTCCTGCGGACCGCAGGCTCAATTGAGTAAGACCCCGGACTCAAGAATATAATGCCCAAAAGCCCCAGACCTTCCGCGATTTTCCGGGACAAATCAATTGGCTGCAAGATGCGAGATAGATCCTGATCTTCATGCAAACAAAACTGACAGTTCCGCCATGCAGGGTTTTTGTTATTGCGGTCGAAATCATGCTACTATCTTTACTTGGAGGCGACATGGATGAAACAGAATCTATTAGGCAATACAGGCATCGCGGTATCCGAACTGTGCCAGGGCACTCTGCCCATCGGTCCGCTTCAGGCCGATTTCCCTGTGGAAAAGGCGGCGGAAGTTATCCGCTACGGACTGGAGGCGGGGATAACATTTATCGACACCGCCCAGCGGTATGATACCTACCCTCACGTGCGCCGGGCACTCCAGGGCTATTCCGGCCGGGTGGTGATCAGCAGCAAATCCTGGGCGCCCAGCTATGACCTGATGAACGAGGCTATCGAGCAGGCCCGCCGGGAGCTGGACCGGGATGTTGTCGACATTTTCCTTCTGCACGCCGCCCGGGCAGGGGCAAAGGTGTTCGAGGAACGAAAAGGAGCCCTGGAGTGTCTCTGTGAAGCCAAGTCCAAGGGTCGGATCCGCGCTGTCGGCATGTCTACCCATTCGGCCAAGGCAGTGCGGCTGGCGGCCGATGTGCCGGAAATCGACGTCATCCATCCCCTGATCAACATGACGGGCCTTGGTATCCTCGACGGTACGCTGGAGGATATGAGGGCATCGATCGAATACGCCGCAGGCAAGGGTAAAGGCATCTATCTTATGAAAATCATGGCCGGCGGCCATCTTGTCGACCGCTACCAGCACGCTATAGACTTTGCCAGAACCGTGTCCGGGGTCTCGTCCTTCGCTGTGGGAATGCTCAGCAAGGCCGAGATCGACGCCAATATCGCCTACCTGGAAGGCCGGGAGATCTCGACCGAGCTCAAGGCCCAAGTGGGGAAAGCCAAGAAACAGACTACCATCATGGACCAGTGCAAAGGCTGCGGCGAGTGCGAAAAGTTTTGTCCCAACGAGGCTATCCATGTCGTGGACGGCCGGGCGGCGGTGGACCCGGAACGCTGCCTGCTGTGCGGTTACTGTGTCCCCCACTGTCCCGGATTCCAGATCAGGCTGATCAATAAGGAAGATTAATACGCCTCCGTTTTTACGCAAAGGGACCGGAAAGCAAAGCGCATTCCGGTCCCTTTCACTTGGCATCCTTTTCACCGATGTTTCTCCATGAAAGATTTAAATATTGCCTAGGGCTTCTTACCTGCCCTTTTCTCTTTCACTCTCTGCACAAGCTCCACCGCGCAGAGGACGACAATCCCGGTGCTCCACAGGAAAAACAGCACGGCAAGTACGATCATGCCGATGTAGGCCGCCTGACCTGCGCTCGGCGGCGCGCTCCAGAGCACCCGCAGGTAGAAAGTCACTTTATCCAGCAGTTTGGCTGTGTAGAAATCATACATCATAATGACGTACAGGATGATGACCACCAGCAGAATGGACTGTTTCTCGTCTTTGATCCGTTTTCTGAGCCAATGATAAAGCCGCAGCGAAATCTCCTCCTCAAATAGCGCTCCCGGTCACGCCGGATTATATTAGTTTTATCAGAAACGGCGGCTTTGCGCAATAGCAGGCTGCAAAATCCTTTCGAAAGCCGGACCGGCAAGAAGGCCGTGCTGGTATGGTATAATAAATTATTAAGCAGTCGGAGGTGAAACAATGAGTCCTCGCGAGGTTGTTGCAAAATGGGTAGAAGCCTTTAACAACGCCGATGTTGCCGGACTGACGGACTGTTACAGCGATGCGGCTACCAATTATCAGGTGCCAAATACTCCTGTTGAAGGAAAACAGGCGATCAGAGAAATGTTTGCCCAGGAGTTTGCTAAGGCCGACATGGTCTGCATCGTGGAAAATCTGTTCGAAGATGGCGAATGGGCAATTCTGGAGTGGAAAGATCCTCTGGGACTGCGGGGCTGCGGTTTTTTTCATGTACTCAATGATAAAATCGTTTACCAGCGAGGCTATTGGGATAAGTTGTCTTTCTTAAGGCAACAGGGCCTTCCTGTTCCCCAAGAATAGCTTATGCGATTGCAACGAACCTTAACAAGGGTGACCCTCTAAGGTTCCGCTTTTACCGTACGACAAAGACAGCCACTTTGGCTGTTATTTTTTTTGCATGATTGACGCTAAGAAATATTCTCTAAAATAAAAAGAGCCTTGCGGCTCTTGCAATTGGACTACAGTACGGTATAGGAATAGTTATGGCCCGAATTGTTGTCCCAATTGTTGGCATTGTCTTTGAAGCATAGATT
Source organism: Negativicutes bacterium (assembly GCA_031292015.1). The sequence continues at coordinate 18,038 of JARLHY010000082.1, read as the reverse complement.
CATCGTATTGGCGATGGCTACCGGGATCTGGGCCTCGAATCCACTGCCGCTCCTGTTCATCCGGTAATCGGTGGGCCGTTTCCAGTCATCGCCGAAACCGACATGGACATAGACTTTATCGGCGCCGCTCTGGGCCAATAGGCCGTTGTAGACAACCCGCGCGGTCTCCCCCTTGGCGGGAACGGCGGGACTTAGAACGATGCCGTTGTCTTCATATTTGCTGTTGCTCCGTTTGTCCTGGGTCATTTTCATCCCTCCTTACGGGCCATAGTATTCCCGTCCTGTACGGCAAGTATGTACGGTCAGCGCCGATATTTCGCCGCGAGTCCCGCCAGCCGGCCGGCAATGTCGGCTGCCAGCGCCCCTTTGCCGGACCGCCACAGCCAGTTTCCTTCCACCGTGCCGGGAAGGTTCATCCGGGCCTCGCCGCCGAGGCAAAGGATGTCCTGCAGCGGCACAATGGCGATACTGGCGCTGTTGGCGTACGCACTCTCGATGAATCGCCAGCAGATCTCGCCTGCCAGGGCGTCGGCGTCGAGCCCAAGATAACGTCGCACACACATGGCCTCTTTGCTGTCAAGGTTCTGGTACCACCCCAGGGTGGTGTCATTGTCATGAGTGCCGGTGTAGATCACCATGTTGTCTTCGCAGTCATCGGCGGAGCATTCGCCGTACCGGTCGGCGCTGAAGGAGAAATGCAGCACTTTCATCCCCGGCAAGTTGAATTTTTCCCGCAGCCGGCTTACCGAGCGGGTGATGATCCCCAGGTCTTCGGCAATAATCGGCAGGTTGCCCAGGTGGTGTTGGATAGTGGCGAAAAACTCTTCGCCCGGCCCTTTGAGCCAATCGCCATGGACGGCGGTTTCCTCGCCGGCCGCCACCGCCCAGTAAGAGTCAAAACCCCGGAAGTGATCGATGCGGACGACGTCAGTCAGCGTAAACAGCAGGCTGAGCCGCTCGCGCCACCAGCGATAGTCATCCTGGCGCATGGCCTGCCAGTCATAGTGGGGATTGCCCCACAGCTGGCCGGTCTCGCTGAAATAGTCAGGCGGCACGCCGGCGAGGGTGCCCGGCAGTCCGTGATCGTCCAGGGCGAAAAGCCGCTGATTGGCCCATACGTCGCTGCTGTCCTGGGCGACGAAGATTGGCAGGTCGCCGATGAAGCTGACACCTCGGCTGCCGGCGTAGTTTTTCAGTCTGCCCCACTGCCGGAAAAAGATGTACTGCCCAAAAGAGTGATAGGCGATTTCCTCGGCCAACAGCTGTTCGTAGCGGGCGAGTTCCGCGGCCTGGCGCGTTGCCAGCGGCAGGTCCCAATAGTTCCAGGCCTGCCCGCCGAAGTGGTCTTTCAGGGCCCGGAACAGGGCGTAATTCTTCAGCCATATGGCGTTCTCATCGACAAAGCGTTCATAGTCCGCCGGCGGACCCGTCTGGCGAAAGGCGGCGAAAGCCCGGCGCAGCAGCCGCTGTTTATAGGTTTTCACTGTTTCGAATTCGACGCTGTCGGGATCAAAGGCCGGCGGGTCGGCAAGGTCTGACGGGTCGAGCAGGCCGTCCTCAGCCAGGAGTTCCGGGGATATAAGCAGCGGGTTGCCGGCGAAGGCTGAATCGCAGGCATAGGGAGAGGCGCCGTAGCCGGGTGGATTAAGAGGCAGTATCTGCCAGTATTTCTGGCCGCTGTCAGCCAGGAAATCAACGAAGTTCCTGGCCTCGGGCCCCAGGTCGCCAATCCCGAAGGCTGACGGCAGGGAGGTCGGGTGCAGCAGTATCCCGCAGGCCCGGGAAAAAGCGGGCGGGCTTTCGGTCCGTTCCAGCAAGAGCTTGCCTTCCAGCGGCCCGAGGGTTATTTCCAGCCAGCCGCCGGTAAAACGGACAACTTTTCCCTCGTCGAGCATGTCGAGCAGTTCGTCCTGGCAGTACTCGCCGATATTGGCGGAGAAGGTCCTGGCCTCGTGAACGCTGCGGTTGAAGAGGACTACCGCCGTGTTGTTCTTTTTGGGCTGGCCGAATACATCCCTGCCTCCCTGGATGCGCCGCACGTAGCCGTAAATGTCGCCACCAACCGGCAGCGGCAGCCACTGGCCGGTCTGCAGCACCGCGAAACGTTTGCGCAGCGTCACTGTTTTCTTGTACCAGGCCAGCAGTTCGCTTTCTGCCCGGCCCCAAGGGTAGGTACCGCGGTTGAACGGGTCGGCGTAGCCTTCCAGGCCGGCTTCGTCGCCATAGTAGATGCAGGGAACACCGGGAAAGGTCATCTGCCAGAGTACCAGCAGTTTCAGCCGGGTAAGCGCCAGCAGCCGCCGCTCGGGCGGCAGCCGATAATCGGCCTGCTCGATGATGGTCATGCCCTCAGGCGGCGGGGCCTCCCCCAGCAGGGTGAGGATCCGGGGTACGTCGTGGCCGCCCAGAACGTTCATCAGGGCATAAAAGTTTTCCAGCGGGTAATTTTCATACAGGCTCATCAGGCCCCGTTGGGTCTCGGCGGCATCCCTGCGGCCGAGGATGAAGTCGAGCAGTGCCAGGCGGAAGGGGTAATTGGTGACAGAGTCCAGTTCGTCGCCCAGCAGGTATTCGCGGGCGGCGTCGTAGCTCACCTTTTTCGATGCGTCTTCCCAGACCTCGCCAATCAGCACCGATTCAGGATCCTGCTCCTTGAGCACTGTCCGGAGATGTTTGATGAACTGGTCGGGCAGCTCGTCGGCCACATCCAGGCGCCAGCCTCTGGCGCCCAGTTTATGCCAGTGCTTCACCACGCTGTCTTCGCCGTCGATGATGAAATTGACGTAGGACGGCTCAAGCTCCTCGACGTTGGGCATGGTGCCGATGCCCCACCAGGCTTCGTACTTGTCGGGGTACTCGCTGAACCGGTACCAGCGGTAATAGGGCGACTCGGGCGACTGATAAGCGCCCAGGTCCGAGTAGCGGCCTTCCTTGTTGAAGTATCTGCTGTCGCTGCCGGTGTGGCTGAAAACGCCGTCAAGAATGACGCTGATGCCCGCTTCGCGGCCCTTGGCGCAAAGCTCCCGGAAGAATTCGTTGTCCCCGAACATGGGATCGATTTTTTTGTAGTCGGCAATGTCATATTTATGGTTGCTGGGAGATTCGAAAACCGGGTTGAAGTACAGGACGTCGACCCCCAACTCGCGCAGGTAGGGCAGCTTTGCCAGCACGCCCTGAAGGTTGCCGCCGAAGAAATCGTAGGCGAAGATATGACCTGTGCGCATATCCCGGACATAGAACGGCGTGTCGTCCCAGTAGGCATGGATCAGGCTGCCTGGCAGCAGATTGACGATCCGGCCGTCCGGCAGGCCGTTGAAGAAACGATCGACAAAAATCTGGTACATCACCGCTTCTTTGAACCAGTTGGGGGTGACGGCTCCCTGGCGGTAGACGGTAATCTGCCAGGACGGCGGATTTGGTCCCATGATCTGACCGGAGCCGCCCTGCCCGGACGGATTGCCGTAAAAATAGATTTTGCCCCGCTGGCAGACAGCGAAATGATACCACAGCAAACCAGGAACCGCCGGCGCGGTAAACTCGGCCTGGAATACCTGGGCGCTGCCTTCGCCTTGCCAGAAATACATCGGCACCTGCTGCTCATGGCCGCTGTGCCAGAACCGCAGGGATACCCAATCCGGCGGGTTGCCGCTGGCCACCCTGAGGCGCAAGCGGACGCTGCTACCAGCAGAAACAGCCCCGAAGGGGCTGCGGAATAAACTGTCATGAGAATTGTGCCATAGCCATTCCTGTTCCATAAATTTCTCCCTGCCTTATGATGGGAACGCGGCCGGCCCGGGGCTCTGGCGGGGCAGGGCGCAGCCGTGCAGCAGCTTGGCCAGGGCGTCGTCGGAGCGGCAGTAACATCTGACCGGCACCGCCGGACGCATCTTCCAGATGTCCATGGAGTATTCGGTGAAGGTCCGGTCACCGGAGAATTTGCCGGAATGGGCGATGTTGTGGATGCACATGTTGGCCCACTCCCGCTTGTCGCGATAGAGTTTTTCCAGCCGGATCTGGGCGTCGATATAAGCGGCGAAGTCTTTGAGGACAAAAAACTGGTCGCCGTGATACAAAAAGGCGTCGAACAGCGGCCGAAACTCGTCCGGCCCGGCGGGCAGAAAGCCATTGATCAGCTGGTCGAGCACGGTTTTCACCCGGTTGTCGCTGTTGTAGACATCCCAGGGGTTGTAGCCGCCGTTCTGGTAGTAATCAAGTACTTCCTCGGCGGTGAGGCCGAAGGTGATGATGTTGCCGTCGCCGACGGCGTTGCGCATTTCGATGTTGCCGCCGTCCAGGGTGCCGATGGTGACGGCGCCGTTCATCATGAATTTCATGTTGCTGGTGCCGCAGGCTTCCCGGCTGGCGGCGGGAATCTGTTCGCTGACATCGGTCGCCGGAATGATGAGCTCGGCCAGGGAGACGTTGTAGTTTTCCAGGAAGACGACTTTTATTTTGTCGCGGATGGTGCGGTCGTTATTGATCATCATCGCCAGGGTGTTGATGAGTTTGATGGTCCGTTTGGCCTGGGCGTAACCTGGTGCAGCTTTGCCGCCGAAGATGAAGGTCCTGGGGGTGAAGTCCATATCGGGATTATCCCGCAGCCGGTTATACAGGTGCATGATGTGAAAGGCGTTCATGGTCTGGCGTTTGTAGCCGTGAATCCTTTTGATCTGGGAGTCGAAGATAGAGTCAGGATCGACATAAAAGCCGTTCCAGTCTTTGATATAGCGCGCCAGTAGCACCTTGTGATGCCGCTTTACAGCCGCAAGACTGCGGCCGAAGGTGACGTCGTTTTCATACTTGAGCAGCCCCAGGAGGTCGCAGGGGTAGTGGATCCAGTCGCTGCCGATGGCGTCGTTGATGAGTTCGGTCAACTCGGGGTTGGCTTTGATCAGAAAACGGCGGTGAGCCACGCCGTTGGTCTTGTTGTTGAACTTGTCGGGATAAAAGTGGTAAAAGCCATGCATTACTTTGTTCTTCAGAATCTCGGTGTGAATCTGGGCGACGCCGTTGACGCTGTGGCTGCCGACGATGGCCAGGTGGGCCATGTGTACGTTGCCGTCGGCCAGCACAGCCATGGAACGGATCCGGTCCCATTGGCCGGGGTAACGATCCCACAGTTCCTGGCAGAAGCGTTCGTTGATCTCGTTGACGATGATGAAAATCCGCGGCAACAACCTCTGGAACAGGTCTTCCGGCCATTTTTCCAGCGCTTCCGGCAGAACGGTGTGGTTAGTATACGACATAGTATTGACGGTAATCTGCCAGGCTTCATCCCAGCCCATTCCCTCTTCGTCGATAAGGATCCGCATCAGCTCCGGCACCGCCAGCGTGGGATGGGTGTCGTTGATGTGGACGGCGACGTGTTCCGGCAGGCTGTCCAGCGGCAGCCGCTCCTTCTTGAAACTGGCGATGATGTTCTGGAGGCTGGCCGATACCAGGAAATACTGCTGTTTGAGCCGCAGTACCTTGCCCTCGTAGCTGCTGTCATCCGGGTAAAGGACGTTGGATATGGTCTCCACCGAGTTCTTGTAGTCAATGACTTTCAGACAGTCATTACGGTTGAAGGCCGAGCAGACAAAGTCTGCCTTGGCCGGTTCGGCGCTCCACAGCCGCAGGGAATTCACCGTCCCGTTCTGATAGCCGACGATGGGCACATCATAGGGAACCGCCAGGACCGACTCGTAGTTTTCATGGTAATAACGCAACTTGCCGTTGGACTGGACCCGCACATTGCCGCCAAATTTCACGGTGAGCGCCTCGTCCCGCCGGCGAAACTCCCAAACAAAACCATCGGTGAGCCAGTTGTCGGGAACTTCCACCTGATAGCCGTCTACGACGTCCTGTTCAAAAAAACCGTAGCGGTAGCGGATGCCGCAGCCGTGGCCCGGGAGACTCTCCGCCGCCATGGAATCGAGATAACAGGCCGCAAGCCGTCCCAGTCCGCCGTTGCCCAGGCCGGGATCTTCTTCGGCCTCTTCGATATCCCTGAGCTTGACCCCGAGTTCGGCCATAGCGCCGGAACAGGTGTCGTACAGACCCAGATTCATCAGGTACATGCCGAGCATCCGGCCGAGAAGAAATTCGATGGAAAGGTAATAAACCTGCTTCGGCTTTTCTTCGTGCCGCTCCTGGCGAACGCTGAGCCACTCCTTGGCGATATAGTCGCGCACCAGGGAACTGAGGGCTTTGTATCTTTCGGCGGTGGATGTTTCTTCAAAGGTTTTGCCGTGCAACTTTTCCACCCGGTCCAAGAATTCTTCCTTGAACTGTGTTGTGCTGAGATCCATAGAACGTATTGAACTCTGGTAGGTAGTTTGGGTGATATTCAGATCCATGAACAGCCTCCTCGCCGAGTAGTGTCTTATATAGTATTTGGTATTCCTGGGCGGATTTATCCCAACTGTAGTCGCACGCCATGGCACTGGCGACTATTTTTTCCCACACCGCCGGCTGTTGATAAAATTCCAGGGCCCGGCGAAGGGTGTGCAGCAGATCATGGGCGTTGTAGTTGGCGAAGCTGAAGCCGTTGCCGGCGCCGGTCTGTTCGTTGTAGGAGGTTACAGTGTCCTTCAGGCCGCCGGTTTCCCTGACAAGGGGCAGACAACCGTAACGCATGGCGATAAGCTGGGCGATGCCGCAGGGCTCAAACAGCGAGGGCATGAGGAGCAGGTCGGCGGCGGCGTAAACCCGCCGGGCCAGAGTTTCATCGAAGCAGATGTTGGCCGATACCTTGCGGGGATAACGTCCGGCGGCGTACCAGAACATATTCTGGTAATGCTCCTCACCGGTGCCCAGGATTACCAACTGGAGGTCGAGGGCGAGAATATCTTCCAGCAGCCTGGCTACCAGGTCAATCCCCTTCTGGCTTACCAACCGCGAGACGATGGCTACCAGCGGTATATCCCGGTTTTGCGGCAAACCAAGCTGTTCCTGCAGCCTGGCTTTGTTTTCGCTTTTGTTTAGCCAATTTTGCCCATAGCGGCAGTAAATGCGGGAATCGTTGGCCGGATCGTAAATTTCATAGTCGATGCCGTTGACGATGCCGGAGAGGGCGTCCCGCCGCCGGCGCAACAAACCGTCCAGCTGTTCGCCGAAAAAGGGATGCTGGATTTCATCGGCATAGGTCCTGCTGACAGTGTTGATGCGGTCGGAGTAAGTAAGGGCGCCTTTCATGAAACTCACCTGATCGTAAAACTCCAGCCGGTCAGCGGTAAAATGCTCCCAGCCAAGATCCAGGACATCGCCCATGATCTCTTTGGGAAACACGCCCTGGTATTTCAGGTTGTGGATGGTGAAAAGGGTGCGGATGCCCGCGTATTCGGGCCGTTGCCTGTAGTGGGCCGTCAAAAACACGCTGATGAGGCCGGCATGCCAGTCATGACAGTGGATGATGTCCGGAACGAACTCCAGGTGGGGAAGGCTTTCCAGCACGGCCCGGCAAAAATAGGCGTAGCGTTCGGCGTCGTCATACTGGCCGTAGAGCCAGGGGCGATTAAAATAATAGTCGTTGCCGAGAAAATAAAAAGGGACTCCGGAATGGTCGAGCTCCTGCAGGCCGCAATACTGGTTACGCCAGCCCACCGGAACATCAAACTCGTGCCGCAGGATCATTTTGTCCCGGTATTCTGCGGCTATTGTCTGGTGAAGCGGCAGCATCACCCGGGCGTCGATATCCAGCCGGCGCAGCGCTTTGGGCAGCGAGCCGACCACGTCGCCAAGGCCGCCGGTCTTGAAGAAGGGAGCCGCTTCGGCCGCCGCTATCAATACCTTGATCATGCTAAACAACCGTTCCTTTCTTGATAACCAGCGGTTTGCCGGAGGTTCCCCGCAGAGTTTTTCCGGCGGTGACCCGGACGTCCTTGTCGCAGATGACGTTTTCCAAAACCGCGTTTTCGGCAACTTCGCTGCCAGGCATCAGGATACTACCCCGGACCTGGGCGCCGGACCCGATGCTCACTCTCTGAAACAGCACGCTGTTCTCCACTCTGCCGGCAATCAGGCAGCCGCCGGCCACAAGGACATTGGCTACCCTGGCCTCCTTGGTGTAGCGGGTCGGCGCGTCGTGCCGTACCCTGGTGTAGATCCGGTTGGGCTGGGCGAACAGCTGCTGCCAGTTGGCGGGATTGAGCAGGTCCATGCTATGGCGGTAATAGCTTGGCAGACAGTGGATTCGGGCAATGTAGCCCGGATAATGAAAGGCTCTGGCCCTCAGGTAACCGAGGTTGTCACTGATCTCCTGAAGGATGCTGTCCGGCTTGCCGCGGCCTGTGCAACCTTCCACCAGATCAATGAGCAGTTCTCTTTTGAGGATAAAGGTATCCAGCAGGAAATTACCGCTGTCGAGGGTCGGCGGGTTCAGTCTGATTGCGGCCAGCCGGCCGGCCGGCTGAACGTCGGCGACTCTGCAGTTGGGGCAGTCCTGGCGGGTGTGGTCCTCCATTTTATAAAGAAAAGTGATGTCCGCGGCGGTTTCCTCATGAAACCGGAGCGCGTCGCGATAGTCCATACTGCCGACGACGTTGGCGCCGGCGACAAGGACGTATTCCTGGCTGCTGCGCTGGAGAAAGTCCAGGTTGCAGTGAAAGTTCCGGATATCGCCCCTGACCGGCTTGTCGCCGTCGGAAAAAGAGGGAGGCAACAGGACCAGTCCGTCCTTTTTCTGGGCAAACTGCCAGTCCGCCCCGGAACGGAGATGATCTGCCAACGAACGGTGCTGACGCGGCGTCAGTATTCCCACGTTTTCGATTCCTGAGTTCACCATGCCGGACAGGACAAAATCGATGAGCCGGTATCTACCGCCGAAGGGTACGGCGGCGAGCGGCCGCTGCCTGGTAATTTCGCTCAGGTCCTGGCTGTCGGCCGCAAGATTGATGATCCCCATTACATGATTAATCGCAGATCCCTCCAGCCGGCGGCATCGGGTACGCCAATACCGCCCAAATCATCGCCGCAGCCGGTGAAGACCGTGCGACGGGGAATGGATAGTCCTGAACCGACAACAGTAATCTCGCCGGACTGCTGGCGACCGATTTCACAGTCGTCGCCGATGCTGGCGTCGGCACCGATGATGGCCGCGTAAACCCTGGTGTTGGCCCCGATCACGGCGCCAGGCATGATCACCGAATCGGCGACCACCGCCCCCTCGGCGATCTGTACTCCGGAAAACAGCACCGAACGATCCACCGCTCCGTTGACCAGGCAGCCTTCGCCGATGATCGCCCGACTGGGCTGGGCTGTAGCGGTAACGTAATGCGGCGGCTGCACCGGGTCGAGGGAATAGATGGGCCAGCAGGGATCGTTGAGATCCAGGGGGGGCTCGTCATCCAAGAGGTCCATGTTGGCCAGCCAGAGACTTTCCAGTGTACCGACATCCCGCCAGTAGCCCGGGAACGGATAGGCGAACAATTTTCGCCGCTCTTTCAGCATCCGGGGAATGACATTCCGGCCGAAGTCATGACTGGAGGCACTGTCCTGTTCGTCGGCCAGAAGCTGCTGTTTGAGGACCGGCCAGCTAAAGACATAGATACCCATCGAGGCCAGGTTGTTTTTCGGCTGACGGGGCTTCTCCTCAAACTCGGTGATCCGCCCGGCGGCGTCGGTGTTCATGATGCCGAAGCGGCTGGCTTCCTCCCAGGGAACCGGAAGGACGGCGATGGAAATATCGGCCTTCTGTTCCTTGTGAAAGGATAGCAGCTCGGTGTAGTTCATTTTATAGACATGGTCGCCGGATAGCACCAGAACATATTTCGGCTGATACTGTTCGATAAAATCAATGTTCTGGTATATGGCGTTGGCTGTTCCCTTGTACCATTCGCCGCCATCCTGCTTCATAAACGGCGGCAGAACGAAAACCCCGCCCTGCCCGCCGACGCCCCACAGCCTGTTGCCGCTGATGTGGCTGTTGAGGACAAGCGGCTGATACTGGGTAAGCACCCCCACTGTGTCCAGCCTGGAATTGCAGCAGTTGCTCAGGGTAAAGTCGATGAGCCGGTACCTGCCGCCGAAGGGCACGGCGGGTTTGGCCAGGTTTTTGGTAAGGATGCTGAGCCTGCTGCCCTGACCACCCGCCAAAATCATGGCGATACACTCTTTTTTCGGCATATGCTTTACACCTCACCTAGGTTACAGACTGCGCTGCGGCTTGTTTCGACCGCTGCCATCTCAGATAGACCACGGCCAGCGGCGGTAGTTTCAGGCTGAGGGTGCAGGGCTGATTGTGCCAGCCGGACGACTGGGCTTTCAGCAAGATATTGGTCTGGCCCGACCCTCCGTAAATTTCCCGGTCGCTGTTGAATATTTCCTGGTAAGTCCCGGCCCGGGGAACGCCGATTTTGTAGTCGTAACGCACTTCCGGGGTAAAATTGCAGACCACCACAAGGAAATCGTCGGGATCGGCCCCCTTGCGCATAAAAGTGATCACACTCTGGCTATAGTCGTGGGGATCGATCCATTCGAAGCCGCGCCAGTCGTAATCGATCTGCCACAGGCTGGTTTCGCTCCGATAGAGGTGGTTGAGCTCGCGGACATAGCGGTGAAGCTTGGCGTGCATGTCGTACTCCAGCAGGTGCCAGTCCAGGCTTTCCTCATAGTTCCATTCAATGAAATGCCCGAACTCCCCGCCCATAAACAAGGTCTTTTTGCCAGGATGAGCCATCATATAGCCGAACAGCACCCGCAGATTGGCGAATTTCTGCCAGTAGTCACCAGGCATTTTTTCCAGCAGGGACCGTTTGCCATGGACCACCTCGTCATGGGACAAGGGCAGGATGAAGTTCTCGGAGAAAGCGTACATAAAGGAGAAGGTCACCAGATTGTGCCACCACTTGCGGTAGATCGGATCCATACTCATGTAGCGGAGCATGTCGTTCATCCAGCCCATGTTCCATTTGAAGTTGAACCCGAGGCCACCGACATTGGTCGGCCAGGTCACCATAGGCCAGGAGGTCGATTCTTCGGCGATCATCAGGGTAGCCGGGTGATGACGAAATACGGTGGCGTTGAGTTTTTTCAAAAAAGCAATGGCCTCAATGTTGCCGTTGCCGCCGTAGCTGTTAGGTATCCACTGGCCGTCCTCCCGGCCGTAGTCGAGGTAGAGGATGTTGGCCACGGCGTCGACCCGCAGGCCGTCGATGTGATAGACATCCAGCCAGAACATGGCGCTGGCGACAAGGAAGCTCTGCACTTCGGAACGGCCGAAATCGAAGTTGGCGGTACCCCACTGCCAGTTTTCGCCCCGCTCTGGCCAGCCGCTCTCGAACAGGGGCTCGCCGGTAAAACGATAGAGGCCGTGGCTGTCTTTGCAAAAATGGCCGGGAACCCAGTCCAAAATCACGCCGATGCCTTTTTGATGGCACTTGTCGACGAAATACATGAAGTCGTGCGGGGTCCCGTAACGGCTGGTGGCGGCGAAATAACCGGTAGCCTGATAACCCCAGGAACCGCCGAAGGGATGCTCGACCACCGGCAGCAGTTCGATATGCGTGTAGCCCATGTCGCCGACATAGTCGACAAGCTCATCGGCCAGTTCCCGGTAGGTCAGTGACTCGCCGCGCCGCTTTTGGCGCCAGGAACCCAGATGGACTTCGTAGATCAGTACAGGTCCCTTGTACAGGGCTTCGGACCGTTTGCCCTGCTGCCACGCGTCGTCCTGCCAGGTGAAATCCCCCAGGGCAATTACTTTGGACGCCGTTCCCGGGGGATGCTCGGCTCCAAAAGCGTAAGGGTCGGCTTTCAAAAATGACGGGCCGTGATGAGGACAGATCTCGTATTTGTAAAGTTCCCCGGCGGCAAGTCCGGCGACGAAAAGCGACCATATTCCGGAACTGCCTACCGGACGCAGGCCATGGTCTGCGCCCCGCCAGTCGTTGAAATCCCCCACTACCCTTACTTCACGGACGTTGGGTGCCCAGACGGCAAACCTTACGCCACTCCGGCCATTTTCTTCGGTCAGGTGGGCTCCCAAAAACTGATAGCTGCGGGCATGGGTACCTTCGTTGAACAAGTACAAGTCAAAGGTGCTCAGCGGCAATACCTGCATTCTTTTTCCCCAATACATATTTATTCTTTGTCGACCCGGGTTTTTATATACGACGCCGCCAGGGCGAAAAGCCTCCGGCGCAGATTGCACAAGGCCGACTTTTACTATTTGCCCAGAGCGGGCAGAAATCATACCCTGACAAGGAAAAAAAGCCTATTTTCCGGGTCGGAAGCCAGGGAAACACCAAGTCTGCTCTTTCGCCCCACTGCCTGTGTGCAGGAGGACCTGCAGGTTTTTCCGGCGGTGCGTAGAAGTAGATTATGGTTTGTCATTTCTGACGTTTTGGGGAGGATCTTTCGGACTATGAAGCAACGATATCTGAGCCTGCTTTCGGCGGGACATTTTTTCACTGATGTAAATCAGGGAGCCCTACCGGCGATTCTGCCCTTCCTTATCACCGAATACCACCTGAGCTACGCGGCTGCGGCCTCGCTGGTCTTCGCCTCCACCTGCGCTTCTTCCATCGTTCAGCCGTTGTTCGGCTATCTGGCGGACCGTTCTCCCCGGCCCTGGCTGATGCCCACCGGCGTATTTCTGGCCGGACTGGGGCTGGCCTGCACCGGCTTTATCGAAAGCTACTGGCTGCTATTCCTGGCGGTTTCGGTGAGCGGTATCGGAATCGCGGCCTTCCACCCCGACGCAGCCCGGCTGGCTAACCGGGTTTCAGGGGAAAAGAAGGGAACCGGGGTGAGCATCTTTGCCGTCGGCGGCAACGCAGGCTTCGCCGCGGGGCCGGTGCTGACGACCGCCGCTCTGCTGCTGTGGGGTCTGAAAGGGACTCTGGTCCTGATCGTGCCTGTGACATCGATGGCTGTTCTGCTGTTGCTTCAGGCTAAGAATCTGCAGCAGTTTCAGCCGACCGGTCCGAAAAAGCCGGCCGGAACGGAAAGCACGGCGCCGGCGGTCGATGAATGGGGCGCTTTCGCCCGACTGTCGATGGTCATCTTCAGCCGTTCGATGATTTTCTACGGACTGACTACCTTTGTGCCGCTGTACTGGATCAGCGCCTTCGGACAGTCCAAAGCCACAGCGGGAACAGCGCTGACTCTGCTCCTGTTTACCGGAGCCGTCGGCACGCTGATCGGCGGGCGACTGGCCGACAGGTACGGCTTTCGCCGGGTCATCCGCCTGGGCTTTACGGCGCTGGTGCCGATCATGGCGGTCTTTGTCGCCGTCCATGACGTGACATTGGCCACGCTGCTGCTGATCCCCGTCGGTCTTGGCCTTTATATCCCTTTCAGCCCGGTCATCGTCCTGGGACAGAAGTATCTGCCGAACCGGATGGGGCTGGCCTCAGGCGTCACCCTCGGGCTGGCGGTGAGTATCGGCGGGGTGACGACCCCGCTACTGGGCTGGTTGGCCGATTCTTACGGGCTCCCGCTGGCGTTGACGATTATCGCCTGCGTGCCGGTGCTGGCTTCGCTGGCGGCATTCACGCTGCCGCTGCCGGGAGGAAGCGCGGCCCGCGCGGCCGCGGAGGCTGGAGCGAAGTAGGTTGGTGTTGTTTGAACCTGATTATTTGACAAAATTATACAAGGCGGTTAGCCTTTAGATAGAATAAATGATTGGAGGTTGATAAAATCATGTTTCCTGGAGCTTTTTTTGGTATCTTTATATTTCAGTTCATTGTTGCTATTGGCATCACCATTTATTTCTTCGTCCTGTTGTCCAGAATTTCGAAATCGCTGCAACGTATTGCCGACAAGGTGGATCAGATAGAGATTAAGAACAATCCCCAAGTAACCGGAATGGCTCCAACAAACGAGTAATTCAACTCCGAAATATCAATTATCATGGCACAAGAAAAAACCTCGTTGAAGGGGCACCGGCCTTTTCAACGAGGTTTTGCGTTTATCGGTCTATCGCTATTTTCTGAAATTCAGTTGGGCAAACAAGGTTCCCACGCTCTACAATACAACCGGCACCGGATCGCCAAGATGGGTTTCCCCCGGCGCCACCAGCGAGTCGTAGGCCAAAACGCCGACTCCCTGCCTGGCGGCAAGCTTCAGGGCCGCAGCGAAGGCCGGGTCGGTGGCGGCGTTGGCGGTGAAGCGGCTGACGCCTTTCATCTGGATGACGAAGATGATGTAGGCCGAGTACCCTTGTGCGGCGGCGGTGATGAGTTCGGCGATGTGCCGGGCGCCTCTGCCGGTGGGGGCATCAGGGAAGAGTGCCAGGCCGTCCCGCTCCAGGGTAACGCCTTTGACTTCGATAAAGCCGCCCCGGCCACCGGTCTCAAAGTAAAGGTCAAAACGCGACCGGCCGTAGGTGACTTCCCTGCGGGCCGAGTCGACCCGGCCGACGGAAGGCAGGCCGCCGTCCAGCAGAGCGTCGAACACCAGCCGGTTGGGGGCCAGGGAATCGATGTTCACCAGCCGGTCACCTTTGTACACGGCGATCAGAGTCCAGGCGGTTTTTCGTTCCGGACGGGGACTGGCCTCGATCAGGACGGCGGCGCCGGGCACCAGCAGTTCCCTGCAGCGGCCGGTGTTGCGCACATGAACCCGGGTCTCATCACCGGCGATGAGGACCCGGGCGATAAAGCGGTTGACGCGTTCGAGGAAGACGGCGGGAATTACGTTATGGTAGTGCATATAGTGCTGCCTCTTGCCGCGGCGGAGCAGGCCGCGCTAATTTGTCTTCAGCTCCATACTGTCGACGATGCTGCCCATGACTTCGTTCCAGTACTGCCGTTCGCTGTCATAGGTGATGCAAAAAAGCCCCGCCAGGTGCTTGTCCACTGCAAAGACATAGCCTTTGGCGAAAAAGGGGAACAGGAAATCGCCGTTCTTGACCAGGGCCCGGATACCGCCGGCAAGGACCGGAGTCCCGCCGGGGCTGGTGAATTCAAGGGGCGACAGTTCCAGCACCTTGAAGCCGATTCCGGTTTTCGGGTCGCTATAGCTGATTTTTTCCAGACTGCGGATCATCGAGTCCTGCAACAATATCGCCCTGATTTTTTCCTCAGGATTGGGTCCGGTGAGAAGGTCACCGATCTGGGCGGTCACCTGGCGGTCCCTGACAGCAAGCAGCCAGGCCTGGCGATATGCCTGTCCGTCGTTCATGGTCAGCTGGTAGACGGCTATGTCGACCCTGTCGAATGCATCGCCCTTGGCGCTTACGTCCAGTTTCAGGCGGACATTGTCTTTTTGCTGCTGGACCAGTTCCTTCAGTCCCTTAACTTCAGCCGCCTGAAACTCCTGCGGCACCTTGAAGACGCCGAACATCGGCACGCTCCAGTCTTTGGCCGGTTCAGCCCCTTCGGCGCAGTAACCGGTCGCGGTCAGCAGGAACAGGCCGAAAATCAGCAGCACCGCCTTCGGCACAAAGCCCCGCAGAATATTTCCCACCGCCGATTCCTCCTTTTTGCGAAGATGATTTCAGTTTGAATCAGAGGGTCGCGCGGTGTTTCTCCCATAGATCGTAGTTCTTTTTCAGTATTTCCGGAATCGGCAGCTCATAAGGGCAACGGGTCACGCACAACCCGCACTCGATACATTTTTGCGTGGACTCCATCGCATTTTGGGACCAGGGAACCGATACCTTGGTCGACATGCGGTGGGCAATGACCGGATAGCCCATCGCCGGGGTAATCATGACCCCGCTGGGACAGGGCTGACAATATTCACAGCGGCGGCAGAACTGCTTGCCGAGCCGGGCCCGGTATTCGTCCATTTGCCGAAGGTCGGCATCATTAACGACATTCGGCCGGTCGTAGATGGCGACAACGCCGTCCACTGCTTCCACCGAATCATAGCCGGGGATAGCAAGAGCGTCGGGATACTGCCGCAAATATTTGAAGGCCAGCTCGGCGTTGTCGATGACACCGCCGGCGAAAGGCTTCATGCCCAGGATGCCGAGATTGAGACTGCGGGCTACGGCGTGCAGCTCTGTGGCCTCGGTCTCAATGAAATTGAAAGGAAACTGAATCGAGGTAAAAAGCCCGGTGTTAATCAGCTTGATGGCCATCGGCAGGCTGTGGGAGGTAACCCCGATATAGCGGATCTTGCCTTCGCGCTGAGCCTTGACGACCACTTCCATCGCTCCGCCCGGGCCGGTGATGGTTTCCCAGTCTTTTTCCTGGGCGACCTGATGGAGCTGATACAGGTCGATATAATCGGTCCGCAGCATCTTCAGGCTGTTTTCCAGATGCTCGGCCGCGCCTTTAGCATCCCGTTTCAGGGTCTTGGTGGCGATTACGACTTTGTCCCGCATGCCCTCAAAGGCGATGCCCATCTTGTTCTCGCTGTCCTTGTAAGCATTGGCGGTATCATAAAACGTAATCCCTCTGTCGTAAGCGTGCCGGAGAATGCGGACCGCTTCATCGGTCTCCAGCCTCAAAATCGGAATCCCGCCAAACCCCAGCTCGGACACCTTCAGCCCGGTTTTGCCAAATACCCGGTAATTCATTTGGGTCCCTCCTTGTTTATGACTAAAACTAGTAAATGGTTTTTACTGCCTATTCCAATATATTCTAGCTCCGGTTACCGCCTCCTTCGTCCCGGACCGGAAATTTTTCCGCAGATAACAGGAATAGCGACTGTTTTACCGAATAGTTACAAAAAATAATGCAAAGATGCAGTCCGGCAGACGGAGGCAAGGCGAAGCCGCGCTCCTTTTGCTGGATTTATCTGTATAGGGGGAATTGAGTTGTATTCACTGCTCATCAAAAACGGACTGGTGATCGACGGTTCGGGGACTCCGGGAGAGACGGCCGACATCGCCATCGACAAGGACAGAATCGCGGCAGTAGGCCCCGCCCTGGCCGGCGAGGCCCTGCGGGTGATCGACGCCCGTGGCCTGGCGGTAGCCCCCGGGTTTATCGACCTCCACAGTCACAGCGACCGGACGATTATCGCCACGCCGACGGCGGACAGCAAGCTCCGGCAGGGGGTGACCACCGAGGTGGTCGGCAACTGCGGCATCGGGCCTTTTCCGCTCACCCCGGAACACCGGAGCGAACTGGAAAGTTATTTCGGCACACTGGAAGGTGAAGGCGGCGGCGACGTTGACTGGACGGATTTCGCCGGCTTCGCCGCAGCTGTGCAAAAGGCGCGGCCGACCCTGAACATCGCACCGCTGGTGGGCCACGGCTCGCTGCGGATCGCGGCGATGGGCTCGGCGGACCGCCTGCCCGCGGCGGCGGAGCTGGCCAACATGGAAGAACTGCTGGCCGAGAATCTGCGACAGGGCGCCTGGGGAATGTCCACAGGGCTGATCTATCCGCCGGGCAGCTACGCAAAGACCGAGTAACTGGTGGCTCTCGGCCATATTTTGACCCGATACGGGGCCCTTTACACCAGCCATCTGCGGGGCGAGAGCGCCACTCTCCAGGCGGCGGTGGAGGAGGCTATCCATATCGCTCGAGTCTGCGGCCTGCGGGCGGAGGTTTCCCACCTCAAGGCCATCGGCCGTCCCTTCTGGGGCGGCGGCGCCAAGGCGCTGGCCCGGCTGGAGGAAGCCCGGTCCGAGGGGGTCGACATCTGGGCCGACCAGTATCCGTACCAGGCCACCTCTACCGGCCTGTCAGCCCTCCTGCCCGGCTGGGTCCAGGACGGCGGCCGGGAAAAGATGCTGGAGCGGCTGACCGACCCCGGGCTGGCCGAGCGCCTGCGGCGGGAGATCGCCGCCGAGATCGACGTCCGAGGCGGCGCTGCCAATATCCAGATCGCCTCCACCGGCAGCCCCCGCAACCAAGATCTGTGCGGCCGAACCCTGGCGGACGCCGCCGGCCTGTGGCAGCTATCTGCGGAAGAGGCGGCCATCCGCCTGCTGGCCGAGGAACGGGGCAAGGTCAACGCAGTGTATTTCTCGCTGGGCGAAACCGACCTGGAAACCATTATGAAAAGTCCTGACGTGAGGGTGGCCAGTGACGGCTATGCTTATAACGCCGAGCAGTATAAGAATTCGGTGCCCCATCCCCGTTCTTACGGGACCTTCGTACGAGTCCTGGGCCTTTTCGTCCGGGAGAAAAAGCTCCTTTCGCTGGAGAGCGCGG
>JARLHY010000008.1 GCA_031292015.1 Negativicutes bacterium | reverse complement strand
TTTTATCAAATACGGTTGGAAGATCGAGCCCGACCAACGGTGTATCACCAGGGTTGAAGCCGGTAATTTTACGGACTTTGTCCCTGTTTACCAGTTTCACCTGAGAAACATTCAAAAGTGACGCAATACCTTCGAAGTCAATGCGACTGCGGCTGCCTGAGAAAATGATGGAAAAGTATCCTGTGTCTGCTTTGACAACTAAGGTGGGGGCGGTTTGTCCGGGGTCAATGCCGAAGAACTCAGCCCCCTCGGCCGCTGAGTAAATTTGTTTTTCATGAAAGATAAACTCGTATTCATAATCCGAGTTTCCTAAAAGGTCCTGAACCCTGTCCATTTGCAAAATCCTTTTGATTTTTCTTCTATTTTAGCACAATTGACTGGAAATAACGTCAATAAAACTCAGCCACCGGCACGCCTCTTCCTGTTTTCACCGAAGCTGCGAGAAGAATTCGAACTTTCCACCCGCACGCTGGAGGAAGTTTATTGACGACAGCGAATTTGGCAAACATATCCACAAAGTTGATGGGAGGAATGGAATATGAAAGTTCTCGCTGTGAATGGAAGTCCCCGCGCCGATGGCAACACTCATTATGCACTGAAAACTGTCGGGGAAGAGATCGTTAAAGCCGGAATAGAATTCGAAATAATTCATGTGGGCAACAAAAATATAAGAGGCTGCATGGAATGTATGGCGTGCAAGAAAAATCAGAATGAACGCTGCGTAATCAATGATGAAGTAAACGACTGGGTTCAAATGCTCAAAAAAGCCGACGGGATATTGCTCGGGTCACCGGTACATTTTGCCGGCATCACCGGAACGATGAAGTCTTTTTTGGACAGGGCCTTTTATGTGGCATCCGGTAATCCTTTCATGCTTCGCAACAAAGTCGGCGCCGCAGTGGTGGCATTAAGAAGATCGGGCGGCATGTCGGCTTTCAATATCCTGAATCACTATCTCTTATACTCTGAAATGATTATTCCGACATCCAACTACTGGAACATCATCCACGGCCGGGAAGTTGGCGAATCCGCCCAGGACGAAGAAGGGCAGCAAATCATGCGAGTTTTGGGGAAAAATATGGCATGGCTGTTACAAGTGTTAGACGCCGGCAAAGCAAAAGTCGATCCGGTTCCGGCGGAAGCCAAGATACGGACAAGTTTCATCAGATAGCTTGGATAGCCTTAAAAATGCAAGGGGACGGGGTTATCGGCACTTAGTGTGTCAATACCTCCGTCCCCTTGCTGCACCCTTACTTCTCTACGCGCCGATACCCCTACGGCCCTTATCTTTCGAAATAGATCAACCCAACTATGTTAAGAGGAGCGGAATTTTGGGCGTGTCGCGACGTTGCGCAGCCTAAATTTTCGACTGCTGGCCGCGAATATCATCAGACTGTCTTTCACATCATTGTCGCTAAAGACAACAACATGAGAAGTTGGTGGTCAAGCAGGATAAACGCGATCTTTGCTTAATAAGAATAAATTGTCTCTCTCGCTTTTTACTTCTCAAAACGGTAAATACCGTAATGCCGAGGAATGTCTCGGGTCGTGCCATCGGAGAGCGGCGGGCATGAGAGACCGAAAATCGCAGATCAGTCATCCGCTGCAGAGCATGGAGAAAAGAAGATGAATCGGACTCGTTTGTTTGGACTGCTTGCCGTTTTCAGCACAAGTGTCTTTTGGGGACTGTCGTTTGTCAGCATCAAAATAACTGTCGCCGTGATTCCGCCAATGACCCTGGCGCTGCTGCGTTTCATCCTTGCTTCGGCAGTGCTGGCCATTCTCCTGAAAACAACAGAGCCGCACAGCCGCCTGTTGAAACAGGATATTCCCCTGATGGCTGTTTCGGGGCTGCTGGGAGTGACGGCGTACTATTACTTTCAGAATACCGGAGTCAAGCTGACCACCGTAGCCACCGCTTCGATGGTCCTTGCCTCGATACCGATACTGACGGTGCTTGGTGAGCTTCTTGTCTATAAAGCAAAGCTGTCCTGGGCCAAAGCAGTCAGTGTCGTCTTATCCATCCTCGGGGTCTATCTGATTGTCGTCACACCGGAAGAGACTTCGCCTGAAGGCATATTGGGCAGCCTGTTCATGCTGGGAGCCGCCGTTTCCTGGGTGGCTTATACCTTTGTCACAAGACCGCTGACTGCAAGATACTCACAGCTTGCAGTAGTGACCTATCAGACCTTGTTTGGCACGGCAGCCCTGGTTCCCTTCACTTTTTTCGAAGCCTTTGCCTGGCAGTCCATTGACTTTCCAATCTTGCTTCACCTGTTGTATCTGGGATTATTCTGCTCGGCCCTGGCCAATGTTTTTTATGTGTACGCCATGGGTGTCCTGGGGATAAGCAGCGTCGCTCTTTTCATCAACCTGATTCCCGTGATTTCCGTGCTGGGCGGATACGTCATTCTGCAGGAGTCGGTAAGCAGTCTGCAGATACTGGGAGGGGCCATTATCCTGCTCTCGGTCTATATAACCAATCGCAAGAGCGGATAAAGAGCTCAGTTCACCCCAATCTCCATTTCAAATTTCAGTTCATCCGCGATCATCTCGATACCGATGAAAGTATTGTCACAGACCTTGATTTTGGAATTTGACTGGGTTATCACCGGCGGTTCCAGTTTGACCGCGATGCCGTTTTTGCTGAGGGCACTCACGGCGTTGGAGGCGACCATATTTACCATCTCGCAGATGGCGCTTTTCGCCATATCGTCCAGGCTGGTCACAGCCATCCCCATCATAATGGTGGAAGATAGTCCCTTGGCTGCTTCCTCTGTCATATTAAACACCACATTGCCGCTTATTTGGTTGGTCATCGCAACATTCACGGTAACACCCTGAGCTTCAACAAATTGAGCATGGGTAAAGACTTTTCCCCGCACCACATTTTTGAACCCCAGCTGTGGCAGTATAGCTGACAACGCTGCGAGAAACGGATTTACCAATTGTGCATCCACAACAGCAGCTCCTTCACTGTAATAGAATAGCAAATAATGTCACAATTGGAATATCGAGATAAATACTGTAATAATTAATAAAAATTGGTATTTTTACTCTAGGACGAAAGTCCAATCTTTTACAAAAATGATGAGGCCTGCAAAGTTTCCCGCCAAGACTTTGCAGGCCTCGTAAATTCTGTCAGCTATTGCTCTTCCGGAAAGAACCTGTCCTTCTCAGGCTCAAACTTGGGTCCGCTGGAAAACAGGATGAGACAAGGTTCCTGGCCGGTGTTGACGAAACCGTGGACCAGGCCCCTGGGGATGGCGGCCACATCGCCCTGGCGCAGCTGGCGCTTTTCGCCGCCGACGGTGATCTCGCCCTGCCCCTGCAGGACGAAGTAGATTTCGTCGCTCACCTTTTGATAATGCGGCCGGATCCTGTCCCTGACCACAGCCAGACCGATGCTGACCCCCGGCTCCGCCACTCCCTGGACAATGGCGATTCCCACCGCCGGATCGACCGGCGTTTTGGCCATATTGTCCAGGATATTGACAACCTCCATGTACCCGCCCCCCCAAAAAGTACTTACTCCGTCCCATTTACGTCCGGCGCCAGTCCGCATTTAGTTGTCTGCAGATTCCCGGCCGTCTATGCAGTCCAGGCCGTTGATAACCCCCCATCTGCTTTGCACCCGTAAAGGGCAGGCCGCAGTTCTAAGCGCTTCACCTTGCAGGCATAAGCGACCACAGCAGCGCCGAAGCGCTGTGTGTCTGCTTAACGCGCAAGAACTGCGCACTTGGCCCCACTGGCCCATTGCTAGCGTACTTCCCAGTACGCGTCGTTGCTGGGTCAGCGGGGCCGTCGTTCATCTGGGGGGTTCTGAACGGCCTGAAGAATAGGTTTCTCCACAAGCAAGACGCCCTGACAAAAATGTCAGGGCGTCTGTCGTTCCCATCTTCAAAGCCGCTGAAAAGACGTAAGGGGCTGGAGTCTAGGCCCCCTTCTCCTCTGGCGGCGTTTCGGTCTTGGGTTTGCCGGCGATGCTTTGGGTGAGATAGGCGGATAGCAGGCCGCCCAGGTTCTCGCCGCCCTGCACCAGGAAATCCGGTGTCACTTTGATGTTGCCGGCGGCGATCTGCTTGGCTATTTCGATGGAGACGACACCCTCGCCGCCGATGGCTCTGTTCTGCAGCTCGTAAGACTCCGCCGTCGCCTTTCCGATGGCCAGGATCCGTTCGCCCTCGGCCTTGCCCACGGCGGCGATACCTTTGGCTTCCCCTTCTTTTTTGAGGCGGATCGCCTCGGCTTCCCCTTCGGCGAAACGGATGGCCTTCTCCCTGTTCTGGGTGGCGATCTGGACACCGATTTCCGCCTCGACCAGATTTTTCTGCTGGTCGGCTTCGGCCCGCGTTTTCTCGGTCGCGATCCGTTTTGATTCCGCCTGCTGCTGGGAATTGTACATCTCCATCTGCTGCTGGGCGATGATCCGCTCGGTCTGGGTCTTCATCAGCTCCGGCGGCAGATTGATCTGGCAGATCAGCACACTGACGCATTCCACATGGTACCGCTCCAGCTCGATCCGCGAACCTTCCTCGGCCTTTTTCTGTTCAGTCTGGCGATCCTGCATGAAATTCATCGCCGAAGTCGAAGAAGCCTGGTTCCTGAAGGAACTGTCAATCATCGGATGAATGACGTGGCTGACCAGATTTTCCACGGACCCGATCTTGGCCACCATAAAAGGGGCCTGGTCCGGTCTGACCCGGATGATGACCTTGACCGATATCCCCATCTCAAAGCCGTCCTTGGAGACCACTTTGAGCGGGTCAAATTTGGTATCCTTGCTCTCATCCCAGTCGATGGTGATGTTGGTCGTATCCACCGTATAGGCCCGGAAGGCCATGCGGTTCAGGTAGTACGTACCAGGCCCGACAACCTCCTGCTGGATGCCCCGGAAGCCTTCGGGAACGACGTAGCGCTCCAGCCCGTGGCGCAGCCGGTCCTCAATGGAAGTCTTCGTCGCGTCAGAGATGCTTTCCACCCCGGCGGCGCTTTCCTCCAGAGCCTGCTTGACCTGTCGCGGCTCCTCGCCGACGTTGGAAACCACCACAGCCACCTGGCCCCGCTCGATCACCGCGACATCGTCCAGGCTGACCATGAACATCATCGGATTGATATAATAGGTACCCGGCCGCAGCACATCAAACTGAGGGCCCCGTTGGCCGCCGCTGGCCAGGAAGCCGGATGCGTCCTGAAAATCGTTGTGTCCGTCAACATGCTTGGCCACGAATTCCTTCTCAGGCAGCGGCTTGCCGTCCCTGGCCGTGACCAGGCCGACCTTGTTCGACGGCACTACCGTCGCTTCTTTAAGCTCAACTTTGAACAGGTCGGTATTGATCCGGTAGGTCCCTGGCAGCAAGATGTCGATCTGCGGCCCCCTTTGGCCGCCTTTGTCCAGGAAATCCTGCCCGTTCTCAAAGGTCGAATGCTCCGCGATCCTTTCGGCCAATAGGCGCCCGGGCTTGATCGGCTGGCCGTCCATTGAGGTGACCACCCCGATCTGACCGGCCGGTATCACCGTCACCGGCACAACCCTCACCGTAAACAAAAAGGGATTGATCCGATAGGTGCCGGCGGGAATCACCGGTATCTGCGGCCCTTTTTCGCCGCCGTTGGCCAAAAACGCCGCCCCGTCCTGAAAGGTGTTATGCCCGTCGACCGTCCGCCCGAAAATTTTCCCCGGCGGGATGGAATTCCCGTCGATGCTCTCCACCAATCCGATTTCGTCTTCTTTGATCAGGGTAAACTGCTGCTTCTTTGTGGAATAAAGGAACGGCACCAAAAAATGCAGGCCCGGTCCCAGCGTTCTGGCCTGAATACCGATCTCATCCTCCTGGGCGACGACCCGCCCCTGGGGCATCGGCTTGCCGAAATACTTCCGTTCCAGGACGGCGATTTCATTCCCGCTGACTATCACCACCATCTTGGTGATGATGTACAGCAATACGATTACTCCGAGCACACTCAACACAATAGGGATCATTCCAGCTAAACCAGTTCCAGCAACATTCACCGTTTTTGCCTCCCCTTTACGCCGAAGTGAGATGCCATGAAGCGCAATACATGTGCTTATTCGTCGTATCGGATCGCCAAACCTCCTACAATTATCCAATATTACGTTAAATATCCATTAATCCGGCGCCAGCCCCGGGCTTTCCAATCCGCCCTGCTCAGCTTTCAGTCGCCGGAAAAACCAAGGCCTTGACATAGTACTCCTGGAACTCGGGCAGCAGGGAAAGCTCCCTGATCTGAAGGTTGTTCGCCAGTTCCACCATTTCACGGCCGGCCTGCCTGTTCAGCAGCGCGGCTTTCGCGCCCTCCTTGGCCGTATTGCCGACAAACCGGATCTTAGCTTCGCAGCCGGGCGGCAACAGCCCTATCCCCACCAGCGACGCCGGTTTCAGATGAAAGCCGAACGCCCCGGCCACCAGGATTTCCTCGATATCGGCATAGCCTATGTTCAGCTCCTTGAGCAAGAGGCCGATGGCGGCGGCAATGGCCCCCTTCGCCAGCTGAACCTGGCGGACATCCTTCTGACTCAAATACACCGCGCCGTCATCGCTCACCCTGAAAGCAGGTTTGCCGTTCACGCTCATCAGGCGGGAAGCCAGCGCCGGCGTCAGCTTTTCCGGCTTGACGAACCGTCCGCTGGCCGCCAAAACGCCGCACCGGATCAGCTCGGCGACCAGGTCGATCAGGCCGCTGCCGCAGATGCCACCGGCTGTGCCGCCGCCGATGACCGCTACATCCACGCTTCCGTCGCTCCGTATTTCGACCCCTTCCGCCGCCCCTTGCTCCGCCCGGCAGCCGCAAGTTATGTTCATGCCTTCCAGGGCCGGGCCGGCGGCCGAGGAAGTCCCTGCCAAAACGCCGTCCCGGCCGACAACGATTTCGCCGTTGGTGCCGATATCAATGAACAGCACCGTCTTCGAGCAGCGCTGCAGCCCCAGCGCGATCAGCCCGGCGACGATGTCGGCCCCGACGAAGGCCGACGCCGAAGGCAGCACCGTGACGACGCCCCGGGGCGCGATATTCAGCCCCGCCTCGGCCGGACCGACTTCAAGCTGCCGGGTGAATACCGGCCGATATGGCGACTGGGCCAGCGACCGCGGCGGTATCCCCAGCAGCAGGTGCTGCATGGTGGTATTGCCCGCGACCACCAGCTCGTAGATATTGTCCCTGGCCAGCTTTGCCGCACCGGCCAGCTGCTCCAGCAGCTCATTGATACAGCCGGCGATTTTTTGCTGGAGAAGTTTTGTGCCGTCAGCGTGCTGCAAAGTAAAGGCTATCCTTGTCAGCACGTCGCCCCCGAACTCGGTCTGCGGATTGAGGCAGGACCGTATCCCCAGACTTTTGCCGTCATCAAGGTCAAAAAGCTCGGCCACAACGCTGGTGGTGCCGATGTCCAGGGCAACCCCGCAGCAACGCTGCCCGGTCTTGCGCCAGTCAAGCAGCCTGTCGTTTTTGACGATCGCCTCAAGTCCGGTCGGCTCCTTGCTATATTCCTCGGCCAGCTTTCGCAGCAGAACCGGAAAATGGTCGAAAAAAAACGGCTCCGCCCCGCCGGCCATGGCCGGGGCGCCATAGCCGTGCTCTGCCGTCCCTGTGACCATAGCGACCCTGCGGACAGGCGGATCGAAAGCCCAGCCGCCGCTTTGCCCTTCCGCCAGAACGACAAAGGTATTACCCGCGGCGGACAGGATCTCGACCTCCACCGAGCTATGAACCCTGGCTCTGCACGCCAATCTTATATTTTTGCCGGACGCCTCACCCAGCCGGGCTGCTTCCAGCGGATCGGGAGCGCTCAGAGCCCCGCTGGCCCTGACCCGGCATTTCCCGCAGCTGCCTTTCCCGTCACAGGGGGCTTCCACCGTCAGGCCGGCCTCCCGGGCCGCCTCCAGCAGATTCGTGCCCCCGGCCACCGTTACTTTTCTGTCCTCAGGTAGAAACCTGACTTCGTATCGTTGCAAATCCGTCACCTCATGCCAACTGTATTCAGATCCGCGCCCCGACTTCGTCCAGTCTTGCTTTTGTGACCGGGAAACCGATCTCCCTGACCGTATCCATCATGGCATGGATGTTTTCAAACGGCACCTCGGTGGGCAGGCTGCAGCCGGAAGACACGATATACCCCCCGGGGGAGTCATAGGTTTTCGCCACGCAGCCGAAAACCGCCTTTTTCACGTCGCTCACCGTTCCCTGCAGCATGACTGCCGACGGGTCCACGTTGCCGGTCAGCCGGGCTCTCGCCCCCACCTGCTCCTTGGCTGCCGCCATGTCGACAACATTGTCCAGGCTGAGGCAGGCCGCGCCGGTGTCCGCCATGTCCTGCCATATCTTATCGGTTTTGCCGCAGATATGCAAAGTAGCTGTTTTCCCTTTGGCAGCGATATGGCCGATCAGCCTTTTCAGATAAGGGAAGGCAAACTCTCGGAACTGCTTGGGACTGATGATTGTCGACGACGCGACAGGATCGCTCAGTGTCACCCCACAGCCGGTAGCCAAAATGGCCTCCGCCCAGCGGATATTTGCCGCCAGCGCGACTTCGCAGAGCCGGTGGGCAGCCTGCGGATTGCGCAGCAGCAGCTTGGTCAGCTGCTCGGTGCCGATCAGGAAAGAGGCGGTAGTAAACGGGCAGGTGATCGACCCGACGACGCCCACCTCGCCTCCCACTTCCCTCAGCGCGATTTCCATGGACTTCAGGAATTCGGGAAGCTGTCCGTCCTTATAGGGGTCAGGCGGCTGCAGCCTGTCGATCTCGTTGATGTCGCCGATAGCCGGACTTTCCAGGTGCGCCGTTTCGTCAGCCGGATAAATCACCTTCGCTCCCATCGCCTCGGCCTGCACATACAAATCGGTAAAAATCCTCACAACATCATAGCGAAAAAGCCTGTAAGCCTCCACCTGGGCTTTCGCTATCAAGGCTCCGTTATTGCGGAACCGGGAAATTTTTGCCCCGATCACCCTGGCTGCCCCGTTTCCCACCGAGGGAATGCAGGCCAGCCTGTCCACGGCTTCGCCTTTGCTATATGCCGCCATCCGTTCGAGCGGCGTCATCTGATCCGCCGGCATAGCCGACACCTCCCGCTTGCAGTTTAGGCTGAAACGCCCTGTATCCGCCAACTATTCTTCTCCTTTGACGGCCCCGGTCATCGCCCGGATCATGCCTATCGACGTCGAGGTACTGAGGCCGCACGCCGGGGCGATAATATCCACGCCTTCCGCCGCCAGCCTCTTTGCCGTCCGTCGTACCGCTTCCTCCGGGCCGTCCTGGAGCAGATAAGTACTCACATTGCCCATCGTGATCACCTGCGGGAAGTCTTTTTTCAGTTTCTGCAGGCTGACCACCGCGTCGACACTGATCGCGTCGGCGTTCATCCGGGGAATCAGCTCCCAGACCCGGTTCATGTTGCCGCAGATATGCAGGATAACCTTCGTGCCCTTTTGGTGAACGGCATCAATGATCCTGTTGATATACCGCACGGCGTATTCCTCAAACATCGCCGGCCCCAATATCTCCCCGGTGGCGGTGGGATCGCCGATCGATATGACATCCGCCCCGTGCTCGGCCATCCTGCAGGCAAACGCCGCCTGCACTTCACTCACATAGGCCAGCACCCGGTGGGCGCCGGTCTTATCCTTGCGCAAGCCTTTCAGCAAAGCCACCGGATCGACCAGGGACGCCGCCAGGCTTATCGGGCCACAGACATTGCCGATGACCGGAACTCCGGGGTTCGCCGCAGCCGCCTCGCCGATGGCGGCAAGGACGATGCCGACCCGTCCCCCGTCCAGCATCGCTGTTATATCCTTCTCCTGTACCTCGGCCAGCGAAGCGTACCTCTCCCGGACGACCTTGGGCTCGCAGCCCAAAGAGCCGTAAGAAACCTCGCTGCCGAGTATCTCGGCTTCCACCGTCATGCAAAAAGGGACGCCGATATTCTCAAAACCGGTGAAGCGCTGGACATCGGCGGCCAATTGCGCCATCAGGCCCTGATCGGTATGCGCTTCCGGCAAGGTATGTCCCGTCGTGTTCATGATTTCGACAATCGCCGCGTTCATCATGCCGCCGGTGCAGATGACCGGCGGTCTGTCCACAGTTTCCCTGCTCAGCACCCTGAGCAGTCTTTCCTTGGAAGTCAACATCTTTGACCTTCTTTCTCCACCAGTCGCCTTACATCAATTCCCTCGCCACCCGGATAGCCTCCATGGCATTCGCCGCGTACGCATCCGCCCCGATCTTTTCGGCAAAGGCGGCCGACACCGGTCCCCCGCCGACGATGACCTTGAACTCGCTCCGGATCCCCTCGGCTTCCAGGAGCTGAACGATCCGGCCCATCCCGTCCATCGTCGTGCTCATAAGGGTCGCCGCTGCTATCATCTTAGCCTGCCTGTCCTTCGCCGCAGCGACGAACTTGCTCGGCGGAACATCCCGTCCCAGGTCGATCAGCTCATACCCTGCAGTCTCCAGCATCATTTTTACGATGTTTTTCCCGATATCGTGGGTGTCTCCTTCCACCACGCCGATCACGATCTTGCCTTTGCTTTCACCGCTGTTCTTCAGGTGCGGCTTCAGCACCTCCAGCCCGGCGTACATCGCGTCGGCGCACAGCAGCAGTTCCGGGATGAAATATTCTTCCTCCTCGTACAATTTCCCGGCCCTGGCCATGCCGTGGGACAACCCTTTTTCGATGGCCTCGAAGGCGTCGATTCCCCGCCTGACTGCCTCCGCGGCGACTGCCGCCGCCTTCTCTTCCTCCATCTCTACCACCGCATCCGACAACTGCCGCAAACACTCGTTCTTATCCATAACCGAACTCCCCCTTGTTTCTCCCTGTTACTGCCGCTTCGCCGGCCCATGACCTATTGGTTTTGTTTTTCCGAAGATATAGATTTTATACTCTAAAGATAAAAAATGATTCTATGTCGATCCGCGTACTCCTGCCCCGTTG
This sequence comes from Negativicutes bacterium, assembly GCA_031292015.1. Next base: position 164,186 of record JARLHY010000008.1, on the reverse strand, counting down.
ACCCATTTCGCCGGAATTTATTGCTTTTTCCCTTGGTAATATATAGAATAAATATTAAATACCTATCGATAAAATTATTTGCTGCTGTTTTATTGGCTGCCGCTGCGGCCGCATACAAAGGGGAAAATATATGATCCAGATAACCAACCTGCAGAAAACTTACGGCAACACGGAAGTTCTCAAAAATATCAACCTGACCATAAACGACGGTGAAATCTACGGCCTTGTCGGCCGAAGCGGCGCCGGGAAATCCACCCTGCTGCGATGCATCAACGGGCTGGAGAAATTTGATTCAGGCAGTCTCACGATCGACGGATTCGAAGTCGGACAGCACAGCGAAAAAGAGATCAGGCAGTTTCGGAAAAATATCGGGATGATCTTTCAAAGTTTCTCTTTGATGGAACGAAAGACCGTTTATCAGAATGTCGCGCTGCCGATGCTGTGCTGGGGCTACAACCGCGGCGACATCGACAGGCGGGTCCGGGAGCTGCTGGGGTTGGTCGGTCTTGAGGAAAAGATGTTTGACAAGCCCAGGGTGCTGAGCGGCGGGCAAAAGCAAAGAGTGGCCATCGCCCGGGCCCTGTCGCTGAATCCGAAAATTCTCCTCTGCGATGAAGCGACATCGGCCCTGGATCCCAAAACCACCAAGTCGATTCTGCTGCTTTTGGACAAGATCAATAAAACCTTTGGCATCGCCGTGGTGGTGGTTACCCATCAAATGTCGGTAGTAAGGCGGATATGCCACAAAGTATCCATTCTCGAAAATGGCGAAATCACGGCGAACGGACCGGTAAGCAGCGTCTTTCTCAGCCAGCCTCAGTCCCTCAGAAACCTGCTGGGGGAAGAGGAGGATGAACTGATTCCCGCCGGAGGAACCAACATCAAAATTACCTATGCGGAAGATTCCGGCAACAACAGAGCGCTGTCCGACATGGCCAGGCAGCTGAATGTCGGATTTTCCATCGCCTGGTCCAACCTGGAAAAATATCGCGATACCGTGCTGGGCTCGATCATCATCAACGTGGATGAGGAAAATGTTTCCCTGGTGGCGGACTATCTGACCGGCCGGGGGATTGCGTGGGAGGTTTTGGGGAATGAACGAGATTTCCGTTCTGATACATAAAATAGTCATCCCGGAGTTATCGAAAACACTGTTCATGGTTTTTTCGGCCACCGTGCTTTCGGCGGTTGTCGGTTTACTGTTGGCGATCGCTTTGATACTGACCTATAAAGACGGACTCAGGCCCAGCAAGTATACCTATCAGGTCCTTGACACAGCGATCAATATTGTCCGGTCCTTCCCGTTCATTATTCTCATTGTGGCCATTATCCCGTTGACCCGGGCGCTTGTGGGTACTTCCATCGGGGAAAAGGCGGCCATCGTTCCGCTGACCATCGCCGGCGCGCCCTTCATCGCCAGGCTCATCGAAGGCAGCCTGAAAGAAGTCGACAAGGAACTTATTCAGGCCGCCAAATCTTTCGGGGCCAGCGATTTCCAGATCATCTTCCGGATCATGATCCCCGAAGCGGTACCTTCGATCATTTCCGGCGTCACCCTGGCAGTCATCGCCATTCTTGGCTGCACCGCCATGGCCGGGGCAGTGGGCGCCGGCGGCCTGGGGGCGGTGGCGATAACCTATGGCTACGCGAATTTTGATAACACCGTCATGTACGGAACCGTCTTTTTTCTTATCATTCTGGTCCAAGTTATCCAGTCGCTGGGCAACTTTTTCTATAAAGCACTAAAATAAACGGTTGGAGTGATCAAGCATGCAAAAAACGATATCCCTGGTATTGGCGCTGTTTCTCGCCTTCGCCTTGGCCGGCTGCGGCGGCGCCGTCAAGAATACGGCAACCTCGCCGGAAAAGAAGAATATTGTCGTGGCGGCCTCGCCGACCCTCAAAGACATTTTGAGCGTCGCCAAGGAAGAATTCGACAAAGACGGTTATACCCTGGAACTGAAAATCTTCGACGATCTGGTGACCCCGAACATCGCCCTGCAGGAAGGCAGTGTCGACGTAAATTTCTATCAGCACGAGCCGTATCTCATTCAGTTCAATCAAAATAAAGGAACCACGCTGGTCAAGTACCATGACGGCATTCTGAAATATTTCATGGGAGTATTCTCGAAAAAAATAAAGAATCTGAACGAACTGCGGGACGGAGCCACCGTCTCCATTCCCAACGACCCCAGCAACCGGGCCAGAGCCTTGAAAGTATTGCAGACCAACGGCCTGATAAAGATGAAAGACGGCGCGGCGCTGCCGACCAAGCTGGATATCGTTGAAAACAGAAAGAATCTGGAGATTATCGAGATCGATGTGATGAAGCTTGTCAGCTCGCTTGATGATGTGGACATTTCCACCATCAATTCCATCGTTGCCGTGCAGGGAAATCTCGATCTCAAGTCGGCCATCGCTCTGGAGGACAAAGCCGAGAGCGACAAATTCGCCCTTATCATCGCCGTAAAGAAAGACCAAAACAGCGAAAAAGCGGCCGAGAGACTGGAAAAGGCCCTGAAGTCGGACCGGGTCAGAGCCTTCCTGGCGGAAAAATACAAGGGCGCAATTGTCCCGTTATTCTAGTAAAAGTTTCATCAGTAGCAAAAACAGGGAGAGGTGTCCTATGTCTGATATCAGCACTGAACTAAGGCAGGCCAAAGAAGCCGGTGCCAGGATCGTGGGAATGTACTGCGCCTACGGACCGAAAGAACTTGTTCTGGCTGCCGGCGCGCTCTGTTTCGGCCTTTGCTCCACCAAAGAAGAACCCATCGCCGAGGGCGAAAAAACCCTGCCCCGCAATTTCTGTCCCCTGATCAAATCCTCCTACGGCCTGGCCGTAACCGACAAGTGCCCCTACTTCCTCTATTCGGATTTGATCATCGGCGAAACCACCTGCGACGGGAAAAAGAAGATGTTTGAGCTGATGGCCAAATTCAAGCGGCTTCATGTCATGCGCCTGCCGTCCAACTACATCGACCAGGCCGCCAAGGACTCCTGGCTGGCCGAAGTCATCCGGCTGAAAGAAGTTCTTGAAGACGAGTTCAAGGTCGCCATCACCGACGAAAAGCTGCGCCAGGCGATAAAGCTCCTCAATGAGGAAAGCAGACTGATGCAGAGTCTGTCTGAGCTGATGAAAAACGATCCTGTGCCGATCTCCGGCAGCACCATGCTGGAACTCTCCTGGCAGCGGAACTTCGCCCTGGAACGGTCGGAATTCTCGGAAATGATCAGGAACATGATCGATCACGCCAAACAGCGGCTGGCCAACGGCACCCCGGCTTTCCCCAAGGGAACGAAACGGATTGCCATCACCGGTGTGCCCACAGGCATCGGGGCCGACAAGGTGATAAAAATCATCGAAGAATGCGGGGCGGTGGTGGTTTATCAGGAAAACTGCTCCGGGATGAAGCCCTACGTCCACCTGGCGGACGAAAACAAGCCGCCGCTTGAGGCCATCGCCGAAAAGTACCTGAAAATACCCTGCTCCTGCATGAGCCCCAACCCGGCGCGGCTGGAGTCCTTCGGCCCGATCATCCGCGACTACAGGGTGAGCGGCGTGGTCGACATCATCTGGCAGGGCTGCCACACCTACAACGTGGAGAGTCGCATCCTGCAGGACTATATCAAAGACCATTTCGGCATCCCCTTCCTGCATATCGAAACAGACTATTCCCAGGGCGACCGGGAACAGATCCGGACACGGGTCCAGGCCTTCCTGGAAATGCTGGACTGACGGCGGCAGGCACAAACAAAGAAGGATCAACAATGACCTTGTTGAGAAACCTATTTTTCAGGCCGTTCAGAACCCCCCAGATGCACTTGGCCCCACGAACCCAGCAGCGACGCGTACTGGGAAGTACGCTAGCAATGGGTTTGTGGGGCCAAGTGCGTAGCTCTTACGCTTTAGCGTTTAGAGCTACGGCCTACCCTTTACGGGTACAAAGCAGATGGGGGTTTATCAACGGCCTGAACTCAGCCGTTCGGGGTCGATGGGCCACTTGCCGTACGTCCGCGCGGCGTCCATCATCGCGATGACATTCTCGGTGGGGGTGCCCAGCGACAGACCGCAGCCGCTGGCCAGGACGAATCCCTTCGGACTGTCCCAGGTTTTGCGCAAACACTCCTTGGCCTCCAGGGCAACCTGCTCCGGCGTTCCCTGCCATAACACATACGGCTTGATGTTGCCTGCCAGACAGGCTCTGTGGCCCACCTGCCGCTTGGCCTCCGCCAGATCGACCTGGTTGTCCAGACTCAGCACCGTGGCGCTGCAGTCGGCCATATCGCCCCATATCTTCGTCGTATCGCCGCAAATATGGACGAAAGGACCGCTGCCGAACCGCCGGATGATGTACTCCGCGTACTGTTTAAGATACGGTTTGGCGAACTCCCGGAAGTGGCGCTCGCTGATAAGAGTCCCTGAAGCCGTCGGTTCGGAGATGCTCGGCTTGATGCCCATGTCGCTCAGCGCGTCCATGAATATAATGGCGTTGTCGGTAACGAACTGCAGGAGCTTGTGAACCTTTTCCGGACAGCGGCGCAGATCTTTCAAAAAGTTGTCGGTACCCCGTACCGCCGCGGCGGTGGTAAGGGGGCCGCCGACCGAGCAGCCCACGCTGACCCGTTCTTTGACCGCGTCCTGTACCAGCCTGAGCGCCTTCAGAATCAGCGGCAGGCGGCCGCTGCGGCCGGGGTCGATCAGGGGCAGCCGCTCAAGCTGTTCATAATCCGCCAGCGCCGGAACAGAGACATAGGGTACGCTGCTGGGGGTAAAAGCCAGCTGGGTGCCGATGGCCTCGGCGATTCCGAACAGCCCGGGCCCGGCGCCGACCGAATCCAGCTCGTACGTCTCGTAGGCGTATATCTGAGCCTGAGCCATCAGTTCGGCTGAATGATAATACTGCGACATCGGCCCACCCATCAGAAAATAGGCCTGATCGGTGACCATCGGCATGCATGGGATACGGTCGATCGCCTCCCCGCGGGCAAGTGCTGCCGTTCTTTCTTTTGGCGTCATTTCATCTTTCCAAACCTTTTTCATCGCCCATCCTCCTGCCTTGCTACCTGAAGTTTAGTCGATCCATAGATCGAAACGATATATTATATAGAATAATTATATATTAAACTCCGGCGCCTTTCCTGGCAAGGCCGAATTGTAAAGTCGAAGCAAAACCTGTTGACTTTTTAAGTTGTTGTAACTTACAATAAATACTTAGTTATGAAACTAAATAAAGGGGTGTTTATGAATCATACCCGTTCTTTCGGACAACGCATTACCATCCTGGGCCGCCTGTTCGCCAAACGGCTGAACGAACAGATTTTGGCGACAGGGCTCACCGGCAGCCAGTGGTCGGTGGTTTCCTGCCTTTTGCGCCAAGGCTCTTTGACCCAGGCCGCAATCTGCGAGCAACTGTCCATCGAAGCCCCCACGATTTCCAAGACGCTGCTGGCGATGGAGAGCGCAGGCTGGATCACTCGCTTTGCCGATAAAAATGACCGAAGGGAAAAAAAAGTCGTATTGACCGATAAAGCCAGAGAACAGACTGCCGTATGGACGAACATGGCCGGCAGCGTTAATCAGGAGGCTCTTGCCGGTATTTCCGGCGAAGACATCGCCGCCCTGGACCGTGTACTTGCCCAGCTTCTTCACAACCTGGGCAAATCCGTCTCACCAACTAACCAACACTAAACGGAGCAATGATAAGGAGTAATGAATGGTTCAACACAGCAATCGTGACAAGGTTCGTCCCTGGATTGTACTTGCGGCGGCGACCGGAATCAACATATCGATGGGTCTCAACTATTCCTGGAGCGTCATTCAAAAAGCCCTGGTTACCGACTGGCACTGGACCAGCCTGCAGGCCTCTCTGCCCTACGCCGCCTACGCAGTCACCCTCACTGTGGCGATGCTCTTCAGCGGACGGCTGCAGAACCGGCTGGGGGCAAGGCGAAGCATCTACGTCGGCGCGGCTTTTATGGGGGCGGGTCTGATTTCCTGCAGTTTTTCCCACCATCCCCTGCTGACAACCGTTATTTATTCCATAGCCGGCATTGGCGCCGGCGTATGCTATTCGACAACACTGCCCACCGTCATCCGCTGGTTCCCGGCCGAGAAAAGAGGCTTTGTCGCCGGAATCGTAGTCAGCGGCAGCGGCCTGGCGCCGATTTATGTCTCCTCTGTCGCCAACTGGCTGCTCAGCCATTACGGGATTTCCCAGACCTTCTTATCCCTTGGCTTCGGGGTGTCCGCCCTGCTGATCCTGATGTCCCAGTTTTTCGATAACCCGCCCCATGGCTACCGGCCCGCCGCCCCTGCCGGCAGTAATTCCGGCTCTCTGTCTGCCGCAGACTCCGCCCCGACAGATGTTTCCTGGCGCGAAATGATCGAAACACCGCTGTTTTGCAAATTGTGGGCGATGTATCTTTTCGTGTCTTCGGCGGGACTGATGATCATCGGCCACATTGCCACCATCGCCAAGACCCAGACCCATTGGGAGAATGGCTTCTATCTGGTGCTGCTGATCGCGCTCTTCAATACCGGTGGCCGCTTGGCGGCCGGATTCTTTGCCGACAGGTACGGCACCATGGCCATCATGAAAGGGGTCTTTCTTCTTCTGACCATCGATCTGCTGTCCTTTGCGACATATACCACACCGCTGCTGCTGGCGGTAGGGGCAGCGGTACTGGGATTCTGTTACGGTACCTGCCCGGCGCTTTTCCCTGTCGTCACCGCTGATTTCTTTGGCACGAAAAACCTTGGCAGCAATTATGGCGTTTTATTCACCGCCTGGGGCAGCGCCGCTCTTCTCGGCCCGGTACTGGCAGGCAGCGTTGTCGACCTGACCGGCACCTACTCCATTGCTTACGCGCTTTCTGCCCTTTTCCTATTCGCAGCCCTCGTCCTGGCCATGACCATAAAGCCAAAACCCATCGAAGAGGCCTTCAGTTACGACGAAGAATAAAAAAAGGTCAGCGGATTTCATCCGTTGACCTTTTTGTTTAATCCCTTTATCAGCGGTCGCCCTTCATGCACAGGCATTCTATCCCCGCCCCCGCCATCAGCTCCATCGCCAGCTCGTCCGGATAGGCCTCCTGGTAGATGATTCGTTTGATGCCGGCGTTGATGATCATCTTGGTGCAGCCGGAACAGGGCTGGTGCGTGCAGTACAAGGTAGCGCCGTCGATGGCCACCCCGTACAGGGCCGCCTGGACGATGGCGTTTTGCTCGGCGTGGGTGCCGCGGCAAAGTTCGTGCCGCTCACCGGACGGGATACCCCGTGCCTCACGCAGGCAGCCCACTTCGCCGCAGTGGGGCAGCCCCTGGGGCGCTCCGTTGTAGCCGCTGGTGAGCAGGCGCTTGCCTTTTACGACCACCGCCCCGACCTTGCGGCGCAGGCAGGTTGACCGGCTTGCCACCACAAGAGTGATATCCATAAAGTATTCGTCCCAGCTGGGCCGCGTCATACCCATCCACCCCCGGAAAAAATAATCATCCTCATTCCATCCTGTCCAGCGCAATTTTTCTTTATTCTTCCACCTTGCCGGCCCATTATCCTCCCTGCCGCCTGGCGGAGTTTTTGCCGGGCCCGCGGCGGGCCATTATTGCCTATGACAAAAAAAGTTCTTGCACAAGCCCGGCAGATGCTTTAATCTATTAATATATGCAAAAGCATGTCCACTGGACACGGAAAAAAATGTTTCTATCGGAGATGATGAGCAAATGAAAAAACTGTCCCAACTTACCGCCGGGCTGGTCGGCCAGCCGATGCTGGAGATCCTGAACACCGTGACCGTCATGGAAGCCGCCGGTCGCCGGATATATCGCTTTGAAGTCGGCGATTCCGACCTGGAGGCCTATCCTCACGTCATAGAAGCCACCAAGGACGCCCTGGACCAGGGTCACACCAAATACGTCCACTCCATGGGTATCGAATCGTTTCGCCAGGCCATCCGCGACCATACCGAACAGTCGCTGGGCTTCAAGCCCTCCCTGGAGCAGGTTGTCGTCATGCCCAGCAACAGCATCATCGATTTTGTTGTCCGCAGCGTCACCGACCCGGGCGACGAAGTGATGTACACCGACCCCTACTTTCCCACCTATCACGCCGTAACCAGCTACCTGGGCCTGAAAGAAGTCTGCGTCCCGGTGCGGGAAGCCGACGGCTTCCGGCTTGATCCTGACGAGTTGCTGGCCCGGATCACCCCCAAAACCAGACTGCTTATCCTCAACTCGCCGAACAACCCCACCGGAGCGGCGATGACCGAGGAGCAGATCCGGCGGATTGCGGCTATCGTAAAAGAAAAGGATATCTATCTGTTGAGTGATGAAATGTACGGCGAACTGGTCTACGATAACACCCGGCATTTCTCGGCAAGCTTCGCCGACCACTGCCAGGAGCGGACCATTGTCATGAACGGCTTCTCCAAAGCCCATTCCATGTCCGGCTGGCGCCTGGGCTATGCCATCGGGCCGGAAAAACTCATCGCCGCCATGGGTCTGATGTTCCAGACCATCTGTAGCTGCGTCCCGCCTTTCATCCAGTACGCCGGCATCAGTGCCCTGAAAACCGAGCCTGCCATGCTGGACGCCCGGCGCAAACGCTACCAGAGCCTGCGGGACCTGATGGTCACCCGGCTCGCCGAAATACCCGGCGTAACCTGTACCATGCCTCAGGGGGCTCTCTACGCCTTCCCGAACATTACCGGGACCGGCATGTCCTCCGCCCAGTTCGCCCAGTTCGTCCTCGAAAAAGCCGGCGTGGCCGTTGTGCCTGGGTCCTGCTTCGGCGAGCACGGCGAAGGCTATGTCCGTCTCTGCTACGCCCGGGACGAATCGGTCATCGAAGAGGCCTGCGCCGCCATGAAAAAAGCTTTCGCCTAAACACCATTCCCTGCTGGGCTATATCAGGCCGACCGACCGCGCTTGCGATCAGGTCGGCCTTTTCGCGTTCGGAGGCAGTGCAGGATTTTTATGACTTTTAGAGAAATACAGCATATGCGCTCATCAACGATGAGCAGCAATGTCCTTTACAACGCAAAGAGGAGTGACGGTATGAAAGCCTACAGCATCAAAACCGTAGACGCGTTCACCACGAAAGCCTTCAGCGGCAATCCCGCCGGCGTGGTGACCGACGCCTCCGGCCTTACTTCAGCCCAGATGCAGAAAATCGCCAATGAAATGAATCTGGTGGAAACGACATTTGTCTTCCCGCCCCAAGACGCCACGGCCGATTTTCTGATCCGCTATTTCACGCCCCAGAGCGAAGTAGCGGTAGCCGGCCATCCGACTGTCGCCACCATCCACGCCCTGATCGAGGAAGGAAAGATCAGTCCGTCAGCCACACCCCACCAGGTCCGCGTGGAAACCGGGGCCGGAGTGCTGCCCATCGACATCAGCCCATCATCTGCCGGTGGCTATGCCATCACCATGACCATGGCGACCCCCAGGTTTGAACCGGTACCGCTGTCCCACACCGAACTGGCGGCTCTTCTCGGAACCGACGCCGGCAATGTTGACGCCCGCTACGCCATCCGGAAAATGTACACAGGCATATACTGGTTCGTGGCCCGCCTGACGACCCTGGCGGCGATCCGGAACCTGCGGCCCGACCTGGCGGCCATCGCCGAACTTAGCCGCCGGGAGAAAGTCACCGGCATCCAGGTGTTCACCACCGAAACCGAAGACCCCGCCTGCGACTTCCATGTCCGGACCTTCCTGCCCAACGAAGGCATCAACGAAGACCCGGTATGCGGCACAGGCAACAGCTGCATCGGCGCTTTCATCGTCGAAAACGGCATCGCCCCATCCAGCGGCCGGATACGGTTCACCTCAGAGCAGGGCCTCGAAGTTGGCCGCCCGGGCCGGGTCGGCGTCGAAGTTGAAGGAACGCCCGGCGCCGTCACCAAGGTCAAAATCACCGGCACCGCCGTAACCGTCCTCACCGGTCAGATCCAGTTCGAAGATTGATTGGGCCGTAACTCCTGATCGCATCAGGTAAATGAAGCAAGAAGATGCATTATTTATAAACACGCAAAAAGACACCAGGATATTCCTGGTGTCTTAGATTTGTAGACAAACTATATCAGGTCGCATCAACTTCGGAACAGCGAGGCCGCAAAGGTGTCCGGCGGCGTTGTGGAAGATGCTAGGCGCCGTTGGCTAAGATTGCCGGTAACGGCATCGTACGTGCAGCCATGGACGGCTGCACGAGGAACCACCGGCGCATGGATGCGACGTTGGTGACGCTACGATAGCCGTCGGCCTTAGCCTTACGGCGCCTTCATCTGGAGCATCGTCTGTCCGGCGCCTTTGCGGTCCCCGCGATATCGGCTGCAAACTATGGCCTTTTTCAACAGCCGCTTTTCAACAGTGGTGGACCACGGAGAAAGTATGCCCGCACCACTCCTGAGTCTCCCGCAAAACGTCGGCCAGCAGGTGGCGGTAGATCTGATCGCTGACGGCCTTCAGGCTGTCAGCCCCGCCGTAAGCCGCCCACTCCGGTTCGTTCAGCGGCGGTTCAAGATAGGTGGCGACAAGATAATCCAGCCCGGCCTGCCGCCAACGGTGCCGACGGTACTCTTCCCCCAGGTCCGGCGGCGGTTCGGCGGGGCTTGGGCTGATGAGGACAATCACCTTGGGCAGCAGCAGGCCGATTTCGCGGCTCAGCGCCGAATTGTCCGGCCCCGTCCGCCCGAAAATCACGTCCGGCCGCTCCGCCGCCTCCTCCGCCTGGCCGGCCTGGAATTCGACGAATCCAGTGTCCAGCCATACGCCGAGTTCCGCCGCCGTTGCCCCGCTCCCGTAGACTCCGAATCGCCGCATCGGTACCACCTCACTGCTTCAAAGAATCCACCGCTTTGGCCAGGGCGTCCTCACTGCCGAAGGCGCCGGCCTTGGTCACTACCCTGAGCCCGTCCCGCAGGCCGCCCTGAAGCGCCCCCAGGGGAATCCCCGGCGCGACCTCCTTGGTCACCTTCAGACCGGTGGCTTCCAGCGCTGCGCAGACCGCCACGGCGATATCGCCGCCGGTAAGCACCATACCGCTTAAAGTAAGATTCAGGGCCAAAGCTTTGCCGATTTCCCCCAGTCCTTCGGCGATCAGCGTTCCGGCCTGCTGACTGTCAAGGCCGAGCTTTTGCGCCTGGGCCGTGGTCGCGGCCACGATATCGTCACTGTAGCCGGACGCGATAACCGCGTTTTTCCCTGCCGTCACCGCCGCCGTAGCGGCCTGGTAGCAACGGTCTATTTCCGTCTGCCGTTCCCCGGCCGTCAGCAGGGCATGGGGCGTGACCATGATATAAACCATGTCCGGCCGTTCGGTCAGCTTGGCAATCTGACCCCGGGTCACATTGCTGACGCTGCCGGCGATCACCGCCACCGGCGAGCGGCCGGATTGCCCGACGCCGACGCCGAGGGCCGCCGGCAGGTATTCCGCCAGCCCCGCCGAGCCCACCCACAGGGTAGGCACCGCCAGATTCACCAGCGCCCCGGCCAGCGCCCCGAACTGCTCATCCTGCCAGATGTCGCAGACCACGACCTCCACCCCGGCCCGGCAAAGCCCGGCGAGTTCGGCCTCCAGCGCGCTCTGGCCGGCTATTACCGTTTTCAGGCCGATATGGCCCACCTTGCGTTTGGTCTGAGCAGCCAGCAGCGTCGGGATATGGGTTTCCTTAACCGGGAACTTCGGATCCCGCGCGATCTCCGTACCCTCCAGCGGAGCGCAGTTCAAAAGATGCAGTCCGCCGATCGTAACCCGGCCGTTCTTGGGAAAAGCCGGGGCCACCACCGCCAGTTTCAGGCCGCAGGTATCCATAATGGCGTCGATTTCTACCCCGACGTTGCCCCGCAGCGTCGAGTCGACCTTTTTATAAACAGCCTCAAACCGGCCGCCCTTGACAAGTCCGGCGGCCTGGGCCACCCGGCGGTAGGCTTCGTCCGGCGCCACGGCGCGGCTGTTGGTATCAATAACCAGGACATCCCCGGCATCTGCCGCAAAATGGGTCGTCCCCATCAGCACCACTGTGGCCAGTCCCTGTTTGGCGAACTGCACTCCGGTGTCGTTCGCCCCGGTCAAATCATCGGCAATTACCGCTATCTTCTTCATTTCCACCATCCTTGCCAGGTTTGTCTCTTGCTTGCTATTTTCCTGCTGCCGCGGCCTCATTGGCGGCAACATGTTTTGCCCACGCGGCCGTGACCAGCGGCACCAAAATCGCCGTAACAATTACACAGGTGGCCACAAGCATGGTTGCCGTAGGCGCCACCGGGGCGTAAGTCTTGTCGATGGCGGCGATGGCTGCCGGGACCGCGGCGGCGTTCCCCGCCGTCGAAGCTGCGGCGATGCCGTTGATGCCGTTGCCGCCAGTCATCTTATCCGCCAGAATCAGCACCGTTCCGGTGATGGCGACAACGCCCACGCCCATCAGCAGCCCCAGCAGGCCTGCCTTCCAGACGATGCCGAGATTCAAAGTATTACCCAGTCCGAAAGCGAAAAACGGGATCATAACCGGTACGGCCCGGGAGAGAAAGTCCCTCATCTCACGGTCCAGGTTGCCGAGCAGCATGCCGAGAAGCAGCGGGGCGATGGTACCGATGAAGGCCGGCAGCGGAAACGCGGCCAGGCCGGCCACCCCGAGAGTGACCATGCTGAAAAACGGCCCCGATTCCAGACTCATCAACGAATAAGCGGCGGCGTCCTCCGCCTTGCCGAACTGGCCGATCAAGGCCATGTACAGGCCGCCGTTGGTGTCGTTCATCGCCGCAACGATGGCCAGGACCGACAGGCCGGCGAACATCCCCGACGTCACCATGCCCTGGGGAATAAAGTAGGCGAAAATAAGACCGCAGCCAGCGCCACAGACCAGCTTCGAACCAAGGAGCGCGCCGCCTTTTTTCAGGATGTACGGCGTCGCCCGCAAATCAATCGTTGCCCCGATACAGACAAAAAACACCGAGAGAATCGGTAGCGCGCCGGTCATCCAGGCGTTGGTGAAAGAGCCCAGTGTTTTGCCGAGGTCGGGGAAAAACGTGTTGATTACCGCGCCGATCAGCAAGGGGACGACCATCATTCCTCCGGGAACCTTTTCCATTGTCCGTTTGATTTGCATCAAAACACCCTCCTAAAATTTGTTGATTCATCCGCCATGAATCTGATTAATAAGGCCAAATCCCTCGAAACCCGAGCTTCATGCACCATTTTGTCCTGCTGACCCCAGCTGTTCACCGCAAGCCGGTCCGCCTGTTTAGCCTGACATCACCCTCCCGCCTGCTCTGCCTGTCCGCTGCCTTCTTCTGGCAGGACAGCCCCGGACATGCTGATCATCTTCACTCCCGGAACGCGTCGTATTTCTCCTGATATTCCGCCGTAAGCGGGATGGATTTGTAGATATAAAGATGAACGCCGTTAGGGTCGTTGATGACAAAGCTCCGCTCGCCCCATGGCTTATCCTGCAGGTTTTGATAGATCTCCAGTCCCGCGTCTTTCAGGCGATCGTACTCGGCGTCCACATCATCCACTTCATAAGACAGTATAAGACCTTTGCCATTGAAAAACTCGCCGACTTCCCGCTGAGGCAGCGTAAAACTTATCCCGCTGCTGGGCAGGCCCGGCACAATCAGCTCGACATACCAGTCGCTCTCAAACACCAGCCGGTAACCGAAATGGCGGATATAAAAATCCTTCGACTCCTGCAGATTGCTGCTGGTGATAGTGGCATCCACCCGTTTGATTTTCACTCTTCACTCCCCCTTATTCCGGTCTGATGACCGTTAGTCCGTCGCGGGCCACGGCCAGCGCCGCCCGGTAAATCTGATAATCGCGGGCTGAAAACAAAATAAACCGGATTTCGCAAAAGTCATACCCGACCAGCTCAGCCAGCACCGTTTCCACCGCCACCGACGCCGCCGGCTCAATCGGATAGCCATACGCGCCGGTGCTGATCGAGGGAAACGCCAGCGACTTCAGGCCACGGCCGCTCGCCAGGCTCAGGCTGACCCGGTAGCAGCTGGCCAGTACTTCGGCGTCGTCCGGCCGGCCACGGTAAATCGGTCCGACGGTGTGAATGACATACCTGGCCTTCAGCCTGCCCCCGCCGGTGACCACGGCCTGCCCGGGCGGGCAGCCGCCTGTTTTCTGACGGATCGCGTCCAGCTCTTTCATGATGGCCGATCCGCCCCGGGCGTGGACAGCGCCGTCCACCCCGCCGCCGCCTGCCAGACGGCTGTTGGCGGCATTGACAATTCCGTCGGTGTCCTGGTCGGTGAGGTCGCCGACTTCGGCCCGGATCAACGTGTTATGCAGCCGCAACTCCACTTTACGTTCCCTCCTTGCACAGCCAGCGTTTCAACAAGAGCGGCATGATCAGCAAGATGACCAGCACGCGAAAAGTCTGATAGGCCACAACTGTCGACAAATCCGCGTTCACCAGCATCGCCGTCAGCCCCATCTCCGCCACCCCGCCCGGGGCGGTACTGAGAAAACCGGTTACAAGACTGGCCGGAATAAAGAAAGTAAGCATCCAGCCCAGCGCCAGGGAAAACAGCACCACTGCCGCGACATTGAGCAAGGTGTACGGCAGCACGGTGCGCCACCGCGATTCCAGACTGTTCAGCTTGATACTCTGCCCGATATACGCTCCCATACAGACCTGGGCTGCGATGATCACCAGCGGCGGCAGCACCGGAGCCGGCGTCCCGCTCAAAACCAGGATGCCGGTAGCCAGAACCGGCCCCAGCAGATAAGGCGTCGGCAGTTTGGCCTTTATCGCCAGCCAGGCGCCGGCCGACACAGCCAGTGCGAACAATGCCATGACTCCGGCGGTCATCTGCTGCCCCGGACCGGCCTGCACCGCCGCCGCCGGCCCCCCGAGCCCGTGGATGGCCAGAAACGGGATGCTGAAAACCACCCCGAGCACCCGGATCGTCTGCATGAAGGCCACGATGGTATCATCGGCGTCCGGGATCTCCTCGCCCAGCAGCACCATCTGGGCCAACCCGCCGGGAACGCCGCCGATCACGCAGCTGGCAAGGCTGATTCCCGTCTGCCGGAAAGTCACATAACTCATCAGCAGGCTGAACAATATCGTCAGCGTAGTCATCAGCACCATCTCCGGAAACTGGGCGACAACCTGCTGTCCTGCCTCCGGTGTAAACGGCCGGCCCATCGTGTAGCCCAGCGCCAGCAGTCCGGCGTTGCGGATGCCGACAGGCCAGCAGGGCTTGCCGCCAAAAAACGCGACCCAGAGGACAATGCTTGTCACCGGTCCCAATAGCCATGGCAAAGGCATATTCAGCTGAGAAAACGTCCCCCCGCCCGCCAAGGCGACCGCGAGAGTCAGAGCAATTCGGTAGTTCATAGTATAGCAGTTCCAGCCTGCCGGCAGCAACTGACCTTTCCCTGTCTGAAAGCATCCTTAGTATAGTACTATACTAATTTCACCTGCGCGGGCAAAATCCTGTTTTTATCTCTTGTCCCGGACGCAAAAAAACAGAGAACTTATTTTAGTTCTCCCAGCTTGTTGAGAAACCTATTTTGCAGGCCGTTCAAAAACCCCCAGATGCACGACGGCCCCACGAACCCAGCAGCGACGCGTACAGGGAAGTACGCTAGCAATGGGTTTGTGGGGCCAAGTGCGCCGCTCTTACGCTTCAGCGCTTAGAGCGACGGCCTACCCTTTACGGGTACAAAGCAGATGGGGGTTTATCAACGGCCTGAGAGAACTTATTTTAGTTTCTCTGTTTCCGTCCTTGTCGTATTCACCGTCGCCTACTGCTAACCTTCATCAAGACAAAAGCCGAAACGGGTTGCAACAAATTCGATAAACACCTCGCACAGTTCTTCGTCAAACTGTGTTCCGCCGCACCGCCTGATTTCCCGCAGACACTCTTCCAGGCCTACCGGACTGCGGTAGCAGCGCTCGGTGGTCATGGAGTCGAAGGCATCGCACAAAGCCAGCATCCGGCTCAGCAGAGGAATGTCCTCCCCGCACAGTCCGTCGGGATAACCCTTGCCGTCGTAGCGCTCATGATGGTGGCGCATCACCGCGACAATGGGCTTGACTCCGCCGACGGCGGCCAGCATGTCGGCCCCCTCGATGGGGTGCTGCCGCATGATTTTCCACTCCTCTTCGTTGAGCGGAGCCGGTTTCCTCAGGATGGCTTCCGGAATTTTCACCTTGCCTACGTCATGCATCACACCCACCATATACGCCAGATTGATTTCATCCGTAGACAGAGTCATCTGGCTGGCCAGACCGGCCATCAACTCGGCCACATGCTCGGCATGCATGGCGGTGTAGGCGTCGGCATAAAATATCTGTCGGCAAAATTCTTCGATGGAGCTCATATCGACCTGGTCCAGCAGCGACCGTTTCTCTTTTGCCATGTTATCCCCCATATGACAAATAGGCCTGACCAATTCAGCCTGAATTTCAAATGAGCTGCAGCGCTCCAAAATCAGGGAACGGCGGCCCAGAAGACTTGTACTCGTTTCTACATTTTCTTTTATAAATCCTGCTATTATGCAATAAATTTTTCTTTATTTTCCATTTTCTGTACTTATCTGCTATCGGAAAAAGACCGGGCCGGAAACCGGCCGTGAAAATCACTGGCACCCGGTATCCGGCCCGGAGATCGCTCACTGCGCAACATGAGCCTTGTCTTTTGAGTTAAAGAACCAACGTTTTTCCCGGCTGCATCACGATCGTCGGAATGCCGAAGCGGCTTTCCACGGCGCGTTTAAACTCGTCAGGCGACTGCATGATCAGCGGGTTGGAATTGTAATGCATCGGAATCACCATTTTGGGGTTCAGCATTCCGACCGCTTCCAATGCGTCTTCCGGTCCCATTGTATAGTTGTTGCCGATCGGCAGCAGCGCGTAGTCGAGTTTTTCCTGCTTGGCAATCAGCGCCATATCCCCGAACAGGGCCGTATCGCCGGCAAAGTAGATGGTGGTGCCGTAAAAATTGACCACAAATCCTGCGGCCTGCCCGCCGGCTATCCCCGAACCGTGCATCGCCGGGGTCACCCGGACGAAGCCGAAGTCAAACATCCGCTTGCCGCCGATATCCATCGGCTGGACATCGCAGCCCTGATCCTTGAGCATCCTGGCAATCGCGCTGGTCGTGATCACCTTGGCGCCGGTACGGGTAGCGATCGCCACCGTGTCTCCCAGATGGTCCTGGTGAGCATGAGAAACCAAAATATACTGACAGTTAATCTCGCCGGCTGTCGCAGCCTTCCAGGGGTTGCCGGTAAACCAGGGGTCGAAGACCAGCCGCGTGTCGCCATGGGTAAGCATAAACGCCGATTGCCCATAGTAGGTAAGAGTCGTTTTGTTCTCCGTCCAGCCGTTCGTCGTGTCCGGGGCCGCCGCCGCTATCGAGCCGGCGACCATCATGCAGATGAGAATTCCGCAGACCAAAATCCTTGCTGTCATGTCATGCCCTCCCTAATATTTAATTTACCAGTGCCGTCAGGCCTTGATCTTCCTCAGCAGCAGCGCGGTGTTGCCGTCCTTGCGCAGACTGCCGCTGATTCCACAACCTTCATGAGCAGCCCCTCACTTCGATTTTATTTCCTTAATGCTTCTTTCTCTCAGCCGCGGCGCTAATCCTTCCACCCGCTTCTCAGCACCTGAATCGTCATCCGGCGATATTCACCCCGATCAGATGGCCGAGCACGAAAGTCACCGCCGCCGCCGCAAGCCCGAAAGCCACCTGGCGAAGCCCGGAATAAAGAACCGGTTTGCCGGTAAACAGCGTAATCGCGGCCCCGACCACAAACAGCCCCAGGGCGCTGGCGCCGGCGCTGGCAACCACCGCGGCGTTGCCATGGCTGAACAGAAACGGCGCCACCGGAATCACCGCGCCGCCGGCAAAAAGCAGAAAAGAGGCGCCTGCCGCTTCCCAGGCCGAGCCCCCCAGCTCCTGCGGATCGATCCCCAGTTCGTCCCGGGCCAGTGTTTCCAAAGCGGTCTCAGGATTAGCCATCAGTTTTGTCGCCAGCATCCGGGCTGTCTCGTCATCCAGGCCGCGAGCCTGATAAATCAGGACCAGTTCCTCCACTTCCTCTTCCGGAACGGCGGCGATCTCCTCCCGCTCGGTGTTGATCTGCTTTTCGTAAAGTTCGCGGGAACTTTGGACCGAAATCCATTCCCCCAGCGCCATCGAAATCGCTCCCGCCAGCAGCCCGGCAAGACCGGTCAGCACGATATTGCCGTTGGACAGTTCCGCCCCGGCCACCCCCATCACCAGATTGAAATTGGAAAGCAGCCCGTCGCTGGCGCCCAGGACCGCGGCCCGCAGCGCGTTGCCCCCGGCGGTCCGGTGACGCCCCTCCAGCTTGGCCACCGCGCTGCCCTCCAGGCCTTTCCCCTGACCGCTGCGATTCATCTGCTGCAGCAGTCTGGCGTGGGACTGTTCGTCGGCCACCATGGCGGCGGCTTCAGGCTGGTGGGCGTAATCGTTGGAAGCCGTCTGCTCAAAGGCCGACAGGGTGGGCAGCACCGAATCGACGCCAAAACGGCGGGCCAGCCAGACCAGCGCCCGGGTGCGCCAGCTGAGGCTGAAGGGCGGCACCTTGCCGCCGGCCGCCGTAATCTTGGCCTCCCAGTTGCCGGCGTGTTTCTGCTCGGTCAAAGCCAGCCGATGATAGACCTCGGCCAGACGGCTGTCCTTTTCGCTTTCCGCCAGAGCCTGGTAAAGCGCCGCGCTGTTCTTTTCCTCCTCCAGGTTGTCGCGATATCTATCCATATCCGCCGGTTTAACCATCATGCTCCTCCTGTGAACCTTATCGTTAAGATATTATTTCCCGTTTGCGAGCCGATTTCCTACCATTTCCAAGATTCAATTCCACCCAAAAACACCCCCCGCTGACGCGGAGGGCAGAATTTTCACTTCTCGGCCAGCAGTTTTAGCAGCAGTTCCTCGGTGATATCCTCTTCAGAATACAATGGGATATTCAGCATTTTCAGTTTGGCGGCGGTAACCCCCCGGCCCGGCTGAACGACATGGCTGAAGCTGCCGTCGTAAATCCGGTTTACCCCGCAGGAAGGACTGCGTTCTTTGAGGATCGCGGCCTTGACCGGAAAAGACGCCGCCAGTGCCGCCACTTCCTCGGCGCCCCGGCAAAAAGGTCTGCTCAGGTCTTCGCCGGCCGGATTGACCACCTTGCAGACCCCGGCCAATACATCCTCGCCGCAGCCGCCAACGATCTCGGCCGGGTGGCGCGGTGTGGGCAATCCCCCCAGTTGCTCCGGGCATACCGGCAGAAATCGGCCGCAATGGCTGTATTTTGCCAGCAGCGGCTGCAGATTCGAGCCGCCGTCATATTTCGAAAAGATCCCCAGTAAACAGGTACTGACTAAAATCATCGCCGCACGCTCTCTTCGTGTTGCGGTCCGTTTCCGGCCGCCCCCTGGCCACTGCAGGTTCCAGCCTTCGCCACGATAACATCCAGCGCTTCTTTGGCTGTATTGGCGTAATCCAGCTTCACTGTCCGGCGGGTATCCATATACAGTCCGTCGTAAGCGACGCTGCGCACCCGGGCCGCCCAGCCGCCCGAAGGCTCAATGACCACGATCGGTTTGCAGTTCAGATACGCGGTGGAAAGCTCGCCGAGAGTTCCGTTCTCGCCGCCGATCATGATAATCGCATCCGAGGAATGAACCAGAATAAGGCTCCGATAATCAAAACTCAGCCCGGTGGTAATCGGTATATCCACATAGCTGTTGGCGGCATCCAGATGGTCCCCCGGCAAAATCCCCACAACAAGGCCGCCAGCCGTCTTGGCTCCCTTGGACACGGCTTCCATGACGCCGTTGGTACCGCCGGTGAGCACAACAGCCCCCCTGGCGGCGATTTCCCGCCCCACTTCAATGGCGAGATCGTAAACCTCGGCGCTCACCGCCCCTGATTGGCCTATAACCCCAATTCGCAGCAAAACCGTCCCTCCCCTGTGTTGATCTTCTAGTTTATTTCAAATTTTTCCGCCCAATTCCTGCCGATATATGTTAATTCGTCAACCAAACTGCCGCAAATAAAATCGCCAGACTATCGTCTGGCAAGCCAGAGTGAAGACAAAAGGAAGAAACGGGAGGGGATTTCCGCAGCGGGACTCTTATCCACAGCCGTCGGCAGCCTTGCTGCCGGTAACGGCGTAGGATATCGTCCGTAGCGGAGGAATTCCCCTCCCGTTTCCTGCCTCACAGATTAAAAGCGGGCTTTGTCTACAACCTGGCCAGACTATCGTCTGGCAATCATCACCTTAGTCGTCGTAAGGTCACCGTCCGGAAAAAGAAAAATTAGGTGTTGCCGGCCTTGGCCTTACGGCGCTTTCATCCGGAGCTCCGCTTGATCGGCACTTTTGCGGCCCTCGCAAGCAATTACGATCAGCCTTTTTTAACAGCCCGAAACCACCCGGCGTTCGTGGCTTATGAGCCACTCCTTCCGCTCCAGCCCGCCCCCGTAGCCGGTCAGAGAACCGTCCGCGCCGATCACCCGGTGGCAGGGGACGACGATATTCAATTTGTTGGTGGCGTTGGCCCTGCCCACCGCCCGCACCGCCTGGGGCTTGTCCAGCGCCGCCGCCAGCTCACGGTAGGAGATCGTCTGGCCGAAAGGGATCTGGCCGAGTTTTTCCCAGACCCGGCGTTGAAACGGCGTGCCCTGGGGCGCCAGTTGCAGGGAAAAACTGGTCCGCCGGCCGGCAAAATACTCCGCCAACTGCCGCAGGGCATCCTCAAGGCAGGGCGGCAAATTGTCAGAAGCTGCCGCCGCCTCAGAAACAAACCGGACCGCCGTTATCCCCTCCGCGCTGGCGGAAATCTCCAGCGGCCCGATGGCGCTGGCCAAATAAGCGGTATAAACCTCCATAAACATCCCCTCAGTTCTGTGCGTTCGGTCCGGCGGTCTGCCGGACCTGCTTCCGGTATTCCTGCGGCGACAGGCCGGTAGCGGTGCGAAAAAGGGCGTAGAAATTGGACAGGCTGTTGAAACCGGCCTCAAAGCAGACCTGGATGCCGCTGAGTTCGCTCTCCTCAAGCAGTGCCCTGGCCCTGTCCAGACGAACGGTCTGCAGATATTCCTTGGGAGTCTGCCCGGTGACCGCCTTGAACAGCCGGCTGAGATGAAACCTGCTCACACCGACCCGGCCCGGCAGTTCCTCCAGAATTTTGCTGTTGGCGTATTCCTCAGCCAGCAGGGCGCAGGCCGTGTCCACCGTTTCCCGTTCCGGCCGGTAGGGAGCGGCGAAATCGGGCCGGCACCGTTTGCAGGGGCGGTACCCGTGTCTGACGGCTTCTTCGATGTCGGTAAAATACTCGACATTTTCCCGGCTCGGCGGCTTGGACCGGCATGAGGGGCGGCACACGATCCGGGTCGTCCGGACAGCGTAAAAAAACCTTCCGTCGAACTTCTCGTCGTTGTTGACAGTCGCCTGCCACAACATGTCCTCAGCCAGTTTTTCCATCTTGCTCCTCCTTGGGCCATAAACCCTTTCCTTCTGCCTTCAGGATACCACAACCCGGCGCCATTTTCGTCCTGAATCGTGCTGTCTAATCCGCTCGCCCAGGTTGCCGCCAGGCTCACGCCCGGCAGAAGAACTGCCGGTTGTCTTCATAGGAAACAGTCAGACGGTTTTGATCCAGCAGATAACCGATGTAGGCCATGACCGTCAAATGGGTCAAATAATACGCCCCGGTATTCATGATGTTGTACCCGGCCCCGGCGCAAACGGCGGCCAGAATGTCAGCGGTCGAACAGGGAGTTTTGGCGGCAGCCAGCACAGCCTCTGTGACGTCCTCGACGATCCGCCGGTTTGCCGCCACGACAGGCGAAATATCCGTCACCAGCGCGCCGTGGCTCGGCAGGTAGAAGTCGTAAAAACCGGCTTCGAGCCGCTCGAATGCCGCCAGGGTACTCTGGATGCTGGCGTGAAGAGGAATTCCGTGTTTCTCCAGTACATCCTGGGCAAAAACCGCGTCGGCACAGAACAATACGCCCTCCGACACAACACCGATTTGGTCCAGGGAATGCCCCTTCAGGTCGACGATCTCGGCGGCGAAGCCTGCCACCGTTGTTACACCGGGGGCAACGATCCCGTCGACAAGCACGCCGGGGGCGTGAAAGAATTTCGTCCGCAAGGCCGCCGGCGGATAAGCTCCGCCAAACAAATAAACCGGTTCAAGCAGCGGCGTTTCCAGAACGCTCTTTTCCCCCATGGCCGCATAAACCTTTGCCCCTGTCGCCTTGACCAGATAAGGGGCTCCGCCGCAGTGATCCGCATGGGCATGAGTGATGATAATCGCCTTCAGCTTCAGCCCGTTTTCCTCCAGCAGCCTTCTCACCTTGCGGGAAGTGCTGTCGTCAAGTGCGGCGTCGATCAGCATCGCATCGCTCCCGCTGGTTATCACGCCTAAGTTTACCGCCCCATCGATGTAATATGTATTTGCCCTGATTTTGTTCAGATTCATAGTTCACCTCTATCGTTAAGGATTGGCCTTCTCTTTCCCTGAAGCAATACTCAGGTACACCGCGATCAAAATCAGTACCGTACCGGCGAAGAACGAAGGGGACAGTTCCTCCCCCAGCAGCGAATATCCCAGTATGCTGCCCACCACCGGCTGCAGGAATATGAAAAGTCCCGCCTGGTGCGAGGTAGTCAGGGCCAGGCCTTTATTCCAGCAATAGTAGGCCACTGTTGTCGATATCGCCGCAAGATACAGGATACTGAAAATCACCATGCCGTTCCCCAGCACCGAAGTTTCCCAGGAGCCCCACTCGACTGCCGCCGGCGGCAAGGCGCATAAAGTCGCCACCAGAATGCCCCAGGTGGTGATTCGCAGCGTCGGCTGACTGGCGTCGGCTTTCTTCGCCAGCACCGAATAATAGCCCCACAGAATCGCGGCGACCAGGAAAAACAGATTGCCTGTATTAAAGGCCTCGTGCTGAAGAATGCTGACGGCATTTGTTATGACGGCAACCCCGATGATGGACAGCCCCAAAGACACCACCTGCCGCCTTGACGCCATCTCGCCCAGAAGCAGGATAGCAAAGCCGGACTGAAAAACCGGCGACAGTGTCGTAATCACCGCCCCCATGTGGGCGCTCGAAAGCTTGGTGCCGATAAACTGCGTCGCAACCGACAAAAAATAGCCCATAAAACCGATCTGAAACATCAGCCATCGATCTTGCCGGGGCATGATAGCGACCTGGCTGCGCCGGCACCACACCACCAAAATGACCGAAGCCAAAAAGTAGCGGATAAACAAAAGGGTAAACGGAGGAATCATCGCCAGCGTATATTTGCTGGCAATGTACATCCCGCCCCAGATACTCGCCGCAACCGATAAATAAACCGCCCCTTTGACCCCTGTTCGCATCCGGCATTCCTCCTGCATGGCAATTCATTGCTATTATAGCAGGAGATCCGCCTGCTTTCTTGACTTATATTCGTTTATTATTTACCGTGTCCTCGGCTTTTTTCCCGGTACTGCCGCGGCGTCATACCCAAGTCTTGACGAAACAGCCTGGTCAGGGTCGACTGATTTTCGTAGCCGACCTGCTGGGCAATCTGCAGCACTGAAAAAGCGGTGTGTTGCAGCAGTTCTTTCGCTTTGTGCAGCCTCAGGTCGCGGATGTAAGCAATAGGGGACTTGCCGAACCGGCGCTTGAACCACTCCACATAATAGGTGGGATGAAAGTGTTCCAGTTCCGCCAGCCGCTGGACCGTCAGGCTTGTTGTAAAATTTTCTCTGATGTACGCCAGCGAAGCCGAATCCTGCCCATCCTCCAGCAATCCTGAAATATAGCGGAACAGATCTGCCAGCCGCTGACTCGAAACAGGCCCATCACCCACCTCTTCGGACAACAGGGCCCTTAAGGCCTTCCAGCGGCCGTCCAGCGGGTAAAACCGGGGCAACCCGTCCAGGTCCCTGGGCAGATAACCCAGCGGCGCGTCAATCACGAAAAACTGGTTGGAAGTCCTGGCATAAAACGAATGAGCAGCCTCGGGCGGGATGAATATCACGCTTTGCTCTTCCCCGGTCTTCACCTGGCCGACCGTAACCGACAAGCTGCCATGGATAGGCACAATAAGTTGGCCGTAGGGATGGGTATGCGTATACGGCTTATCCGCGTAGGTTCTCCGCTCACATAGAATCGTATCCACTCTCTCCCCACCCCCTGACGTTTTTCTCCGCAGGCAATGCAGTTTTATGTTTATTTTCCAGCAGCATCCTCCGGAATCCTGCGGTCTGGGCTAAAAAGAAGGCTGCGGGGCAGGATTTGCCGCTTGCCGGCCAGAAAATAAAACATATATCGCCAAATTATGGGGGAATCATCATGAAAAAATCATTGCTGTCCTTCGCGCTGCTGACCTTGCTTTTCCTTCAGCCTGTTCAGGCCCAGACCGTTTTGTATGTTCCGGCCGACAACCGGCCGGTAAGTTTGGACTATGTCGTCGATACCGCCGCCGCCGCCGGAATGGAGATCCTTACTCCGCAGCGGGCCATCATCGCCGGGCGGACCGATCCCGGCAACCCGGACTTTCTCTGGAACTGGGTCATCACGCACTGCAAAGAAGCCGATGCCGTCGTTCTTTCCGCCGACTCGCTTTTATACGGCAGCCTGGTTGCTTCCAGGACTCATCACTTCTCTGAAGACCTTCTCCAAACCCGGCTGGCCAAATTCGCCGAGCTCAAAGAACTCAATCCCGGGATCAGGCTCTATGTTTACAGCACCATTATGCGCACGCCGCGCTACAGTGCCGGCGGTGTCGAACCCGACTACTACGAAACCTACGGCCCGAGCATTTTCCAGATTACCGCCCTCCAGGACAAACAGGAAACCGAGCCCCTGAGCCGCGCCGAACAGGCCACGCTGCAGAAGCTGACCCAGATCGTTCCACCCCAGGCGATGGCTGACTGGTTCGCCCGCCGCGACAAAAACTACAACATGAATCTCGGCCTCATCGCCCACCTGAAAAACGGGACCTTCGACTATCTGATCCAGGGCCGCGACGATTGCTCGCCCTATTCCCAGTCCCACAAGGAATCGCGCCACCTGGCCGAAGATACCCGGCGGTTTCCTGCCAGCAAATACACCAGTTTTCCCGGCGCCGACCAGTTGGGCATGCTGCTGGTCGTCAAAGCCATCAACGACCTTTCCCGCCAGGTACCGGTTGTTTCGGTTGTTTATGCTCCCGGCGCCGGCGGCCAAACCGTACCGACTTACGAAGACAAGGAAATCGGCCAGACTCTCATCGACCAGATCAGCGCCGCCGGCGGAGTGGTTCTTCCCGCCCCCCGGCAGCCTGACCTCGTCTTGGCGGTAAACACTCCGGAAAACGGCATCACCCTCGAAGCCGCCGACCTTGCCAACCGTGATAAAACCCGGCCTTCCGCCGAGCTCTTCACCGACCGGGTTGCCGCAGCGCTGGCCGAAGGCCGGCAGGTCGCCGTGGCTTCCATCGCCTTCTCCAACGGCGCCGACAACGCCCTGATGCACGAACTGGCCGGGCGCGGTCTGCTGCCCCGCCTCGCCGCCTTTTCCGGCTGGAACACCGCCAGCAATACCCTCGGCTATGCAGTCGGCCAGGGGATGCTGGCCGCCAGAACCTCTCCCGCCGCCAAGAATAGGCTGCTGGCGGTGCGGCTGCTCGACGACTGGGCCTACCAGGCCAACGTCCGCGGTGAAGTCGCCGAAACGGTGCTCGTCCCCTTTGGCGGCAGCTACGTCCACCTGGATGACCTGACCCCCCGCCTCACCGCCGAAACCGAGCAGCGGATGAAGGCCTTCGCCGCCGCCAACTTTCCCGGCCTGGCCGACAAGTTCACCGTCTCTTTCCCCTGGAACAGGATGTTCGAAGTCAGCGTGACTATGGAATAAACGGCTTGTTGAGAAACCGATTTTTCAGGCCGTTCAGAAATCCCCAGATGCGAGACGGCCCCACGACCCCAGCAGCGACGCGTACTGGGAAGTACGCTAGCAATGGGGTTGTGGGGCCAAGTGCGTCGCTCTTACGCTTCAGCGTTTAGAGCGACGGCCTACCCTTTACGGGTACAAAGCAGATGGGAGTTTATCAACGGTCTGAAAAGACGGCTGACTTGGTCAGCCGTCTTTTTTGTCCATTCCTGTGTTGGCAGCGGCGATCAGCCGCTGTTTTTGCTCACGGGTCAGCCGCTTGATCTCGCATTCCCGGCGCAGAGCCTGACTGCGGTCGCTGCAGCATTCCTGATACACCAGCCGCAGCGGTCCCCGGCCACGGGTGTAGCGGGCGCCGGCCCCTGCGTTGTGGGCGGCCAGCCGTTCGACCAGATCGGTGGTCCAGCCGGTGTACAGCGTGCCGTCGGAGCACTCCATGATATAAACCCAGGCCATATCAGCCTTTTTCGATGGTGATCTTCTCCATGACTACATCCTCCACCGGCTTGTCACCACGGCCGGTCTTGACCACCCCGATGCTTTTCACCACATCGAGCCCCTCCACCACTTTGCCGAAGACGGCGTGGCGGTTGTCCAGCCACGGAGTGGCCACCAGGGTGATGAAAAACTGGGAGCCGCCGGTGTTGGGGCCGGCGTTGGCCATCGATAGCACTCCTGCCTCATCGTGCTTCAGGTCGGGGTGGAATTCATCCGGTATCTGGTAGCCCGGACCGCCGGTGCCGTTGCCGGCAGGGTCGCCGCCCTGGATCATGAAATCAGGGATTACCCGGTGAAAAATCAGCCCGTCATAATACTTCTTCTCCGCCAGGCTGATGAAATTCTGGGCAGTACCCGGTACCTTGTCCTCAAACAACTCGATCTTGAAAACACCCTTGGACGTTTCGAATGTTGCGATACTGTTTTTCATCTAATATCCTCCTGTAACTTTATTGTTGACCTGCGCGATGCCGCCCGCTCAGACGGCGCGGTCCGCCTGTGACAGTATATCCGCCAATCGGGTTTCCGATACCGGCGGAAGGCTCCTAGTGCCCCATGGCCAGTTCTGAAGCGAGTCTTCTTCATTTTAACATTCCCGGCTCATCTTATCTACCATTTTTTCCCCGCCCGATCAGTCGGACCAGCGGCGGCGCGTTCCGCCGCGCATGTCGACCGGGATGAGCTTCTCCACCGCGTCGTCGCGATGACCGACAAGCCAGTTGGTGAAATTGGCGGACGAACAGGAATGATTGGGGATAATCCGGATTTTGTCCCCCACCGCAAGGGTGGTGTCGGCCAGGATCTGAACCCTGCCCACTTCTTCCGACAAGCTGGCGACCAACAGCTCCGGATGTCCCGCTACCTGACCGAAGCCCTGCAGCAGCGAGTTGCCGTGGGCCCCTTTGTCCAGCCCCAGACATTTGCTGCCGGCGTCGATCAGGAAAGTGTCCGGCCTCGGCCGGGAGACGACTGTGGCCAGTACGGTCAGCGCGCACTGCGCCGGCTTGGCAACGCCGAGCGCCACCTGGATATTGTCGTAAAACACATAGTTCCCGGGCCGGAGAGCGGTAAACAGACCTGCTTTCACCGCCAGCGGCGCGGTGGGGGTGCTGCCTGTCGCCACAGTCTTCACCGCGAACCCCTGCCGCTCCAGGTTTAGCTTGACCTGGGCCAAGGCCTCGATCTCGGCCTTGGCCACCTCTTCAACCTCCTGATACCCGGTAGCGCCATACACCTGCCCCGGATGGGTGGCGATCCCGCCCAGCCGCAGCTGGGAAAAACCGGCCAGGCTTGCCGCCAGCTCCGCCGCCTTGTCCGGCGAAACCCCGAAGCGGCGCAGGCCGCAGTCGATGATCAGCAGATATTCCATCATCAAACCGGCGTCAGCCAGCTGCTTGTTGAGCTGGCCGGCAGCCTCGGCACCGTCCAGGCCGATGATGATCCCCGCCCGCCGGGCCAGGGCGACCACCCGCGCCACATTGGCCGGCGCCGCCACCGGGTAAGCCAGCATGATATTGTCAAACCCCTGCTCCACCAGGTACTCGGCTTCATCCACCGTCCCGGTGAGCAGTCCTTTCGCCCCGGCCGCCCGCTGCATTTGGGCGATGGCGGTGCTCTTGTGGGTCTTGACCATCGGCCAGAGCTCAACGCCGTTTTCCCGGCACAGGGCGGCCATCGCCCGGATATTGCTCTCCAATACAGTCAGATCAACCAAAAATGCGGGGGTTGCCAATTCCCAGACCTTCATCGACTTCTCCTTTCACCCTCTGTTGTAAGCTACTATTCCACACCCTGCCAATTATCCCCTGCGGATAAAAGCAAGCCCCGAACCTGCGGTTCGGGGCGTAGCCGTTCGCAACAGGTTTCGGCGCAGGCTATATCAAAAGGCAGAAACTGCGCCTCTGGAGCTCCGTCCGTCCGGCCACTTTGCGATTCCCGCAGCGTCGGCAGCGGCAGCGGAGTTTCAACGCACCCTCAAGTCACCGGCCCGGTTTCCTTTGGCGGGTCTGGCCGGCCCGGACGTACGCCAGCAGATAACCGACCAGCAGCAGCAGAGCCACCCCGGTGCCGCCCAGGCAAAGCTCCACGGCAACCCCTTGTTTGGCCGCCAGGGTATAGGCCCCCACTCCGACGAACATGAAGCTGTTCTCAAGGAAATTCTGCACGGCAATGGTCTTGCCGGCGCCGATGGTGTTGTGGCCTACCTGCTGCAGACAGGCGTTCATCGGCACGATATAGATCCCGCCCAGCACCCCGATCAGCAGCAGGGCGGCCACCGTGACCGGCAGGCTGGTGATCTTGAGGAAGGCCAGGATGCCCAAGCCCATGGCCAGACCGAACCACACCGTGCGCTGATACGTCTTGATGCTGATGAGTAGTGGCGTCACCATCGCTCCGATGGCAATCCCCACTCCGGTGACGGCGATAATCAGGCTGATGGCCGTACCGCTGGTTATGCCCAGAATAAGCGGCACCCAGGCGAAAATAATCATCCGCAGCACCGCCGAAGCCATCCAGAAGGACCCTGTGCCGATCAGCGAATAGTGGCTCTGGCGCTGGCGCAGCAGCGCCATAGTGTCGGCCAGAAACTCGCCGACGGAGTTTTTATAGCTTATCGACCGGTTTCCCGGATCCTTGGGAATGAGGGTGTTGATGGCGATGGAGGCGCCGTACAGGACAACACAGGCCGTCAGCGCCAGCAGCACCGACCGGTCGGCCAGCCAGCCACCGGCCACCGACCCGGCGAGGATCGCCAGAATCGTGTAGCTTTCCAGGTTGGAATTGGCCCGCAGCAGCTCGGCCTCACCCCGGGTCAGCAGCGGCAGTATGCCGTACTTGGCCGGGCTGTAGATGACCGCGCCGACCCCGACCACCGCGTAGCTGACCGCCGGATCGCAGCCCAGCAGTAGCAGCACAATGCCCAGCGCCTTCACCACATTCCCCACAATCAGCACATTGGCTTTGGCTTTCTGGTCGGCGAACCTGCCCACCCATGGCGACAGGACGATATAAGAACATAAAAAAGTGCTTTGAACCAGGGGCAGGTAATATTCCGGAAAGCCGTCCCGCCGGATGACCGCCAGGGCCACGAACAGTATCATGTTGTCGACGAAGGCCGATAGGAACTGAGCCGCGAACAGGGCCTTCAGCGGCGATGGCCTAGGGAGCATGGTTCTCCTCCTCTCCGGCCGCCAGCGCCCTCAGTCGGACATAATCCACCTTGCCGCTGCCCAATAGCGGCAGCTTATCCACCAGCACCACTTCAGCCGGCAGGGCCAGCATGCTCTGCCGGGTCTGGCTGAAATAGACCCGCAGCGCCTGCAGGGTGGCGCTCTTCTCCAGCGTGTAGAGGACGATCTTCTCCCCTTTCCTGCCGTCCGCCAGGCTGACCGCGGCGTTTTTATCGCTGCCGAAAGCCTTTTCCGCCGCCCGCTCGACGGCGTCGAGACTGACCATTTCGCCCGACACTTTGGCAAACCGCTTCAGGCGCGATTTGATGGCTACAAAACCATCCCCGTCGACAGTCACCACATCGCCGCAGTTGTACCATTCCTCCGCCGGAATCAGTCCCTGGCCGTGCAGCAGATACCCCTCCATGACATTGGGACCCCGCACCAGCAGATTGCCTCCGTCGGCGATCCCCGGCACCGCTTCCAGCCGCCACTCGATCCCCGGCAGAAACCGCCCCACCGTGCCGGTGCGATGAAACAGCGGCGTGTTGATGGCAAGGACCGGCGCGGTCTCGGTTATACCGTAGCCTTCCAAAATCCGGATGCCGAACTTCTCGTGCCAGATGCTTCGAACTTCGTCCTTCAGCTTTTCTCCTCCGGCCAGTACGTAGCGGAGGCTGAAAAAATCATAAGGATGGGCGTATTTGGCGTAACCCATCAAAAAAGTGGGCGTCCCCAGCATCAGCGTGACCCCCCGGTCGTAGGCGATCTCAGGTATGACCTTGAAATGCAGCGGACTGGGATAAAGAAATACTTCGAGCCCTTCCAGAATAGGCAGCAGCGTTCCTGCCGTCAGGCCGAAGGAATGAAACATCGGCAGCGCATTGAACATTTTATCCTGCTGGGTATAGTCGATGACGCTCCCGGCCTGGTTGATGTTGGTCAGGATATTGGCCTGGCGGAGGACAACCCCTTTGGGCTTGCTCTCACTGCCGCTGGTGAACAGGATGATCTTGGCCGTCCCGGCGGCCTTTTTCCGGAGGAAATAATGGCCCAGCCCGCTCAGTTTTGCCCACAGTCCCAGTTGGGCCCGCAGGTCCTCCAGGTATATGATCCGAAACTCGGCGGCCAGTTGGGCGATGTAATCCGCGAATCCCGCCTTTTCCACGAAAGCCCGTGAAGTCAGGATGGTCTTCAGGCCGGCGGTGTGAGCGCAGTCGATGTTGTTACGCACCCCGGCGCTGAGGTTCAGAATAGCCGGGCTGATGTCGGCGTAAAGCAGGGCAAAGAAGGCGACCACATGGCCGATGGAGTTGGGCAGCAGGATGCCGGCCCGGTTCTCTCCGCCCAGCACGGCCCGCAGCTTCCCGGCCAGCACATAGCTGCCCTTGATCGCCCGGCGGTAAGTAATCGTCCCGCTGATATCTTCGGCCATGACTTTTCCCATCCCGAAGAATCTGCCGGCGGCCAGCAGCCTGTCGAACAGATTGCTGCCGGCGGTCTCGAGCTGCTTGGTGCGAAACAGCGCTTCCTGCAGAACCACCAGCAGTTTGTTGCTGATCTCCTTTTTCTGTTGTTTGAAACTCTTGTTGGCCTCCTCGGCTATCCGCAGCGGTGCTGCGGCGTACATCGCAACTTGCGGGAACCAGGCCGATCTCACTTTATCGGTGATCCGGGAAAGTTTGGAGTACTTCAGGCCGGAGAAAATGACCGGATGCAGCGCCGCTCCGGTTTTCAGCGCCACGAAGCCGACCCCGCTGTAGACTTTCATCAGGCCGCCGGTAGTAGTGATCCGGCCTTCGGGAAACAGCACTATCGGGCGGCCTTCCTTCACCACCGCGACGATCCTCTTCAGAGAATAGGGGTTGAAGGGATCCACGGTAATATGATCGATCCAGCGGAGGGCAAAACTGATCTTGGCAGCAATGGCCGTGTTGATCACAAAACAGGGGTTGCCAGGCAAAAAAGCCCAGAGAAAAACGGCGTCCAAAAACGACTGGTGATTGGGAAGAATGATCGAAGGTCCGTCAAAGCGGAGAGTTTCCCAGTCCGTCAGCCTCACTTTGAACAACCATCGCAACAAAAGCCGGATAAGTCCTTTCAAAATTTCCCCTCCTAATCACATCTGCAGCATTACTTGCGAACGTTTAGTTTTGGTATCAGCAGTACGATAAGCAACAGCGACACTGCAACAATAACTCCGCTAAAAAGTTTGCCTGCCTCGCCTGTCCACGGCGCCGCTCCGTTGTGGCTGGGCTGTACCCCTTCCAGGACGCAAACATCCTGTTTCTCCTTTTCGATATAGTTTCTTTGCCGTTCGATTTCGTAGTCGGGTTTTCCTGCTTTCCGATTGCCGAAATACAAGCGGTAAGGCGTGCCGCCCATATCCGGAAAAACCAGTTCATCGACCGGCCGATCGCTTAACTTTCTTTGGCATGGTCCTTCCCCTCCGCCCCGGTTTTCAGCCGTTGATACAGATAGGATATGCCGAGCAGTACGATGCCAAAGCAGAAATAGGCGAAAATTTTGTGCAGCAGACTCAGGAAGTGCAGGTCGTAGACAAAAAGCTTGGCGGTGGCCAGCAGCGCCAGCCCGAGACCGAATCGTCTCACATAGATGAACTTTTGCCTGAAGCCGTACTGGATCGATCCGATGCCCACCAGCAGGTAAATCAGGCTGAACAGCAGATTGGTGCTGGCAAGGTGGAACTGGCCGACAAGGAACATCGTCGTGTCCCCAAGGAGCAGGATAACCAAAAGCAGCGGATACAGTTCCAGATTGGCGTACTTTTTCTGCAGTACCCCCGGCAAAACGGCCCGGAAACCGGCCAGAACCACCAGATTATAAAAGACCAGTACCCCCAGGGCCAGGTATTCGGCCGTCCGGTCGGCGGTCACGCCCCGCAGCAGCGGCGTAGCCAGGTTTTCCCACAGACAGAGGGCCAGGGCGACTCCGTACAAGGACCAGGAAAACCACTGCACTTTCATGTCGTAAATCAGCCGGACCTTCGGCATCCCATACGCCAGCGCGATAGTGACGGCCGCGGTCAGTGTCCGGTGATAGAAATCGGCGTAGAAACCCGCAGGCACCCAGTGGTAGTAAAACTCGCCGCTGATATAGACAAGGTAGACCCACAGATTGGCCAGGGTAAAATATTTGAACAGCTGAATTTTCGCTGCCAGAGCGAAAAACCGGCCGGCGGAATCCTGCTGCATATCCCGAAGATAGCAGCCGGTGACTGTCAGCATACCTGCCATCACCGCCGTATACCGGTAGTCGAAGAAAGCCGTCTTACTGATAAAGAAAGGCAGTCTGAGCCAGTCCACGATATAGAAGGCCGCCAGACAAAGTCCAAAGATCAGCCAGCCGGACTTCTCCAGCCGGGCTATCCGATAACGCAGTCCGCCGATGATCAGCAGGATGCTTTGGACCAGCCAGCCCATCGACATCCAGCGCACGCCGAACTGGAAGGGAATCATCAAAACTGCGAAGGTCAGCGCTGTGGCGTAGAACAAAACAGAAGTGTACTTTTCGCCAGGCATCCGCTGCTCCGCCAGCCTGGCCAGTCCGCCGTACACCACGGCAAACCCCAGCGCCAGCAGGCCATGGTAGCCGCCCCAGCCGGCTGTGCTGAATAAAGCGTACAAAACAAGGCAGCTGATGAAGGTATTCAGCCCCAGAGCCGCCGTGTCGACCCGGCTCAAACCCTGCTTATAGGTAAGCGGATAGGCCAGAATAATCCCCAGGTAAGCGCCGAAGGTCAAAACGGCGTAAACGATGCCGGCCACCGCGGCGGGAGCGCCGAACACCAGGTAAATCAGCGACGGAATATGGAAGGCCATACTGATATAGGTGGCGATATTCCATTTGTGGCGGAAGGAAATCAGCAGCACCGCCGCATTCAGCACCAGCAGATAGCCCATGGCGGCATAAAAGGCGTCACCGCGCAGCCCGAAAGCGAAAACATAGGTGAAAAACGGCAGGTATCCGCCCACCAGGCCGAGGCAACAGACTGTCCGCGAACGGTACCGCACCGACAGCACCACCGTCGCCGCCGTCACCAGCAAGGAGAGTGCCAGACCCGCGTTCAGCGGGATGATCTTCAACAAAAAATAGCTGTAAAAGACACCGCAGTAGAGAACCGCCACCCCTCCGCCCAACAGGCCGGTGGCGAAAATATCCTTGCCCCTGCGGTAGAACCACTCACCGCAAACCAGCATCAGCCCGCCGGTCAGGAAGAAAAAGCTGCCTTTCATATATTCGTTGAACCAGGTCGAATAGGTGAACTGGGCGGCAGCGCCGATCCCGAATAAGATTAAAATAATACCAAGCTTGTTGACCCAGTTCAGGCCGATCTTCATCTCCAGTTCGTTTTGCCTGATCCGTTTTGCGATCACTTCCTCACTGACCGGCTCGGCCGCCAGTTCGTCCAGCCTGGCGTCCAGCCCCCCCAGGACTCTCGCCTGCTGCTTGTCGAACAATTCCCGCCGGCTGCGGATTGCCGTTTGCAGCTTGAGTGCCAATTGATCCAGTTCGGCGGTAAACTCGCCCTGCGTCGCGTCAAGATTGCGCAGCGCCGCCTGCTTGAGAGTGTCCATTTCGGCCTTGGCCGCCCGCTCCAGCCGGGTAAGGCCGTCTTCATGCTGCCCGCCGGCGGCAGCGAAATAGGTTGCCAGCTTCTCCCGCGAAAGCTTCAGGATGCTCAGCTTTTCATCAAGAATCTGCTCCTTGAGACTCAGCCTGAGTTGGCTGTTCTCCTCGGCAGCCTGCTGGAACCGCTTTCGCAGTTCCTCGATTTTCGTCTTGCTCTCGGTGACCGCCTGCTGCAGCGCCTCATTTTCCTGAACCAGATTGGATCCCTGATAATTCCTGACAACAGCCGCGTAATCGCGCAAAAGTTCTTCCTGCTTTTGCCGCAGATTGGCCAGTTCTTCCTGGAAAGCCATCATGAACCCTCCTTATGCCGCCTTTGTCGACCGAAACCCAATGTTAACGTTCGTTAACTTCATTGTAAATTATGGCAGTTGCTATTGTCAAGCAATTATTTCCGGTTTTTCGGCGCATTCCTCGGCTCACTGCCGCTATCCCTTGGGCGGGTTCCCTTCAACCCAGGCGTCCGCCGGATAGCCGCGCTCCTCCCAGTAGCCGGCGTGCGGCCCGGCAATGAGTTCGATCCCCACCAGCCATTTTACCGATTTATAGGCATACATCCGCGGTACCACCAGCTTGGCCGGTCCGCCCAGATCGGACGGAATCGGGTTCCCGTCCAGCAGCATGGCCACCATCACGTCGCTCATCCTGGCCTGATCAAGGCTCAGGGAATCGGTATAGACGCCGTCGCCGGAGATAAACTTGACAAACCGGGCCCCGGCTCCGACCCCGGCCTCATCCAGCAGCCGGGCCAGCGGGATCCCTTCATACGTGACCCGCTTGACCGACCAGCCCTCTACACAGTGAAAATCGCTGACCTGCACGGTGCGGGGCAGCCGGACGAAATCCTCCCAGCGGTAGGCCTGCGGCTTGTCAACAAGCCCGCTGATCCGAAAGGTCCAGTTTTCATTGGTGGCGCACGGTTTCTTGGTGATGGTGTACGAACGGAACTGGCCCTGGTAGCCTCCCCCGGCCGGCGGCAGCGACTGGGCGGCAGGAGCCGGCGGCGGGGTCAGCCTGTTGCAGTCCTTGAAGCCCCCGGGAATAGGATCAGGCTCATTTCCAGCCTGATTAACCAACAGCTGCCACCATTTGAGGCCGGCACCGGCGCCAAAAAGCACCCCCAGCGCCAGCAGTTTCTTTATAAACAGGCGGCGCCCCTCCCCCGCCTCTGCTGGCGGCAGGGAGACGACCCCGCCGGGCGTGTCGGCGGTCCGCTGCCAGGCCAGATGGATCAGTGCCAATATCACCCCCAGAGCCGCCAGCCAGCGATGCGCCTCGTTCATCGCCGTCGCCGACTCTGCCCAGCCCAGCCAAAACAGCGTCTGATAGCCGCCGCTGACGATCAGGCCGGCTGCAGTCGCCAGCAGCAGCGCCTTGAGCCACTGACCGCTGTTGCCGGCCGGGCTGGCGAGATGCCGGGTCAGGAAGGGTACGTTGGCCAGGAGCGACGCCGTGAAGGCCAGTCCCAACATGATGTGGATGTCCCTCAGCAGCCAGCGGACATCGGCCAGAGCGCCGCGCAGCGACGGCAGATACAGCAGCCCGCCGCTCACCGCCAGCAGCAACAACCCCGCCCCCAGCGCCTGATGGCCCCGCCTGGTGTCTATTTTCATACTTCGCCCTCCTGCCACTAGTATATTTTGTTGTTGGTTTGCTATTCTCAGGACCAATAAACTGCTCCCTACACCCGCTGAATTACTCCTAGTTTGTACCGTTCGTCGCCCCCTGCCCGGTTTCCCTTCCGCCATCCCCGGCCTGAACTGCCACCCTTCTTTTACAAAAACAGAACCTGGCCTTAAAGGCCAGGTCAGAGCTAAGACAAAAGAAGGTTGGCGAGAAAGTTCCAGATGCAAGGCGCACCGGAAGAGCGCCGCCGCGCCGCGTACTGGGATGTACGCAAGCAAGCGCTCTGAGGAGCAACGCTGCAGATGGGGCTTTATCGCCGACCGCCTACCCTCCGAAGGTCTGCTCGGTCCGCTCGATAATCTCATCCTGCAGCTCCCTGCTGAGGTTGTGGAAATGGTCGCTGTAGCCGGCCACCCGCACAATCAGGTCCTTGTATTCCTCCGGCCGGGCCTGGGCCGCGAGCAGTGTCGCCCGGTCGATGACATTGAACTGGATATGGTGGCCGTCGAGACTGAAATAGGTCCGCACCAGCGCCGCCATGCTTTCCAGGCATCTGTCGCCGGCCACCACCGCCGGGGTAAATTTCTGGTTGAGCAGCGTTCCCCCGGTTCTCAGGTGATCCATCTTGGCCGCCGATTTGATCACCGCCGTCGGTCCCTGGCGGTCAGCGCCCTGGTGGGGCGAAATCCCCTCCGACACCGGCTTGCCGGCCAACCGCCCGTTGGGGGTCGCCCCGGTGACCGACCCGAAATAGACGTGACAGGTGGTGGGCAGCATATCGATGCGGTAGCTGCCGCCGCGCATGTTCTTGCGGCCGTTCACCGCGCCGTAGAAGATGTTGAACGCCTCCACCATCAGCCCGTCGGCATAATCGTCATCGTTGCCGTACTTCGGCGTCTTGCCCTGCACCAGGCTGCGCAGCCGATCGTGGCCGGCGAAATCGTCGGCCAGGGCCTGCATCAGCTCAGCCATGGTAAACCGGCCTTGGTCGAACACATTGTACTTGATCGCCGCCAGGCAGTCGGTGAGCGTCCCGATCCCCACCCCCTGGATATAGCTGGTGTTGTATCTGGCGCCGCCGCCGTTGTAATCCCTGCCTTTGGCAATGCAGTCGCTGACAAGCACCGACAGAAAGGGGCACGGCATCTGGCTGGCGTAGATTTTCTCGATAACATGGTTGCCGGTGATCTTGATGTCGGCGAAATGTTTCACCTGGCGGCGAAAAGCCTCCAGCAGTTCTTCAAAGGAGCCGTAGTCGGTTGCCTGGCCGGTGGCCAGTCCCAGCTGCTTGCCGGAAACCCGGTCGAAGCCGTCGCTTAGGGTCAGCTCCAGAATCTTCAGCAGGTTGAAATAGCCGGTGAGAATGTAGGCTTCCTTGCCGAAAGCCCCTGTTTCTACGCAGCCGCTGGCCCCGCCCTCCCGGGCGTCGATGATGTCCTTGCCGGCCCTTAAGAGTTCCTGGATGATGGCGTCGGTGTTGTACAGCGCCGGCTGGCCCCAGCCCCTGCGGGAAATCTCGCAGGCCCGTTTGACAAATCGGTGGGGCGATTTTTTGCTGACCTGAACGTTGGAGCTGGGCTGCAGCAGCTGCATCTCATCCATCGTGTCCAGGATCAGATAGGTCACGTCATTAACCCCGTCCGAGCCGTCGGGCCTGACGCCGCCGCTGTTGATATTGGCGAAATCGGTATAAGTGGCGCTTTCCTTCAGAGTGATCCCGACTTTGGGCGGCGCCGGCTGATTGTTGAATTTGACCCACAGACACTCCAGCAGTTCTTTGGCTGCCTCCGGCGTCAGCGTCCCGTCCGCCAGTCCCCGCCGGTAGAAGGGATCAAGATGCTGATCCAGCCGCCCCGG
Organism: Negativicutes bacterium; assembly: GCA_031292015.1. The sequence continues at coordinate 126,461 of JARLHY010000008.1, read as the reverse complement.
GCTGTAGGAGTCCCAGTTGTTCAGTTCTGTGGTGACGGCGATATGCATGAACCAGTACATCTGGATGGCCTGGGCGAAGGTTTCCGGCTTATGGGCCGGTACCACCCCGCAGTTGGCGGCGATGGCCAATAGCTCCTCCCTGCGCACCGGATCGGCTTCCGCCGTTGCCAGCTTGCAGGCGTACTCGGCGTAGCGCTGGCCAAAGGTGATCACCGCATCGCAGCAGATGTCCATCGCTTCCAGTTGAACCTTGCGCTCGTAGGCCGTCTCGTCGCTGTCCCAGTCCAGGGCGGCGATGGCCGCAGCGATATCGGCCTTAAAGTCCAGCAGGCCCTTTTGGTACATCTTGCCGTCAGCCACCGTGTGCCCCGGTGATCGCTGCTCCATGAACTCGGTGAACAGACCGGCCTGATAACAGTCCAGCCACTGGGGGGTCATATTGGCCAGCAGCTTTTGCCGCAGCGAGCGCTCCGACCAGTAGGGGATGACCGTCTCGGCCTGAAACCGCCTGGCTTCGTCACTGACTGCGAAGGATATCCGCTCCCGGCTGGCCATCACCGCGAAATCCTCCAGCGAATGACAGCACAGCTCAGGGAAAGTGGGAGCCGACTGCGGTCCCTCCCCCTTCTCGCCGACAATCAGTTCCCCTGGATTAATGCAGAGCCGTTTGTTTTCCATGATATGTTTGAAGGTCAGCGCCCGGAGAAGAGGCGACTCCATCGTCCCGGCATGTTTCTTATAGGCCTCGGTTACCAGCCTGGCCCGCTCCATCGATATGCTGGGTTCGGTGGTCATACTCTGCCGCCTGAGCTGGCGAATTCTCCCGTTCATACCTCTGTCCATTCTTCTCACCCTCCTATAGTTACATCAAACCCGTTTGCAGCGAACCGGCGCCTTATCTTCTCCAGCCGTTCGGGCGGAGGGCTCGCCGCCGACAGCGCCGGATATTCCCGCCCCAGCCTTTGGTACTTGGCGCGGCCGATATCGTGATAAGGCAACAGGGCAATGGTCCTGATGCCCAGCGGTTTGGCCGCGGCCATCACCCCTTCGATATCGGTGTCGTCGGCGTTGACCCCCTCGATCAGCGGCAACCGCAAATGGACCCTGGCGCCGCTGTCGCAAAGCCGCTTAAGATTGGCCAGAATCAGCGAGTTGTCCCGGCCGGTGTGCCGCTCATGCCGGGCGGAGTCATCCAGCTTGAGATCATAGAGGAATAGTCCGGTATAATCCAGCACTCTGGCAAAGTGCTCGTACGGCACCTGGCCGCAGGTGTCGACCGCCACGTGAATCCCCTTTTGGGAGCAGGCCCGCACCAGCCGCTCCACGAAATCGATCTGGCAGAGGGCCTCGCCGCCGGACAGGGTCACCCCGCCGCCGGACTGCTCGTAAAACGGCGCGTCCTTTTCGATTTCGGCCAGCAGTTCCTCCATGCCGTATTCCCGTCCCGCCACCGCCCGGGCGTCGCCGGGACACCAGTCGGTGCAGCCCCCGCAGGCCGTGCACCTGTCGGCGAGAAAACCGCCTGCCGTAGCCGCCCCGTGCGGGCAGTGGCTTTGACACAGGCCGCAGCCGCCGCACTTCTCCGGCTGCACCAGCAGCTCCGGTTCGAACTTCTGGCTCTCCGGGTTGTGGCACCAGCCGCAGCTCAGCGGGCAGCCCTTGAAAAACACCGTGGTCCGGATACCCGGCCCGTCATGGACACAAAATTTCTGGATATTGAAAATGACCGCCTTAGTCATGCCCGCCCTCCTGCAGCGGATTAGGCACGCTCACCACCAGCAGCCTGACCAGCTTGTTGGTGTAGTTGGCCCAGTTGTGGACGATATTCGAAGCGTAATGCGCCGTGTCCCCCGGGAACAGCTCGAACCGCTCCTGGTTGATAAACAAAGTCAGCGTTCCTTCCAGAACATAGACGAACTCCTCCCCTTCATGGGGATAAGGGCTGATAGGTTCCTGACTGTTGATCGGCAGCAGTTCCACCAGCCTGGTCAGCAGCCTTTTGTCGGCCGGAGCGCTGCTCAGACGGTAATGAATGAACCGCGAACTCTCGATCCGCAGCACGTCGCGCTCGTAGCTTCTGAAAACATACTGGCCGTCCACCGTCGGCTTGACGAAGAAATAAGCCAGCTCGACATCCAGCGCCTGGGCAATCGCAGCCAGCGAGTCAGTGGCGATGGCCGTCAGACCGCGCTCCAGCTGTGACAGAAAACCTGTAGACAGGTTGGTCATTTCGCTCAGATTTTTCAGGGTCAACCTTTTGCCGACCCGCAGGTCCTTGACCTTCTGGCCGATATCTTTGTTCATCCCGCTGCACCTCTCACCGACCAATCGATTTATTTTCACTATAGCATCCGCCGCCAGGAAAATCCACAGCAAATTTCATTATAATGAATATAATTTCATATTTTAACCAGCAAATGCTCAAACCAATAAAATAATCGATGATATTGCGAACTTTCGTTTACAATATCATCGATTATTTCAACTTACATTTCGTTCACCTTATTAAACTCCACCAGGCTGTTCAAAAAGGTCGAGATGCACGTTCTGAGTACACCGATCGTATCACCGCATTGTGTTTTCTGGCGATAGTCTTACGCGATATGTGCGGGTCGCTGCGAGGAAGCGCGCGCCGACGGCCTTGGATGGCCTAGTCCCGAGCGCGCCATGGACGGCGATACGTTCGGGGCGACAGTACATGGTGGCGTACGGCAAGCGCGCTCCCGGAGCACCAAGTGCGCAGTTCTTGCGCGAAGCGCTTAGAAATGCGGCCTGCCCCTTGCGGGTGCGACGCAGATTGGCCTTTTTGAACAGCCTTCAGTCAGCAGGCAGCCAGGAAATTGGTCAGCAGCTTAATCCCGTCCGGCGTCAATATCGACTCTGGATGGAACTGCACCCCTTCGACCTTGTAGTCCCGGTGTTTCAGACCCATGATCAGGCCGTCCTCGCTTTTGGCCGTGACCGCCAGGCAATCCGGCAGCCCGGCGCTGTCCACCGTCAGCGAGTGGTACCGCCCGGCAGTAAAGGGGCGCGGCAGGTCGCGGTAAATGCCGTTGCCTTCGTGATAAATCTGCGAGGTTTTGCCGTGGACCGGCTGGGGCGCCCGCACCACCCTGCCGCCAAACACATCGCCGATGGCCTGGTGGCCCAGGCATATCCCGAAGATCGGGATCTCGCCGGCAAAGCGGGCAATGGCCGCCTTGCTGATGCCGGCGTCGTCCGGTGTGCCCGGTCCCGGCGAAATGATGATGGCCGTATAACCGCCGTCCGCGATCTCCTCCAGGGTGATCCGGTCGTTGCGGGCCACTTTGACCGGATAGCCCAGCTTGGCCACGTACTGATAGACATTGTAGGTGAAGGAATCGTAGTTGTCGATCAAGAGAATCATGCTCTCACTCCCCTTTCAGCACCCGGAACATCGCTCCGGCTTTATGGAGAATTTCCTGATATTCGGTCTCCGGCACCGAGTCGGCCACAATCCCCGCCCCGGTCTGGATGACGGCCTCCCCGCCTTCGACCGCCAGCGTCCTGATGGTGATGCAGGTATCCATGTTGCCGCGGAAATCGAAATAACCCACCGCTCCCCCGTAAGCCCCCCGCGGCAGCTGCTCCAGTTCGTTGATAATCTCCATCGCCCGGACCTTAGAGGCGCCGCTCAGCGTCCCGGCCGGAAAACAGGCTGCCAGCACCTCGGCCGGACGGTAGCGGGGATCGAGAGTTCCCGTCACCTCGGATACAAGATGCATGACATGGGAGAAGTTCTCCACTTCCATCATCCGGCTGACCCGGACCGTTCCCGGCAGGCTGATCCGGCCGATGTCGTTCCGGCCGAGGTCCACCAGCATGGCGTGTTCGGCCCGTTCCTTGACGTCCGCCAACAGTTCGGCCGCCAGCCGCTCATCCTCGGCGGTATCCTTGCCCCGGGGCCTGGTCCCGGCGATGGGGCAGGTGAATACCTGGCCGTCCTGCAGCTTGACAAGCATTTCCGGCGACGCCCCCACCAATTGCCGCGGCCCGAAGTTGATATAAAACATATAAGGCGAAGGATTGACCCGCCGCAGCCGCCGGTACAGCGAAAACGGCTCCTCGGCCAGTTCGCAGCGGAAGGGGTGGGAAAGCACCACCTGAAAAATCTCCCCGGCGGCGATATATTCCTTGGCTTTCGCCACATCAGCCATATACCGTTGCCGCACCGCCTCGTCCCGGGCCTCCGCCAGTCCCCCGGCCGAGAGACTCGCCTGACCCGCCTGGGGCAGTTCCACCGGCTGGCTGAGCTCCCCGATCAGGCCGGCGATCCTTGCTGCGGCGCGGTCGTATTCCTCGCCCGCCCGGGCGGCGTCAGCCACCTCGGCCAGAACGATCAGCTTGGCCGAGTGGGTTAGATGGTCCATGGCGACAACGGTTCTGCAGAACATGAACTCGCCCAGCACCGTATCCGGTGCCACCGTCAGTCCCCGCACCCGCTCCCAGGTCGCCACCGCCTCATAGGCCAGGTAACCGACAGCCCCGCCGCTGAACGGCGGCAACTGCTCCAGCTCCGGAAAGGTAAAGCGGCTCAAAACAGTCTGCAGCGCAGCCAGCGGCGCCCCTTCCACCCGCCGGCGCCCCCCGGCGCCAGCCACCTCCAGTCCGTCGCGGCGGGCGGCGACAGTCAGAAATGGGTCGGTGCCGATAAAGGAATAACGACCGAAGGTCTTGCTGGTCTCGGCGCTTTCCAGCATAAAACCGGGTTTGTCGCCAACCACCTTATAAAAGAGGGAAACCGGGGTCTCCAGGTCTACCGCTAAATCGGCGTAAACCGGAATGATATTATGATCTCGGGCCAAGCGGCAAAACTCTTCCCGGCTCACAGACAAGTTCATGTCAGTCGCCCCCCTTGTCCAGGCCCCGGCGGATTGACAGCACCAGCTCGCGGACCGCTCCGACACCGCCGTTTCCCAGTCGCTCAACAATCGCGCTGCCGACGATTACCGCGTCGGCATGGCGGGCGGCCTCACTGGCCGCTTCCGGTCCGCCGATGCCAAATCCGATAGCCACCGGTACGGCGGTATTCTCCCGGACAGTGCGGATCGCCGCCGCGATCGGCCGGTAATCCACCGCCCGGACCCCGGTGACCCCGGTGCTGGAGATGCAGTAAATGAATCCGCCCGCCGTCCGGCAGACGGCCTTGATTCGCTCGGCGGTGCTGGTGGGCGCGACGAACTGGATCAGGTCGATCCCTGCTTCCAGGCAGTGCCCCTGCAGCAGTCCGGCTTCCTCCGGCGGCAGGTCGGGCACGATAATGCCGTCCAGGCCAGCCGCCTTGAAGTCCCTGACGAATTCGGCCGGACCGTAGCTGATAATGGTGTTGACATAGGTCATCACCGCCAGTGGAACAGCCGAGCTGAGCCGGATCTGCCTGATCAGCGCCAGCGCCTTTATGGTGGTGGCTCCGGCTTTGAGGGCTTCCACCGCCGCCTTCTGAATAACCGGCCCGTCGGCGATCGGGTCCGAAAAAGGAATACCGATTTCCACGACATCCGCTCCGGCCGCTTCCGCCGCCAGCACGGCGTCCAGCGTGGCCGTCATCGACGGATAACCGGCGGTCAGATACACGATAAGCCCTTTGCGGCCCTCAGTCCGAAGCTTCGTTAGCCTGTCGGTCAAGCGTGACATGTGAATCCCTCCAGTACTTTTGCGACTTGCTGCACGTCCTTGTCCCCCCGGCCGGAAAGACACACCACCACCGACTCGTCAACCCCGATTAGGGGCATGAGCTCCGCCAGGTAAGCCAGGGCGTGGGCACTCTCCAGCGCCGGGATAATGCCTTCCAGCCGCGCCAGCAGCTGAAAAGCCGTTAGAGCCTGTTCATCGGTAACCGCTGCGTATTCGGCCACGCCGCTGTCGCGAAAACAGGAATGCTCCGGACCGACCCCCGGATAATCCAGGCCGGCTGAAATCGAGTAGGCCGGTATCACCTGGCCGTCGTCGTCCTGCAGCAGGTAGCTGAAAGCCCCGTGCAGTACTCCTGGCCGGCCGCTGGTCAGCGACGCGGCGTGTTCTCCGGAGGCCAGCCCCCGGCCGGCGGCCTCGACACCGATTTTTCTGATCTTGCTGTCGTCTTTGAAGGGATAGAACATACCCATGGCGTTGCTGCCGCCGCCGACGCAGGCCACAACGGCCTTCAGCCCGGCTCCGGCCAGCACCGTGATCTGCCTCCTGGTCTCCTGGCCGATCACCGCCTGAAAATCCCGGACGATCCGCGGGTAGGGGTGTGGCCCCACCACCGAGCCGATGATGTAATGCGTGTCGCCGACGTTGGTGACCCAGTAGCGGATGGCTTCACTGGTGGCATCCTTCAGCGTGCCGCTGCCGCTGGTCACCGGAATCACCTCGCTGCCCAGAAGACGCATCCGAAAAACGTTCAGCGCCTGACGCTCCATGTCTTCCTCCCCCATGTACACCCGGCACTCCAGCCCGAAGAGAGCCGCCACCGTGGCGCAGGCCACCCCGTGCTGACCGGCCCCGGTTTCGGCGACGATTCGCCGTTTCCCCATCCGGCGGGCCAGCAGCGCCTGCCCCAGGGCGTTGTTGATCTTGTGGGCCCCGGTATGCAGCAGATCCTCCCGCTTCAGGTAGATCTTGCCCCGGCCGTAGTGCTTGGTCAGGTTCTGCGCCAGATACAGCCTGGTGGGCCGTCCGGCGTATTCGGCCAGATATCCTTCAAGTTCCGCCTGGAACGACGGATCCTGTCTCACCTTGTTATAAAAAGCTTCCAGTTCTCCCAGAGCCGGCATCACCGTCTCAGGCACAAACCGGCCGCCGTATCGGCCAAATCGTCCATTACTGTCAGGCATCTAAAATTCCTCCCTGCTTGTTAAAAAGTTAATTGAAAAATCATTGCACCGATCTAGGCTGTTCAAAAGGGTCGAGACGCTAGGCGGCTGCGAGGAAGCGCGCGCAGACAGTACATGTCGACGTACGGCAAGCGCGCTCCCGGAGCACCAAGTGCGCAGTTCTTGCGCGAAGCGCTTAGAAATGCGGCCTGCCCCTTGCGGGTGCGACTCAGATTGGCCTTTTTCAACAGCCTCATTTTTCATCACATGTACAACATTCTCCGGTCCCGTCGGGCCGGGCCAGCTCCCGGACCCGGCCGGCTATATCGCCGGCCGTGACCAGCCCTTCCCCCACCAGAATGCCCCGCACCCCGGCCTCTTTCAGCCGGGCGGCCTCCCGGCCGCTGTTGATGCCGCTCTCGCTGATAATCAGCCGCCGTGAATCGCAGTCCGGCAGCAGGGTGAAGGTGGTGCCGATATCGGTGACAAAGGTCTGCAGATTGCGGTTGTTAATCCCCACAAGCTCGGCTCCGGTCTGCAGCACCCGCTCCAGCTCCTGTCGGCTGTGCACCTCCACCAGGCAATCCAGGCCCAACTGCCCGGCGATGGCCAGGAAGCGGATCAGTTCCTCATCGGTGAGAATGGCGGCGATCAGCAGCACGGCGTCCGCACCGGCCCGGCGCGTTTCGTAGAGCTGATAGTCGTCAATGATGAAATCCTTGCGCAGAATCGGCAGACCGGTCACCGCCCGCACTGCGGCAATATCCGCCAGCAAGCCGCAGAACTGCCTGCTGGTATGCACCGACAGGGCCGTGGCGCCGTTTTCCGTATAAAGCCGGGCCAGCTCCGGCACCGTATGGCTGCTGCACAGCCGCCCTTTGGCCGGCGACGCCAGTTTGCATTCCGCGATAAGGGACCAGTCGGAGCGCCGGAGCGCCTTGGCGAAAGCGGACTCTCCGGGGCGAAGTCCGTCCGTTATGCTGGCAAGCGGGGTTATCGCCTTGCACTCCGCCACTTCCTGCCGTTTCTCCGCCACAATCCGGTTCAACATGCTTCTTCACCTTTATTCTTTGCGGCGGTGACAAACCGCCGGATTTTTTCTTCGTCCTTCACGCCGTCCGTCTCGACACCGCCGGAGACATCCACCCCGGCGGGTCGCAGTACCCGGATAGCCTCCCCGACATTGTCGGCGTTTAGCCCGCCGGCCACCAGAAACGGTCGTCCGAGCCCCGCCACAGCCGCCTGAGCCTGCCGCCAGTCGAAGGCCACTCCCGTCCCGCCCGGCTGTCCGGGAAGGTAGCTGTCCAGCAGCAGCCAGTCGGCGGGAAAAGCCGCCAGCTGAGCAAGTTCCAGTCCGCTGCCGGCCCGGATCGCCTTGATCACCGGCCGCCCCACCGCCTGGCAGTATTCTGCCGGCTCATCGCCGTGCAGCTGGACGATATCCAGCCGGCAGCGTTCGGCGATTTCCCGCACCTCGGCCAGCGGCTGACCGACAAACACCCCGACCTTGCCGACCCCGCTCACCTGCCTGGCGATGGCCGCCGCGCCGGCAACGTCGATCCGCCTGCGGCTGGCGGCGAACACAAAACCGATCAGATCGGCGCCGTGCCTTTTTGCCGCCAGGGCGGCTTCTGCCGTCATAATCCCGCAGATTTTCACGAGCATAACGCCGCACCCCGGTAATGCTGGCTGAATTCCCGCAGCGCTTCCAGTTTGGCCAGCGCGGCGCCGTTATCCACAGCCGCAGCACTCATTACCAGTCCCTCCCGGATATCGGCCGCCTTACCGGCCACCACCATGGCGGCGGCGGCGTTGATCAACACGATGTCCCGCCGGCTGCCCCGCTTGCCCCGTAGCACTTCCTCGATCATCACCGCATTTTCCGCCGGTGTCCCGCCGCGGTAAGCGTCCGGCCCGCAAGGCAGGAACCCGTATTCCGCCGGCTCGATCACATACGACCGGATCTGGCCGTCCACCACCTCCGATACCTGGGTCGGAGCGGTGGTCGAGATTTCGTCCATCCCGTCCAGACTGTGCACCACCATGGCCCGCTTCGTACCCAGCCGTAGCAGCACCTCCGCCAGCTTGGCGGTGAGCGATCTGTCGTACACCCCGATAAGCTGGTGGCTGGCCTCGGCCGGATTGGTCAGCGGCCCCAGCAGGTTGAAGCAGGTGCGGAAGCCCAGTTCCCGGCGCGGCTTGCCGGCGTACTTCATCGCCGGATGAAAGGCCGGAGCGTAAAGAAAGCCGATCTGCAGCCTGGCAATCGCCTTGCCCACCGCCCGGGGCGGCAGATCCAGCCTCACCCCCAGGGATTGCAGAACATCGGCGCTGCCGCAGCTGCTGGATATTCCGTGATTGCCGTGTTTGGCCACCGCCACCCCGGCCCCGGCCACGACAAAAGCCGCCGCTGTCGAAATATTGAAGGTCCCCTTGCGGTCCCCGCCGGTGCCGCAAGTGTCCAGTATCCCCCTCACGTCGCAGTCGATCTTCACCGTATGATTGCGCATAACCTGCGCGAAACCGGCGATTTCGTCGCTGCTCTCACCCTTCATCCTGAGGGCGGTCAATAGCGAGCCGATCTGAGCCTCGCCGGCCGCGCCGGACATGATCGTCTCCATCGACTGCTGAGCTTCCTGGCGGGACAGATTCTCCCCGGCCACCACTTTACCCAAAATCTCCTTCAGCATCTTTCTTCCTCCTTGCCAATATTTTATAAATCATCGACCAGAAAATAAAAAAACCATTCCACCCAATAGGGGCGAAATGGTTCGCGGTACCACCCTGTTTTTAGAAAGCCTGCGCTTTCCCTCTTTTCAGATACGGGAGCATGCTCCGATACCCTAGCCTGTTAACGGCGGCGTCCGGCCCCTCCTACTTGCCTTTGGCGTTTGGGGGGGCAGCTCCCAGGTCCATTCACTGCGCTTCCTAGGCCGGTCATCACACCTCCAGTTTCCTGGTCACCGGCTCGCTGAACTAGAATTTACCCAGCTACTCGTCCTGATCGTTGCTGTTTGCACTATGCACCTGTAATAAAACAAAAAACCATTCCACCCAATAGGGGCGAAATGGTTCGCGGTACCACCCTGTTTTAGAAAGCCTGCGCTTTCTCTCTTTTCAGATACGGGAGCATGCTCCGATATCTTAGCCTGTTAACGGCGGCGTCCGGCCCCTCCTACTTGCCTTTGGCGTTCGGGGGGCAGCTCCCAGGTCCATTCACTGTGCTTCCTAGGCCGGTCATCACACCTCCAGTTTCCTGGTCACCGGCTCGCTGAACTAGAATTTACCCAGCTACTCGTCCTGATCGTTGCTGTTTGGGGTTATATAATTAAAATCATTCTATGTGAGATTTCCTTTCGTGTCAAGTCCTTATTCCCTAATCGCTGTTCCTCACGCCGTCTGCCTGACCGCGTTTCTGCCGGCGGCCTTGGCCATGAAAAGGGACTGGTGGGCTTTGGTCACCAACGTCTCGGGCCGGACATTCGGATCAGGAATAACTGTCGCTGTTCCGGCGCTCACCGTCACATGACCGCGGATGCCTTCAGGGATATGTTCGATATTTTGGATCGCCACCGCGACCCGGATGGCTTCGGCAATCACCAGAGCCCCCAGGCTGTCGGTGTTCGGCAGCACGATCATAAACTCCGCTTCGTCACAGCGGGCCACGAAATCTCCGCCCCGGCTGATGCTGGAAGATATGGTCTGAGCGATGACTTTCAGGCATTCGTCCCCGGCACTGCGCCCGTACGTCTCGTTGTAAGCCTTAAAAGAGTCCACATCAATCACAACCAGGGATAACTGCTGGCCAGTCCGGCTCATCCTTCGCCATTCCTCGCCAAAACGCTCGTGGAAAAAGCTGCGGCTGCCGACCCCCGTCAGGCTGTCCCGCCCTGCGAACTGGCTGAGCTGGTCGTTTTTGGCCAAAAGCTCCTGGCGCAGCCGCTCCAGGGAATGCTGATAATCCAGGATGCGTTCTCCCAACGCCAGACGGGTGTGCAATTCTTCCGGCGAAAAGGGCACGGAAAGATAATCATCCGCTCCGATATTAAAGCCGGCGGCTATGTTGCCCCTGGAATCCGTCTGGGTCAACAGGATGACATACAGCGGTTTTTTTTCCTCGCCATGCTTCATTTTGCGGCACAGATCAACACCGTTCAGGCCCGGCATCGACCAATCCATGATCACTACCATCGGTTCGCTTTTGCCCTGCAGCATATTCCATGCTTCAAGACCGTTGTCGGCGGTCAACGCCTGGTAACCCCACCCGGCCACCGCTTCCTCCAACCTGACAGACTCCCGGCCGGCAACCAATACTTTCATCACTATTCCGCCTTTACACGATAATAACTACCGCTCGCTGTTCAGATTATTTTCGTATACCCATCATTCGCTGTCCAGGAAAAAATATCCTCCATTTCTCGACAAATATTGTCATTTTCAGAAAATTTACCTTGGACCGGGCCTTGGCGACGACACAAGGCACCGGGCGCAAAAAGCAACAAGCGGGAAATAATTTTGCCTTCGCTTTTTGGCCAAATGTAGCGATGAGCGGAGGTGGGCGCCGGGCGCAGGCCGATTTGCCGAAGGATGGTACGCGCCGTTAATGCAGCGGGCGGTAACAGCTCAGCAGGCGGAACCTTGGATGGTTCCGCCCGTCTCCCCTGCGTCACGGACGACGCAGGAGAGACGGTGCGGCGCTGTCGGTGCAAATTTACGGCGCGTTTATTCGAAGGCCCCGGCCGGCTTCCGGCGCCCGCCTCCGCGGGCCGCTAAACGCCGTTACAAAAGCAAATGATCCCCTTCCCCCATTCTGTCTACAAACTGGAGGGGCTGCCTCAAGCAGGTTTCTTAAACCCTTTTGAGGCAGCCCCTTTTCTCTTGTGCTTTACTTTCTCAGGTCAAAAATCCGCTGGGCCTTGCCCTCCGACCTGGCCAGCGTTTTCGGCTGAACCAGCCGTACGTTGGCGTCGATGGAGAGCACAACCTTGAGTTTGTGGCGGATTTTGTCCTGGAGGCTGTCCAGCACATGAAAATCGTCCAGCAGCGCCTCGTCGGCCAGTTCCACCGCAATCTCGATCTCGTCAAGATAACCCTTCTTGCGCACGAATATGTTGTAATGCTGCCCGATTTCCGGAATCCCAACAAGAACGCTTTCGATCTGGGACGGGAAAACGTTGACGCCGCGGATCTTGAGCATATCGTCGGTCCGGCCCTGCACCTTGGCCATCCGGATCAGGGTCCGTCCGCACTGGCAGGGCTCGGGGTTCAGGCTGGTAATGTCCCTGGTGCGATACCGCAGCAGCGCCAGCCCTTCTTTGGACAAAGTGGTCAGCACCAGCTCGCCGGTTTCACCGTAGGGCAGCACTTCGCCGGTGGCCGGGTCGACGATCTCCGGCAGGAAATGATCCTCATTGATATGCAGCCCCTGCTTACAGCGGCATTCCCCGGAGACCCCCGGACCGATGATCTCACTCATTCCGTAATTCTCCAAAGCCGTGATCCCCCAGATGCGCTCGATTTCCTGGCGCATTTCCTCGCTGCAGCCCTCGGCGCCAAACAGTCCTAGCCGCAGGCTCAGGGTTTTCGGGTCGATGCCCATCCCCTGGGCGGTCTCCGCCAGGTACAGCGAATAAGACGGCGTACCCACCAGGACGGTGGTGCCGAAATCCTGCATCAGCATGATATGCCGCTCGGTGTTGCCGGTGGAAGCGGGCACGATGGTCGCTCCGGCCTTTTCCAGGCCGTAGTGCAGGCCGAACGCGCCGGTGAACAGCCCGTAGCCGAACGCAACCTGGGCGACATCCTCCGCCGTGGTCCCTGCGGCGACGACGATCCTTGCCACGACATCGGTCCACAGGTCGATGTCGTGCTGCGTGTAGCCCACCACCGTAGGCTTGCCGGTTGTGCCTGAGGATGCATGCAGTCGCACGATCTGTTTCAGCGGCACGCTGAACAGCCCGTACGGGTAATGCTCGCGGATATCGTCCTTGGTTGTGAAGGGAAGCCGGCCAAGGTCGGCCAGCGACGAAACGTCATCCGGCTTCATTCCCTTCCCGTCCAGCGCCTGGCGGTAAAAGGGAACATTCTCGTATACCTGCCGCACCGTTTTACGCAGCCGCTTCAGCTGCAGCTTCTCCATCTCGTCCCGGGTCATGCATTCGGCTTTTTTGTCCCAAATCATCTGTCTGTCCCTCCGTATGTTTCCGCCTGACCTCCAGCCTTCCGACTAGCAGGTGGCTTTAAGCATGATAACAATAAAGATCGCCGTCACCGCCGTAAGCAGCAGTGAAAACACAAACGCAATCCGGATAAACTGATTTTCCTGGCCGATTTTATCGATGGACGCCGCCGCATTCTGCAGCTTGGCCGGAGAAATCACGCTTGCCAGACCGCCGCCGAAGGCCAGGCCGGCGGTGACGATAATCAGTCCAAACAAATCCATGTTCAAATTTTTCGCTGTAGTCATCGTGTATTTGGCAAACATCGCCACTGTCGAAGCTTCGCTGCCGGTGATGAACCCGCCGAACAGGCCGATGAAAGCCACAACCCCGCCGTAGGCGTCCTGAAAGTACAGCGCCGAATAATCGGCCAGCACTTTGACCATACTGGCGGTTTCAAACTTGCCTGTGGCCATGCTGTAGCCGGACATGTTCATGATTTCGCCGATGGCGAAGAATATCGCCGCCGAAAAGACCGGGCGCGGGGCCCGCTTGAGCCAGGTCCGGACCGTACTTTTCAGCTGTGCGGCCGTCGGGCGGATGAAGGCCATCGACAGGATCGTGCTCACAAAGATCCAGGTATAGGCGTTCCACAACGCCCGGGTGTCGATATCCGCCCCGTTGGCTGTCAAGCCGGAAACCGGCATCTTCAGGATCCGGTAGAGGTAATCAAACAGCTCTTGGGGAACATTGAGCACCAGGATCAGGCCAACCAAAAGCAGCCAGGGCGTCAGCGCCTTCAGGAGCGGATACCCTTGCGCGTAGGCCCGTTCCTCCTCCGTCAGAACGCTCTTGTCGAACACTTTCTTTTCCCGGACCAACAGATAGACCACCATGGTCGCAATCACAGCCAGCCCGCACAACACTCCGGTCAGGACCACCAGATTGTCGTAACGGTTGGTGAAATAGGCGACTACGCCGATCACCGCCCCGGTGATGAGGCACGGCAGCCAACCGTCTTTGATGGCCTGCCATTTACCTACGATCCACAGCATCGAAAAACCGATCAACGTTGAAACCAGGGGCAAAAACAAATAAAACGCCCTTCCCGCCTGCGACAGCGTGATTTCGTGGCCTTTTCCCAAAAAAGCGTTGGCCATATCCACGAAAACCACTATCGGGGCTCCGAGTAGCGCGTAGGTGCAAAGCGAGTCATAGCCGATGGCCGGCAGAGCGATGGCCACATACGTGGAATAGCCCATCGCCACAAGAATCGGCGGCAGCAGCGACACCGGCGTCGCCCCCACTGAAACCATCAGGGTGCCGAAACCGATGTTGATCATCATGATTTGGACAGCCCGGTTTTCGCAGGCGATGGTTTTGATAAAAATAATGATCCGCCTGAGCGCCCCGGTATGTTCCATATAGGCCATCTGCAGCAGCGAAGTCGCCACAATCAGCGACACCGCGAACGACCGGATGAGTCCGGCTGCAGTGGACCGCAGAATAACCTCCAGACTGGTCTGAAACGCCAGATAAGCCATTGCGGAAATGGCAAGCCACCCCACGATGCCGCTGACGTCGGCTGCCTGCTTCCAGACCACCAGCATGGCCAGAATGACAGCAATCGGCACCAAAGTAAACAATAACGATTCGATTTAAATTACCCCCATCCTACACAGAAAGATACCGCTTTACACCTGTTCTACAATTCTACGCGAAAAACCACAACTTTGTTAAGATTCGTTGGAAAACCCCACTATCCTCCCTGGAAATTGTTCTTTTTTATTCCAGACACATAAAAACCGGGGAATCCTTTTCCAAGAATCCCCCGGTTCATATATTCTCTACTCCAGACTGTTCAAAAGGGTCAAGATGCTAGGAAAGGCGAGGCTTGCGCCGCACCGCATACTGCACATGTACGCAAGCAAGCAAACGCAGCCGTGACAACGCAGATTGGCCCTTTTCAACAGTCTGGCTCTACAGCATGCGACGGGCGCCCAGATACCGCCCCTTCCAATATCTCTCGGCCAGAGCGGATTCGCATACCCCGCGGCTGGAAGAAGCGTGAATAAACTTGCCTTCTCCGACATAAATGCCGCAGTGGGACGCTCCTTTTTCGTAGGTGGTGAAAAACACGACATCTCCCGGCTGAAGCTCCCTCACCGCCACGGTCTTGCCTGTTTCGTACTGCCGGTCGGCAGTCCGCGGCAGATTGATCCCCTGCTGATCAAACACATACCAGACGAACCCCGAACAGTCGAACGCCTTCGGGGTCGCGCCGCCAAATTTATAGGGAACGCCTTTGAACTTCATGGCGGTGGTCACCACCGCTTCGCCCTTGACCGGACGCAGTTGACTGACCGCATTGCCGTCAGGCGCGGTCCGGCTGTCGGGCGCGGCCTGAACCGGCGCCAGGCCGGTCATCGCCACAGCCGCAAGGATAAGGATGCTGATGAACAGGCGCATTTTCATCCTCCCCGCGAAAACCTCGCTTGAGAATGTTTATCTACCTGTTACGTTCTCCCTTATTTACGACAATTCCTGCAACAGCGCCCTTATTCGACAACCTCCTGCGCCCGGCCGACAACGCCGTCGGTCAGCCGAACCTTGATTCCGCGGGGATGCACCGGGCTGCTTGTGAGGATATCCTTCACCACTCCTTCGGTGAGCTGGCCGCTGCGCTGGTGCTGCTTCTGGACAACCTTCACCCGGCCCCCGGGCCTGATGTTCTTCCGTTCTGTCCCGTTCATAACCATACTCCTGTCTCTATACGATCTTCGTCGTCCAGTCCTCGACGTTCCACACCGTCGTAATCCAGTCTTCATAGAAGTCCGGTTCATGGGAAACCAGCAGGATGGTTCCTTTAAACTCCTGCAGCGCCCGCTTCAGTTCCGCCTTGGCGTCGGTGTCAAGGTGATTGGTGGGCTCGTCCAGCACCAGCCAGTTCACCTCTTTCAACATAAGCTTGCACAGCCGCACCTTGGCGTTTTCGCCGCCGCTGAGCACCATCATCTGGCTGGTGATATGGTCGTTGGTGAGCCCGCAGCGGGCCAGCGCCGCCCGCACCTCGAAGTTCGACAGGCCGGGGAATTCGGTCCACACCTCTTCGATGGCGGTGTTGCTGTTGTCACGGGCCGATTCCTGGGCGAAGTAACCGGGAAACAGATAATCGCCCAGCGCCACAGAGCCGGAAAAAGGCGGAATCTGGCCCAGCAACGTTTTGAGGAGCGTTGTTTTTCCCAGGCCGTTGACACCGCGGACCGCCACCTTCTGACCCCGTTCCAGGGCGACATCCACCGGTCTGGTCAGCGCCTCGTCATAGCCCAGCACCAACCCGGCAGTTTCGAAAATAAACCGGCCCGGCGTGCGGGCCTCGCGGAACTGGAAATTAGGCTTCGGTTTTTCCCGCGGCTTTTCCAGCACTTCCATCTTGTCCAGACGTTTCTGCCGGCTGTTGGCCATGCCCCGGGTGGCCACCCGGGCCTTGTTCCGGGCGATGAAGTCCTCCATCCGTTCCACTTCCTGCTGCTGACGCTCGTAGGCCCTCAGCTCCTGGCCTTTTTTCATGGCGTACATCTGCTGAAACTGGTCATAGTCGCCGGTGTATCTTGTAAGCACGGTACTCTCCACATGATAAATGACGTTGACCACTTCGTTGAGAAAGGGAATATCGTGGGACACCAGAATAAAACTGTTTTCGTAGTTTTTCAGATATCGTTTGAGCCATTCGATATGCTCGAAATCAAGATAATTGGTCGGCTCATCCAAAATCAGGATTGTCGGGTTCTGCAGCAGCAGCTTGGTCAGCAGCACCTTGGTCCGCTGCCCGCCGCTCAGCTCGGCCACATCCCGGTCCAGGCCGATATCGCCCAGTCCCAGCCCGTTGGCCACTTCCTCGATTTTGGCGTCAAGCACGTAAAAGCCGCCGTGCTCCAGCAAATCCTGAATCTCGCCGACCTCTTCCATCATCCGGTCCAGTTCCTCCGGCGAGGCTGTGGCCATCTTGTCATAGAGGGAGAGGGCCTCCGCCTCCAGGTCGAACATCCCCTGGAAAGCCTCCCGCAGCACGTCGCGGATGGTCTTGCCCCTGCTCAGCACGGAGTGCTGGTCAAGATATCCCACCGTCACCCGGTTCGACCACTCGACCTTGCCTTCATCCGGGGACAGCTGGCCGGTGATGATCCCCAGGAAAGTCGACTTACCCTCGCCGTTGGCGCCGATAAGCCCCACATGTTCGCCCTTCAGCAGGCGAAAAGAAGCATTCTCAAGGATTTTGCGGGCCCCGAAGCCGTGGGAAACATTTTCTACTGTCAGTACACTCATGTTTATTACTCCTGATGAATGGTATTGAAATGCCATTACATTGTAGCGCAGCCCCCGGGAAGCTGTCAAAGAAAAACCGCCGCAGCCAAAATGCTGCAATCAGTGATTGCTGGTCTTTCAGCTTGTCAAGAAAGTCATTCTCCCCATTTTCCGAGACACACCCAGGCTGTTCAAAAAAGCTGAGATGCTAGGCGCACCTGAAGAGCGCGCCTAGCCGCGTACACGGGCGGTACGCAAGCAAGCGCTCTGAGGAACAACGACGCAGATCGGCCTTTTTCAACAGTCGGAAAGACCTGCAATCAGTGATTGCAGGTCTTTGTTCTAGAGCCCAAGGTCCTCAGCCACAATGATCACATGAATGCGGTCTCTGTCCGCTGGCATCTGACTGCCGATCACCGTATAACAGCGGCAAATCCGCTCCGGCGAAGCGCAGTCCGAGCAAATCCCGCTGGCGGCGCACGGGGTGGAACGGCCGAGTTTTTTGGCCAGAGCGGGCGCCGTCTGCTTTCGCAGCTTGTCCCAGGCCTCGGCCTGATCCCGGACAAGCTTGTTTTTGCCCGCAACAACAATCACTCTGTCCGGCCCGAACAGCATCGCTGCCACCCGGTTGCCCTTGCCGTCGATATTGACAAGTTCGCCGTCCATGGTCAGGGCGTTGGTGCCGGTCAGATAAACATCGGCCAATAGTCCCTGCTTGCGCCGCCGGATATTCTCTTCCGGCGGAATTCCCGGCTCGAACTGATTGATCAGGTTATAGCTCCCGCCGGTCAGCGCCGCAAAAATCCCCGTCTCCCGCAAAGTCAGCGAGTTGCCTGTCGCGACGGTGGCTCCGCGTGGAATCAGCGCGAGAGCCAGCTTGCAGGCTTCCTCCCGGCTGCTTGCCAAATAGCCCTGGATATTGTTGCTGCGAAGTCTTTCAATCACCTTATCCACTGCCATGGCCTCCTGTTACGATAAATTCGCCATTACCTAGGTCCACTGCTGCCAGTTCTCGGGACAGTACCCCACCGTAGCCTGGGCTCCGTTTCTCACAATCGGCGTTTTGAGCAGCAACGGGTGGGCCAGCAGCATTTCCGCCACGTCATGGACAATATATTTCAAGTTGCGTTTGGCGTATTCCTTGCCTGCTTTGTCCACAAGACTTTCCAGGCCCACGGCTGCCCGCACTTTGTCCAGTTCGCCTTTACTCAGGCCGCGTATCGTCAGATCGACGAACTGATAAGCCACCCGGCGTTCTTTGAAGTACCGCTCGGCTTTTCTGGTATCCTGGCATTTTTTAGTTCCGAAAATCTGAATGTTCATGGCCGCATCCCCCCGGCGTCGGTCAGGGCCGCTCTTCGATAACAACCTTATTCACGACCACCGGCACCACAGGGCGGTCGTTGACCCCTGTCCTGACTTTGCCGATAGCCTTGACAACATCCAGGCCTTCCACTACCTTGCCGAAAACGGCGTGCTTCCCGTCCAGCCAAGGGGTCTTGTCCAGGGTGATGAAAAATTGCGAGCCGCCTGTGTTCGGCCCGGCATTGGCCATCGACAGTATTCCTGCAGCGTCATGCTTCAGGTCGGCATGGAACTCATCCTTGATGGCATAGCCCGGTCCGCCGGTACCGTTGCCGTTAGGGTCGCCGCCCTGGATCATGAACCCGTCGATGACCCGGTGAAAAGACAGGCCGTCATAAAAACCCTTCTGAGCCAGTTGAATGAAATTTTTCGTGGTCACCGGAGCCCGCTCGGTGAACAGCTGAATCACAAAATTCCCCTGGGATGTTTCAAATCTGGCGAAGGTCTTTTCCGCGGCCGTGCCTGCGGTAACCTTGGCCGCCGGCGGTTCCCCCGCAGGAGCCTGGGCGGCGCAGCCGCCGGTCATCGTAAACACTGCCATCAAAACACCAAGTAAAACCGTCGTCAATAGTTTGTTCATAAACAATCCTCCTATGTCCTAATGCTTGTTTTAGTTTTGCCCTGTCCCTCAGCCCGTTTTCCGGGCAGCACCAGCCAGCGGCAAATACCGGGGCCAGGCAGTCAAAGCCGCGCCGGCGACACCGGCCGCTCCTGTTACCCAAAACCCCCAGGCCAGGCCGAAATTGCTGCTCAGCACCCCGGCCACCACCGGGCCGACGAACATGCCGAACCCATAGAGAGCCTGGAAAATGCCCATGGCGGTGGAACGTTTTTCATCAGGAAAATTTTTGATACTTAGCCCCATGAGTAGCGGCAGCGTCAGTCCCCGGCCGAAACCGCCTACCGCCTGGCTGATATAAAACCACGGCAGGTTGTCGATAAAAGGGATAGCCAGACAGGACACCGCCATGGTGACAAAGCCGAGCACCAAGGTCCCCCGGTCGCCGAAGTACCTCCGGAAATAAGTGCCGCTCAGCGCCGCGGAAAAAATGGACGGCATGATAGCTGCGATGGTGAGCAGCCCCAGTTCGAAGCCGCCGGCGCCGAGAGCCTGCGCCGCCACCGGCGAGAAACCGAAAACCGTGACATACGTCTGCACCTGCATGATGATTCCAAGGCCGGACAGCCGGAGCAGATTATCATCCCGGAGCACCTCAACGATCGCCGCGGTATTCACCGGCTTTGGCCGGGCCCTCTCTTCCCGCACCCATAGGCTCAGGACAACACCGACGGCTCCCCCGGCCGCCCCCAGGACGAACGGCGCGGTCAGGCCGATGCGTTCGGCAACATACCCGCCGGCCAGCATCGCCGCCACCTGTCCCAAGGAGCACACCGCGTTGATAAAGCCGATGGCCTTCGGCGCCTCCCTTGCCGGGAAATAGCTGGCATAAAGCACTGTGTAATCGACCCAGGCCGCGGCAGCCCCCCCGGCCAGCGACCGAAACAGCAGCAGCGCTCCCACCGCCGGCACCAGCCACATGCCGAGGCCGCTGAGCATCGCCACCGCCACCCCGCCCACAACAAACAATTTGCGGCTGCCCCAGGCGTCGGACAACACGCCGATCGGTATCCGTAAAAACAGTTGGACAAACCCGTAAGACCCGATAATCAGCCCGATTATATCGTAGGAGGCGCCTAAACTTTGCGCGTAGGGCCCCAGGGTCGGCACGTAGGTGTACATCGAAAACCAATATAGTCCGGTAACCGCGTTCAGTATTGCTTTAGACCAGTTATTCATCAAGAAATCCCGCCGTCACTCGGCGCTCCTTTATCGAATGCGATATCTGCTGCTTATTCTTCAGACTATAAAGACTACTCGCTGCACAGCAGTTTCTCCTCTATCCCCTTGCCAGCCGATATCTTTCATCACTTATTATTTCCCCCGGCCGGCCGCTCTACCAAAGAGCCCCTAAAGCATGCTTTGAGGGCTCTTTGGCATACGCAGCCGAACCGCCAGTTTTGCAATCGGCCTTGTCAGCAGCCGGTCTATTTGTAGCTTGCCTTCACGTTGGTAACAAGCATACCCTTCTCGGTGGCCTTTGCCTGGTCCGGCAGGTACTGCACCGTGGCTGCCGACGAAGCGGCGCCCTGGCCCACAACAATGGTCCCGCTCCAAATAAAGCCATTTTCCCAGAAATTGTTGCCTTCGACTTTATAAACATACGTTCCGGCAGGCACCGCCTGGCCGCTATCGTCCTTACAGTCCCACACCACGGTAAGCGAACCCGACCCTGGCGTCGCCGTGCTCACCGCGTCGACGTCTTTCGGATTGTTCGTCCAGTCGGAGGCCTTCGCCCAGGTCGGCAGAGTGGCCGGTCTTTTGGCAAGGCCGCCGGTGGCTGCAAACCGCGTTGCCGAAAGCGTTCTGATGTATTTCCCGTTATTGTCCTCGATCCAGACCGCATACTGGTTGCTGGCAATGGCCCCGATCCTCTCCAGATCGAAGCTGATGTTCACCGTGCCCTGGGTCGCCGCTCCTGCCGCCGTCGCCAGCAGCAGCATACAGGCCAGGCAAACGATGGCAATATTTTTTTTGATCCTTAACATGATAATTCCTCCCTATTGTTCTTCCATCGGCACAACCGGCCGTCCCCGCGGCTTGTCAGCCCGGGTTACCCGCCCTCCTCCGACTGAAAGGCGGAAAATGGATCATCATCCCAAAATCCGTCGGCGCTGCAGCCGATGCAGGGCGCCCCGGACTGTACCGGATAAGACAGTCCCTGCCACCAGCGGATGTTGGCGCAGGCGTTAAAAGTCGTCGGCCCGCGGCAACCCAGTTTATACAGGCACCACCCGGCCTGAAACCCGCTGTCGCCATACTTTTCCGCAAATTTCTCAGCCTCGAAAAAAGGCCGGCGGAAACAGCTGTCATGAACGGTTTTGCCGTAATACTGGCTCGGGCGCCGGGCACGGTCGAGACGAGGCGGCTGCCCGAACAGCGTGTAACTCATGATCACCGCGGTGATCACTTCCGGAATTGGCGGGCAACCAGGCAGCTGGATGACCTGTTTGCCGGGCAGCAGCCGCTGTACTGCCACCGCTTGGGTCGGGTTGGGCTCCGCGGCTTGAATTCCGCCCCAGGTCGCGCAGCTCCCTACCGCCAGCACGGCCGCGGCCTGCCGCGCCGTCGCCTGCAGAACATCGGCATAAGGCCTGCCGCCGACGGCGCAATAGCCGTCATCCCCCAGCGGGACAGCGCCCTCGGTCACCAGCAGATATTTTCCGGCATAATCGTCGAGAATAGTGTCACGATGCCGTTCCAGGCCACTTCCCGCCCCTGCGGACAGCAACTCGTCATATTCCAGGCTGACCATCTTCAGCAGGACATCCGAGGCCGACGGCGCCCGGGACCGCAAGAAAGACTCCGAACAGCCGGTGCATTCCAGCCCGTGCAGCCAGATTAGCGGAACCAGTGCCTGGGTCTGGGCCCTGGCAACGACCTCCGGCAGCATCGCCGGCGACAGCCCCAGCATACCGGTCAGGGCAAAGCAAGTTTTGAGAAACTGGCGACGGGACATATTTTGTTGTTGATACAGCTCCCAGAGCGAACGCCCGTAAACCATGCGATCCCCCCACTCTCCTCGGCATTTTCTTCAACCGCACCGAAAACCGTGTGCCCTATCCTTCCATAGCCCCAGCCCAAACTCCTCCTCAGCTCCGTCTCACCTTTTATGTATCAGTTCAACAAAGCCGGCGGCGAATCCTGTAGCCTGACAGGCAATCAGCCTTCAAAGCAGGGCTATAACATATTTCGATTTCCTTATATTTCTTCCCGGAAGGGAAACCTGGAGGAGAAACGCGAAGTAATGCAGCAAACGCACCGGAAAGCGGGGGATCAACATGTTTAAGACTTGGTTCCTGGCCTTAAGGCCCTGGTCATTCACCGCCGCCTTCGTTCCTGTGGCCCTGGGGGCCGCCCTGGCCGGAGATCAGGGCAGCTTCGACCCCTGGCTATTCCTGCTGACACTCACCGGCGGCATCGCCATGCAGGCCGGCACCAATCTGATCAATACCTACGGCGACTACATCGCAGGCGTCGACACCATCGACTCGGCTGTCACCTGCCCTCAGCTGGTTTCAGGAACACTGCAGCCCGGCGACGTGAAAAAAGCCGGAATTGGCTGCTTTTCCTTCGCGCTGGCCATCGGTCTATGGCTGACCTATCTGTGCGGCTGGCCGGTCATCATCGCCGGCCTGATCGGCCTGGTCGGCGGCTACTGCTACACCGCGGGCTTTGCCTACAAATACCAGGGGCTGGGTTCCGTCATGGTCTTTTTTCTCATGGGACCGCTGATGGCCTGGCCTTCCTATTTCATTCAGACCGGTCAATTCAGCTGGCTGCCAATCTGGGTCTCTCTGCCTGTCGGCTTTCTCGTTGCCGCCATTCTCCATTCCAATGATCTGCGTGACATGGCCTTCGACCGCGAGGCCGGCATCAGAACCCTGGCCCTCTATCTCGGCCTGCGGGCAGCCATGACCCTTTACTACTTTTTGTATCTGGCGTCCTTCGTCTGCCTCATCGGCCTTGTCGCCCTCGCGCTTTTGCCTGTGCTGGCCATCATGCCGCTGCTCCTGATCCCGTCGGTTCTCAGACTGTTTTCCCAGGCCACCGTTGCCGCCAAAGGCTCCCGCGAAGCGATGCTCCTGCTGGAGGGAGCCGCCGCCCAGTTTCACTTCCGCTTCGGCCTGCTCCTGATCGTAGGCCTGACCGCCCACTCCCTGGCCCAGGGGTGGCTGCTATGAACACGCGAAGCCCGTCGGCCTCCCAGGTGCTGCTTTGCGTCTGCCTGGCTTTCACCTTCTGGTATCTGACCTTTGGCCTCAAACTGTTAAATTTTTGGCTCTCCATGAGCCTGGCTGTAACCGCCCTGACCCTGCTGGCCTTCGCCTTCGGCGGGGTTACCCTGCGCAAAAGTGAAATCACCGTCGCCGGTTTCCTGCAGGGCTTTTGCGCCGCCGCCGTTTTATACGCCGTCTTCTGGACCGGAAACCTCGCTTCCCAGACCCTGTTCCATTTTGCCAAACCGGAAATAACTTCGATTTACGGCATCCGCCAGGAGGGGCAGTCCTTTCTTATCGCGCTGGTATTGCTGTTCGTCACCAGCCCCGGGGAGGAGTTCTTCTGGCGGGGATTCCTGCAGCGCTGGGCCGTCAGCCGCTTCGGTCCGCTGAAAGGCTGGCTGCTGGCGGCCCTGGTCTACGGCGCCGTCCATATCGTCTCAGGCAACATCATGCTGGTCGCGGCGGCCCTGGTGGCCGGCCTGTTCTGGGGCTGGCTGTACTGGCGCACCGGCAGTATATTTATCTGCATTGTGTCCCACGCGCTGTGGACGGTGGGAATATTCATCCTGTTTCCGGTGTTATAGCCTGAAGCTCTATGACAAAACCGGCCCGCGTGGTCTGGCTCGTTTCCGGCCTAGGGCAAATACAGACAAGTTGGGAAATTGGCTGATTCCACGGGATTTTTTTGCTGCGAGAGGGATATTGCTGCAAAATCAAGAAGGTAATATTGGGAAATAAATTACAATATCAGTAAGGAGGCGCATTATGATCTGCCTGAAAAAGATCGGCTTACTTACACTGGTGGTATTGGCTTTTCTGGGCATACCGGCTGAAGCGGCCCTTTCGGGAACGGTGATTAACTTTTCGTCCCTGGACAAAAATCAGAGCTATGCTCTTCACGGGACCATCTATCTTCCTGAGAATCTTTCAGCTCCCTGCCCGGCGGTTGTAGTGGTTCACGGAACTATGGGCATCGACTCGCGCGGCGCCTTTTACCGTGAAGCACTTTTAAAAGCGGGGATCGCATTTTTCGAGGTGGATTTTAAAACCGGCATTTACACCGGCGCGGCAAACAGGCCCCAAAATGAGTCTTTCGTGCCCATGGCTTTTGCGGCGTTAAAAGAGCTGCGAAAAATACCGGCCATTGATCCCGGACGTATTGGAATCATGGGGTTTTCCCTGGGAGGCGGGGTAACGGTAAGGACTGCCATTGAAGCCAACCGCAAAATGTGGTTGGGCGATGAGCAGGGTTTTGCGGCTCATGCGGCCTTTTACCCGGTGTGCAAGTTTATTGTCAAACGGCTTGAAGACAGCGGCAACGGCCTCGCCAAGGCTCCGATGATCATTTTTTACGGAACGGAAGACGCATACGGCGACGGCACTGCCGTCCCTGAATTCAAACAGTTGCTTGCTCAAAAGTACGGCTTTGAGGTGACAACAGTCGAATACGCCGGCGCACATCACGGATTTAATAGATTGAGCCGCCTCTTAGCTACAACGACCCCGCCGCCTTAGGCGGCAAAGGCTACATGGAATGGAACGCGAATGCTGCAAACGATTCCCTTTCCCGCGTCGTGGACTTCTTGCGTCAAACCCTGGCCGTCAAATAGCTTCCGCTCTTTTTCCGCAAATGAAAAGCCGGTCTTATGACCGGCTGATAACACCGTTTCCGGCGCCGGCCGTAACAAGACCCGAATCCCTGCGCCAGGGGGGATTCGGGTCTTTCTTCGCCCGGATTCCTCAATCCGGCCTGCCGGCGCGGCTTGGGCCATGGCTAATATTACCCGTTGACCTTACCGGCACATATTTGTTATATTCACAATGTAACCAAGTATACATAACATTGATGAGGAGGTTTCATTGTTGAAAAAAATCGTTCTATCCCTTGTGGCCGCTCTTGCTCTTTGTGTCAGCACAGGCTTTGCCGCCCCGATCAATGATCTGGCGGCAGGACACACCGCCGTGGGCATCGGCAGTGACACTTTCTATCTCGAGCATCAGCTCACCGACAACTTTACCCTGGGGTTTCAGAACGTTGACCGCGGTGACAACGGTTCCAGCATGAACGACGTTTACGGGCAGTTCCGCCTCTCCGGCAACGTCCGGGCCATCGTCGGCAGCAGGAATTTCGACTCTTCCTCAAGACTCTACGGCGGCCTGGCGGTCAGCGGCGTTATGGCTCCTGAGTGGGACGGCTACGCCTCGTTCGTCGCCGGCGATCAGTTCAAGGAACTGCAGGTCGGCGCCAACTTCCGTCTGACCAGCAACGTTGATCTCAACCTCAACTACCATTCCTTCATGCCTGATTTCGGCCGGGACACCAACGGCGTCGGCGCCGGCGTGACCCTGAAATTCTAAGCCCAAGCAAGTTTGTTCCGAGATGCACGAAGAACCCCCGGCGTGGCCGGGGGTTCTTCAGCGTGTCGAGAGAGATATTTTGCCTATTTTCTCCAGACACACCCAGGCTGTTCAAAAAGGTCGAGATGCTAGGCGGCTGCGAGGAAGCGCGCGCAGACAGTACATGGGAACGTACGGCAAGCGCGCTCCCGGAGCACCAACGACGCAGATTGGCCTTTTTCAACAGCCTGCAAGACCCCCCGGCAGTAGCCGGGGGGTCTTGTTGCTTCATTTTCGTTTTTGCCGCCAAGCCCGTTGTTGGCAGGTCCGCCGGCGTTGTTTGCTACCAGTTGTAGAAATACCGCAGATACACATTGTAACCGTGGTAGCCGTTGAGAGGCGCACTACCTGCCGTAGTGGATACCGGATTCGTCCGCATGTAAAAGCGGGCGACATCAAACGAGAGCCGGCTCTTGGCCGTAAAGTCCACGTCATAGCCCAAACCGATGCTGTATTTGCTCCCGCCGCCCATAAAGAGATCGGTAACCGGATTGAAGCTGGCACCGCTCTCGCGCATCATGTCAGCGAACACCCGGAAGGTGTATTTGTCCTGCCAGTTGACGCTCCACTGCGCGCCGAAATACTGATCCTGAACCGTGCCGGTGCCTTCCAGTCCCGCCAGCGCGGGATTAGGCGAGGAATAGCCCAGTTGGGTGGAGTGCCAGTAGTACAGCATCAGATTGTGGTTATTGTCCAACTCGCGGTTATAGGTCAGCTTGGCGTCGGTTTCGCTGCCCTGGCGGTAATTCAGGTTTCCCGCAACATTGGAGGGCTCCAGCGTCGAACCGTAGCTGGAATGGACCACTTCACCCACCAGCTGCCATTTCTGGCCGATGTGCTGCCAGCGCAGGAATTTCATCCATTCGTCCCCAGGGGTGATATTGCCTGCGTTATCATCGGGAGTGTACTTGCCGCGGAAAGAGTACTGGGTGCCCAGCGTCCAGATATCCTCCTTGCCGTTCCTCCGGCTGACACTCACGCCGGGGGTATAGTTCCAGCCTTCGCCGAAGCGGCTGAACTCCACCAAATGCTCGTTCATGACTGCGTTAAGCTGGCTGCCGTGCAGCGTGGCTTTGCCTGTGGGCATATTGACATCCAGGGTGTACCGGAGCGAGTAAATCTGGTTCGGGTTGTCCCTGGCCAGCGACAGAGTCGTATCACCCCAGGTCGCCACCTTGCCGGAACTGTTGGCGAGGGTGCTTTTGTAGGAAGAAATGATGTAATTGGTGCTCAGCCCGACCTCGTATTTGTCGCCCTGGTAGGCGAAGTCCCACGGCTGGACGTACTGGTAGCCGCTGTTATGGAAAGCGTCCTGAAAGAAATAATATCTGTTCTCCCACTGGAAGCTGCGTCGTTCCTGAACCGGTTTGGCCTGCTGCTGGGCCAGGTCTACCGCCGCATTGGCATCCGCCAGGTCCTTCTTGGCTTCAGCCTGGTCCTTCTTGGCTTCCGTCAGTGCCGTCTTGGCATCCGCCAAATTTGTCTTGGCATCCGCCACAACGGTCTTGGCGTCGTTAGCCTCGGCCCTGGCGTCACTTGAAGAATCCAGCTTCGCTTCAGCCGCCGTCACCTTGGCTTCGGCCGCTTCCAGGGCTGCTGCAGCCTGGTTGGCCCGCCGCTCTGCCGCAACCGAACGGGCTTCCGCTTCGGCGTACGCCTTGTCGGATGCCGCCTCGGCCCGGGCCGCCGCCTCATCCGTCTTAGCCTCATTCGCTTCCGCGATCGCCGCGGCCTCGGCCGCCGCTTTGGTCGACGCCGCCACCGCATCGGCTTCCGCCGCCGCCGCTACGGCCGCTTCCGCCTCAGATGCCTTGGCTGCCGCGATAGCCGCTTTTTCGGCGGCTGCCTTGGCTGCCGCATACTCGGCCTTAGCCGCCGCCTCTGCGTTCTCCGCCGCTGCCGCTTTGGCTTCAGCCTTAGCCGCCGCCTCCTCAGCCTTGGCCTTGGCAGACTCAGCCGCTGCCACCGCAGCCTCAGCCGCCGCCTGATCGGACTCAGCCTTGGCCAGCGCCGCAGCCGCCCGCGCGGCCTCGGCCTTTGCTTCGGCCACATCGGCCTTGGCCCGGGCCCGGTCGGCAATATCCTTCGCTTCGGCCCGCATCAGGGCCGCCGTGGTTTTTGCGTCATCGGCGGATTGGATCGCGCTCTTGGCGCTGGTAGTGACTTTCAGGTCATTGGCTGCTTCCATCGCGCTCATCGCGCTGGCAGCCGGCTGAGCCATGAGCACCAGGCAGCAAATACCTGTGACGAGACTCCGATAATTCACTCCACATTCCCCTTTTCCCGATCATAATCGGTCCAGATAATTACGTTTCTGTGCAGTTATGTCATACCCTTTCGAAATCCTGAGGGTTTCGACATTTTTTTTGCAGCCGTCCCAGCTCGGGGAAAAATGTCAATATAAGCCGAATCAGGTCCGCGCGCTCTTTATTCTTCCGGCTTTTGCGCATCAGCCAGATCACCCTGTGCCTCCTTAAGGTCGGCCTGGGCTTGCGCCAGAGCCGCTTTGGCTTCGTCCAGGGCAAGCAGGGTGTCGGCATGGGTCGCTTTGGCGTCCGCCAGTTCAGCTTTGGCGTCCGCCAGCTCATCATGGACTTCGGCCACCGCATCGGCCTTATCGATTTTGGCATCCGCCGCGTCGTCGGCGACAGCAGCAGACTCGGCCCTGGCGTCAGCCGCCTCGGCTTTGGCATCGGCTTCATCATACGCTTTTTCGGCTGCCGCGTATTCTTTGGCGTCCGCATTCGCGGCCTTCACCCTGGCTTCGGCCACGGCTGCCTTCTCAGCGGCTGCTGCCGCCGCCGCGGTATTAGCGTTCGTCGCCGCCACTGCCGCGGCTTTGGCCGCTGCTTCAACAGCCGGAAAATCGACATGGCCTTTTTCTTTTGCTTTTCTTTCCGCGACTGCGACCACTTTCTCAGCTTCCGCCACGTTTGCCGCCGCCTCGGCCTCGGTCGTTACGGCCTCATCCAGCTCGGCCTGGGCCCTTGCCACTGCGTCCTGTGCCGCCACAACCTTCTCCCGGTCCGCGGCCGTGGGTATCCCTGCTGCGCTGAAAACCGGCTGCGGCCAAAGCGTCATGCAGCAAATAAGTAATACAAGTAATCGATAAAGCACTCCAGCACCTCCTCCTCTTTTAGAGGTTCTTCGCAGGATACAGTTTATTGGTAAATCTGGTCAAAAAGCCTGGCTGCATATTGCTGAAAACAGGCTGTGAACAGAAGACGAAATAATCGATCCGCTTGGCAAAATAACGCAGCCGCCACAGTGCCACCGCCAAGCTGATGAACGCTGCCAGGAAAAAGCCGAAGCCATAAGTATTCTCCCCCAGCTGCAGCGACACATAGTTGAACGCTATATTCGTCGCCAGGAACAAGAAGGTAATGCCCACCGACCCCCGCCGGTCCTCTACATATAGCAGCACAGTGACGATGACCTGCAGAATCCCGATGCAGTAGGCGCCAAGAACAAGCAGGTTATACATATTGAGCGAAGCATAGGTGAGGCCGATTTTCGGCAGCAGGAAATTGCCCAGGGCCAGGAAAATGATCGTGAAAATCAGCTGGAATTCGATGAGATTGCGAAGTTCCGACCACAGAACATGCAAAAGATCGGCGCGGGCGTCTTCAATTTCCTTGAAATTGCCTTTCTCGGTGATAAGCTGAAAATATGTGGCGTACTTGTTGTAAAAGTGGAGCTCGGTGAAGGTTACGAAAACAATCATGATTGGCAGAATCGACACAAAGGCGTAAAAGGTGGCCACGTCATACACCGGGGCATAGACGTAAGTGTCAGCCACAAGCACCGCCAGCGGGCCGGTCCAGATCATAATATTGGGAACATACAGGCTCACGGTATAGAACAGGCTGGTCATGAACAGCGAGAAGTGATTCTCCAGATAGGGCAGAAACAGATACTGCCGCCAGCTTGTCTGCCGGAAAAACCTTTTGATATTGACCATTAACATCGTCGCAATAAAGCAGACGCCGATGTCCATCGCCAGCAGTACCCCTAAAATAGTCTCGGTCTTGCGGGTGATTAGCACGGCCAAGGCCAGGAATACCGCGATCAGAGCGCCCCTGGCGTAAGACTGAATGATTTTTTTATAGTCCTTGAGAGCGGTCAGGAAGACCCCCTCGATCCAGATCACGATCAGCTCCATATAAAGGACAAATGTGGCCAGCTTCATTTCAATGGACAGCGGTTTGTTCCAGAAGAACAGCACTGCCGGCACGGCAGCCACCGCGAGTGCCAGTGCCAGTACCCCGAACAGCGACGGCAGAACATCTTCAAACTGCCTGCTGTATAACTTGTCGGCAATATACCTTGTGATCAACATGGCGAAACTGCTGGAGAAGACCTGGGAAAAGATGAAAGGGTACACCACCGAGGCGATAAACAGCTGGTTGTCGTAGTACGGCGTGTCGAAGATGTACAGCATCAGCTGGATAATCAGGACCATGCTTGTCATCAGCACAAACGGGCCGGTGGTTACAATCGCGGTATAGGAATAGGCTCGCAGATAGCCGATGGTGCTCTTGTCAAGAAACAGTTTTTTCAGTTCAAAACCTATCCCTGCCATTATACTCCTCCTCCCGCATACGTCTCGCGATAAACCTTCTTATAGCCTTCGATAAAGCCTTCCAGAGTATATAGACTGGAAATCCGCCGGTGGCCGTTTTCCCCCATCTCGGCCCTGAGCTCCTTGTCCTGTGCCAAAGTAACAATCGCCTTCGCCATTTCCTCGAAATCCATCATCGGAACAACGAGGCCTGCCGTACCGAAGCCGTCATCGTTGCCCTGCAGCAGTTCCCGGCAACTGCCCACATCGGTGGTCACAAAAGGTTTTCTGCTTGCCATCCCTTCCAGGATCGAGAGCGGCTGCCCTTCGCTGATGCTGCTCAAAACCATGATATCGATTTTCCCCATCCATTCTCGTACATTGACCGAGCCTGTAAATTCAAGATCCTTGATGTTGAGGCTGGCGGCCACTTTCAGGCATTCTTCGTAATATTCCTTGTTTTCGTCGTAGGGCCCGATGATGTAGAACCGGGCGTTGGGCAGTTTTTGTTTGACCAGATAAAAGCTCCTGAGCATCGTGACAATATCCTTCACCGGCACGATCCTGACCACGGCGGCGATGTTGATGAACCCGTTTTCACCGCCTAGTTGCTTGAGACTCTCGTACCCGACAACATCAATGCCGTTAGGGATGATGCCGATTTTGGCGGGATCGCAGCCCAGGGTCACCTGCATCTCCGAATTCTTCTCGAACATCGTAAATACCCGGGTGGCCTTCTGGTAGGTCAGCTTGGCCAGACTGTAGAAATAATTGATCCACAGGGACTTAAAGTCACCCTTGGCCCAACTGCATTTGATGATTTCCTCTTCCCGTTCCCGGGAATAGATGCCATGCTCGGTCAAAATGAACGGTTTCTTGTAAAGCGTCGCGGCCATCCCGCCCACCGCCCCGGCGTAGCCTGCGGCCACGCTGTGATAGAGGTCGGCTTCCGGCAGGTCCTGCTTGATGAGGTAAAACAGCGGCAACAGCATCGACCTTACCGTCCAGAAAAAGTCGGTAAAGGGAAGACGGCTGAACTTCGCCTGGTAAGCGCTGGTGATAACATCGAAAAACTCGAAGCTCATGAAAATTTCCAGCGCATTGCCGCTTTGGCGCGACCGGAAGGTGTGCAGCAATCTGTCGAGATCGATGTCACCCTCGCCGCAGATCAGCGACAGCAGATTGTTCCGTTCCGCAGGGGTCATCTGATATTTTCCCGTCCGCGGGCTCTTCAGGTTCAGGATATTATCAAGGAAGATTTCTTCGATGCCGATTACATTCTGCGGCAGTTCGTACTGAAACTGGCCCCGGTCCTTCTCCTCGGCCGCTATGGAATAGATGATAAACTGATGCTCAGGCATCCCTTTGATCATCATCTGCACCCAGGCGGACAGCCCTCCGGTCACATAGGGATAACTACCTTCCACTAGCATACATATCTTCACTGTTTTACCCCACTTTCAAACCGCACGGTTACCAGCGGCGCGGAAACTTTCAGCAAATACACATTTTCGTCGATGGTTTGTACCGTGCATCCCTGATAGTCCTTGATCTTCTTCGCTGTTTTCAAAGTGAAGTAAACCTCATCCCGGAAGCCCCAGCAAGACAGCAGCAACCGGTCGCCCTGATCCACCACGCGGTAATCCATGTTGATGATATCCTCGAGATGTTCGGCGCCCTGGGATGCCGTGACACTTCTCAGCCAGCCGTACTTTTCATACACCTCTTTCAACAGCGAGTCGAAATCGTTGTACATGTCTTTCCATCTTCTGTTGGCATTTTCGGCAAAGAAGATATCATCCGGATGGACAAAATGGATAAAGGCTCCGGGAAAGTTCAGCCCGTTGAGAATACTCCAGTCATTGACGGCATCCCGGGTATAATCCGACGAGATTCGCGGCATATCCAGAATCCCGTCCGGGCCCCGGCCAAATTCCTGGACTAAAGCTGAACTCTCCTCCGGTCCGCCGATATAGAGGGAAGAAATAACCTTCAGGTCCGGCATCGACTTGACCAAAGCCTGCCGGCCTTCGGGGCTGAGAATATTGGAGGGCGGCACATAGACCTTCAGCTTGTAATCCGGGTAAACGTCATGGTGGTACCGTATCGCTTCCACGACGCTAAGCGCCATGTCCGACGGACTTTCCCAGATGGAGTAGCCAAGCTTTTCCTGATTGTAGCCCTTGGGGGCCAGCGGTTCGTGATTGTAGCCGTGTAGTCCCATCTCCCCGCCGTTCTTCAGCAGTTCCCGGCCAAAGATGATCAGATTGTTGCGGGCGATCGGATCAGGTTTTTCCGGTTGAAACGGAGGCTGCACCTTATCATCGTAAGTTTCAATCATCACGCCGGTATATTTGACGCCGTAGTTCGTCGCCGTCTTCAGCATGTCCGGCCACCAGATCCGCCGGAAAAATTCGGCTGTAGGCATATGGTAATCCCGGTTCAGCCTCTCATCGAACCCTTCAGGGAACGGCGCCGGGAAGTCGTCGATGAAGACAACCTTGATCCCCAGCATCGGGTAAACATAGCTGTCCCGGCCCAGCCCCAGCATACTTACAAGCAGACCCCGGTTGGTTTTGTCATCAAAGCCGGAACCGTTATAAACGATATACTCGCCTTGCCCGAAAGGGTACTCCCACAACAGGGGAACGCCTTCGCTGGATGTCACATGCACGCGGGCTTTGGCATCAATATCCCCCTTCAGGGATGAAGTGCTGAAAGTGTCCTCATTTAATTCGAAGCCTTTCCCGCCGATCAAAAGGTTGCTGCGCATTTTAATCCCGGAAGTATTGATAATTCCCCCGATATTCGCAAAGCCGATTTCCCGGTACATGCTTGTAAGCGCGGCGCCGGGCAGGGGACGAATCATCAGGTAGACTTTTCCGCCTGCCCGGACATACTCCCGGATGGCCGAAAGGTTTCGTATATTGTCAAGATTCTCGACAGCCAGAATAATGCCGGTGAAATTCATGGCAAGACCGGCGGTCTCTTTGGCCGCCACCGACTGGACATCCTTCTTCATGTATTGGACCGTTTTCTCAACACTGCGTTTCAGCAAAAGGCTGTACACGTTCTCGGCGTCATAAACAAGCAGATACTTTTCCCGCGGAATATTTTCGTCCAGATCGGCCCGTTGCTTGACCGGAGCCATCGCCGACGAAACATTGATGTTGCGGATCAGTTTGATAAACCCGTCGGTCCGGTTGTACTGAAAAAATAACCCAAGGAAAAGAATCAGACAGAGCACGATGGTGATGTTCCGGTTAAACATACTGCTCACTCCTGTCCCAGAACCGGATTGTCTCAAGAGCCTTATTAGTGAAGCGGATGTCCGAACCCTTGAGCTGTCTGATTGTTTCCTGCAGTTTCTGGTAATTATTCATCCGGTGATACAATTTGATATACATGACATAGGGATCCTCGTCGCCCGGGAAAGCATCCTTGAACAAGGCGCAAAAACGTTCGGCCTGCGCAAGATCACCCAGTTTCAGTTCATAGTTGATTTTCTCAATAAAATATTTCTTTTCGCTCCGATCAAGCACCAGCAGCTTTTCCAGTGCATAGACATAGGCCTGCTCGTATTTCCTTTGGGAAACCTCGTCAAGGAACCCCATCTTCACATAGATATCCATAACATCGGCGTACTGTTTCAGAACCTCGGCATTGGCCGAATCACTGTCCAGCCGCTTCTCCAGCTGGAACAGAATCGCTTCCATCTCCTGAATCTTGTGAGTTACTATCGACACGGCGTAATGCGATACCTCGCTGTCAGGATCCTTTACCGCCTTATACAGGACGTTCTTGTTAATCAGCACATCTTTCTTGATGACATCCCCCAGCAGCGCCCGTTTCGTTTTGGTGTCATCCAGGGTCAGCACATCCTGGATCGGAATGATGTCGGCTTCCGCTTTCGTGAAATTGCCGAGGCTGGGATGAGGCATCCTGAAATCCCGGTACATATAAGAAGGGTCCTCGCCTGTCAGCCGCAGAAGTTTTGCCGACCCGATAAGCAGGAGAAAGATCAGCCCGAAACCAGGGATCAACAGGGCGATCACCAATTCGGTCAAGGCCTGGGCTCGGTTTCGGCGCGACCGGACCAGAAAATAAATCAGCGACAACGCGACATAACCGATAGCCAGATTAATGAGCATGACTCTCACCTTGCACTTCCGCCGAGTCGATCCCGGCGTTCTTTAGGCGGGCCAGGACATCGGCGACCAGATTCTCGGAAATATTGAGCAACAGAACATACACAAAACCGTCTTCCCGCAGCCCCACATAATCCTCGGCCCGGATACAGGACATCAGGGTGTGGTACAGCTCCTCAAAATCGTTCCTTTTCTCAGACAGCTTGAGCAGCGCAGTCTCGTAGCTGAAGCTGTCTTTGCGTCTGTCGATTTCGGCCTCCACTTTTCCGAATTCCGCCGGCGTCAGAACCCTGGTGCCGTTCAGATACTTCTTGTCCTGAACCCCCTGTTCATAGAGATAGGCTTTGGTCAGCGCCTCGGAAATCAACAGGACCGTGACCTTGAACAAGTTTTCATGATAGAGGGTGAGGCTTTCAAAAGCAAGGCCATAAAGCTCGACAACGGCGATGACCTCTCCTTCGTAGAGGATGGGAGCAATCATATCCGGGTAGCTTGAATCCATTTCTTTGTTCACGAAAACCTTTTTTGTCTTCATCATCTCTTTCAGATTGGGATGATCGCTGATTCGCACCGAGTTGGCCAGATGATTGGGGGCATCGCTTGCTTTGGTCTTCAGCCGCAGGAAATTGTGATTCTTGCTGACGGTGTAAATGGCCGTCCCTTTTGTTTTCATCACCGACGCGATGATACCGGCAGCCGCGGTATAGATATTTTCAATTTCCAGGCTGTCCAGTTCTCTGACAATGTTGTAAATTTTCCCAATGCTGTCATCCGAATTGACAATCTGGGTGTACAGTTCTTCTTTGATCTGGCTTCCTTCCAGGTACATTCTCTCCAGGAAGGTGTAACGGTCCTTCAGGTTGTCCAGTTCGTTATTGGTATCCGAGAAAATTCTTTCTTTATTGTCGATGGCGTATCCGGTCACGACGCCGAAGAACAGATATGTCGCCAGATGGGCCAGATACTGGGCCTGGTAAAGCATGGCTACAAGGTCTCCGCCCCGCAGCACATAATTGCCGATCAGGATCCCGGCCGACAAAACGGTGGCCAGCAGCGACTGGCGCTTTCCGTACAGGAAACCCATGATCGCGATATAAACATAGTTGTAATCAAGTCCCAGCCTGAAATCCACCGGGCCGCCATAAGCGTTGTTATAGCTCACCAAGGCCACCAGCGCGAACAAAAGCAGATTCTCAAAATAAGGCCGTATTGCAAACGAACTGGCGCCGCCTGTCGCTACGGTGGCAGCGGCCAAACCCCTGCTCCATTCGGTCTGGTACCAGCGGAAGGTTTTCAGCAAACCGTCATCAAACGAATATTTGGGTGCCCATTCCAGCTCCGCCTTGGCCCGGGTGTTGTCCAGCGTGGAGCGATAGATATCGCCCTTCCTTTTATCCTCATGGCGGATGCCTTTCACCGGTTCCAACTGCCCGAGAGTATCCACCAGATCCAGTAGACTGTGCTCCGAGTTGGTGGAAATATTGAATACACCGTGCTCGGGGGTCTTCCCGGCCGCGCGGTACACCGCATCAGCCACGTCTTCCACGTAAACATAGTCCCTGGTCTGCTTCCCGTCGCCAAAGATGACAAGCTCCTGGCCTTCCATAATTTGCTTCATGAAAATGGATATAACGCCAGCTTCACCCTTGACCCCCTGACGCGGACCATACACATTGGCAAACCGCAGAACGATGGTGTCAAGGCCATAAAGCTCTTTCCACTGCCGGCAGTAAAACTCGCCGATGGCTTTGTTGGTTCCGTAAACCGACATCGGCCGGTTCAAGGCATCCTCCGCAATAGGCAGTACGTCCGTGTCACCGTACACCGCCGCCGACGAGGCGAAAATAAACTTCTTGACCCCGTATTTTTTCGCCAGATCCAGTATGTTTACCAGACCCAGGACATTCGACTGACTGTCCAGGTGCGCATCGGCCTCGGAGACACTTACATCGACCTGGGCCGCAAGATGCACGACAACATCAATATTGTTCATTCGAAATATTTCTTCGCATTTTTTGTCAGTTACGCTGAGATTATAAAATTTATGATCAATTTTCACATTTGCTTTAGAGCCGGTCGAAAGATCATCGATAATAAACACTGAGTTTCCTTCTTTAAAGAACCTTTCAGCCACATGCGAGCCGATAAACCCATAACCGCCTGTTATTAATATTCGCATCATCATTCTCCCAGTCTTTTAAAAATTGTATTATCAGTTTACGTTATAAGTAAAACACTGTCAATAATCGTTACATTAAAATGCTTTTTGTAGTTTAGCCAAACATTCTGCAGTTTTTATCCTTTTACACCATATCTTGCGTATCAGTTCCCGACAAGGAACAAAACACACTCCTTCCCCTTTCGTTTCATAAAGAAAATCACTATAATTAAAGCTCAGAAATTAAACACTAAAAATACTCAGTAGCTTTTTGCTTTCTTTTATGTTTGCAAGATTTATGCCACAACCTCGAAAAACTGACAAAATCATGCAGGGATGGGATTAAACTGCCACCGCCGATTCGTCAGCCGTTTTTTATTGAACCGATCAGTACAACGCTTGGTTCACCAGTACCAATTCGTACACTTTGGCGCCCCCTTCGGCCGTCTTTTCCAACATGCCCCGCTATCTTGTGATATATTGTCGATTGTATCTTACGAAATATAAGCAAGGCGCCGTCATCCCGGCAAAAGAGGCCGACCCACCCAAATCATAAAGTGAATCAGCCTCAAATAGAACTATCCGAAAGTATATTTTTGTCGCTAATTATCCATTATCATCAAACGGCGCCATTCCCGCCTACCCCTCGAAATATTCGAAAGCATCAATCACGTCCAGAAAAGCCCCGTCAAACCCCTTGTCCAGGATCATATCCAGATAAGCGCCAGGAGCGCCGAATAAAATTCTTTTCCAGTCCGCAGCCCAATATTTCACCTTAAAGTTCCCCGGCCAATCGGGATTTTGCTCGGCTACCCACGCCGGGGGCGATTTCGACCAGGATTTTTGCCAATACCCACGATAGTCTTCCGCCTCGCCGACACTCATATAGGAGAAGACCAGTCTGGCGGCGCCGTTTTTCTTGACCTTCAGCGACGCCACCTCACCGGCCGACAGAGCCTCACCCTGGTAGTACATGTCAATGATGATCAAATCGTAGTTGGTGTCGCGCAAGCTGTCAAGATAACCCTGCTTGGTCGGGAATTGGTCCGGATTGAACAGGACAAGAAAGTTCTTGACCTGCTGCAGGTTGCGGACATCGGCACTGTTCTCCCTGTTGAGGGGCAGCGGGTACTGGGGAATGCGGTCAAGCTGCCGGCTGTCGGCGGCAAAATTGACGAAAGCCTGCTGATCGCCGGCTTGATAAGCGCGATCTACGTTGTGCCGGTCCTGGCAGTAATCGATATTAAGAATCGGCAGCCTGCGGTCGATCGGCACAGCCAAAGCTCCTAACAATTTGTTCCTGACAGAAGACGGGGTCCTGCGGTCATCCTGCATTTCCCAGCCGTAGAAAAAGCCCTCCATGATCACTCCGTCGACACTGGACAGCAACCGCTGCACAGAAGCCGTGCCCACCTCTTCGGCCCGGAAAAGATCCAGCCCGTTGTTGCCGAAGACCTGGAACGAGCGGTTTTTGGCTTTGGCGTAGACACTGATCTCTTCAATGAGGCTGATCATTTCTTCTTTATAGTTGACGCTGCCCATGGAAGCGGCCTTCTTATTGTCATTCCATTTGCCGTCACGGGTCTGCGGCGCGGTTGATCCGCCAATCGGCGTCTGAACCGCCGTTTTGAGCGACAGATTCATCACCGTGAAACAGATTCCGGCCAACAGAACATATTTCAGAAGTTTTACCACAGTCATCTTATTCCCATCCTCAAAAAATTACTGGCTCGCCAGCATAATAATTCCTTATTAATAATTGTCACTGTAATGTATATTATAGCTCATCCATCCGGTGAATTCAAAACAATAAAAACAGGTGCCTCCAAGTCGCTTGGGGAGGCACCTGTCAGGTCCAATGGCTGTCAACTTGTCTAAAGAAGGGTATTGGGGCTTGTAACGTTGCCGCTGCAGGTCGACGCCTTGACGTACGAGATGGCGTTGACTTTGCTGATCGTGTTATTGGTCAGGATATTGTTGTAGCAGTAGTACTGGAAGCAGACCTGCTCGCCGGTGTTGGCCTGGATAATGTTGTTCTGGATTGTGCAGTTGTTGGTCTGGCCGCGTTTGGAGTCATAGCCTCCCAGGTACAGGCCGGTTATGTTGCAGCGGTCGGTATTCCCGGTCACGGTAATATAGCTGGTGTCCTTGCCTTTGTGCTCGCTTCCCAGTTCGATGCCGATGTCGCAGTATTCGACCCGGTTATTGCTGATGGTGATTTGCGTGCCGCCGTCGACATAGATCCCGTCGGCGCACTTGTCGCCACCATAGGACGGGTTGGTTTTCGAACTGATATTGTGGACATAGTTGCCTGAGCATACGCCGTTTCTCGCCCGGTCCACCGCGCCGGTGGCGGTGCCTTCCCAGCCGATGAAGTCGATGCCGATGTTGTTGTTGTCATGAACATGGTTGTTGGTCACCGCAAACCTTTCCACATTGCCGTTGAGAACCACCGACTCGCTCCAGCCGGTCTTCAGGCCATATACCTCGTTGCTGTCGATGACCAGGTTATTGATCGAACTTGTGGAATTGGTGCCGTAGGCCGCTATCCCGTGGGCTCCGCCGTTGGCGTTGGTGTTCACGATATTATGGACCTTATTGCCGAGGATCTTGATATAGCTGCCGCTGCCTGTCACCATGATACCCTTGTTGAAGGCGCTGCTGCTTGATGTCACATAGTTGGCGACCTCAAACCCCTGAAAAGTGATGTTGGCCGAGTTTTTGATCAGCACCATCTGGCTGTCGCCGCTGGGCACCTTCATGCCCGTCCCGTCGATCAGCACGGCTCCCGACGCCTGGAGCGTAATGCCGGACTTGCTGACAATACTCAGTTGCTCCTTGTAGGTGCCGGCGTTCACTACAATAACATCCCCGCTCACCGCGGCGTTGATCGCCGCCTGGATGCTTGTCCCGGAAACGCTGATCGTCTTGGCCTCGGCGTTTGCGCCTCCGCAGGCCGCCGCCAGTAGAATACCGCAAAGTACAACCCAGTTCATCCTTTTCCTGATGTTTCGCATTTTTCGTTTTCTCTCCTCAAGTCATTTTGACGTTCAGCCGTTTATTACGATGAACCGCGCTTCACCTGATAGCTGTCTATAATTGCATTATAGGCAATGCCGCTGCCGGGAGACATCGGGCGTGCGTCTCAAAAATCCGGGTCAATGCCGCTTGGGTCCTGGGCTGTTGGTCCTAACCGCCGGCCCCGCCCGGAAATACCAAGCCGCCGCCACCCCAGATCTGGCGAGCGATAGCGGATTTGTCCGCAAAAGCCGGAGAACCATGTAGAACAAAAGCAGATTCTCGCGAAATAAGGCAAATCTTCCGCCGAAAATAGAGGAAAATGGGCTCTGGCAGGGAAATACTTGCAAACAAAGGGAGGTGCGAGCATTTGCATCAGTTGAAACGGAACAGCGTGTTGACGCTTTTCCTTATTGTCATTATCTTATCCTTGTCCCTCGTCGCCTGGGCGGCCCCGCCATCGCGGCCGTGGGCCTCTGCCGACTCGCCGGACGGCCAGCCCGTCCCTGCAACCGGAGGAACCACTCCGTCGGCCGTTCCTTCCGCCCCGGCGGCTGTCGCGCCTTCGGCTCCGGCCGCCGCTCCCGCCCCGGGACAGGTATCTGCCGCCCCGCCCCCGCCGGCCGGCTTTTTCGGCCAGCGCCCCCTGGTGATCCGGCTGAAATATCTGCGGGCCGACCAGGCCAAGACCCTCCTCACCATGCTCGTCCCCGAGGACCGAATCAGGCTGGAACCCACCAATAACACCATCATCGTCCTCGGCTCCAGCGACGATTACGACCAGGTCAGTGACCTTTTGGCCAAGGTCGACGTTCCGCCGCGCCAAGTGATGTTCGAAGCCGAGATCATCGAAATATCCAGAGATGACAGCAAAAGCATCGGCATCAACTGGGGCGACTCCCACGTACTGCCGTCGACCCCGTCCACAACCGTAAACACAGGCAGTACCGGGGAAATCGTAAGTGGGTCTTACACCTCCACCGGCGCCGCGCGGGTCAGCCTGGGCATCAAGAATCACCCCGAGCTGGGTTTCGACCTTCAGGCCACCATCAATCACAAAATATCGGAGCAAAAGGCCCGGGTGCTGGCCAGCCCCCGTATCGCCGCCCTTGACGGCCAGACCGCTTCCATCATCATCGGTGACGATCTGGCGATACAACAGCTAAATACATACACCGGCGGTTCAAGCACCACAGTCGTCTATAAATCGGTTAATATCAAACTCGAAGTGACGCCTTTCGTCAACGATGACGGGACCATCACCACCCACCTCAAGCCCGAGGTCAGCAATCCGACGACTTATGATACCGCCGGCAACCCCAACATCCGGACCCGCCAGGCCGACACCACCCTGCGGGTCAAAAGCGGCGAAACCATCGTCCTGGGCGGTCTGATCCAGCGCGAAAGCACCCAAACGGCCACCCGGTTTCCCTTTCTCAGCGACATCCCCCTGGTGGGCCGCCTCTTCCGGTCCACCGACTCCGAAAAGAAAGAAACCGAGCTTGTAATCCTGATTACCCCCAAAATAATTTCAGATTAAGGATGGACAGCATGAAAACCACCTGGATTATCACTACCCTGCTGGTCGGGCTGCTCCTTCCTCCGGGCGGAGCCTGCCGGGCCGCGGGGCTCGACGCCGTGCTGCAGTGGGCGCCGGTCGTCTACCAGCAGGACAAGCGCGACAACCCGGTCGCACAGGAGAACATCTTTACCACCGTCAACTTCGACAACGACTGGCGGACCGACAACAATTCCGGCGACCTGCCGTTTTACCCGCCGGCTGCGGCCGCCTACTACTCGGTCGTGGAAAGCGACGCTCACTATTTCATCGGCTATTACTTCTATTACCCCCGCCACCTGGGCAGCGACCAGCATGAGAACGACATGGGGGGAATCCTGCTGGCTGTCCGCAAAGCCGCCGACGGACCGGACCGTCTCGACCTCCTCCTGTCCTTCAGCAATAACCAATGGCGTAAATGGGAAGGCCCCCGCGTCGTCCTGACCGCCGGCCGCCCCACCGTGGTCGTCAGCTCCGGGACGCATGAAATCACCGCCCTGGAAGGCTCCGGCCGCGCCCCTTCCAGCGAAAGCCTCTTCCCCCTGCCGGAACTGGCCTCCACGCAGTCCCCCGGCCGCCGCAACATCAAAAAGGCCTACTCCGGTTACCTGTTGGTCGACCTTGACGACATATGGTCCCGCCGCAAAGATATCGGCAAAAGGCATACCTTCAGCCGCTGGGGTTATTTCGACGGCTACTACTACTT
This sequence comes from Negativicutes bacterium, assembly GCA_031292015.1. Next base: position 84,430 of record JARLHY010000008.1, on the reverse strand, counting down.
GAACACGCCGGCGCCGTGGGTCTGGGAATACCGGGGGCAAAACTGGCTGTCCCAGCCGGCCGAACTCGTCCAGTCTTTCCAGGGAAGTCCGCCAAAGCCGGTCAACTATCTCGACAATCCCTATCTGGCGGCGAAAGCCGCGGGAAACTGACGCCGCCGGCACAAAATATGATATTATAACTAAAGACAGAATAATATAAAAACGAGGAACTCTTATGTTCCTCGTTTTTATATTCCCTATTTCTTTTCTCAGCTATTCTTCCGGCCGTTCCTGCTTTTTATATACCCTTACATAATCCACAAGCATGCTCTGAGGAAAAACCGTTGCCTGGCCGGGCTTCCCGGGCCATTCCCCGCCAACGGCCACGTTCAGAAGAATAAAGAACGGCTTGTCAAAAACCCATTTGCCGTAGGATAATACCTCTTGTTTCGTTATCGTCTCATAATTATTCTGATCGACAAAGAAGCGGACTTTATCTTTATCCCATTCCACCGCGAAAACATGATAATCCGCCGAAAACTTCCGATAGTCGGCAAAAGAAAAAGACCCGGTAATCGCCTTGTCGTCATAGTATCCGGGACCATGCATACTGCCGTGAATCGCCGAAGGTTCGCTGCCGATATTCTCCATGATATCGATTTCGCCGCAATCCGGCCAGTTGTCTTCTTTTTTGTCAAAATCGCTGCCAAGCATCCAGAAGGCCGGCCATAGGCCTTTCCCTGTGGGAATTTTTATCCTGGCCTCGAATCTTCCGTAAGCTTGGGCGAAAGTTTCTCTGGTCAGCAGGCGGGCTGATGTGTAATGCCTGCCTTTATAATTTTCCTTAAGGGCCCTGATCACCAGGTTGCCATTTTCCTGAAAAGAATTTTCGATCCTGTCGGTATAGTATTCCAGCTCATCGTTGCCCCAACCGCCGCCGCCTATCTCATAGCGCCATTTCGTGCTGTCGGGGGGCGTCCCGTTCGGTCCGTTGAATTCGTCGCTCCAGACCAAAGTCCAGCCGGCTCTGTCCGCTGCGCCGCATGCGGTCCCGACTGACAGCAAAAGTAAGACCAGGACCGCACACAATACTATATGGCCGGTTAATCTTTCAATCATTTTTTGATCTCCAGCGGATACCCGGCCGTTTTCCAGGCATCTTGCCCTCCCTCAACCATCCATGAGTGGTAATCAAGCATCCTCAGCGCCGCAGTTGCATACGAGGAATCACTGTCCTGACCGGCTATCACATAGACCGGTTTATCCTTTGGAATCATCGACAGCCTGTCGACCAGAAGCGGCAGCGGAACATTAACAGCCTCCGGTATATGTTCCGCCTTGAAGGCTTGCTCGTCCCGCACATCAATAAGCATGAAATTCTTGACACCGGATAAAATGATGTTGTTCAGGGCTTTGAAGTTCAAACGATAAAAACTCATGTCCGGTGCCGTCTTCAAAAAACGGTCGACCGTCGTCGTTACGGCGCTGTCTGTTTTTTCCGCTTCCGCGGAACCGGCAGCAGCACAAACACTGCTTAGTAAAAAGACCGTCAACAAACACACCCAGACCGAAAACATAATACGCTGCCGCACTGGTACCCCTCCTAGATTCTTTGCTCTAATGATAACTCATTGAATATGAAAACTGTCGGCCATTTTGTCAAACAGAGCCCTGGACGCACCATAGTTCTCGGAGACGGCGCTGAAGGTCACTGTGTACATATTCCCCTTGGCGATAACCATATAATGCTCTACCGTTGTCTCGACGCCCTGTGAATAATGAGCCTTTGCCAATACATACAGCCCTTTTCTCCCGTCGATGCGAATCACTTTCGATTCCTGCACCGTGAAATCAAGAGCATCCGCGGACATTTCACCTGTATAATCAGGAATATACTCTGTCACAAATTCATCAATAACGTCTTGCGTCATTTCATCAAAGGATTTGGGCTCGTTATTGAAAATTTTGATCGTCATATTTTGCCCGGTACTGTTACCGAATGTCATGTCGAAATTGGCTTCCACCGTTTGCTGCACCACTTTCCAGCCATCCGGAAGCATGATGCGGAACCCGTAAGTTGAACTATTGTATTCCGAATCGGCCGCCAGGGCCAGACTGGGAACCAGGCAGAACATAGCCATGACCGCCACAGCAATGAGCCGTTTCACATCTATTCCCTCCACCGCTTTAGTCCTAATGTGATACCTCGCTGGAAAATACCAGGTTGAATTTCCCTTCAGCCCGCTTGATGACAATGGCTTCCTTGTCCTGCGTAATATCAAGACCGACCTTGTCGCCATTCATCAACCGCCAACCGGCCGGCACCTTCAGGGTCAGCCCGTCCAGCGGAACAGGCGCGGTCACTTCGACAATTTTCTTCTCTTTATCGGTCCGCACATCAACCTGCACCTGATCCCTGGCACTCCACCAATTGCCGAATTCGCCGACAGAGGAAAACCAGGCGCGGTCTTTCACCTTCTCGTAGAATCGTTTTTCGTATTCCAGTTTTTGGCCGGTCTCATTGGGATGAATCAAGATGACGCAGATCCCGCCGTAACGTCCTATCTTGTCCGCCAGAGCCACCCCGGCGTCCAGCCGTTCGATCATCGGGGCCGGCGGAAGTTCGTCTTCCAGCGCCAACGGGAACTCGAAGATCGGGGTTTCCGCTTTGCCGTCCTTGCCGTAACTCAGCCGGAAGGGCAAAGTGGTCAGAGCCGCATTCGCCGGCATCGTCGAACTGTATTTGTAGCCTGTGCCCCACAGCGCCTGGGACAAAGCTTTCGGATTGGACAGCTCGCCCGGACGGAAACTTACGACCTTCTGTGAAGTGGTCACAAGCGTTTCCAGCAGATACTTGCTGACCCGCAGTTCTCCCAGTACCGTTCCGTTCACCAGCGTGTAAGGACCGGCTATATACGGCTGATAGTCGGGATATTTTTCTGTCCCCGTTCCCAGCGGCGCAAATTCATAAACCTTGGAATGGGAAATACCGTGACTGCCAACCTCCATACCCATCGGTTCCAATTGTTTCAGCGCGGGAATGTAGTCATTGTTGAAAAAAGCCACGTCATTATAATCGGTTATATACTTTGTCAGAATAAAATAGGTACCGTGAATCCCCACACTCTGTTCGAATTTGGCGTATTCAATGGAATTGGCGTTGGAAAGACCCCAGTCAACATCATGGGTAAACATGACTGTCAGCTTTTTATTGAACGGAACAGACCCTACCGTGACTGCGTCCTTCTCGCCGGAAACATAGATCCGTTTCACCAGATTGGTCAGAACATCGGCCGCCGGCTCAAATTCATTGATATAGGACCGGCCGATCAGTTCGCCCCGGTCATTATAGCCTTCAGCCAGGAAGCCGCCGATATCGAGGCCGAAAGCATAGGCTGCTCCCCGCCCATGGCGCTCCATGGTCACGGCCGCCTGTCCGCTGTCGAATACAGCCAGCGGGGTATGCCGCGGGTGAAAATAGCCATAGGTGCCGTAGTTGGCTTCTTTATAGCGGCTGTCGCCCAAAGCGATGGTAACCTCACGGGGATCCTGCAAAGAAGCGACCACCGGCGATACTTCCGGGTTGAACCGGATGGAACCGTTTTTATCGGTGGGAAGGGAATAATCAAAACCAAAAAAATCATACATGGAATCGGTGACAACATTTACCCCGATAACCGCCCCGCCCTTTTCCGTTAAATCCATCAGGGCCTTCACCGCGAACGGACTCATCGTCTTGCCGCCGACCTCCGGGTAAACAAGTACTACGCTGTGTTGCACCGCCTGTTTATAATCGGTGGTGATGGTAAACGGAATGCCCATCCCTTTTAGTCCCTGCGTCAGCGCCAGCCAGTCCGAATCCGTATCGGTCAGCAGCACCGCCAGCCGGGTTTTGCCTCCCCCAGAGAATTTCTGCCAGGGGGTCAGCTCTTCCTTGGGTATGACAGTGGCATCGGCAGGGCCTTCCACGCCGGCAAACGGGTAAAGTCTGTCCGGCGACAATTTAAATTTGCCTGAATTATCGATAACCGGCGTCTTGCCCTCATCCTGTGACTTGATGCTTCCGTAAGCATACACAGGCGTCAGGGAAGCGACCAGAATTAACAGGCTCACGAAAAAAACGGCTAATTTTACTTTTCTGTTATTCACAACCGCAGACCTCCTCACCTTATAACGGTACATAGGTAACGCGATGGATGATGATTTCCTGACCTTCTCCGTTCACCGGTGAATGGCCCCTGAACAGCCACAGATTCAGATGTATCCGCAAGGGTGCCGCCGGAAAAGAGCCGTGAAACTCGGCAGGATGAAAAATCCAGTCATGATATTGCTGTTCCGGCTCCGAACTGCCCTGGCCGGAGTAGCTCTGAAACCCGACATCCGCTCTGCCCCAGGTCAGAACATGGGTCGAAAGTCTGTCCGCCAGAGAAAACGGATAGGGGTGGGTATTCCCCATGACTGTGTACGAACCGGCAGGATTCTCCGCTTTTCCCCAGCGGGCAAATTCAATATCTACTTCGTTTTCCTCAGCCGGACCCTTTTTCGGGTCGGGATAGAGAAATAACCCGAGCACCACAAAAGGATCGAACTGTCCCACCGGGCCTTCGATTTGAAATTCAAACCGACCCGGCCGAAAACTCTGCAGCGTGAAAAGTTCGGCGCAATACCAGATCCCGCCTTCCCGGGAAATTTTCAAATGGAGGCGTCCGGCCTCATCAACCCAGACATTACGGTCGCTCCACTGATTTTTCCCTGGCGCATGATAGCCGGACTTCACTTCCCATGTGTACCCGGAAAATTGAATTACTTTTTCGGCCATGGCCACCTTGTCGGCGAGCAGCGTCAGGACAAAAAACGCAAGAACCACCAGTATACTTAAGCTGCGCCTTTTCATCCAGCCATTCTCCGTTTTTCGTCAGACATTTTGAGTCCCTTCCGCTCGCTTTTGCCCCACTTGCGTTTGTTGAAGAAGAAGAAGAAGGCGGCTTTCACTCGCCAAAGCGTCGACAATTGACGATAAATTATATTTTCCAGCACGGCTGCGACAAAAAGCCAGATCAGGTCAGTGCTGTTTTTATAGCGACGGTAGGTCATTTCCTCCAACAGGACCGACATGGTTGAAATGAATGTTCCGAATAAAACGGATACCGCCAGGAACAGCACAAAGAACTCGTAGTTGAGGAAATTGAAAACCAGGGCAACAATGATAAATATGTACCCAAGGAACTCGACAAATGGTCCGAGAAACTCAAATATCCAGTAGTAGGGAATGGTAAACATCCCGAGCAAGCCATAGCGCGGATTCAAAAACATCTTCATATAGCGTGTCAGGCATTCGATGAGCCCTCTGTGCCACCGGTCTCTTTGCCGCATCAAGCCGGTCAGCGTCGTTGGAACCTCTGTCCAGCAAACCGGATCGGATATGAATTTTACTGAATACTTGACGTTATTCCGTCGCTGATGCTCATGGATCCGCATGACAAGTTCCATGTCTTCACTGACGGTTTTAGTTGAATATCCCCCGATCGCTACAACCAGATCCTTCCGGAACAGCCCAAACGCGCCGGAAATAATCAGCATGGTATTCATCAGGCTCCAGGTGGTCCTGTTGGCAAGGAAGGCCCGCAGATATTCCACGATTTGAACCAAGGGAATCCATTGGTGTGGAACACTCACCTTTTCAATCTTGCCGTTATGAACGGTTGATCCGTTGATAACCCGGACAATGCCTGCAGTGGCCACAATGGTGGGATCTTCCATCATCGGTTTGGCAACCCGGACCAGGGCATCTTTCTCAATGATGGTATCAGCATCCACCGAGCAAAACAGCGGGTAGCGGATAATGTTGATTCCGGCGTTGAGTGCATCCGATTTTCCGCCGTTCTCCTTGTCGAGAACAATCAGATTGCGGTACTTGGCGGAAGCGTAAATCCCTTTTATCGGTTTTGACGGCAACGTCGGCCGAAAGATGTGTTTGATCGGTTTTAAGGAAAACTCTTTTTTCAAAATCTCCAGCGTGCGGTCAGTAGATCCATCATTGATCACTACAACCTCATAAGCCGGATAATCGAGCGCCAGTAAGGAAAGAACATTCTGGACAATGTTCAGCTCTTCGTTGTATGCCGGTGTCAGAATGGAAATCGGCGGAGTATAATCCGACGTGGAAACAAACCCGCGATCCCAGAATATGATCTGTCGGACATAAACGAATATCTCGCGAAAGGATACGAGGGTCATTAATAAATAGCTCAGATTCAGAGCCAGAAAGTAGTAGAAAAACAGGTAGTTATACTGAATAACCAGGCTCTTTAGCAAATTCTCCGACCACAGACTCACTATCCAGTCTCCCACTTTCTGCACCTCCTGCCTCGTAAATTCTTTGGTTATAGACGATTTCGCTCATACGGTCAAGCGCAAATCGATCGGTTTCCACTTCCATTTGCTCCTGAATCATTTCAATAACCGAATCACCCATCATCTGTAAAGCATCGGCTGCTGCCGTACGGACCCACCAGTGAGAGTGCCGCAAAGCGTGAATCAAGGCCGCTGCCGATTCCGACGCCTGTAGCGAACCAAGCGTCCGGGCGCAGGCCACCTTTACAACCCAATCGTCATCCTCATTCAGTTGTTGAGTCAGAGCAGGTATTGCCTCCCGGTAATCCGAGCCGAACAAGCCTTTGGCGCTTTTTATCCGAACCTCGCTTTCGGGATGCTTCAGCAATTCGACAAATAGAGGAAACGCCGGCTGATAGTTCATTTTCCCCAGAGCAACGAGAGTGGCAAGCTTGACCTGGACATCGTGCGGCTCTTGCACCAGGTCAAACAGTTTCTCCGGCGAACTCGCCATAATTTCAGAAACAAAATCGGCCCTTCTCTCAATAGTAAAACGCCGGTTGTTGAGGACTTTCAGAGGATCGACTGTTACATCGACATCCCGCCCTATTTTGGCCAGCGCCACCAGCGCCGCCTGACTCACATCAAAATTGCGGCTGAGGATCGCTTTTTCCAGTGGCCTGGCTGCCTGAAGAATTTGCAGGTTTCCTAAATAATAGCAGGCTCTAAGCTGAGACCTGACAAAAAAGCTGCTTAATGTTCCCAGCAGATAGTTAACGACTCCTTGCTCGATCAGCACCGTCTGCAGAATTTTTTTCTGTTTCGGCTCAAGGCCCGGCATCTTTTCGGTGGCTATCATCAGGAAAGCCCGCCGGGACCAGCTGTTCTTTTTAATCTTCGGCAAAGGCTGTTCATCGACAATAGCCTCGATCAACCGGCCAACCTGGTCTTTATAGCTGTCCAGCAGCATGCTCTTATCGACATAGTTAATGATCCTGCCGACAAAGACAAGTACCAATAATACCACATTGCAGACCGCAAGCCCGATAATCAGTCCCATGACAATTTGGTACAGTGATATTCCGAATATCGATTCAAGGAAAAACGGATTCATAAAATTCACCACTCAATCTGATATTTGGCCGTGTAAACCCTAGAAGTATAGGTATCGTCTTTTGTATAGACATACCCCACCGAAAAGCGACCTACCTGATAATCATAGCCGTAATTATAATACTTGACAGAACCTGCGTTATTGCGGGCCCACAACGGCTCTTGGGCGTATGCGGTCAACGTGCCTGGCCCGATGTCCACATTCACCTCAGGTTTAACCGACACTACCCGCTGGCCCTGAGGGACAAAATAATACCCCGGGTTGGTAAACGCGGCATTATCATAGCCGTAAATAAGCGATGTTTTGAAATTTCTGTTAAACTTTTGTTCTAAAGCGACGGTCGCGATTTTTTCCTGGTTGCCGTCGTTAATAAATCTTTTGCTAAAGGTTGTAGTCAGATTGAGCCTGCTTGTCATGCGATTAAGATACGTAAACGAATAGGTGCTGTCATAAAGCCTCGCGTTGTAGGCTTCAACGGTAGGGATCGTACCGTGTTCAAAGCTGAGCCAGACATGTTCCTTGGGCGACAGGATCTTATCGTACATGGCCGAATAGGGAACAAAGGTGAAAAGGTTGTTACGGGCGACTCCCGCCCACAGAGTTATGGCCTGGTCTCCCGGAAGCTCCCTGCGCCAGCGGCCGACGAACGACTGTTCCGATATATGACCGCCCGCCTGTTCGAAGTGGTTGTAACCGACCGAATAGCTGAACGGCAATTCTTGTTCCTCGTCACTGCTTTCATAGGTATAAGAGCGGGTAAGAACCCCGTCGCTGTCCTTGCTGAACTGGTAACGGAAGTTGCTTCCTTCCGGCAGAGCGTATGCCGAAGGCGCAAGTAAAATAGCTATCAGAAGTGCAAAACAAAAAACGCGGTGGATTTTAATAATAACCCGATACAGATGAATCACTCCTTCTTGGTTTTAAGCACTATATGAAAAACAGTGGCGAGCGCTTAAAAGTATTGCTCAACTGCCTGCCAACCGCTAGTATTCGTTGCCAATTCTCATCTTTTCAAGCAAAATTTGTAACTTTAGTCTATCACCGCCAGGAAAAGTTTGTCAATGTTTGTGATAAATTAGCAATCTATATTTCGACTTATTATCTAACAAGGATAACTTCTTTCGCTTGCGTCACCAAACTTACCGCTATAAATCACCAAATCGATGTCAATAAATGCCACTTTACATCTTAATATAAATTAAAACAGTCATGGATGGAACTATCCGAAAGTATACTTTTATGACATTGTTTTCTTAAATTCTCTTTTCCGGCTAAGCGGCGATCATCTCTTATACATAAAACAAACCGGGACGCACTTTGAAATGCACCCCGGTTTGTTTTATATTGGGTCTAGCGTCGGCACTCGTAAAGCCGCAGCGGCATTCGCGGCAGCGCAGCTCCGCCCCTGTTCGCCGCCGGCCCCTCCGCCTCCGGCATCCGCCACTCATCATCAGGCACCACCGTGCCATGCAGGCGGACCCACTCTTCGAGCTCGGGCTGCTGGCCGCCGCCCCCCGCAATCAGGATGTAGCGGACCTGCCCCTCGCTTACCAGCTCCGCGAGTCTGGCGGCGGTCAGGATCTTCTCGGCCCCCATGAAGCCGCCGTAAGTCATCACCGGCAGTCCGGTGTCAAGGATCAGCGTCGCCGCGATACGGGCGTTCGGCACCGCTACGATATATTTTTCCCGGTCATGGTGAGCCAGAAGGAAACTCTCCAGCTTGCCCGGGTCGACCCCGGGCATCCGGGCCGAAAAGCTCGCCATGGCCCCGGCAGCATTAGGCGCTCTTGACTCGGGATTAAGGTCGGGACCGGCGAACGGAAAGGCGGCGTTGCCTGACCCGTACAGCACCGGGGTAAGGGACCAGACACAGGGCGCCAGCAGCATACTGGCCACCGCCGCCGCCAGGGCCGGTCGTCTCCATCTGGCGCGGGCACCGCGGCCGGCACTCAGCCAGACCAGCAGCGCTGCCGCCGCCAGCCCCGCACCGGCAACCGCCGGCAGCATCCAGGACCGCCATTCATCATACCCGGCAACAATCCACACCTGAACCGCGGTTGATACAATGATAGACGCCGGCAGGAGAAACCGGCTCTTTCCGTCACCCTGTGACCACTCGGCCAGAGTGCTGAAGCCGATCGCCGCCAAAGCGGCGACCGCCGGAGCCATCATCACAAGATAGTAGCGGTGAGCCCCCTGAGCGACGCTGAAAAAAACCAGCTGCGGTATCAGCCAGCAGCTCCAGAACAGCAGCTTCATCCTGCTTTTCGCGGTCAGGGTCCGCCGCCAGGCCCCAAACAGCGCCAACACTGTTCCTGTCAGGGCCAGAGGCAACAGCCAGCTGATCTGGCCTCCCAACTGACGGTTAAACAGCCTGAGCGGGCCCGGACGTCCGGTTTCACCGCCTGTCTGCCTCATGGAGGCAAAGGCTTGTGTCGCCGGTTGCCCATCCGAGCTGACTCCGCCAGGCGGTTGACCAGGTCCGGGGGGCTGAGCGGCAAAACCGTCCCCCTGAGGTGCGCCGGCGGCGGCCGCATTCAGGAAACCCCGCGTCTGTCCCTGTCGCCCAGGCACCCTGATCCCGTAGCCGAGAAAATGTCCCAACCCGTTATAGCCGGTGGCAAGATCGAGCTCCGAATTAGTTTCGCTGCTGCCCACATACGGCCGATTTTCCGGCGCTACACTGTCCACCGCGACGAACCAGGGCAGGGAAGCGATCAGCAGCACCGCCGTGGCTATGGCCAAATGGGCGGCTTTTTTCCTGAAGTTGCCGGGACAGGTGAAAAAATACGTGATATAAAAGGCCGGCAGGATCATATAGGCCTGAAGGCTCTTGATATGAAAGCCGACCCCGATCAAGACAAACGCAGGCAAAAGCTTTTTCAGACTCAGTTCTTCCGCCGCCGGCAGGAACATCAGCACCGCCAGCAGCAGCACCATAACCAAGAGGCCGTCGATGGTATTGTTGCGGCTGGCGGCGACAAAGATCGGGGTAACAGCCAGAACCAGCGCCGCAAGTAAACCCGTGCTCTCGCCATGATACCGTTTGACAAGAAAATAGATCAGGTATACCGAAATAACGCCGGCCAGTGCCTGCGGCAGAATCAGACTCCAGCCGCCGAACCCGAAGATCGCCGCGCTGGCCGTCTGCAGCCAAAAACCCAGGGGCGGCTTGTCGATGGTGATAAACCCGCCCGGGTCAAAGGCGACGAAGAAAAAATTGTGCCAGTTCATCAGCATGCTTTTGACGCCGGCGGCGTAATACAGATTAGCCAGCCCTTCCTGACTCAGGCGACAGAAGTGCAGGATACCGGACACAAGTAAAATCATCGCTATTCCTATCCGTCGCATTCCGCTGCCCCCTTCCGCTTTTGGCCGGCCTTGGACCTTGCCTGACCATCCCAGTCTTCATTGTAATCTGAAATTGTGACAAAAGTATGCGCTCCCCGCCACTCGGCAAACAAAAAAGGATCAACAAAATAACAACAGCTGTTGATCCCTACTGCCCGGCTCCTGTGCTTGTGTCCTTCTAGCCGTTGGGCTTTTTCGGCTCCACCAGATCCATGATCGCCAGCACCTGCCGCATGGTCACAGCTAAAGAACTGGTATTTTTGACCACATGATCGGCGATCTCCCAGTTGTTGAACTCTCCCTGGCTCTCGGCGTAATCAAGCCTTTTTCTGATTACGTCCGGATTCAGTCCCTGACTCAGGGACCGGGTCAAAATCGCGTCCCTGTCGACAAGAATATAGATCGACTCCAGCCGCTCAGAAAGAAATTTTTTCAGCTGAGCATAACCTTCCATGTCGATATCGACCACCGAGATCGGATTGTTGTTCACTTTGCCCTGCACTTCGTCCTTGCTCAACCCGTAATTATTACCGGAATAGCTGACCTTTTCCACAAGGCGCAGCTGCGAAAAAGCCGCATTATCCACAAAATAATAGTTTTCGCCCTCTTTGTCGCCGGCGTGCGGCGGCCGGGTCGTATGGCTCACCAGCGCGGCAATACCCCCATGATTCCTTAACTCCCTCACAATAGAGCTCTTGCCTGAGGCGGGAGGCCCGATAATCGCGTAAACCTTGTTCATGCCCTTTCCCCCTTCAAATCCGACTAGTCAAGGCGGGTTATGCCAATAACTGGATAATTGATGCTAATTTCGCCATTGCCCCCTTCAAAATCCTCTATTCTTCGATTGCAAATCCTAAACAATCCAGGCCCCGCAAGCTATAACTGCTGCCTCCCGTCGACCTGTCCGCATATCCACGATACTGAATCACCTCTTCACAGCAACCAAGTTTTCGGTATCAGGAATCTCAGCCAATCGTTCCGGGGAAAACTCGGCGAAAATTCGGGCAAACTCCTCTTGGTTGGCCATAAAGGCGTCAAACAAGTCCGGATCAAAATGGGTGCCTCGCTCTGCCACCATGATTTTGACCGACGCTTCGTGCGATAAAGCTGGTTTATAGCTGCGCAGCGACCTGAGAGCGTCATAGACATCGGCAATAGCCATAATCCTTGCAGCCACCGGAATGACTTTTCCCGCCAGGCCTTCCGGATAGCCCCGGCCGTCCCATCGTTCGTGATGGTAACGGGCGATGTTCATCGCCAGTTCTATCGAAGAATGGCGATGCTTGCTGTGAACTATCTTCAGCGTATCGGCTCCGATAGTAGTATGCCGTTTCATATATTCGAATTCTTCAAACGTGAGTTTTCCCGGTTTCAGCAAAATGGCATCAGGAATTCCGACCTTGCCGATGTCATGAAGGATAGCACTGTAGGCAAGTTCCGGAATTTCCGATACGGTGAGACCATCACCCAAATCGCGGGCAATGGCTTCCATCGCCAGTCTTCGGCAATAGTGCTGCACCCGTTCCAAATGACCGCCGGTCTCCGGATCGCGGGACTCGGCCAATGCCGCCATCGCTCTGACGATTGACGTCTGCATCTCATAGAGCTCCTGCGTCTGCAATTGCAGGCGGGACTGCAGGGCCTTCTTACTCTCCTCCAGTTCCAGATGCAGCCGGCGAAGCTTGAGATGCGTCTCCACCCGCGCCAGTACTTCCTCCGCCTGGAACGGCTTGGTCACATAATCCACAGCCCCCAGGGAAAAGGCCTTGACCTTGTCGAGAGTCTCATGCAATGTGCTGATAAAAATGACGGGGATATCACACAGTTTGGGATCATCCTTCAGAATTTTGCAGACCTGATAGCCATCAAGCCTCGGCATCGTAATATCCAGCAGTATTACATCAGGATGAACCCGGCCGATCATGTCCAGGGCTGCGATCCCATCTTCGCAGGAAACTACTTGGCATTTCAGCGTACTGAGTACCGTTTCCAGCATTTGGAGCTGAAACGGCGAATCCTCCACAATCATGACTACATAGATATCGCTATCAGTCATACATCTTACCCCCTTCGCTGAATTGTTCGCTTTCCTACTGTATCGTTCACTCTCCATTCATTCTAAAGCGTCTGCAGCCGAAGCACCGCTTCGCTATACTGATTAAGTTCTTCGCCAAGAGGAATAATTACCCTTTTTTTGCTAAAAAACCCAGTTATTTGTCGATATGTGCGACCAACTGAACAGCCTGCGTCAAAGCACTATATATTCCGGTCAATGGGACAAGTCACGGTCGCTCTGTTCGACCTTACCGCACAGACCACGACAGGATGATGACAAAAAGCGCATGGACCTTCCGGCAAAAGGACCGTGCGCTTTCGTCATGAACTATGAAATGCCTCATCAGCGAAACCGGAGATATCATCCGGCTGTCTGCCGGTCACCGCAGCGGCCCGAGCCAGATATTGACCCCTTTCGTTTCTCGGATCAGCAAGGCCGACACTACACCAAGCAGCAGGACGGCGGCACAAAACCAGAAGGCGCTTTGATACGCCGCGAGGGGATAAATTCTGACCCCCTGCTCCACTGCTCCCTGCCAGTGGCGGTCCAGCAGCCAGCCGAAGGCAGGCTGCACCAGCGCGGCCCCGACAAACGACCCCGAATTGACGATCCCGGCGGCAATTCCCGTCATCCGCGGCGGATTCACTTCCTTCCCGCAGGCCACGTTAAGGTTCACTCCCGACACGCTCACTCCCAGAACGAAGCACAACGGGTACAGAGCCCATACCGGCGGTCTTCCGCCCTCCCAGACCGTCAGCAGCAGCCATACCGCAAAAAAAACGCAGGTGCACCAGACACTGGGTCCGCGTCTGAGCCCCAAACGGTCGGACAGGACCCCGACCGCCAACCCTCCCAGCATCGTGCCGGCCGCCATAACCAGAACGATATTGGCGGCGGCGATCCTGGACATGCCGTAGACCTGCATAAAATAGGGCACGCCCCAAAGACCCATGAAGGCCATATAAACCCCATACACCGTCATCGATGCCAGAAACGGCCACCAGGTAAAGGGATTGCTCATCACGGTTTTCAGGCTGTCACCGATGCTGCAGGTTTCGGCCAAAGCCATTGTCCCTATCCCGCTTTCCTTCGCCTCCACCTCCGCCATCGAAGGCAGTCCGGCATCTGTCGGCCTGTCCCGCACCAGCAGCCAGCAGCCGGCGGCAACAATCAGCGAATAAGCCGCAATCATCAGGAAGGCATTGCGCCAGCCATACGATTCCACCACAAAAGCCAGCGGCGTCGCCGCCAGCAAAAATCCGGCACTGCCGGTCATAACTACCAAGCCGGTCATTGTCCCAAACTCACGGCCCCGGAACCACTCGGCATGGATCTTCACAATATTGACATAAATCAAACCGACTCCGAGGCTTGACAGCAACCGGCCGGCATAAAGGGCGGTGATGCTTTCGGCCCGGGCAAAGATCACCGCTCCGGCGGCGGCAAGAAGAAGCGCCAGGGAAATGGTCCGCCGCGGCCCGTAAAAATCGGCCAACACGCCGGCCGGCAGCTGCATGGCGGCATAACAATAAAAATAGACCGAAGCCAGCCCTCCCATTTCGGCCGCCCGGGAAAAAGGGAATTCCCGCATCAGACTGTCAGCTACCACGCCTGTGGCGGTACGATGAAAGTAAGAGGCCAGAAAGGCCAGCGCCACAGGCACCCAAACCACCCATCTTTGCCGGTTAAGTCTCTTGATCCGCTGCTGCCACTGGCTGTTCACCACATACCCCATCCCCTCGCTTGACCGTCACATACTATTGTAAAACAGATCTCAGCCCGATCACCAGAAGTATTTATGACTCTGTACTTTTTTAACCTTGTCTGCGTCTTCCGTTTACGAAAATAAAGGACTGCAGGGCGCTCTGCCCTGCAGTCCTCTATTTCTACCGTCCCCGCGGAGCCCGCCCCCTGCCAAACTGCGCGGCACTGGCGCCGGCGGGCTGAAAGCTACGGACTTACAGTATCTTTATATACCTGTTTTCCTTCCTTAAATTCCAGGATTACCGCGCTCTTGTCGGCGTCATGGGTTTTATTGATGGTGATGTCCCCTGTTACGGCCTTGAATCCTTTGGCCGCGACAAGTGCATCCTTGATTTTGTCGGCATCGGTACTTCCGGCGCGGGTGATGGCGTCGGCCAGCAACATCATCGTATCGTAGCCGAGAGCGGCATATGCGTCGGGAACAATACCGTAATCCTTTTTGTACTTATCGACAAAAGTCGCGACAATCGGATTTTTGTCTTCCGGCGAATAATGACTGGTGAAATACGTATTGTTCAGAACATCGGCACCGGCGATTTCCGGCAGCTTGGGCGAATCCCAGCCGTCGCCGCCGAGGAACGCCACTGTTACACCAAGCTCCCGGGCCTGCTTGATTATTTTCCCCACTTCCTCGTAATACCCGGGCACATAGATAACGTCAGGATTCGTCGATTTGATCTTCGTCAGAGTGGCTTTGAAATCCTGATCCTTTTGCAGATAGGCCTCTTCAGCCACAATCTCCCCGCCGGCTTTTGTAAAAGCTTCACGGAAGAATTTAGCCAGTCCCTTGCTATAGTCACTGGAATTATCGACATAGATTGCCGCCGTTTTTGCTTTGAGGGATTTAGACGCATAGTTCGCCCCTACCGTCCCCTGAAACGGATCGATAAAACAGGCCCTAAACACATAATCCTTTACTTTGCCGCCATCATCCACCGTTACACGAGGATTGGTGGCTACAGGAGAAATCAGCGGTACCTTGTTGGACATGGCCACTGCGGAGGCGGCGATCGTGTTGGAACTGGTTGTCGATCCGACAACCGCCACGACCTTGTCTTGAGTAATCAGTTTCGTGATTGCATTGGCAGCCTCGGAAGGTTCGCTCTTGTTATCGCCGTTCACCAGCACCAGTTTCTTGCCTAATAATCCACCCTTGGCGTTGATCTCCTTCAAGGCCAGACTGACACCGTTCAGACTTGAAGTGCCAAAAGCCGATTGTCCGCCAGTCAGTTCAAACAGTGCCCCGATTTTAATTTCGTTGCTGCCGGAATTGCCGCAGCCGCTTACCAGCATGGCCGCGCCTATAGTGATGACAATAATTAGAATAGCCGCTTTTTTGAACACAATAGTTACCTCCCCGACATTTGATTATCTCGACACCTCCACAGCAAAACAACAAAACCTGCCTGTTTTCGCCTCCTTGTCATTTCTCGTTTTGGTTGTCAGGCTGACAAAAAGATAAAGGCGCTATAACTAGTTATAGCGCCTTTGCTCTCGGGGTTGCCTTATTGGTAAAGCATACCAGGTAATCCTTTCACTGTCTATGTGCGGATGAATAGATATTGCCGTCCGCGCTGTGCATTATCACATGTCGCCAGCACCGTCCCTAGACGTCGGTCGTCACTTTCCCCGGCCCGTAAACGCCTTCCCAGTCCTTTACAAACTGCTCGACACTGGCGCCGGTCAAGGGATGACCCAACAGCAAATCGAGGATCTCCGGGCTCACGGTCACGGCCTGACTGCCGGCCAGGCTGGCCTGGTGCACCTGCTCGGTGTTCTTGAAACTGGCTGCCAGCACCCGGGTGGGAAGATTGTGGACCCGGAACAATTCGACGATCTCGCCGACGACCCGGACCCCGTCGCCGCAGATATTATCCAGCCGGTTCACATAAGGGGCCACGAAGTCCGAGCCGGCCACCGCGGCCATCAGCGCCTGCGGCGGCGTGAAAACCGCCGTCGCGGTGGTCTTGATACCCAGACGCTTGAGTAGCTTGATGGCCTTGATGCCCTCGGCCATCACCGGTATTTTCACATACAGGTTGCCGCCGACCTGCTCATAAAGATAACAGGCCTCCTCAACAATTCCCGCCGCTGCTTTGCTGACGGCCTGAACATGCAGCATGGCATCCGCACCGATAACTTCCCTGATCCGCGCCAACAGCCCGAGAAAATCGCTTCGCTCCCTGGCGATCAGCGTCGGATTTGTCGTTACTCCGGTTATCGGATACAAGTCGCAGGCCCGTTTGATATCATCGATATTGCCGGTGTCCAGTAAATAAAGCATAACCTTTCTCCTTATCCGTTCACATCAGCTTCTGACAATAGTTATTAGCCGCCCACTGCGAAACTCCTGCCCGAAAAGGCAAAAGCCGCCTGTCACCATGACAGGCGGCTCGGAGTACAGCAAATTACGGCGTTTTCAGCCGGAGCTCCGACGTCCGGCCCCTTGCGGCCCCGCAATGTCGACAGTCTTCCTAGCCGGCCAGGTTCCAGTCGCCCTTTTTATCAATCCTTAGCCTTGAGCGATGATACTTGACCAGCGTCTGACGGTGACCCACACTGATGATCGCCGGATCCTGGAGTTCTTCGCGCAGCAATTCGTACATAGCGCTCTCGGTCGGTTCGTCCAGCGCCGACGTCGCCTCATCCAGGAACAGCCACTGCGGTTTTTGCAGTATGACCCGGGCAAACGCGACTCGCTGCTGTTCACCCAGAGAAAGCACCTGAGCCCAGTTTTCCATCCGGTCCAGTTGGCCCACCCATTCGCCCAGCTTACATAGCTCCATGGCCCTGGCGATGACCTCGTCGGTCGCCCAGCCTGCACTGTGGGGATAGAGGATGGCGTCCCGCAGCGTTCCCAGAGGCAGGTACGATTTTTGCGGCAAAAACAGTACCCGCTGTCCCCGGGGAATACGGATGCTGCCCTCGCCGAACGGCCAGATGCCGGCCAGAGTCCGCATAAGCGTACTTTTGCCGCAGCCGGACGGTCCGGTGATGAGTAGCGAATCCCCCGGGTTAAGCCTTAGTTCCAGTCCGGTAAGCAGCCGGGTTCCGTCAGGCAGTCCGACGTTCAGCCCCGCCACCGCAAACGCCGGTCCGGCATCGTGATGGATCTGAACCAGATTTTCCCGCGGCATCGTCCGCACCTGCTCCATATTGTTGACAAAGCCGGTCAGACGGTTGACCACCGCCTGCCACTGGGCCAGCACCGAATAGCTTTCAACAAAAAAGGACAGCGCATCCTGGACCCGTCCGAAGGCCGAGGCGGTCTGCACCAGCCCGCCCAGCTGGATCTGGTTGCTGAAATAGCGTGGCGCGGCCACGACAAACGGGAAGATAATCGCGATCTGGCTGTAGCCGGCAGTAAACCAGGTCAATTTTTTCTGCTGATTCATCAGTTGGCGGAAATTGCCGAACACCTTCTCAAAGCGTTTAGCAAAATTCTGCTGCTCCTGCCGCTCTCCCTTGTAAAAAGCGATGCTCTCACTGTTTTCCCGCAGTCGCACCAGACTGAAACGGAAATCCGCTTCGAACCGCTGCTGGTTGAAATTGATACCCACCAGCGGCCGGCCGATTTTTGATGTCAACCACGTGCCGACGGCGGCGTAAATGATCGCCACCCAGACCATATAGCCGGGTATGGCTATCTCACTGCCTCCGAGCGGTACTGTCAGCGTCCCCGAAAGCGTCCACAGTATCACCACAAAAGATACCAGCGTGACGCTGGCCTTCAGAAGCCCCAGCGAAAGCCGGAGAGTCAACGACACGAACTGCTGCAAGTCTTCACTGATACGCTGGTCGGGATTGTCGGTGTTATTGTCGACAAGTTGCAGACGGTAATAGGTCTGCCCCTCCATCCAGTCGCCCAGGTAATGCTCGGTCAGCCACCGCCGCCACTTGATTTCCAGCATCTGCTGCAAATACTGCTCATACACGGCGATAATGATGAACAGGCCGGCCAGTATCGAAAACTGCCCCAGGGCGCTGAAAAAATCGCCCTTGTCATAGTTCTGCAGGGCATTATAGAACCGGTTGTTCCAGGCGTTTAAAAGCACCAGGATATATACGTTCCCGAGGGTGAGGCCGACGATGACCGCAAGCAGCAGCCGCGCTCCCCACTTTTCCTTTGATCGCCAGTAAACCCTGGTGAGTCGCCAGGTTTGGCTGATAAAGCTCTGTTTAACCATCTTCTCCTCCTCTTCCCGACTTGGCAGACAGCCTGAGCGAAAAAAGTAATAATCTTTATTATACATCATTCGCCAGCCCCTTGCACTGGCCAACCCATTCCAACCTTGGTCATTCCTGTCGTTTAACCGCCTCGGCGGCAAAAGAAAAAAGGCCCGGGAATTACTTCACCCGGCGCCTCAGTGCAATAATAGCATTTAACTAGCTCCGGCAGCGGCCGCGCCCCTGCCGGCAGACAACCTCAGCGGCTTCCGGCCGGTTCTGCTTTCTTGCCGCCGATCTCGTTGAAACAGATGTTCAGCACCACCGCCACAAGGCTGCCGACAGTAATGCCGCTCTGGAGAATCATCCTGGCCCATTCCGGGAAATTCTGATAAAAGGTCGGTACCGCCAGCGGGATTAACCCGACACCGATGCTGACGGCGACGATCATCGCGTTGTGATTGCCTTCGAAACTGACCTTGGACAACGACCTGATGCCGCTGGCGGCCACCATGCCGAACATGGCGATACCCGCCCCGCCCAGCACCGGGTTGGGAATGGCTGCCACCACCGCGGCAGCCTTGGGAAACAGGCCCAAAGCCATGAGGATGACGCCGGCGGTCACCACCACAAAGCGGCTCCTTACCCCGGTCAGACCTACCAGCCCGACATTTTGGGCGAAAGCTGAATAAGGGAAGGTATTCATGACCCCGCCCAGCATGGTGGCGAAGCCGTCAGCCCTCAGGCCCCTTACAAGGTCCTCCTGTTTGGCCGGCCTGCCGACGATTTCCCCCACGGCGATGATATCGCCTGTCGTCTCGGTCATAATCACCAGCATCGCCAGGGTAAGGGTGACGATGGAAGTGACATCGAAGATCGGCATGCCGAAAGCGAAGGGTGTGGCGATTCCGAACCAGCCGGCGCCGGCCACCCGGGAAAAATCGGTCATCCCGGCAAAGACCGCCAGGACGGTACCGCTGACCAGTCCCAGCAGGACGGCGATATTGCTCCAGAAGCCTTTCAGCCCGCGATAAAAAATGATGGTAAGAAGCAGCACCGTAAAAGCCAGCGAAATATTCGCCATACTGGCAAAACCAGGTGCCGTCGGCACCCCGCCTGCCGCCCAGCGCACCCCGACCGGCAGCAGCGACACCCCGATAATCGTTATGATCGTGCCGGTGACCACCGGCGGGAAAAAGCGGATCAGGCGACTGAAATAGGGGCTGATCAGATAGGCGATCAGTCCGGCGGCGATAGTCGCGCCGAAGATTCCCTGGATGCCTGATTTGGCGCCGATCACCAGCATCGGCGTAACCGCGGCGAAGGACACCCCCTGCACTACCGGCAGCCGTACTCCCATGTTGAAAACCCCCAGGGACTGGATGATGGTGGCGATGCCGACAGTGAACAGATCGGCGTTGATCAGGTAAATCCGCTGATCCATCGAAAGCCCCAGCGCGTTGGCGATAATCAGCGGGACAGCGACGCATCCGGCGTACATCGCCATAACATGCTGCATCCCGTAAGCCAAGAGCTGCCCCTTGGGCAAAATTTCGTCCACTGTGTTGACTGTTTTTTCCTCAGACATCCATCTCACGCTCCAATTTCTGCTTTCCATGAGCGCCGGCGCTGTCCGCCGCCGCCTGAAAGACCTTTTCCGGGGTGATGGGAAGACTCGTGGCCCGCAGTCCCACCGCGTTATAGACAGCATGGGCAATGGCCGGCGCCGGGGTGTTGATGACCACTTCCCCAATCGACTTCGCCCCAAAGGGCCCTGTCGGCTCGAAACTCTCCTCGAAGGCCACCGTGATCCTGCCGATATCCTTGCGGCAGGGAATCTTGTACTGGAGGAAAGAATCGGTCTGCAGCCTGCCGCTGCTGTCGTAACGCACTTCTTCAAACAGCGCCAGGCCGATTCCCTGCACGATCCCGCCCTCTGTCTGGATTCTCGCCAGCTTGGGGTTGATGACCGTGCCGCAGTCCACCACCGCCACATACTCGATAAGCTCCACCTTGCCTGTCTCCCTGTCCACCTCGACCTCGGCAAAGCCGGCGACGAAGGGCGGCGGCGATTCGCTGCTGCCGTAAGTGGAGGTTCCGACCAACTGCCGCCGGTCCGGACCCACCACCGAAAGTTCCGCCAGTTTTTGCAGGCGCACAGTCTTGTCGCCTTTGCCGGTCCGGACGGCCGACCCGTCGAAAACGACCTCGCCTGGCTCAGCCGCCAGCTCCCGGGCCCCGCTTTCGAGGATCTGCCGTTTCAGGTCCTGAGCCGCCATCACCACCGCCATCCCGGTCACATAGGTGGTGCTGGAGGCGTAAGAGCCGGGGTCGTAGGGCGAAACGTCGGTGTCGGCCGCGTGGACGATAATATTTTCCAGTGTGGTTGCCAGCACTTCGGCAGCCATCTGGGCTAAGATCGTGTCACTGCCTGTCCCCATGTCGGTAGAGCCGACAAGCAGCGTAAAATTCCCGTCATCATTCAGCCGGATTTCGGCTGAAGCGGTATCGATGCCGGCGATCCCCGACCCCTGCATCGTCACCGCCATGCCCACGCCCCGGACCTTATTGCCGTCAGCCACAGTCCGGGGATATTTCTCCCGCCAGCCGATCAGCTCCCGCCCCTTCTCGATGCATCTGGCCAGGGAAGAACTTTTCAGAAGAGCGTCGGCATGAACAAGACAGCTTTCCCCTTCGCGGATCAGATTGCGCAGCCGCAGCTCGGCCGGATCGATGTTCAACTCGGCGGCCAGCTTGTTGACCGCCGATTCCAGGGCAAAGGTCCCCTGGGTAGCGCCATAGCCCCGCAGCGCCCCGGCCGGCATCTTGTTGGTGTACACCACGTCACCGGCAACCCGGACCGCTTTGGTCTTGTTATACAGCGGCAGCGTTTTGGCGCCGACCACCGAGAATACCGTCGAGGCGTGTTCGCCGTAAGCCCCCGTGTCGGACAGGCCCTGGATGTCGATGGCCCGGATGAGGCCCGACCGGTCGGCACCCAGCCGGACTTTCAGCCTCAAAGCATGGCGGGAGGTAGTGCAGCTGAAGGTTTCCCGCCGGTCGTACACCAGCTTGGCCGGCTTGCCGGTTTTCAGCGTGACGAGCGCCGCAAAAACTTCCACCGCCCCGGTCTGCTTGCCGCCGAAGCCGCCGCCGATTCGCGGTTTGATCACCCTGATTCTGCTTGCCGGCACTTGCAGCGCCCGGGCCAACTGCCGCCTTACATGAAAGGGAATCTGGGTCGAAGACACCACCACCAGCCGCCCGTTATGATCAAGCTGACTGAAAGCCCGGTAGGTCTCCATCATCGCATGGGCCTGGGCCTGAGTATAAAAGGTCTCTTCAACAACTACCGGGCACTGCTTCAGCTCTTCCTCCACATCGCCGGCTTCCACCTTCTGGGAAGAGACGACATTTCTTTGCCGCTGCATGCCGATATCGTAGTTGCAGTGGATATCCTCCTCAGGGTGAACCGTCGCCGGATGCTCTTTCGCTGTTTCGAAATCCAGCACGGCGTCCCACACTTCATACTCGACCTTGATAAGGCCCAGCGCCTTGACCGCCGTAGGCTCGTCCACCGCGGCGACCACCGCAACCTCGTCGCCGACATACCGGACGATCTCGTCCAGAATCAGCCGGTCGTAAGGCGAAGGCTCGGGATAGGTCTGCCCCGCCAGTGTAAACCTGACTCCAGGCACGTCCTTGTGGGTCAGAACGCACTCCACGCCGTCCAGACCGGCGGCCCGGGTCGTGTCGATGGCCCTGACGCGCGCGAAAGCGTGGGGACTGCGAAGGATTTTTATCACCAGGGCCTGGGTCGACGCCAGGTCCTCGGTATAAACCGGCTTGCCTGTGGCGATCATCATCCCGTCCGTCTTGGGGAGGCCTTTACCGACCACCTTCATCCTAGGCCACCCCCAGATATGTTTTGACCGCCCGCAGTTGCCCCATATAACCTGTACAGCGGCATAGGTTGCCTGTAAGGTAATGAATAATCTCTTCCTCGGTGGGACTGTCCAGCTCTCTTTTCAGCGCCAGTACCGTCATAATGAACCCCGGGCTGCAAAAGCCGCACTGCTCGGCCCCCTCGGCCACCAGCAGGCGCGCGAAGTCTTCGGCTTCCGCCGCGACCCCCTCGATGGTGGTAATATGCTTGCCGTCGACCCGGAAGGCCAAAACCGCGCAGGACAGGGTCGGCCGGCCCTCGATCCATACGGTGCAAAGGCCGCAGCAGGACGAATCGCAGCCCTTGCGGATACTGAGCAGGCCGTACTTTCGCAGCGTGTCGGCCAGAAACTCCCCTGGCTGTACTTCCAGGACGACTTTTTTATCGTTGATCTTCACATTGATTCGCACTTTGGCACCTCCGTCACGGCCCTTTTTACCAGCACCCGGCACAGTGCCTGACGATAGGAGGCCGTCCCCCGTGCATTGGTGCCGAAGGACAACTCCTTTGCCGCCGCCTCCGCGGCGCCTTCCACAGCCTCAGCGCTTAGATTACCGCCTGAAAGCAGGGCCGAGGCTCCTGCCGCAACCTTGGCCACCAGCGGCCTGGCCCCTGCGGCGATGACCCACTGCCCGCCCAGCCGGGAAACAGCCACATTGAGGATCGGCAAATCGGCGGCCGAGTTTCGCAAGCTTTGATAAGCAGCCTGTCGCGGCTCCTTTTTTATCCACAGTCTCACCAAGATATCCTTCTGGCGCGGACTGTCCAAAAAAACCCCCAGGGGAAGCAGCCTGCCGTCATGGAGTTCGACCCTGGTATCCAAAACCAGGAGCGCGGTGATCAGGTCCGAAAAACCGTATTTTGTATGGACGGTGGCGCCGACGGTGACGATATTGCGGAACTGGACCCCCACAACATTGCCCACCGCTTTCGGCAGCACGCCGCCGAAGGCGGCCTTGAGCACCGGGCTGGTTTCCAGCGCCCGGAAGGTTGTCATGGCGCCGATCCGGATAAAATCCTCCTGCTCTTCGATCATGTCCAGCCCCAGTCTGGACAGGTCGATCGCCGTACCGATCCTGTGGGAGCACAGCCGCAAAAAAGCCCCGCCGCCAAGCACCGCGTTGTTCGGTCTGGCGGTGAGAATCCGGTACGCTTCCTCGATGGTTTCCGGCCGGGCCAGTTCGGTTATCGAAAACATGCTCCTCCACCTTTCCAGTAAACTCAAGAATACACCATCAATCTAAACCAAAAAAACTCTGGCGGAAAGGTTCGCGCCAAAACGAGCGAACCCCGCCAGGGTTTTTATCCCTCCGGTGCGGTGTCAAACACACCTGTACCCTCGGTCGCAAGCCACTGCAGCACATGGTCGTGTCTCAATCGGGACACGACCTGCCTTACCGTGTGGAACCCTAGGTACATTTCACTCGTAGCCGGGCACTTTACGGTTGCCTGTAGAAACTTCCGGGCCATATCCCCAAAATTATACGAGATTATGAACTTGGCTAATCGTTTTAACTTCATAATTATAGCAACCTTCCGCGAAAAGTGTCAATCCATGACAGATGTCGTCAGGAGGGTAATTGCAACTGCCGTGAAGACCCGGCAGGCCTGAAATATTTCCTTATTGAAGGCAGGTCAACGACTTTTCGCTGAGAATTCATAACAGCAAGCCAAATTTTCCAGCAGGAGGGATTCTTCGTGTCAAAGCAATACTCCCTTGCCGACAACGTCACGGCAGCATATGAGAAACTTGCTTCATGCCGCCAGATCGCGGCAGGGCTTGCTTTTTTGGCGGCCGATGAAACCGCCGCCCTTGTCGACCAGCGGGCCATTACCGAGATTCCGGCCCCGCCGTTCCAGGAAACGGCCCGGGCGGAGTACTACCGAGAACGCCTCCGCGGCCTCGGGCTCAAAGACGTTACAACCGACCGTGAAGGCAACGTCTTCGGGGTCTACAAAGGAACCGGCCCCGGTCCGACCCTGTTCGTCGCCGCCCACCTGGACACCGTCTTCCCGGCCGGCACCGACACCTCGGTCCGCGAAGAAGCCGGCCGCCTCTACGCCCCCGGCATCGCCGACGACTCCCGCGGCCTCGCGGCCATCCTGTCGGTCATCCGGGCCCTAAATGGCGCCAAAGTCCAGACAGTGGGCAACATTATTTTCGGCGGTACCGTCGGCGAAGAGGGCCTCGGCGATCTGCGCGGGGTAAAAGCTTTCTTCCGCGACAACAAAAACATCGACGGCTTCATCACCGTCGACGGTACCAAAGTTGGACCGATCACCTATCTCGCCACAGGCAGTCTGCGCTACGAGATTACCTTCCAGGGCCCCGGCGGCCACAGCTGGAATGCCTTTGGACTGCCGAGCGCCACCCATGCCCTGGGCCGGGCCGTCGCCAAAATCGCCGACCTCCAGACCCCGCAGCAGCCGAAAACCACCTTCACCGTCGGTACCGTGACCGGCGGCACCTCGGTAAACTCCATCGCCGCCGAAGCCACCATGCTGCTGGACATCCGCTCCACCTCCCAGGAGGAACTGCGAAAGCTGGAACAGACCATCATCGCCCTGGTAAACCAGGCCGCCGACGAGGAAAACCGACGCTGGGCCAGCAGCGCCGTCTCCGTGAATGTCAAAACCATGGGCGACAGGCCGGCGGGCCAGCAGCAGCCGGACGTTGCCATCGTCCAGGCGGCCTGGGCCTCCGCCCTCGCCATCGGCCGGACCCCCGAGCTGGCTCCGGCCAGCAGCACCGACGCCAACCTGCCGATCAACCTGGGTGTCCCGGCGCTGCGTCTCGGCGGCGGCGGCGCCGAAGGCCAGAACCACTCCCCGGGGGAATGGTACGACCCGGCTGAGGCCTATCTCGGCCCCCAGGCAATCTTTCTGACCATCCTGGGCCTTGTCGGGGTGGACGGTCTGACCCGGCCTCTCCTGCCCAGCCGGAAAAAGCGCAAATAACAGTCAGCCTCGCCCGCTCCATCTTTTTGCGCCCCTGCAAACCGCCATCAACCGGTCCTGTAAACAAAGAGGCCTGAATCCGCAAGGAATCAAGCCTCTTTCGTATAACCAATCTTCTGTTCAGTCGACAACCTGGCCGGCAACATTCAGCCGCTGCCCGCCGGTGCGCTCAGTCCCGCTGGGCCGTCATTGTCGGCGGTTTAACCTCGGCCGGGATGGGACAGACATACGCCGCTCCCCCCAGGCTTTCCCGCAGCTCTTCCTTCGCCTTCACCGCCACCGCCGGCGATGTCAGCACCGCAGCAGCAGTCCTCGCAAGTACCTTTCCTGCCGTCAGCATCCCTTTATGGGCAATGCCGGACCGCCCCTGAGCCACAGCATGCCAGGAGTGGCCGGGAGTGCCGAAGGCATTGCAGGCTGTGCTCAGCTGAGCTGTCGGCACGACCCAGCTCACGTCACCCACATCGGTGCTGCCTGGCAGTGACAGCGACAGGTGTTCATAAGGCAGAATCACGTCCGCCACCCTTTTTTCCTGCAGCGCCTTCACAATATCCGGTCTTTTGCCGGCCATAAATTTGCCGGCCATCGCCAGGTCGCTGGCAATATCCTCCTCCGACAAAGCCAGCCGTATCGCGGCAGCAAACTCCAGGTCCTGTTCATCAGGCACCGGAGCTCCCACCTCGATGAAATTCTCATACAGAAGCTTTTCCAGCACTCTGTTGGGAACAAAATTCGAACAGCCTTTCTCAAAGACAAATTCGCACTCGGTACCGGTCATGAGCGCCGCTCCCCGGGCGATGTCGCACACCCTTGCGTAAATCTCCCGGAGTTGGCCGATTTGGGGAGCCCGAATCAGGTACCGGACCTCCGCCTCCGCCTGGACCACATTGGGGGAATCGCCGCCGCTGTTGGTCACCGCGTAATGCACCCGGGCCTCCGGAATAATATGTTCCCGCAGGTAGTTCACGCCGACATTCATCAGTTCCACGGCATCCAGCGCGCTGCGGCCCAGATGGGGGGTAAACCCGGCGTGGGCGCTGCGGCCGTGGAATTGATAACGAACCTGGTAGTTGGCAAGGGTGTTTACCGAGAAGATGGCGTTGTGGGTCAACGGATGCCACGTCAGAGCAACATCCACGTCGTCGAAAGCTCCGGCCCTCACCATGAACGCTTTGCCTGAGCCGCCCTCCTCTGCCGGGCATCCGTAGTAACGGATGGTACCGCCAAGGCCGGTCTCGTCCAAAAAGTGCTTCACGGCAACCGCCGCCGCCAGAGCTCCCGCCCCCAGCATATTGTGGCCGCAGCCGTGTCCGTTTCCTCCCGCTGTCAGCGGTTCGGGCCGGGCGACCCCGCTTTTTTGGCTCAAGCCTGACAACGCATCATATTCGCCCAGCACGGCGACAACCGGAGTCCCGCTGCCGAAACTCGCCACAAAGGCGGTGGCGAGACCGGCCACTCCCCTTTGCACCGTGAAGCCTTCCGCTTCCAGCACTGTGCACAATAACTCCGCCGAACGGACTTCCTGAAAGCGCGTTTCAGAGTAGTCCCAGATTGTATCGCTTACCTTGAGGAAAAGGTCTCTTTTGCTGTCGATGATTTCATCCAGTCTGTTTCGATTCATTTTTGCAGTCTCCTCGCTTTATCACCACAACCGCTGCGGTACGCCGGGTCCCACCGGCCACCCCATCGCATACCAAAAGCTGAACAAAACGTACCACATCACCAAAAACGAAAGCGCGTAAGGCATCATCAGCGACAAGTACGTACCGATGCCTGCTTCGGCCTTATACTGCTGCATATTCTCCAGAAACAGCGGCAGCCAGGGATTAACCGGGGCGATGGTGTTGAGCGACCCGTCCCCGGCCCGGAACGCAACCTGGATAAAAGCCGGATGATAGCCCAGCAACATGAACATCGGCACGAAAACCGGCGACAACAGCGCCCAGATAGCCGAGCCGCTGGCCATAAACAGGCCGCAGAACTGGCCGAGCAGCATAAACGAGAGCAGCGCCGGCAGCCCGGTCACATGGATGCTGCTGAGAAAATCCGCACCCGATGTCGCGATCCAGGTGGCGACATTGGTCCAGCCAAAGGCGGCAATAAACTGGGCGATACCGAAGATCATCACCATGAAGCCTGCCAGACTTTTGACCGAGCCGGTCATCATTTTGATGACGTCGTCGGCGGAGCGGATGGTGCCGATCTTGATCCCGTAGGTCAGCCCGAGGGTCAGCAAGAACAGAAACAGCAGCGGTACAATCGAGCGCATCAGCGGCGAGTTGAGAATCGTCCCTGTTTCCGGGTTCCTCAGCACGGCACCCGGCGGCACCACCATCGCCAGCAGCACGGCGACGAAAACCAGCGCCGCCAGTCCCGCGGCCCGCAGGGCAGCTGTCTGCTCGCCGCTGGGCTTGTCGAAGACAACCTCCCGCGTTCCTTTATACGGCCCCAGGCGGGGTTCCACAATCTTTTCGGTTATGACTGTCGTCAAAATGGCAAGATAAAATACCGAAAAGGACATAAAATACCAGTTGTCCACCGGCGTTACAAACGCGGCAGGATCGATGAGCTTCGCCGCCTGGGTGGAAATCCCCGACAGCAGGACATCGGTGGTCACAATCAGGATATTGGCGGTAAATCCGGAATAAATCGCGGCCAGTGACGCAGCGAATCCGGCGAACGGGTGGCGGCCAAGAGAGTAGAACACCATCGCCGCGATCGGCGGAACGATGACAATCGCCGCATCTGACGCAATATGGCTCATGAAGCTGATGATTACCACCGCGAAGGTGACCCCCCGCTTGGGAATGGAGTGAATGGAATGCTTGATCGCGACCTCCATCAGCCCGACCCGTTCCACCAGTCCGATACCGAAGGTAAGGACTATGATCATCCCCAGCGGCGGAAAGTTGATATAATTCCTGATCATCTCAGCCAGGATCCAGTGCAGGCCTTCTTTGGAAAGCAGGCTCTTGATCAGGATGGTCTTGTGGGTCAGCGGATCGGTGGTTGTCACCTTAAACGCCGCCAGCCCGGCGGAAAAGACGGCCAGCGCCAAAAGCAAGAGCAGAAAAAGGATTGCCGGATTGGGAAGCTTGTTACCAAGCACTTCGATCTTTTTTAGAAAACCTCCCTGCCGCATCTCCATACCCGAATCGGTGGTCATCTGACTCATCAACCGCATTCCTCCCCATGTCCCCGCAGTGGCAGGAACGCATCCCGCCTTCCTGTATTTTTTCAGGTTTCGCCATATTCCGCCATGTTCCTGCCTGAACTTTCCTTTTCCCGCTCCTTCAAGTCTGTGATCAGTGCCTTTGTATATCGCACCATTTTTTTCATATAAATCAATTAATATTCATTAAAATATCAATTATTTTAATTATAATATTGATTATATTTCTTTTTGCTGCTATATTAAAATCATATCAACCGGCGAGGTGAGGAACATTAGCAACAAACTTTTGAACCGCTGCCCCAGTTGTGGCCAGGAGTTGACCATAACCCGACTGGGCTGCAGCAACTGCCAGATCAAAATTGAAGGCGAGTTTCTGCCCTGCAAGTTTTGCCGCCTGCCTGGCGATCAACTGGAATTCCTCGAGGTTTTTCTCAAATGCCGCGGCAATATCAAAGACGTCGAAAAAGAACTGGGAATTTCCTACCCCACTGTCCGCAACCGTCTGGACGGTGTCCTGCTGGCCCTCGGCTATCGTGTCGACAAGGCCGAAACCCGGGAGAATGATCTTCGCCGCCAGGAAATTCTGACCGCCCTGGAGAATGGCGAGATCACCTCGGCTGAAGCTGCCCAGCAGCTGCGCAGGACCAAAAAATAACCCGGCCGCATAAGGAAAAGGAGATAAACATGAGCGATGAAAGAATGAAAATTCTGGAGATGATTCAGGGCGGCAAAATCACGGCCCCCGAAGGACTGGAGCTGCTCAGGGCCCTGGACGACGCCGACCTGAAGCCTGTCGGCATGGCCGGCAGCGGCCGGTTTTTGCGGATCCGCGTCTCCAGCGGCCAAAAAAATACCAAGGTCAATGTCAACATCCCGCTGAGCCTGCTCAAGGTCGTCACCAAATTCGCCGATATCGGCCTGAAATTTATTCCCGCAGACGCCCGTCAGGAGATGCAAAAAAAGGGTATAGACCTGTCCGATGTCAACTTCGACGAGCTGGTGCAGCTTATCGATCAGGGCCTGGTGGACGGAAAACTGGTGGACATCGCCACCGAGGACGAATACTCCGGGCGCACCAAGGTCGAAGTTTATGTGGAGTAACCGGCTCAGCTGGTTTATGCTGATAAAACTGCGCTATCGGTCGCTCTCCCTCGTGCTGCCTGTGCCTCTGTTCATCTTCAGCGAGCTGCTGGAGGCGGCGGCCGATCTTGTTTCGCTGTGGGAGTCGCTCTGCCCCCGCTGGAAAGCGCCGGGACTGATCATGACTCAGCTTTTGTCCGCCTGGCTTGAATTTCGCCGGCTGGGCCGCTGGCAGCTGGCCGATATCGCTCACGACGGGCATCAGATCTCTGTTAGATTTTTTTAACCGGGGGAAACGATGAAAAAATTCATTCTGAAATGCCTCACCAACATGGTGTGCCTGTATATCGCCAGCCTGCTCTTCCCCTCCATCGCCGTAGCGTCGGTGGAAGGGATCTTCTGGGCCGGCCTGCTGCTGGGCCTCATCAATCTATTTGTCCGACCGCTCATCCTCCTTGTCGCCCTGCCGATCAACCTCGTCACCTTAGGCCTGTTCACCCTGGTGATCAACGCCTGGCTGGTGATGCTTGCCGCTCACCTTTCCGGCGGCCTCTCCATCCCCTCCTTCCTGCTGGCCCTGGCCGCGGCCTTTATCATCGCCGCCGGCAACATCATCGCCGACCGCCTGTTTTAGATAACACGAACCTTACGCGTACAGGCCTGAACCAATATGGTTCAGGCCTGTAACATTAAAAAACTATATTGGAGATGGGCCACAAAGGTGTCCGTCGGCCTTAGCCTTACGGCGCCTTCGTCCGGAGCTCCGTCCGTCCGGCACTTTTGTGGCCCCAGCGATATCGGCAGCGATAATGCAGTTTGGTGCAGCCTAACAGCCCCAAAAACGTCTAGAATAGGGCGGCCACCCGCAGCACCTCAAAACATTCGCAATACATTCCCTGACCGGTGTTGATCCCCCGCAGCCGGTTGAGATGCTCCACCGCTTCGGTGTACTGCAGGCACACCAGCTGGGACTCATGCATAGCCATCGCCGCCAGCTTAGTTTTGATCATGGCCGAGATATCCTCGACATAGTTGACCTCCCGCAGCGCGGTACCCACCTCATAACAAAGAACCGTTCCGACCCGCCACGGCTCGCAGCCGCATTCCTGCGCCCGCGGGCTGCCGGCCCACAGGCAGGACTCCACCGCCAGCTCGTAGGCGGCCCGGTGGTCGCGGTGCTCATCGTAGCGATGTGGGATGTACGCCACATCGGGGCGAAACTCCCGCAGCAAGGTGGTAAGCCGCACAATATTATCGCGGGTATAGCCCAGGTTTCCATCCGGGTTTCTCAGGAAAAAAGTCCGGGAAACACCGAGAAATTGAGCGGCTTTACCTGCTTCAACCTCCCGGATTGTCATCAGTTCGTCCGGCGAATAGCCCAGACCGCCGTTGTCCCCCGAAGTGAGATATACGACCCCGACCACATTCCCTCGGCCGACATGTTTGAGTATGCTGCCGCCGCATCCGATCACGTCATCGTCAGGATGAGGCGCAAAAACCAACACTTTCTGCACAACTGGTCCCTCCGCAGCGTAGAAGAATACGGTTCATTATTTCCCTTATACCCGCAATCCATGCCTGGGGAAAAATAGAAACCCCGATCCATGCTTACCAGCAGCCGGGGATCTTCGCTTTTCACACCGTAGTTTCAGTTCGTCTGGCACCGGCTTGACCCCCAGATATCCTCCGGCAGTCCTTTCCCGGGGCGCCGCTATCTTTTCGCCCTGCTCCCCGGTTCTGTACCTGCCGAAGCCGGCCGCCGCGACAGGCCGTGCAGAACAAGCAGCATGGCCGCCGACCCCAGCAGCCCGCAGGTCATAAGCAGGAACCCGCCGCCGAAGGACCCTGTGGCAGAGACAATCCCGCCGACGACAATCGGGGCGGAAAAACCGCCGATCTGGCCGCCGAAATTGACGAAGCCGCTCAGCGTAGCCCGCAGTTCATCCGGGATATGGTCCAGAGCCACAGCCCAAAACGGCCCGAACCCCCCATAGAGAAAGAAACCTGCGCAGGATAACGACAACAGACAGGCCATCGCCGTCTCCTGGCTGAAAGCCGCGTACAGCGCGATCCCGGCCACCAGATAACTGACAGCAATCAAAAGAGCCCGGTGCCGGTAGAAGGGCTTGCTCCCCAGCCACCCCATGACCAGCAGGCCGAAAAACCCGCATATATAAGGCAGGGAGGCATAAAAGCCCAAAGCCTTCAGTTCGATATGCCTGCTAATGTTCAAATAGCTCGGCAGCCAGAGAAGAAAGCCCCAAAAGGCGATATTAAAGAACATATAGATAAAAAAGAGCAGCCAGATGCTCGGAAATGCCAGCACATCCCGCCACATCGGTTTAGACCCCTGCTGATTGAGGATTTCGGTGTGGACCACCCCTGCCGCCGGTTTTTCGGGAATGAACCGGTGCAGCAAATAGGCCATGACGAACCCGGGGATGGCAAAACACCCGAACAACTCCCGCCAGCCCATAATTCCGATGAGCCAGGCGGCAATCGGAGCGACAAACGCCGGTCCGAGGGCCAGAGCGGTCAAAAACAGGGCATTGGCTGAGGAACGTTCCTCCGATGGGAAAAAATCGGCCACAAGCTTGAACTGAGCGCCGATTCCCAGACCCTCCCCAATCCCGAACAAAACGCGAACCGCGATCAAAAGGCCCACCGAGGAGACCATCCCGGTCACTGCTGTAAACACCGACCACCAGATCAGCGCGGTAACCAGCAGCCGCTTGGCGCCGAACCGGTCCGCCAGGTATCCCCCCGGGATCTGGGTCAACGCATAACCGAAGGTAAACGCCGACAGAACCGTGCCAAACACCAGCGGATTCATACCCAGCTCTTTCATCATCGTCGGCCCGGCCACAGCGATATTCACCCGGTCGAGGTAGGCGACGAAAAACATCAGCCACAGCAAAAACAGCATGATCCATTTTTGATTTTTACCCACGCCTGTTACCGTTTGGCTCATTGAGGTCAACCTCCTGTTTTGCCGCCGCGCTCGTTAAGGAAAACATTGCTCCATTCACAGAGGACACAACCTAACAATTTTTAAACTTTTCAGTAAGAATTCCCCCAAAAAGAAAAAAGTCCTGCCGGTTTCCCAAAACATGGCAGAACTTTACTTTTTAAAAACAGCTATTTACAGTCACGCCGGCAATTGCCGCGGTTTCCGGTCCTCCGGCTATCTGGCCTGCCCCAGCGCCAGCCGGATATGTTCGTATACCTCGTCAAGCACTGTCTCGTCAGCGATGTTCAGCCAGGTGTCCGGGACAGATTCTTTGTAGACAAGTTCCAGCCCTCCGCGCCGTCCGCCGTGCAGAACCACTTCCTCCAGGCGGGAATAGGGGATGATTCGCCACTGCGGACGCGGTTCAGCCATGAAGCCTCTGAAAATATACAGGGCCTGGTCGGTTACCGCCAGCGTAGCAGGCTCATCCTCCACTTCGATCTTCGGCGCCACCACATAGACCCGTTCTCCCAGCCACAGCGACGGGGAAGTATTCCGCAGCAGCTGCTGTACTTCGCCCGCCAGGGCGAAAAAGCCGGGCACAAGCTTCTCCACCGGAACATCGGTGGCGAAGTCCCCTTTGAGCACACTGTAATGAAGCTGCTCCTCCTCTAAAATGGCAAGAGCTGCCTGAATATCGCTTTCCTTGCTCTTATAAATGATAATCCCTGGCACCATCTCCACCGCCATGCGGGTAGCAGTCAAGCTGCGGCGAAGAACCTCGCTCAGGCGTCTTGTCAACCGTTCCTTGTCGCCACTGGATTTCAGCACTACGCTGTAGTGATTCCCGGCCTGCAATACAGCAGGCTGCTTTTCGCCGGCAGTGCTTCGGCCGGCGGCGAAAACAGCGGGACGAACAGGCAGCTGCCCTTTCAGGCCGGCGAACAATCCGGCCGCCTGTCGCCGGACTTCGGCCTCATCCAGGCCCTGTGACCGCAAATCGGCGATGAATCGGTCATAAGTCAGAGCAACGTCGGCCAGAGTCTTCCCTTTATCCTCCGCCCCGTCCTTGCCTGCCGGGTCTGCCGCAGGGGCTGCCGCAGACTCCGCCGGCCCCGGTTCGGCTACAGTCAGCCGGGCCAGATTCTCTCCGCAATACGGGCAATATTTTATCGTACTCACCTGAGGCAAATTGCCTCCACAGGAAGGACAGAACCGCAGTTGCACCACAATCCCTCTTTCTGCCGACAGACATCAAAATACACTAATTACTTCGTATCCTGACGGCGAATTCCTCTTTTTCCCCTTGCAAACCGAGGGCCTGTCCCCCCATCCCGGGCAGAACAGGCCTTCACCACTACCTATTCAGAGGTCTTCGTCAAACCGGCCGATAGTTGCTAAACCTTAAAGCTGGCCACCGCAGCCTGCAGATCGTTGGCCAGTTTGGCCAGTTCCTGACTGGAGGAAGCCATTTCCTGCATGGCCGCCGATTGCTGCTGGGTCGCGGCAGAAACCGTCTGAGCCTCACCGGCGTTGTTGTGGCTGATCTCGTCGATTTCCCGGATCGAAGAAACCAGGTTTTGGCTTCCTGCCGCCACTTGCGATATGGCGCCGGTTATCTCCTTGATCTGTTCCGACAGCCGGACGACGGAGACCGCGATTTTCTGGAACGTCTGTCCGGAGGCAGTGACAACATCAATGCCGTTTTTGACGCTTTCCGTACCCTCTGATGTCGCCTCCACGGCCTGATCCATGTTGACCTGATTTTGCTGGATCAGCGCCGCAATCTGCTGCGCCGCCTGGTTGGACTGTTCGGCCAGTTTTCTCACTTCTTCCGCGACCACGGCGAAACCCCGGCCGTGTTCCCCGGCCCGCGCGGCTTCAATAGCGGCGTTGAGTGCCAGCAGGTTGGTCTGCCCGGCAATCGTCGAGATCAGATTGACGATCTCGTTGATCTGCTGCGAACTCTCGGCCAGATTCGCGATAGTCTTCTGGACCGCCAGCGAACCCTTGCCGATGTTGTCCATCTGCCCCACCGCCTTTTCCAGCGCCGACTGGCCCTGCTTGGCCTCCTGGGCGGTATCCTGGGCGATCCCGAACACTTCGTTGGCACCTTTGGCGATCCGTTCCGTCCGCTCCGACATCTCATCCACGATGCCGGCTATCTTGGCTACCGCTTGCGCCTGTCGCTGCGTTCCCTCGGCAATCTCCGTAATCGACCCTGCCACCTGGTTGGCCGAATCAGCCACCTGCTGGGCACTTGCCGTCAACTCTTCACTGGACGCCGCAACCTGCTCGGACTGGTTTTGTACTCCCCGGACAAGATTGCGCAGATTCTTGGTCATGGCCTTGAAGCCTTTCGCCAGCTGGCCGACTTCATCCTCGGAATTCACCGGGATGGTCCTCTCCCTCAGGTCGCCCTGGGTTAATACCGCGCACTCGTCGCGAATGATCTCGATCGGTTTGGCAAAGCGTTTACTGAAAATAAAGATGAATACACAGGCGAGGATAATGCAGGCCAGCGCCACAATAAGCATGATTCGGGCCATCGTATGTACTTCCTGCGTCGCTTCCGCCTCCGGCGCCGTGACCACCATGACCCAGCGCTGATCCCCCGGCAGCTCTATCGGCGTAAAAATGCCCAGCCGCTCGACTCCGCCGAAACTGTACTTTCCGGTCACCTGCTGCTGCGTTCCGGCTTTGATGAGGCTCATCAGCCGGTCATCGAGTTCGGCGTCCGGCAGCTTCAGTTCGGGATTCGTCTGCTTCTTGCCAAGATTGAGCTTGCCGACAACTTCCGGCCGGGCTGCGTCCATAACCACTAGGCCGCCGTCGTCGCAGACGAAGCCATAGCCGCTGTCTTTGAACTTGACCCCTGTAACCAGTTCGTTCATCCGCTCCACCGGATAGGTCGCTGTCAGCACACCCGTCAACTGTCCGTTATTCAGCACCGGGACAGCCAGAATAACCGATACCTTGCCATCCAAAAGGCTCGCTACCGGATCGGAAACATACGACTTTTTAGTCTCCACGACCTTCTTGAAATATTCCCGGCTGGCAAGATTGACGCTGCTCCCGTCCGCCCGGACCGAATTTCCGTCCGGCCAGATGAAATTCATTGTTGTAAATTTGCCTTCGGCCCGCTTGAAAGTATCCGCCATAAGCGGGACCATCTGCTCCCGTTCAGTGGCGGCGCGGATGGCCGGCACATTCGCCAGGTCTTCAAGGTGAATCAGATTTTCCAGAACCCGGAATTTGATGCGGCCGGCATAGTCATTGCCGACAGAAACAGCCGTCTCGCTGACACTTTTCCCCAGGAACTGCTGCGCCAGGTAGTAACTGATACCTGATAATATTCCAAAAGACAAAATAAAAAAGGGCAGCAAAATGACCAAAAATTTTACCCGGATGCTCTGCACGTTACATACTCCTCCTTGTTCGACGCCATCAAAAACATCTAGCTCATCTACCTGTCTATATCGGAATAAATCGGTCGATTCCTAAGCGCAAAATCATTTTTTTTCATATCGTGAATCACGGTTTTTTTTGCAGGCAAACAAGCTCTGTCCGCCGCCAATTCTCCCGGCCGTAAAACTGCAAGGCCGGGCCGTTGCGCCGGTCAGCCAGCAGATCCAGCCGTTTGGCTCCCTGCTGCATGGCCCAGGTTTCCACCGCCTGCAGCAATTGTCGGCCGATTCCCCGTCCACGGCAGTCTCCCGCCAGCACCAAATCCTCGACAATCGCTTTCAGTCCGCCCTCGGCAGTGGAGATCAGCAGTTGCCCGGAGCACATCCCGACCACTCTGCCGTCCACCTCGGCAACCATCACCCGGCGCTGTCCGTCTGCCCCGAGCAGCATTTCCAGCCCTCGCCGCTGCTTGGCCGCGTCAACAACAAAGTCCGACTCGATCTCAAACAGCGCCCTGAGCAGTTCGGTCAGCCCCCCTATGTCTCCCGGCAGTCCTTTTCTGATGACAGCATCACCCGCCAAAACCCGCACCCCGTTTCGCCGCGTCTTTTAGCTCTACTTTTTCGCCATACGACTGTGCCATCCCTTCACCCGAAACGTACCCTTGCCGGCGGCCGTCCCGCTCCGGGGAAATATCGGATCGCTGCCTGTTGACTGTTGACGGCCGGCGATATTTGTAATAACTTAAAAATGAACAGCAATAGCGAAAGGTAGGCGTCTGTCATGCATGCTAAACTGAATTGGGGCATTCTTTCCACAGGTACCATCGCCAAGAAATTCGCCACCACCCTTGCCCATCTTCCCGACTGCGGCAATCTGCTGGCAGTGGCTTCCCGCAATCAGGAAACCGCCGGCCGGTTCGCCGAAGAATACAAGGTCCCCCGGGCCTACGGCAGCTACGACGATCTTGTCCGCGACCCGGAGATCGATATTGTCTATGTCGCCACACCCCACTCGTTCCACTATCAAAACGCCAAACAGTGTCTGGAGAACAACAAAAATGTCCTGTGCGAGAAATCCTTCACCGTCAACGCCGCCCAGGCTGACAGCCTGATCCGGCTTGCCGGGGCAAAGCGCCTGTTTCTGATGGAAGCCTTCTGGACAAAATTTCTTCCCGCCTATCAGATGCTTGGCAAAACCTTGGCCGAAGGCGCGATCGGCGACATAACCCACTTTCGGGCCCAGTACGGTTTTGCCCCGGCCGGCGCCCGCTATGTGCGCAAATTCGCCCCCGACCTGGCCGGCGGAGCACTGCTGGACATCGGTGTTTATGCCCTGGGCGTTGCTGCCATGCTGCTGGGTTACAGCCCCCGTAAAATGCATTCCAGCGCGATCATCGGCGAATACGGCACCGACAGATTCGACAGCATCATGCTGGAATACGAAAACGGCGTAACCGCCCACCTGATTACCGCCATCGGATCGGTGGTCGAGCAGCAGGCCGTCATCTACGGCACCAAAGGTCATATCGTCCTGCCGACCTTCTCGGCACTGCAGGACTACAGCATCATTCTCGACGACGGAACCACCACCACCGTCGAATCGCCCTTCGAGGAAAACGGCTTTGAGTACCAGATCAGGGAAGCGGAAAGCTGCCTGCGGGCCGGACGGCTGGAAAGCGCCGTCATGACCCATCAGAACACCCTCGCCATCATGGGCCTGATGGACAAGGCCCGTTCCGACTGGGGCCTTGTCTTCCCCTGCGAAGCCTGAGCCGGCAACTTAAAAGCAGCCTCAACTTTAATGTTGAGGCTGCTTTTTGTTTTCCGCTCAGTGCCCGTCGATGAAACGATCCAGCTCAGCGTGCCATTCGTCAGGCTCGAAGGTGCCTGCGCCGGTCTCTTCCCCCAGCAGAAGATCCACCAGATAGCGGGGCTTCTTGCCGCCGATGTGCATCGCCTTGCAGCAGGACACGCAGTATACCACCACATCTTCCACCGGCATCTCGCCAGCCCGGCTCCTCATCTTCTCCTTCACCTGCTCCGCCGGCATCGTTCCGTAAAAGCTGTCGCCGCAGCAGCCGCCCTGGATCCGGGTCTTCTCCGGCTCCACAACCTTTATGTTCATCCTGGCGAGCAGCGCCCTCACCGCGGTGTGTATTCTTTCCTGATCCCGGGTGGGACAGGCGTCAAGCACCGTCATTTCCTTTGCCTGATAGTCGGGAAAGGGGAACGTCCCGCTTTCGGCCAGAACCTCCCACAGCGATACGGTGGTGATGCCTTCGTAAAGCTGCCTGTACCGCCGGTCGCAGCCGGCGCAGACGTTTATGATCCGGGTTCCCGCCGCAAGGCCGGGTTCGTGCCGGCAGCAGGTCAGATGCTCGTTGACGCCGCCTGGTTCCTTGTCCAGAAACGCCAGTATCTTTCTGCCAAGGTCCGGTTTGTAGATCATGAGCGCGCAGCCTGGTGCGAATACCGTTTTCATGCAATCCCTCCACTGTACCTGATGTCTGTCATCACTATCTTACCTGGCTGCGGCAACAAAATCCTCCTGCTCCTTGCTGACTAATTCACTGCCGTACCCTCCGGCAATAGGGATAATAGCTCCGCCGGAGGGAAGAAAAACCAAAGGTATCGGCCGGCTAGCAGCCGTACATATCCGGCCGGCGATCATCCCAGGCTGTCAGGGCGGCCCGGACTTTGTCCAGCAACGCCAAATCAAGCTCACAATAAACGATATCTTCCTGGTCACCCGCCCCTTCGGCGATGACCTCGCCGTCAGGCGCCACCACCATCGAATGCCCGTAGAACGGCTCGCCCCGGTGCGCGCCGACACAGTTTACGGCGCAGATGAAAACCTGATTCTCGATGGCCCGCGCCTGGTTTAGCACCCGCCAGGTATTTCCTCTCACCGCCGGCCACTCCGCCGGTACGAAGATCACCTTTGCCCCGTCGATGGCCAGCGCCCGGAACAATTCCGGGAACCGGAGGTCATAGCAGATAGCTACGGCTGCCGTAACCCCGCCGATGCTGAACACCGGACGATGCATCCCTGGGGCGAAAAAACGGTTTTCTTTAAAAATACTGCACAGATGAAGCTTCTGATAGTCGGTCACCAATTCCCCGGCCCCGTTGATAACAAATGCGCTGTTGAAGATTTGTCCCTCCCGCTGGTGGGGAATCGAGCCGGTTATAACCGTTACATTGGCCGAGCGGGCAATTGCCGCCATCGCTGAAACAGTGGGCCCACTCTCCGTTTCAGCCCACTCCGCCACCTTCCCCAGCGAATAGCCGGTGGTCCATATTTCCGGCAATACCACAACCTCGGCCTGCTTCGCCGCCTCACGGACCAGTTCCACGCCCCGCCGCCGGTTGCCCTCCACGTCTCCTGCTGTCACCGTCATCTGCACTAACGCCACTTTCATATCGTTAACCTCCTACCGGTCATGACCAGGTGAAACACCATGTTCGGGTCCGGCCTTTTTTATAAATTATTCTCGCTAATTCACCCGACTCCTCTAACCAATCTCTTTGGGCGGCAACCGCTGAAAGAGGTTGCTATTTTGGTCGGCGTTTGCTATAAATGAATTATTCAGTAGGTCTGGAATAACATGACTGAGGTGAAAAAGATGATTGACGGAAAACAGATCGTAACCGAGCGGCGGGCAGTGAACTTCTTTGACCCAAAACGCGAGCTTCCCCAGGCGACTCTCGAAGCCATCATCAATCTCGCGGTGCTGGCACCTTCGGCCTTTAATCTCCAGCCCTGGCGAATCGTTGCCGTCAAATCGCCGGAAGCCAAACAGCGCCTCTTCCGGCAGGCCAACAACCAGGACAAAATCCTCGAAGCCCCTGTCACCCTCATCATCATCGGCGACCGATCCGCCTTCGCTGCGGAAAATCCGGCCTGGGAGGAACTGGCGGCGATGCTGCAGGATGACGCCAGGCTAAAAGGGCTCCAGTCGTTTGCCAAGTCCTTGTACGGCACCAGCGATGAACGCCGCGTCAAATTTGCCGAAAGCAACGCCGGGCTGCTGGCGATGTCCATCATGTATGCCGCCAAGTACTACGATGTAGATTCCCACCCCATGTCCGGCATTGACTTCGCCGGGATCAAAGCCGAATTCTCCCTGAAAGCCGACGAAGAAGCCGTCATGCTGATCGGTCTGGGCTATCTCGACCCCGCCAAGAAGCTGTTCCCCCGGCGCAAACGCCTGGGCTACGGCGAAATTGTCCAGGAAGTGTAGCCTTTCTGTGTAATCACGCAAAGACGGACCTGCGGCATAAAGCCTGCAGGTCCGTCTTTGCATTGAGAAAAAACTCCAGGGCGTTCAGAAGCCCCCAGCTGCGCGGCGGCCCTACGAACCCAGCAGCGGCGCGTACTGGGATGTACGCTAGCAATGGGGGCGTAGGGCCAAGTGCGTAGCTCTTACGCTTCAGCGTCTAGAGATACGGCCTACCCTTTACGGGTGCAACGCAGATGGGAACTTATCAACGTCCTGGCAGAAAAAAAGGAACCCCGGGCATATATGCACAGAGTTCTATAAAGGGGTGTACGCGCGATGTTAGATAAGAGATTCCCGTTTAGGACAGGGTAGCCTGCTTCCAGAACTGGGGATCCCTAGTGATATCCTTGAAAATGGTGGCCGCAATCTTGCCTTTTTGTTCCGTTTTTTTCTCATTTATCGAAATAGCGGCCGACTTTGCGGCAGGTGCTGTCAGTACGGTTGTAGACATCTTCGACTTCCTCCCTCTTCCTTGCAAAATGCCAATTTTTGTCGACATCTTTTAAAACTATTGTACTTTCCTTCACAATGTAAGTAAAATATATAGATAGAATAGAATCAATAATCCCTTGTTATGGATCAGGCGGGAGAAGAATCGT
Organism: Negativicutes bacterium; assembly: GCA_031292015.1. The sequence goes on along the minus strand of JARLHY010000008.1, from coordinate 43,264 downwards.
TTGGAAATCAATCAGCTCATCTATTTTCTGGAAGTCGCAAAACAGAAAAGTTTCACCGGTGCGGCCAAGACTCTGCATGTGTCCCAGCCGGCCATCAGCAAGATGATCCGGATGCTCGAAGACGAACTCGGCGTTATTTTATTCGACCGTTCTTCCCGGCATGTCCAGCTGACCGACTATGGCACCATCGTCCAAAATCAGGTCCAAAAACTGGTTCAGACCTTTCAGGACATCCACACCGAACTGGATGAAGTCACCCTGTTGCAAAAAGGCGTTCTCCGTATCGGCATTCCCCCGATGGTCGGCGAAATGTTTTTCCCCCGGATTATCGGCCTGTTTCACCAGCAGTATCCCAACATCAAAATCAAACTCTTTGAAGTAGGTTCCAAGAAGGTGGAAGACGGAGTTGAAGACGGCAGCCTCGACGTCGGTGTGGCGGTATTGCCGATCAAGCCCGATACCTTCGAGGCCTATGAGTTTGCCAAAAACCCGATCATGCTGGTCGTCGACTCGCAGCACCGTCTCGCCGGCCGGACAGCAGCCAAGTTCTCCGACCTGAAGGACGAATCTTTTATCCTCTACCGCCAGGACTTCGGACTGTATCAAATGATCGTCAACGCCTGCAATCTGGCCGGATTTGATCCTGACATCGTCTGCGAAACCTCGCAGTGGGATTTCATGGCCAGAATCGTTGCCGACGGACTCGGCATTGCCCTGCTGCCCAAGAGAGTCTGCCAGGAACTCAAAAACAGCAATGTCAAAGTCATACCGCTTGACTCGCCCCAGATTTACTGGCATCTGGCTCTGATCTGGCGCCAGCACGCTTACCAGTCCCAAGCCACGCAAAAATGGATCGCCTTTGCCAAATCCCAGTTCACCGAAACAGCCATCAGCCAGGATTTTTGGACCAAGGCGGTATTTCCTTAACAATAAAACGATATTTCCTCCATAAAAGGCTGGCCTTGCTTTGAGGCCAGCCTTTCGTCTGCCGCCGCGGAAGCTTGGGAACACACATCTCTGCCGGCAAAGCACCGATTTTATTGTATACACGCATACATATATATTGAAATAATCGTATATCGATGTTACAATGTTGAATATTATTACTTGCCAATTCGGGTGAAAACGCAGGAGGGAATCTGATATGCGCCTAGCAACCATCAAACTCCAAGGCTCCGAAGTAGCCGGCATTATTGCCCCGGCCGGAGTTGTCCCGGTAGCATCGGTCAACCAAAGGCTGGGCAAGGACTGGCCTGTCGATTTGTTTCAGATCATTCAGTCCGAGGCGCTCAGCGACATGAATGCCTGGTTTCGCGCCGGCGGCAAAGAAGCGCTGGATGACCTGACCGCCATCCCTCTTCACCAAGTCCGGTTTGGTCCGCTCTACCGCCGGCCCGGCAAAATATGGGGCATCGGCCTGAACTACGTCGACCACGCCGGCGACCTCGCCGAAAAGGCACCGACACTGGCACCGGCGAGTTTTGCCAAGTTTGACACCACCATCATCGGCCCCTCGGATCCCATCCAGATTCCGCTGCAGTCGGACAAGACCACCGCCGAAGCTGAACTCGGCATTATTTTCGGCAAAAAGTGCAAAGACGTGGAAGAAAAAGACTGGTCCAGCGTGGTTGCCGGTTTCACCACCCTGATCGATATGACCGCTGAAGACATCCTGCGCGTCAATCCCCGTTATCTTACAAGATCGAAAAACTTTGACACCTTTTTCTCCTTCGGGCCGCAGCTTGTGACACCCGACGAAATCGGAGACGTCCTTCAGCTGAAAGTGTCCACCGTCATCAACAGCAGCATCCACGCCCAAAACGTAGTGGCCAACATGACGTTTCCGCCGGCCTATCTTGTATCCTTCCATACAAAAGTTGCCACCATGCTGCCTGGCGACATCATCTGCACAGGCACTCCCAGGGCCGTGCCCATCAAACACGGTGATTTCGCCGAGTGCCGGATCGACGGATTCGCCCCTCTGGCCAACCCGGTGATCGACCTTAAAGTCGGGCCGTAAAGAGTCGCCCGATGCGCTCTGAAACCAAAGGACCGGCAGCCTTTTTACAGGCTGCCGGTCCTTTTTAGCCGACGGCGTCAGGTCGCTTTGCGTCATGGAAACAGGTAGTCCAGCTTCGCCGCCCGAAACAGCATCACTACAACCGATAACGCGATCAGCGAAACCGGGAGCAGAACCTGGGCCGAAAGCTCCGCCACCAGGGGAACGAAAACAGCAAAATGGCCGATATTCCAGTTGATAAAAACCAGGGCCGCGACACCGGCCAACCGGTAGCGAAACCGCAGTTTCAGCCCGACGCACAAGGTGACGATCAAGCCTGTGGCCAAAAGATGCAGATGAAAAAGGATCTGATGATATTTTTCTGCGTAGCCGAGCCAGGGAATCTGGAAGCGGAAAAACCGCCCTCCCTGGTTTACGGCAAAAATTATCAGATTATAAACCGGCGCGTACGTTAGATAAATGATGCCAAGCCTGAACAGCGGCGACGGTCTCGGTTCCCTGAGTCCGGACCATACCGGCCGGCTCACTGCAAGCAGGGTGCTGACGGCGGCCCAGGTATAAAAGGAATTCCACCAATAATGGACATAAATCCCGAGAACCGTAAAATACCAGTCGACGCCGGCAAACATGGCGGCGATGACCAGAATGTGCCGCCAGGAAAGGGAGAAGGCGTTCATCGCCGTCGCCGCGGCCGGCAGGATAAACATGTTCGACACATAGGACCCCAGATAGTTGTCCAGTCCCGGATCTGGCAGAAAGCCAGGCAAGTAGCGATAAGCCTCCAGCCAGATCAGCACAACGATCTCGGCCGGATGAACGATCGCAGCAATATTGATCTGCAGCACCAGCAGTTTCCAGTCTCTTCGCCATCGCAGCGACATAGCCAAGAGTATCAGGCTGATAATAATCAGGCCATAGTACCAGTATGTTGACGGCATGGGCACCGAAAGCCTCTCTGGTTTTTATCGGATATCTGGTATTATCCCCTGAATAGGTCTAAACAACCAATTTTCCCACCGTCCGGTTCAAGGCCGCTGCGGCGCCGCCGGACCCGGGCCGGGCCGTATGATATAGGCCACCTTCACCCAGGCAGCCTCAAATTCTGCCGCCAGATACTCCCGGTAGACACCGGCCTCGTCCGCTCCGGCCGGATCGTTTACAAGCACATACTCCTTGCCGCCTCTGACCTTAAAGCCCCGCACCACCACCAGGTGTCCCTCGGTGTAATCGATGGGTGCGCCGTGCAGGACTGGCAGCGGCTGCGCCACCGCCTCGCTGCTGCGGTACCATACCGCCGCAACCACCGGATAGCCCTGAGCGATCTCCAGTTTAAGATCGGTCAGCGAGTCCAGATACGCCACATAAGCCGTCAGGCCGCATCGCGCGGCATAAGCGGCGTTGAACGTCCAGTTGCCGAACAGGTCCCTTTTCGTGTCGTAGCTGCCCCAGGCCGCCGTTTCCGGCGCGACCTGAATCCCGTGGTAAGCCATCACCATGCTGAGGCTGGTCGGACTGCAAATCCGCGATGCGATCTTCGGATCCCGCCTGGCCTGCGAATAAGGCGGCACCGTCAAATCTCGCTCAAAAGAGCCGCTCACCGCCGTTGCTGTCGCCTCTTTGCTCCGGTCCTTGTTCTTGATGGTCAGGGCGATCAGCCGAACCGCTGGCGTAGTCTTCGGATCATGGCTGGACAGTTTCAGCCGGTAGCGGATGGCTGTGGCTTTCTTGCCGCCTTTCAGCTCGAGGGTGTCGACATCCATCCGGGCCACCCAACTGAACGGGTTGTCGGCGGAAGCCGCCTTATCGCCCCACACGCCCCAGGAAAACCAGTCGCTCCACTTTTTCTCCACGAGCACCTGGGCCTCCACCGTGATCGCCGTGCCGGGCGGAGTGTCCGCGTTCCAGGAAACGATCAGCGCGTCGAACGGCACGGTCTGAATAACCGGCGACAGATACACGCCCTGCCCCAGATACCCGCCTGCTTTGGCTGCCAGCCGGACCGGCGCCGTCTCTTCCGGCAAAACCGCCGTCCCCTCCGTGCTGCCTGCCGTGAAGGCGCTGCCGGTCTGCAGCAGCAAAGTGCCGTTCATTGTCACCGTCCGTTCCGCCGGCTGCCCGGCCGAGACCGCCGCGCCCCAAGCCAGGAGCGCCGCCATAATTACCAGAATGATTATTCTTCGCATACTACCACCATTTCTATTTCTTTCCGCCTGGACGGCGGTCATTCCACTCATGTATAGATATTCCCAAACAAACCGAAAAATCCTGTCGGTCGGCTTCAACTGACAGGATTTTCAGTTTGTTGGGAAGCATGCCTTTCAGGCAGCCTCATAGTGGCGCCAGTACGAAATATGCGGCCGCGATCGACGCCACCACCGAAACCACCAGCCCGCCCCGCAAATACGAAACAACCGCGGCGACGACGATTCCCGCCAGCGTCGCCGGTGCCATGCCGGTCGCGCTTTCCGCCACCCCCCGCACAATCAGCGCCCCCAGTGCGGCATACGGAATATAGCAGAGAAATCGCCGCAGCGGCCCGGGCAGCGGACGTTTCGACAGAGCGACAAGCGGCAGCAGCCGCGGCAGATAGGTAACCACCATCATCCCGATGATCAGCGGCAGATACGTCGTCATCCCTCGGCCTCCCCGTCTTTGTCCTTCAGTACCAGCACACCGGCACTGGCCGCGACAATGATCGAGGCGATCAGTGTCCAGCCTGCTGAAAAAACCGCGGAATATCTGATCAACAGGTACGACAGGCCCGAAAAAGCGGCAAGAAACAGCACGCTCCGGTCCTTCTTGATTTCCGGCGCCAGGATCGCCATGAACAGCGAATACAATCCGACCCCCAGGCTGTTTTGGACAGCCACCGGTAGGATCATGCCAGCAAGGTACCCGGCGGCCGTGCCGCCGGCCCAGGACGCGTAGGTAATCCCGTTCAGGGCAAGCAGATAAGCCGCGCCGATTTTTCCTGCTTTCAAAGAAGCCACCGAAAAGGACTCATCGGTGACCCCAAAGGCAATCAGCGGGAAGAAGCCCTTCCTGACCTCGCCCAGCCGGACCGCCAGCGAGGCGCTCATCATCAGATGCCGCAGATTCAGGAGAAAGGTCGCCAGAATAATATCGGCCGACGCGACGCCGGCCCGGATGAGATCCAGCGCCATAAACTGGCTCGCCCCCGCAAAAACCATCACCGAAAACAGGCAGGTGTCGACAAAGGATACCCCGGTGGTTTTGGCCAGCAGACCAAAAGCCATCGCCACCGGAAAATAGCCCACCACCAGCGGTATCCCGTCCACCAGTCCCTCTTTCAGCCCCGGCCCGGCCGTCTGCTTCATCCCTGCCCCTCCCGACTCGCGCACCTACTGCGTTCTATGTTATAATATACAAAAAGTGCGTTATAACGTCTGTGCGTAATAAAATATAAAACGTGCGTTATAACGTTCTGTCGTTATTATACAGCACCTACAGTCAAACTACAAGCAGGCAGGGGATCGATTTGAGCGACCTGAACGGAATCATCGCCGAAAATCTCAGACAGCTCCGCCACGACAGAAAGCTAAGCCTGGATAAGCTGGCCGAAATCACCGGTGTCAGCAAATCGATGCTTGGCCAGATCGAACGGGGCGAATCCAATCCCACCATCACAACCATCTGGAAAATCGCCGCCGGTTTGAAGGTCTCCTTTACCGCGCTGGTCAACGCCCCGCAGTCCGATACTGTCATCGTCGACCAGGCCGCTGTCGTCCCGCTGGCAGAAGCCGGCGGCAAATACCGCGTCTATCCGATCTTCCCTTATGAGGAAGGCCGCCGTTTCGAGGTATATTCCCTGGAGATCGACCCGGGCGGCACCTTCGCCAGCAACCCCCACGGCGAAAAAACGCAGGAATTTATAACCGTCTTCGCCGGCGAGCTGACCATTGTGACAAATAGCCGGGAATACCGGCTGAAAACCGGCCAGTCGATCCGGTTCCGGGCCGACAATCCTCACTCTTATCACAACCCGGGCAATGTTACGGCCCGGCTCAGCATGGTGATCTATTACCCGTAGCGCAGGAATTCCCTTTTCGCCGCAATGTTTCAACTGCAGAAAAAGGCCTGAACCTCATTTTAAGGTTCAGGCCTTTTTCAGCTAACTTTTTCTGTTGACTTTCCCGCCTGCGGCAAGACCTGGGTCAGGAAAAATTCCCGCACCGTCGGGCCGGAGACGCTTTGCACCTCGCCGCTGTCGATCCGCACCGATACCGCCTCGGTACAATGTCCGAGGCAAAACGCGGCACTGACTTCAACCCTGGCCGTAAGCCGGTACTCCTCGATCAGTTGCTGCAGCGAATTGATTACATTATAGGAGCCTTTCAGATGGCAGGCACTGCCGATGCACACTTCAATATTCACCATTTTGTTCACGCCTTTCTCCGGTAGTCGACATGCAGCAGCTTGTGCACCTTGCCTTTGAGCAGTCCGCCGTAAAGAGCCATGATCACCGGATTCTCCTCGGAGCGTTTGATGTTGCTCATCCTGTCGGCTTCATAGAGCCCCGCGCTCCGGCGTATTTTCCCTTCGCCGGTGGTGACCGGCTGCCCGGCCCCGCAGATGCAGCCGCCGGGGCAGGCCATGATCTCGACAAAATCATACTGCTTTTCGCCGCTCCGGATTTTTTTGATCAGCGTATCGGCGTTTTTCAGGCCGCTGACTACCGCTATTTTGACCTCGCGGCCGGCATAGTCGATACTTGTTTCCTTCACTCCGTCCATGCCCCGGACGCCGGTAAAGGCAATCGCCCTAAGCGCCGCCACCGACTTGTCGTCGGCTATCCGCCGGATTACCGCCTCCGTCACCCCGCCGGTCACTCCGAAGATCACCCCGGCGCCGCTGCTGGCGCCGAACGGCGCATCCACCCCTTCCGGTTCGATCTCGGCAAAAACGATGCCAGCTTCCCGGATCATCTGGATCAGTTCCTGGGTGGTTATGACATAATCGACGTCGCGAACGCCATGTTCCTGGAATTCTTCCCGGGCGGCCTCCTGCTTTTTGGCGGTGCAGGGCATGACCGCCACTGTGACCACCCTCCGGCTGGAGTGACTGAAATGTTCCTTCAGCACCGCCCCGAACATCTGCATCGGCGAACGGCAGGAAGAAATGTTGTCAAGCAGCTGGGGATAATTGAGTTCGGCGTACCTTACCCAGCCCGGGCAGCACGACGTGAGCAGCGGCAACCGTTCCCCCTTCTCCAGCCGGGCCATAAACTCCCCGGCTTCCTCAAGGACCGTGAGATCGGCGCCGGTAGTGGTGTCAAACACCTCGTCAAACCCGATCCGCCTGAGGGCGGCCACCACCCGTCCCATCACATTCTCGCCCTCGGCGAGGCCAAACTCTCTGCCGATACCGACCCGGACGGCAGGGGCTATCTGCACCACCACCTTGGCGTCCGAACTGCTGAGCTCCTGCCACAGCTTGGCGGTATCGTTCTTTACCACGATCGCCCCGGTCGGGCAGACGGCCGCGCACTGGCCGCAGCCCACACATTTCGTGCTGGCGATCGGTTCGTCGAACGCCGGACTGACCTGCATCTTCGCGCCGCGGAAAGCGAAATCGATGGCGCCGACATTCTGCACCTCGTCGCACATCCGCACACAGTCGCCGCACAGGATGCATTTGCTCTTGTCCCTGGAGATGCATGGCGACGAATGATCAAGATCGGCTTCCCCGGAGGTGTTGTTGAACCGCACCCGCTTGATCCCGAACCGCTGGGCCAGCTCCTGCAACTTGCATTTACCGTTTTTTTCGCAGGTCGTGCAGTCCCGGCAGTGGTTGGAAAGCAGCAGCTCCAGGATCATCTTGCGATATTTGCGCAGCCTCGGGGTATTGGTGCGCACCTCCATGCCGGCCTTGGGCGGAGTGGAGCAGGAAGCGTGGATCTCGCCCCACTTGTCCTCCACCACGCACATCCGGCAGGCGCCGTAAACCGACAGCTCCGAATAGTAGCAGAAGGTAGGCAGCTCGATGCCGGCCTTCCTGATCACATCAAGGATATTCTTTTCACCGGCGATTTCCACCGGCATATTGTCGATCATCATAAACTCCATGGTCACGGCGTCAGTCCTCCTTTACTGCTTTGAACGCGCAGGCCTCGATACAGGCGCCGCACTTGATGCATTTGGCGGCGTCAATGGCAAACGGTTCCTTGATTTTGCCTGCTATCGCGCCCACCGGGCAGACCCGGGCGCACTTCGAACAGCCCCGGCAAAGTCCGGGCTCGATGATTATCTGCTTCAACTTCTGGCAGGTCTTGGTCGGGCAGCGTTTTTCCATCACATGGGCTTCGTATTCATCGCGGAAATTCTTGATGGTACTGACCACCGGGAAGGCGGCGGTCTTGCCGAGACCGCACAGCGCGGTGGACGACACCGTGTCCGCCAGTTCCAGCAGCATATCGATATCCCCGGCTTCCCCCTGCCCGGCAACAATCCGTTCAAGGATCTCCCGCATCCGCTTCGTGCCTTCCCGGCAGGGGACGCATTTGCCGCAGGATTCGTTCTGGGTGAAATTCATGAAAAATCTGGCCACTTCCACCATGCAGGTGTGTTCATCCATAACCACCAGCCCGCCGGAGCCGATCATCGCCCCCGCCTTTTTCAGCGAGTCAAAATCCAGCGGCAGATCCAGGTGCTCCTTGGTCAGGCAGCCGCCGGAGGGACCGCCGATCTGTACAGCCTTGAACCCCGCGCCGCCGCGTATCCCGCCGCCGATGTCGAAAATGACCTCCCGCAGCGGTGTCCCCATCGGCACCTCCACAAGGCCGGTATGTTCGATATTGCCGGTCAGAGCGAAGGCCTTTGTCCCGGGGCTTTTCTCCGGGCCCACCGAACGGTACCACGCCGCGCCCTTCCGAATAATTTGCGGCACGTTGGCGAAGGTTTCCACATTATTCAGCACTGTGGGTTTGGCGAACAGCCCCTGCTCCACCGTGCGCGGCGGTTTTACCCGCGGCATGCCGCGCTTGCCTTCGATCGACGCGGTGAGGGCGCTTCCCTCGCCGCAGACGAACGCGCCGGCCCCTTTGCTGATCTTGATGTCAAAATCCCGGCCCGTCCCGAGGATATTGCGGCCAAGCAGCCCGTATTCCCGCGCCTGGACTATCGCCGTCTCCAGGCGGCTCACCGCCAGCGGATACTCGGCCCGAACATAGATATAGCCTTCCGAGGCCCCGCAGGCGATCCCGGCGATCATCATGCCCTCCAGCATTCCGTGCGGGTCGCCCTCCATCACGCTTCTGTCCATGAAAGCGCCCGGGTCTCCCTCGTCGCCGTTGCAGACGATGTATTTCACCGGCGATTTCTGCCGGCTGACCTGGGCCCATTTGCGGCCCGCCGGATAACCGCCGCCGCCCCGGCCCCGCAGATTGGACTCCTCGATCTCTTTCACGATTTCATCGGCGCTCATATCGAAAAGAGCCTTTTCCAGCGCGGCATAACCGCCTATCGCCAGATATTCCCGGATCGAAGTGGCGTCGATATGGCCGCAGTGGTCCAACACAAGCCTGGTCTGCTTTTTGTAGAACGGGATTTCTTCCTGCGTCGGGTAGATCCGGTCATCCGCCTTGTAGGCCAGCCGCTCCACCAGCCGCTCGCCGAGAATCGACTCCTCGATGATCTGGGCGCAATCCTGGGGCTGGACCTTGATATACAGCCATCCCTGGGGTTCGATCCTCACCAGGGGACCCATCTCGCAAAAGCCGTGGCAGCCGCTTTTCTTGACACCCACGACGCCGCTGTGCGGTTCTTTCTCAAGGCTTACCTGACAGACCGCCCCGCTGGCTTCTATCAACCGAATCAGCTCGGCATGAATCTCAAGGGCTCCGCCGGCCACGCAGCCGGTTCCGGCGCAGACCAGTATCTTCTTTTTCTGGGCGTCCAGCGCTTTTTTGTACCCGGCGCGGGCCTTTATCAAATCGTCTCTGTTTAGCAGCATCTTCCGTCATCCTCCTTGAGCTGTGCCAGCAGCTCGCCCGCTTTGTCCGGCGTCATAGCCGGATACACCTTGTCGTTCACGGTAAGCACCGGCGCCAGACCACAGGCCCCCAGGCACGAAACCGTCTCCACCGTGAACAGAAGATCGTCGGTGGTCGCCTTGTCTTCTGAAAGCTTCAGCTCTTTGCGCAGCCTGTCCAGAATCGGGATCGACTTTCGCACATGGCAGGCCGTGCCGTCACAGACCCGCAGCACGTATTTACCCTTCGGTTCAAGGGAAAAGTTTTCGTAAAAAGTGGCCACACTGTATATCTTGGCTGTGCTGATTCCGAGCTTGTCCGAAAGATACAGGAAAGCTTCTTTCGGCAGATAACGGTATTTGGCCTGGGTGTCCTGCAATATGGCGATAATACTGCTGGGTGCATAACCGTATTTCTGAAGAATTTCGTCCATTGCCGCCAGATCGATTGTTTCATGCATGACAGGATCCTCCCAATTTATATTGTGAAAGTTTTAACATACTCTAATATACACGACCTTCCCGTCGGGCGCAACCCGTTTTGTGAAAAATTTCTCAAACCTTTACAAAAAAATTTTCCCATTCTTCTTACGTCCTCCGCCCTGTCCTCCTGACGGCCGCGATGCCTGCGTTATCCGGGACAGCAAATTCAGCCCCCTGCTGGGAATTGTCCAGCTCAGGGTCAACCCGGGCTCGGATCTTCTGGCCGCAATCCGCTGAGGCGCGAAAAAATACAATATCAAAGCAGGCGTCTTTCTGTCAGGGATGAGGGCATTGGAGAAAGCGGTGCTGCGCAACCTCCGGGTCTTTTCCCGACAAGTACCCGGTTGTTCCCGAACACCGATTGTATTTTGAAGTGAAAAAACCGCTGGAGCTTCTGTCGCTCAGCGGCTGGATCGGGGAAAACCCTGACGGCCCGTCCGAAATTCACGCCCACTTTTCCGCAAGTTATGTCGACGTGACAAGGTGGTCGCCGGCGGCGGACCTCTGATGGCGGGAACGGTCGCCGCCATCACGGTGGTCCTCGCCATAGCAGTACTGCCCCAGGGCTCTGTCGCAACCGCTTTCGACGATGTAACCCAGAGCCTGGATGTCGATTTCTCTCTCTGATTGTTCCGGTTTAAACCCCACTGCAGTAAAGGAGAAGGATAATATCCTTCTCCTCTTTTCTTCAACTAAGCTTTTATCAATCGCGTTATTCCCCGGTTTCCCAGGAATGTTCCAATGCCTGGTAATGAGCCAGTCGTGTCAGCTCGCTCAGGCCGCTGATCGGAGCCAGAGCGGGCAGAACCTTGTTGGTGTTTCCATCGGCGGCGAGTGCCCGGAGCGCCGTCTCGACCGCTTTGACCATTGCCGACCGCACTGTGGCAGGATAAGCGATGATCTTCACCCCCGCCGCTCTCAGTTCGTCCAGAGGAATTGCCGCAAGCTTGTCGCCGTCGTTGGTATTAACCATGAGAGGAACCGGTGTTGCCGCGCTGATCGCCCGGATATCCTCCAGCGAAGTCAAGCCGACCACGAACAGCATATCGGCGCCGGCGGCGGCATAAAGGCGGCAGCGCTCGACCGTCTCGGCCAAGCCCCGCAGGCGATAAGCGTCGGTGCGGATGACGAGGGCAAAAGCCTTATCCTGCCGCGCGGCAGTCGCCGCCTTTATTTTGGCAACAAAGTCATCGGTGCTGATCAGCTTTTGGTCAGCCTGATAATAAGCGCATTTTTTCGGTGAAGCCTGATCTTCAAGGTGAATGCCGGCAACTCCGGTCTGTTCAAATTCCCTCACCGTGCGGTAAACGCTCAGCGTTCCGCCGTAGCCGGTGTCGGCGTCGGCAATGACCGGGATGCCCACTGCGCTGGCAATCTGCCGCGAACGCTCCACCACCTCGGCCATCGACATCAGGCCGAAGTCCGGCATACCGATGGCCGAGGCCGACAAACCGTTTCCGGTCACCCCGATCGCCGGAAAACCGGCCTGTTCGGCGACAAGTGCCCCGATGCATTCAAAAACTCCCGGCAAAATGTAGATTTTATCATCCCTGAGCATCCTCTGCAACGTTTCGCGTCGTTTAGCCATCAGTAGAATCCTCCCTTATTTTATTGCAAGAAGGTTCCGGCTCCGGTCAAGAGCATTTCATTCATCTGTTCTTTAAACCGTTATATAGGCAAACCCGCCGCCGAACCTCGTCGTTTCCAGCCATAACCCCAGATCGAACGTGATCCGGCGGCCTCCGTCGTAGCAGGTGGCTGTGTAGCGGTTCCGGCCCGGGTCCTGCGACATGGCTACCACGACGATCCAGTGCCAGCTGTCCAGAGCTTCCGCCCGCCCTTTGTCCAGGTTCAAAAAAGCGACAGGACAGTCGGAGGCGATACCCTCCTCCAGAAACTTTACCACTTCCGCCAGCGGCGGCCGCCTGACCCCCAGAGCCTTGACCCCCAAGGCCTGGCAGCGCCAGCCCACTCCGTGGCGCCCCAGCAAGGCCTCCACCCCTTTGCGAAATTTCTCCGTGCTGTTGAGCCCGAGCAGCCAGCCGGGGGTAACGTCATTCCATACATCCTCAAGAGCCGTCGCCGCCGATGAAATACTGCTGCCGTCATACGGCAGCGGCCCGCTCTCCCGTTGGTTCAGATACAGCAGCAGCATCGCGGCGGCAGTGGGACCGCAGCCCCTGGTCCGCCGGAAGGAAGTCTTGTACCATTCCTGACTGAAACCATAAAGTATCCGGTCGTCTGTTTTGATCTGCAACCATTCCGGGTGCCTGATTTCCATTTTATTCCCCGCTTCATAAATATCCGGTTTGGACCGGCAAAGCAGCTTCAGCGATTGTTCCTTGGCAAAAGCTAAACCAGGCCCCTTGAATATATACTAGCATATGAACGCAAGAACTCCCGCCGAACTGACGCAAAATTCGGCAGGAGTTTTTTCTTTCCCAGTATGCTCTGTTATTTTCTTTTACCCGAGCGCTTCCTTTAGCGACACATACGGCAGCCCCAGCGACGCGGCGACCGCCTGATAGGTCACCTTGCCGTCAAGGGTGTTGATCCCTTTGGCCAGACCGGCATTGTCGGCCGCCGCCTGGCGCCAGCCTTTGTTTGCGATCTGCAGGGCGTATTCCAGTGTCGCGTTGGTCAGGGCCAGGGTCGAAGTCCTGGCCACCGCTCCCGGCATATTGGCCACCGAATAATGGACAACTCCGTGCTTGGTATAAGTCGGCTCGCTGTGGGTGGTGACCCGGTCGATGGTCGCCACCGAACCGCCCTGGTCGATGGCCACATCAACGATGACCGAACCCGGCTCCATCGTTTTCACCATCTCCTCTGTCACCAGTTTGGGAGCCTTGGCCCCAGGCAGCAGTACCGCGCCGATCAGCAGGTCGGCCTGCCGTACCCAGCGGGCGATATTGTAACTGTTCGACATGATTGTCGCCAGACGGCCGCCAAAGATGTCGTCAAGCTGCTGCAGCCGCTCAACCGACCGGTCGAGCAGGGCAACCCGCGCCCCCATGCCCAGAGCTATTTTGGCGGCATTGGCCCCCACTGTGCCGCCGCCGATAATAACCACCTGGGCCGGTTCGACCCCAGGCACCCCGCCAAGCAGTATGCCTTTGCCGCCATAAGGCTTTTCCAGGAACTGGGCACCGATCTGCACCGCCATCCGGCCGGCGACTTCACTCATCGGCGACAGCAGCGGCAGGGTGCGATTCGCCCCCTCAATGGTCTCATAAGCAATCCCGACCACTTTTTTATCCAGCAGCGCCTTGGCCAATTCCGGCTCCGGCGCCAGATGGAGATAGGTAAACAGTATCTGTCCTTCATGAAACAGACCATATTCAGCCGGGAGCGGCTCCTTGACTTTGATGATCATTTCCGCCCTGTCGAACAATTCTTTCTTGTCTTTGAGAATTACAGCCCCGGCACTCCGGTAATCCTCATCCATAAAGCCACTGCCTTCACCGGCCGCCGTTTCCATCAGCACCGTGTGCCCGTCCCGCAGCAGCGCTTCCGCCCCGGCCGGCGTAAGTCCGACCCGATTCTCACTGTTTTTGATTTCTTTTGCCACTCCGATAATCATTTCAAATCCCCCCATGTCTAAGCTATTTCCGATCCATTATATTGCAAATAGTGTGCCAAACGGAGTTTCCCGAATTATCAGCTACTGTGCGCCCCCTTGGAAATATAAGTTTCCAAAGTCCGGAAGGAAAAGTTTCCAAATGGAAACTTTTCCTTCCGGACTGACAGGATTTCATCCTGCTCCGTCAAATTCTTTACCATGAAAGAAGGTGATTGCGTTGCGCTTGAAACTCCCCAATATTGACCGGGTCGGACTGGTGCTCGACATATCCCGGGCCCTGGCCGAACGGCGGATCAATATTTTATCGATGGAAGTCGAGCTGAAAACCATCTACATCGAAATCGAAGAATTGCCGGCTGAATCCGGTCAGGAACTGATCGCCGATCTGCGCGCCATTTCCGGGATTCTCGCTGTGGACGAAATCGAGCTCATGCCCTACCAGGAAAAAGCCGAGCAGTTGAAAGCCGTGCTCGCGTCCACCGGCGACGGCATCATTGCCGTCGATCATCAGGCCCGTATCACCCAGTGCAATCCCGCGGCCGAAAAAATTCTCCATCTCTCTGCCCCCACTCTCCTGGGCCGGCACGTGACCGATGTCTTCCCGGCCGACATGGCCTTGCTTGACACCGTAAAATACGGCACAGTCTTCAACAACAAAGAGATCATCCTTGAGCGCACCAACAGCCACTACCTGACCAGCGGCCGGCCTATCGTCGACCGGTCCGGCCGGATCATGGGCGCGGTGGCCACCCTGAAAGACATCAGCGACGTGCGGGAACTGGTCCACACCGTCACCGGCCAGCATCCTTTCACTTTTGAGGAGCTGTCGTTCCGAAGCACCGCCATGCAGCAGGTGATCGCCCTGGCCAAAGCTTACGCCCGCGGCGATTCCACCGTGCTGATCCGCGGCGAAACAGGTACAGGCAAGGAGCTCCTGGCCCGGGCCCTCCACGCCGCCTCCCCCCGCGGCCCCAAAAGTTTCGTCCCGGTGAACTGCGCCGCCATACCTGACACCCTGCTGGAAAGCGAACTGTTCGGCTATGACGAAGGAGCCTTCACCGGAGCTGCCCGGGGCGGCAAGCAGGGACTGTTCGAACTCGCCGACAACGGCACCATCTTTTTGGATGAAATCGGCGAGATTTCGTCTCATCTTCAGGCCAAACTGCTGCGGGTTCTCCAGGATAAAAAAGTACGACGGGTGGGCAGCACCCGCGAAAATTCGGTGAATGTGCGGATTCTGGCCGCCACCAACCGCAATCTTGAGGAAATGATCGCCAAAGGCAGTTTCCGCGAAGATCTATACTACCGCCTGAACGTCATTCCCCTCTTCATCCCGCCCCTGCGCGAACGGCGGGATGATATTCCCCTCCTGGCCGAAGTTTTTCTCCAGCGCTTCGCAATCAAGCTGCAAAAGCGGGCAACCGCCATCAGCGAAGCGGCCTATCGGAAATTGGCGGACTACAACTGGCCGGGCAATATCCGCGAACTGGAAAATGTCATCGAACGGGCCGTCAACATTCTTGACGGGCCGGTCATTCTGGCCGACCATATTATCCTTCACCAAGACCGGCCGGCCAAAGCTTATGATACCGGTTGGGGCGGACACACCCTGGCCGAGATACTGGACCAAACCGAACGACAGACTCTTCAGGCCGCACTGGAAAAACATCCTACCTCCCGCCGGCTGGGAGCTGCCCTGGGGTTATCCCACACTGCGATCCTTAAAAAGCTGCACCGGCACGGCCTGCGCCCCGGGACGAAATAATCCCGGGCCAGGCCGGGCCCCCTTATCTTAGCTGCCGAAGGTCCTCTGGCCAAAAATACTTCCACGCTCGAAATACAGATAAACCAGGGTGATATTCCCCATTATTGGAAAAATTTGCTCTGACAGGGAATATTGGAAACGTATTTACCATTTAGCAACAGTAACCAAAGTCACGATATTTCTATCGATAAATGATAGTTTGCTCCCACTGGCACCTGATCCGCGCTCCGCGTCGTGGACGGCAACACCGAAAATCTTTTCAGATTCGAGGAGATGACCAAGATGCGAATAACCGACATGCAGCAGATCGCAAACAGCTACCGTAGCCCGGCCACGGCAAATACCGCAACCACAACCTCTTCCGGCTGGCCGAATTCGACGAGCAGCCTTTCCCAGTCTTCCGGCTATGCTCAGTCCACTTATGCCGATTATGTCAAAGAAAAGTCAGACTTCAACGACACCCTGAAAAAATTAAACGCGGCGGCCTTGACAATCGCCGACATAACCTGGAACCAGAAAAAAATCCTTTCCTCCGATAACCCGGCCGTAACAGGAAGCGTCAAAGACGCGGCGTCAGTTGCGAAGTACGATGTAACCGTCAGCCAGGTGGCTGCCGCACAGCGCAATGATGGTTCAAAGATCATTGGTTATGCGAAAAGCGGACTGGCTGCAGGCAACTATACCTTTGGCATTACCGTGGGCAGCGCAGCGGAACAACAGCTCTCCGTCCAGATTGGCGCCGATGATACTGTCAATCAGGTAATGAATAAAATCGCCTCAGCCATCAATGCCGTTAATATCGGGGTTAAGGCTTCGCTGAAAACAACAGGAACGCTGCAAGGCCTGAGCCTGGAAGCGACAGCCACGGGTGCTGCAAATGGCTTCTCCCTCCGGGATATCGACGGCCCCTGTATCGCTGTCTATGGGCTGGGCAATATGGCCAAAAAGGGCGCAGACGCCATCTACACGGTAAATGGCACTAAATACCAGTCGTCATCCAACATCGTGTCGCTGGACGGCGGCAATGTCACCCTGAACTTAAACAGCACCACCAGCAAAAAGGCTGCTGTTTCGGTCGCCGCCGGCCAGGACTCGACCATCGGCAAAATTAGCGATTTAGTCGCCCAGTACAATCATCTTAACTCAATATTGTCCGGCAGCTCCAACGCCACCAAAAGCGGCCAAACCCTGCTTGCCGGCACGCAGACGCTGGTAAACCAAATCCGTGCCAAAGACTTTGCCAGCATCGGACTGACTATGAGCGCCTCGGGAACGATAACCGTGGATCAAAAAAAATTGACTGCAGCGTTAAGCAGCGCGCCCGATAAAGTGAAAAGCCTGTTTACTGCTTCGAATGGTTTGGCGGTCAACCTGAAGAATATTTCCGCAGCTGTGCTTAAACTCCCGGCAGACCGTTATCTGAGCCCTTCCTACGCCACATCATATACTGGTTACGGTTCTTCCTCCGGCTACGGTTCGACACTGTCGTTATCGCAATATAGCCTGCTCTTCAACCAAAAGGGATAACTCACCCCACCCGCTGCAATCACAAAAAATCGGCCCGAACTCTGTCGGGGCCGATTTTTTTTCCTGTTTCGCCAAATTCCGGAATGGCGGCACCTTGGCAGGCTGTTTTGCGTTTGATATAATTACAGACAAAAACAGCCTGCCACGCTACTCACAGGAAGGAAAATATCGATGAAACTGATATCATGGAACGTCAACGGCCTGCGGGCCTGCATCACCAAGGGATTCAACGAATTTTTCGCCACCGCCGCCGCCGACATTTTCTGCGTCCAGGAGACTAAGATGCAGAAGGATCAGTGCGAAATCGTGTTTGAAGGCTATGAACAGTACTGGAACAGCGCCGTTAAAAAAGGCTATTCCGGCACCGCCATCTTCACCCGCCTCAGGCCGCTGTCAGTCGCCTATGGCATGAACGCCGCCGAGCATGACCAGGAAGGCCGCCTGATAACCCTGGAATTTGACTCTTTCTTCCTGGTGAACGTTTACACCCCCAACTCCCAGCGGGGCCTTACCCGTCTCGATTACCGCCTGAAGTGGGAAGACGACTTTCGGGCCTATCTGCAGCAGCTTGACAGAACCAAACCGCTTATCGTCTGCGGCGACGCCAACGTCGCCCACCAGGAGATCGATATCAAAAACCCTCGGTCCAACCGCAAGAACGCCGGCTTCACCGACGAGGAACGGGAGAAAATGACGACCCTGCTGGACGCCGGCTTCACCGATACCTTTCGCAGCCTCTATCCCGACAAGAAGGACGCCTATACCTGGTGGTCGTACATGATGAACGCCAGGTCCCGGAACATCGGCTGGCGCATCGACTACTTCCTTGTTTCCGCCCGCCTGCGCCAACACGTGAAGGACGCCGTCATCTACGCCGACATCCCCGGCAGCGACCACTGCCCGGTCGGGCTGGAGATTTTTTGACTAAAAGGCCAAACCCTGAGTAACCAGGGTTTGGCCTTTTCAATTTCTCCCCTGCTTCAGCTTTCGACCGCCGGTCCGGAATCCACCATCGCAATAAATTGCCCGACAAGCTCCGGATCAAATTGCGTCCCTGCGCATCTTTTGAGTTCGGCTATCGCGTCCTGGCGGCTCATGGCCTTTCGATAAGGCCTGTCACTGGTCATGGCGTCATAGGCGTCGATAATCCCCAGCACCCGGCACTCGATAGGGATATCCTCGCCGGCGAGCCCCAGCGGATAGCCATTCCCGTCCCAATGCTCCTGATGTTTTAAAATCCAGTCGGCAATCGGCTCAATATCCGGGGACGACCGGGCGATGCGAAAGCCGATCTCACAGTGCTGCCGCATTACGGTAACTTCCTCAGGGCTTAACTTCCCAGGTTTATTGAGAATGCTGTCCGGAATGCCAACCTTGCCGATATCATGGAATTTGGCAAAAAGACGCAGATCCGCGATAACCCCTTGCGGCAGCTCGAGCTTCTGCCCCATTTTTTCCATCAGTTCGCCAAGTCGGTCGGCATGGCCTTCGGTGATATGATCCCTGGCTTCCAGCGCCTTCATCATCGTCTGGACGATGGCACTGTGGATGCTCTGGCTTTGGTGCATCTTCTGGCGGTACATATTGTTGTCCGCTGCTTTAAATACCCGGTCGACATCCGAATCGACCGCCCAACCGATCGACAGGCTCAGCGGCAAGTGGGGGTTTTTTGCGTTATACTCAACAACCGCCTTCTTATACCGTCTTTCCAGCTCCTCCATCCGCGACTTTGCCGGCTCAAACAGCACCACCGCGAACTCATCGCCGCCGATCCGGGCCGCGAAATCCGGCTGCTCAATATCCAGGCCCAGAATCGACGCGATCACCTTCAACAGTTCATCGCCCTGCCGGTGACCCAGCGTATCGTTGATCAATTTCAGCCCGTCGACATCGCAGACGAACACCCCGAAACTTTTATGCTCCCTGGCCTGCAGCCGCAGCAGTGCTTCCTCAAAATAAGCACGGTTGTACGCCCCGGTCAGCGCGTCATGCATACTTAGAAATTTCACTTGTTCTTCCGAGCGCCGGATAGCCGTGGTATCCCTGACCATAGCCAGCACTTTGGTGTCGCTTACCCGGGAAAACCGGACTTCCCGGTAGCATTGAACACCGCGAACCGGCCTGGTATATTCGTAGAACTGGATTTTCTTTGTCTTTAAGGCTTCCCGGATAAAGTGAATGAAGCTCTGGGCCAGCTCCACCGGCAATATGTCGGTCACACTCTGCCCGATCATCGACGGCTTCAGCTCCACAGAACTTTCAAAATCAGCCGCCCTGGAATAGTCCAGGTGAATTCCATCTGCATCATACAGCACCATTAAGTCGGGAACGGCGCTGAGCAAGGCTGTCTTTTCCTCTTCATAAGCGGACAGTTCCCGATTAGCGCGCAGCAGTTCGTCGTACTTCATTCTCAGTTCTTCTTCGGCAGCTATCAATTCATCATGAGCGGCGTTGAGTTCTTCATTGCTTTTTTCCAGGCTCAGCTCAGCCTGCTTGCGCTCGGTGATATCCCGTACGATGGACAGCAGACAATCTTCTCCGGCCACCTGGATCCCCTTCGCCGACGTCAGACCGTAAAATACGCTGCCATCCTTGCGCCGGTAACGGGCCTCCAGATTCTCGACCGCGCCGTGGTTGGCCAGGCCGGCCACCAGACGGTCACGGTCCTGACAATCTACCCAGATGCCGAGTTCGAGCGAGGATTTTCCGGCAACATCCGCCCAGCTGTGGCCGGTCATGCGGCTGAAGCCCTCATTGACCTCGACATACATCCCGTCCCGGACCTTGTTGATATTGATTGCATCGGGACTGACCTGGAACGCTTTCGAATATTTTTCCTCCGACAGGCGCAGCCGGGTCTCTGTCAGTCGCTGACGCCGCGACCGCAGAATCAGTCTGCCTGCGAAAACAAGGATAAACAGGCTCACTGCTCCGGCAGAACTCAGATAGGCAACTCGCCGCTGTCCCATTGGGTAAAGCGCCTCTTCCGCTATCCCCACCTCGACCACCAGTGGATAGTCAGGCATAACCCGATAGCTCATCAGCCGTGGTGTGCCAAAGTAGGTACCCGGCGAATGGAAAAATCCGACCGGACTTTCGACAATCTTCCGGAAGACAGCGCCTTTGGTCAGCGCGATGCCTATTTCCTCCTGCCTGTTGCTGGCCCGGACGACTCCGTCCAGCCCAATCACCCGTACGGCATAGGATTCGTTGAAATTCATATCCTGATAAAACTTGGTAAAATACTCCGGATTCAGGGCGACGTAGGAAATTCCGGTGAAACTGCCATCAGGCTTGTTCAGCCGGCGCGACAAATGAATGGAGAATACGCCGGAGAATCGTCCGACAGACGGCTGGCCGATGAACAAATGATCGGAGTCGCCGGCAACATGAACCTGGAAATGGGAAAGGCCGGAAAAATCAAGATTGCCGGAATAGGGCAGGAGACTTTCCAGCATCTTGCCATCGGCGTCAATCAGCGCCAGTTGGATTACCTGCGGATCCTGGCCCATCAGCGTCATAACGCGGCGCAGCGAAGGCGTGACCGTCTGAGCCCCTTCGTATTCGCTTTTCATCAGGGCAAGATACAGATCATTCGTTTTGAGCACCTGGCGCACGTGCTCCTCAAAGGCCCGGCTGAACTTGTCGCCGTCATTCCTGACCGCGTCAAACGTACTCTGCCTGTCCCGTTCAATCTGTCCAAAAGCTGCGCCCCAGACAATCGCCAGCAGCAACAGGCAGAACAACAACAATGCTAAATCAGGCGAAATCCACTTCCGCCAAAAACGTCCGGCAGAATTCCTTGTCAGCATAATACTCCTTCAATTGCAATGCAAAAACAACGTCCATTAAATTCCTGTTTTCGACAACAACTCCCATATTCCTCTGGGTCCTTTGGCCCATCTCGCTGAAAAAACCGCCCCCCTGTTCGCAGCCGTAAGAACAGAGGGGCGGTTCCCGTGCTTAAACAATCCGCATCAGGTCAGATCGGCGATAAACGCCCGGACCGCCTTTTCCTCGGTGGCCCAGGAAGTGACCAGACGGACGGCCGAGCTGTCGCCGTCGATCTTCTCCCAGATATAGAAGGAGAACTTTTGCTGCAGCTTGTCAATCAGCCGGTCAGGCAGGATGGGGAAAATCTGATTGGACGGGGAATCTGTCAGGAAGCTGTACCCGGCGCGGCTAATCGCCTCCCGCAGCAGACCGGCCATCGTGTTGGCGTGCTTGGCCAGCTGAAAATACAGGTCGTCCCGGAACAGCTCGCAGAACTGGAGGCCAAGCAGCCTGCCTTTGGCCAGCAGCGCCCCTTTTTGCTTCATATGGAACCGGAAATCCTCCTTGAGCGAATCCCGGCAGATGACCAGCGCTTCGCCCAGCAAAGCTCCATTTTTGGTCCCGCCGATGTAAAAGGCGTCCACCAGCTTCACCAGATCGGCAAGTTCCAGGTCGTTTCCTTCGGCGCATAACGCCGAGCCCAGCCTCGCCCCGTCGACATAAAGAAAAAGATCCCGCTCGCGGCAAAACCGGCTCATCTCTTCCAGTTCGCCCTTCCGGTAGATCGAGCCCACTTCACTGGAGTTGGAGATATAAACCAGCCTGGGCTTCACCATATGCTCGTCGGTGTGGCTATCCACGGCGGCTGTAAGCTGACCGACAGTCAATTTGCCGTCGCTGGCCCCGGCCGCGATGATTTTGTGGCCGGTGGCTTCGATGGCCCCGGTCTCGTGCACAAGTACATGGCCGGTACTCGCGGCGACGACCGCCTCATGCGGCCGTAAAAAGGCCGAAAGAGCCGTCAGGTTTGTCTGGGTGCCGCCGGAGAAAAAGTGGACAGCGATATCGTCCCGTCCGATTCGCCGCTTTATAATTTCAGCCGCCTGCAGGCAGTAGCAATCCTCGCCGTAACCTTCGGTCTGCTCCAGGTTGGTCTCAGCCAGCGCCTTCAGAATTCTCGGATGCGCCCCTTCGCTGTAATCGTTTTTGAAACTGTACATTCAAGATAACCCCCTTTGTTGCTGCTTGTCTGTCGTCTTAATCCCCGGCCTTACTTGGCGCTCCCTCTTAAACAGCCCGGCCTACGAAACGGCAACCGCTTTCGACAATGATTACCCTCAGCCATTCCTGGCGGAAATACAGGGCTTCGCGGAAACCTTCCTCCTTGATTCCGGCATGGTTCGCCGATCCCCCTCTGCGCTTTGGCCTATCGGTATATTTCCCCCAAAAACAAAAAAGTCCTACAAGAACATTGTCCTGCAGGACCTTGATACCTCCATTGACGTCGTTCCCGTCAGTCGCCGAAGAGAAGCCCATCCGGCTTTATCCGGTTCAGGGGTTTATCCTCTGAAACAAAGTCTGCCGGCCATTGACCATTTGAATGACCACCGCCGGTTTCACCGGGTTGTGAAAGACATCGAAAGAAATTTTTCCGGTCGCTCCCTCCACCTCGATGGTTTCAAGGGCTGTCCGGATCTTCTCCGGTTCGGTGCTATTGGCCTTCTTTATCGCTTCCAGCACTATCAGCGCCGCGTCATAACCCAGGGCGCTGATGGCCGAAGGTCCTGTCTTGTACTCCCTTCGATAATTATCTGCGAACCGCTTCCCTGCAGGTGAGCCGTCCTGCTGTGAGTAATGATTGCTGAAATAGGTATTATTCAGCGCTTCAGCCCCGGCAGTTTGAAGCAATCCGGGCGAATCCCAGCCATCCGCCCCGAGCAGGGGAACAGTAATCCCCATTTCCCTTGCTTGTCGGATAAATCGACCGGCTTCCTGGTAATAGCCCGGAATAAATACCACATCCGGATTAGCCTCCTGAATCCGCGTCACCTGGCCACTGAAATCCTCGTCTTTTTGCCGGTAGGTCTCCTGTGCGGCAATTTTTCCGCCATTGGCGACAAAGTTACTTTGAAATACCTGGCTGATAGAGCGTGAGTAGTCCGAACTACTGTCAGTTATGATCGCCGCCGTCTTTGCACTCAGGCTGCCTGAGGCGAATTCGGCCATAATTTTTCCCTGATAGGGGTCGATGAAACAGGCCCGGAAGACATATCGCCTTAGCTGCCCCTGCTCCATCGTCACTCTGGGATTGGTGGAAGTCGGACTGATCATAGGTATCCGGGACCCCTCCGCCACCGGCGCCGCACTTAAGGAATCCGAGCTGGCCACCGCACCGATTACCGCTGCGACTTTGTCCTGGGACACAAGGGTTGCCATTACGGCCACCGATTGACTCGGCTCGGAGTCATTATCCCTTTCAATAAGCTCAATCTGGCGACCAAGCACCCCGCCGGAATCGTTCGCCTCTTTAACCGCCAGCCGCGCCCCGTTCAAAGCCTCTTGCCCAAATCGGGCGACTCCGCCAGTCAGTTCAAGGTTACAGCCGATTTTGACCGTAGCCTTCATATTGGCGTCGGACGGAATCACTTGGCTGGGAGAAGGAGGCGGAGAACTGTCCGGTTGTTTCGGCTGGGTCGCAATACTGGCTGCGCCAGCTCGGGCTTCTTGCGGAATCTGAATTTTTTCCACACTGTTGAATTGGGAAAAACTTATCGCGATTACCAGTTTTGCACTGTTGAACATTTCCCGCAGCGCTGTTTTTGGGCCCTCAGACATGTTGGCGGAATCGGCCATATTATTGCCGATGGTTCTCATAAAATCGGACATGTCCATGTACATTTCCGAAATAAGGCCTGTATTGCTGTCAATGAATAGGTTGTATTTAAAATCACCCACGCCTTTCAGCAAATCGGCAGGAAGTTTTACGTTCTTCATCCCGGTGGAAGCCATTATCTGCTCAAAATTGTCCTGCAAGTAGCTGCCGTCGACCGTGACTTCATACACTTTCGAATCAGGGGTTTCCCGTATAAGGGTTACGCTCTTGATCATCTTGAGATAAATATCGTAATTGCTTAGCGGGTTATAATTCGGAACAGATTGCTTTACCCATTGATTATTGACGTTTAAATAAAGAAAAAGTTGATCTCCAACCTGTTCAAAGTACTGGAGCATCGTTTGCTCACTTTTTTTTAAATCGGTAGTGGTTGTCATCGTCATGGTGTTTTTCATCAGCATGGGTTTCACTTGAACATCCCATTCGCCGTTCATACCGATACTGATATTTTTCCCTTGCACTTTCATCGAATTGGTTACACCGAGCGTCATATGATAATTCTTCAGGTTCTGCAGCTTCTGCGACGCCTGGATTACAGTTTCCTGGGGATCTGCGACGGCCGCCGCCGAGCAGGTGATCTGACTGTAAAAAGACATAAAAAAAACCATCAGCCAAAGCACCAGTACACGAACCGAATATTTGCCCTTAGTCATCTTGCCGACCCTCCGTTTCATGATTGCCGTAAACCAGCGAATCTTCTGCAAATCTACTTTTCCTTCTATAAAAAGACATAAAGTTCCTGCAAAATTTTGGTAAATTTCACAGGAACTTTTCGCAATTTACATTTCTGTTATAGCAAACTTCCGACGACGCCTTTACTCCTGCTGGGCTTCGATCATTCCTGCCAGCGCCTCGACCGCCGCCTGTTCATCGGCCCCC
The DNA here is from genome assembly GCA_031292015.1 of Negativicutes bacterium. The sequence continues at coordinate 18,351 of JARLHY010000008.1, read as the reverse complement.
TCCGCGGCGATGGTGATCGATTTCCCCTGCCCAACCCCCAGGGACAGCACCTTGAGAATCGACTTGGCGTCAACGCTCCGCTCATCCTTGGTAATGGTTATCTTGGCGTTGAAGCGCTGCGCCGCCTGAACGAAAATTGCGGCCGGGCGGGCGTGCAGCCCTGTTTTGTTCTGAACGACAACCGTTTTCGAATACATGGCAGTCACCTATCCATTTTCTCGTGTATTTCCAGCAGCCGCAAGGCGTATTCCCTGACGGCCTCGGCAGTATCAAAGGTCAGCGCGGTGCGGGCCGCCGTCTGGGCCTCCTGATAGGAAACATTCCGGATGATCCGCTTGATCCGCGGCATCGACGCCGCGCTCATGCTGAACTCGTCCAGTCCCAGTCCCAATAGGATCATCGCCGCCGCCGGATCGCCGGCCAGCTCGCCGCACATCCCGGCGAACTTCCCCTGCCCGTGGGCCGCGTCGATGGTTTGTTTGATCAGCCGCAGCACCGCCGGATGCAGCGGCTGGTACATATGGCTGATTTTTTCGTTCATCCGGTCCACAGCCAGCGTGTACTGGCACAAATCATTGGTCCCGATGCTGAAAAAATCAACCTCCTTGATGATCACATCAGCCGTCAGGGCCGCGGACGGCACCTCGATCATCACCCCAACCCTGATATCCTCCCGGAAGCCAACCCCTTCCCGGCGCAGCTCCTCCTTGGCCTGGGCCAGAACCGCGTTGGCCTCCCGCACTTCGCCGACCCCCGAAATCATCGGATACATGATCAGGACATTGCCGTACTGGCTGGCGCGGAGAATGGCCCGCAACTGGGTTTTGAAGATATCCGGCCGGGACAGGCAGATGCGGATGGCCCGCCAGCCCAGGAAAGGATTCATCTCCCGCGGCAGGTCCATGGATTTCAGTTCTTTGTCGCCGCCGATATCCATCGTCCTGATGATCACCGGTTTCCCGGCCAGCGCCTCCGCTACCGCCTTGTAGGCGGCAAACTGCTCTTCCTCATCAGGCAGGGTTTCCTTTTCCATATAGAGAAACTCGGTCCGGTACAGCCCGACCCCTTCCCCGCCGTAGCGGCCAACCGCCGGGACATCCTCCGGGGTGCCGATATTGGCGGCGATCTCCACCCTCCTGCCGTCGCCGGTCACCGCCGGCAGGTCCTTTACTTCCTCCAGGGCGGCGCGGGCGGCTTGATAGTCCTGCGCCTTCCGCCGGTAATGGTCGGTCTGCTTCGCGTCAGGACCGGCTACGACGATTCCCGCGGTCCCGTCGATGATAATCGTTTCGCCGGTTTGCATCTGTCCGGAGAAATCGCCCAGGCCGAGCACAGCCGGGATTTCCAGGCTGCGGGCGATGATGGCGGCGTGGGAAGTCGGCCCGCCCTTGTCGACGGCGATGCCTTTCACCAGCTTCTTGTTCAGTGTAATCGTATCGGACGGCGTAAGGTCGGCGGCGACAACGATTACCTCCCCGGTTAGGTGCGCCATCCCCATCGGAGCCAGCCCAAGGACGTTTCGCAGCAGCCGGGTGCCGACATCCTTGATGTCAGCCGCCCGCTCGCGCATATATTCATCCTCCAGAGCTTTGAACATGCCGGCGTACTCTTCCGTCACCGTCGACACCGCCAGCGCCGCGGCGAAATGCCGTGTTTCGATAAGCTGCTCCATCTCGCCGGTGAAAGCAGGGTCGTCAAGAAACAGCAGATGAGCGTCAAAGATCGCGGCCTTCGCCTCTCCCAGCTTGACCAGGGCCGCTTCCCGCACCGCCAGGAGCTGCTGCTTTGTCACCGCAATTCCTGCAGTCAGTTTTCCGATTTCCTGCGCCGTCGCCGCGGCGTCAATCGGGGTCCGGTCGATGTTCACCGGCTCGGGGTTATAGACATAAACCCGCCCGATGGCTATGCCTTCGGCCCCCGGCACGCCCTGATGAATCGCTCCCGGTCTATGGTTTGTTCCGTTCATCGTCGCACCCCCTCGTCGCTCAGCTTCTTTCCTCAACCGTCCGCCAGCTCGCGGAACCGCGCCGCCGTCTCCGCCAGGTTGCCGGCGTCGAGAATGGCTCCGCCGATGATCGCGCAGTAGGGGTCAAGTACTTTTTTTATCTCCGGCAAAGTTGCCGCGGTAATTCCGCCGGCCAAAAAGATCGGCAGTCCGGTCAGCCTTTTTATTTCGAGAAATTCCTGGAAACTGCCCAGAAGGTCCTCCCCGCAGGCCGTATTCTTGTGCACGCACAGGTATTCGGCGCCAAGCTCCTTGAGCCGCCGGCTCCGCTGGCGGTAGTCGTCGACAGACTGCAGATCGAACACTACTTTAACGCCCCGCGCTTTGGCGACACCGAGCACCTTTGCCACAGCCGTGTCGGTCGCACAGCCGAGCATCGAAAAGAAATCCGTCCCGGACGCGCACATCAGCGTTGCCTCCCGTTCCGGTCCGTCAAGAACTTTCGTGTCGACGAACACCGTCTTGTCGGGGCATAGAGCCTTAATTCTTGGGATAATCCCTATCCCGCCGAGCTTTAACAGCGAAGTCCCCACTTCGATAACATCGAAATAACCGCCGACACTCCGCACTACTTCCATTGCCCGGCCTTCGTCAAGCAAATCCAGCGCCAACTGAAGCTTCATAAAATCCTCCTTGAAATGTAGCGATGCGCCCCTGGTTCTACACGCCCATTCCCAGGAGCGGCGCGATGAATTTGATCAGGTATAAGAGCGGCAGCCAGACCAGGGTGAAGTCGATATTCGAGAACATCAGCCCCGAACCGTAAACAGGTCCCATGAGCGGATAGATTACCAGGCAGCCCCAGTGCGCCAGGAAACTGCTGATGGAGCCTGCGGCCACGGCGCCCCGCCAGCCGCCGTATTTATTGCCGAAAACGCCCATTGTGCAACCGTCGAAGAACATGATGATCGGGCTGGGAAAAACGATGATTGCTGAACCGGCGACAAGCAAAATAAGCGTAAACAAAATGGCTGCTGCCACCGACGACAAAAAGCCCAGCATCGCTCCCACCGGCGAAAAGGGGTATACGGTGGGGCAGTCCAGCGCCGGCACGGCATTCGGGATGATTTTTTCCGAAATGCCCTTGAAGGCGGGAACGATCGAACCGATGAACATCCGAACCCCGGACAGCAGGACGACAATGCCGGCTGTGAACTGGAAGCCCCGCAATACAAGCCAGATAATCCAGTTATCCTTGCCGGCTATCTTGGCAATCGCCGGTTGCCCGGCCGCTATGCCGATACAGAGGAAAATCGCCGCCATGAGGATTGTCATCGAAATGGTGTTGTCGCGAAAGATGGCGATCGACTTGGGCAGCTTAAGGTTTTCCGCGTCGTATTCCTTATTGCCGAAAACCTTTCCCAGCCACGCGGCCAGAGCGGCGCCCACCTGCTGATGATGCCCCAGCGTGAAATCGTCGCCAAGAAAACTCCTGCCGATGACCCGGGGTATCGCCGGAGTCAGCGTCCAGTAGAGCGCGCACAGCACCGACGAAAGAATCAGCAACGGAGTGCCGGATATCTTCATCACCACCGGCAGGGTCAGGTTCAGGAAAGTGGACAGGAACAGCATCATATGAGCTGTGAGATAGACATTCTTGAACATCTTATAGGGAATAACGTACACTAGTGCGAGATGAATGACAAAACCGAGAACAAAGGTCATGGTGATACTGTTGGCCATCGTCGTCATCGCCAGGGCGAAAGCTGCTTCGTTCGCCGGCACTACCCCTTTGACCCCGAAAGCCTGGTTGAGGGTTGTCATGATCGGCCCCATCGATCCGAGCAGCGTCTGCGCGCCGATAACAATGATCAACAGACCGATGACTGTCTTGATCACCCCATCGAGAATCTGGCTGGGCGACTTCTTCTGGGCCCACAGGCCTACAAAAGCGATAAGCGCCAGAAAAACCGGGGCCTTATCCAGCAATTGAAAGATGATGAATTCAAGTACCTCTTGCATGGTAATGCCTCCTTATTATGATCCGTTACTCTCTCTTTAACTTGCCGAGAGCTTCCGCCATCGCCGCTTTTATCTCGTCCTTACGGACAAAATTGGTGAGAATAACCGTTTTGTCGGCATGCTCGTGGGGAATATTTTCGGCGAGTTCTCTGGTGGTGACATACAAATCGGCCTTTTCCGAATTAATGCTCCCGATATCGCAGGTTTCCACTGTCGCCTGAATATCAAGCCCCTCCAAAACCGCTTCGATGTTCATTTTCGCGATAAGACTTGATCCAAGTCCCATCCCGCACAGACAGATGATCTTCATTCTAGTTCCTCCTTTCCGTACTCATTGATCAGCGCGGCCACCGCATCGCCGTCGGTGGCATTCCTGAGCATATCGACATTCGCGTCGTCTTCGAGAAATTCGCACAACTGCCGGAGCAGGCCGATATGCGACGTATTGTCCTTCGAAGCAAGACCGATGACTATTTTCACCGGGTCGTTGTCGGCGCTGCCAAAGGGTACCGGCTCGCTCAAGGTGATCAGCCCGATGCCTGTGGCCAGTGCCCCGTCCTCCGGCCGGGCGTGGGGCAACGCGATTCCGGGAGCCAGCACAATGTAGGGGCCAAGCTCCCGTACCACATTCACCATCGAATTGATGTAACGGTGCTCGACCAGGCCCTGTTTCTCCATGACCGCCCCGACGGCTTTCACCGCGTCTTCCCAGTCCTTGGCCTCCACATTGAGCAAAATATCTTCGTTTCTCAGCAACGATTTTTTCATACATCCTCCTCCTTTGATCCTTTTCGCGTTTCCTGCCGCCAAAAATCCCTGATTACTGCTAGAAATCCATCGACATTGCCGGCTTGCCGCAGCCTTTTCATCGCCGCGTCGTCACCAAGCAGCCGGCCGAGTTCCTGGAGGATACGCCGGTGGGACACCTTATCCGGGGTAGCGAAACTGAACAGCAGATCGACAGGGTCGTTCTCCGGCTTGCCGAAAACAACCGGCCTGGCGAGTCGGACGCAGCTCACCGCCAGCCGCCTCACGCCTGCGGCGTTGGACGCATGGGGCAGAGCCACTCCCGGAGCAATGACGACATACGGGCCAAGCTGTTTAATGGCCGCCACCATATTGGCCACATAGAGCGGCTCCACGGCGCCACTGCGGACCAGCAGGTCGCCGGCGGTTATCACCGCCGCTTCCCAGTTCTCAGCCAGCACATCGAGACTGACAAACTCCTCTGTCAGTACATCCCCCAGCCGAAGGGCCGGCTCGCCGTCCCGGGCCTTGCCGCCGGCGCCGGGATCGCCGAAATACGCGGTCAGCTCCCATACCAGTGCCTTTTGGTCAAGGATGGTGCAGTGCCTGTCGACAATCTCCAAAACACTGTCAACGCTAAAGTCCGGCGAACACTTATCCCGTAAAACGCTCCGCAGTTCGTTCATATCCCTTGGCGTCAAAAACGGAGTGACACAAACCGTTTTGACGCCGGTGTCGGCTAAGGGAATGGTGCTGATGATCAGGTCAACCTTTGTCGCCTTGAGAACATCCTTGACCTGATGCACGGCTACGTTGTCCACGATATTCAGGTTAAAATTCGACCGCAGCCTGCTCGACAACAGGCTGGCCGTGCCTGCTCCGGTTCCGCAGACCACCAGCACCGCCGGCAATACCCGTCCCAGCAGGCGCCGCTCCAGGGCCGCCCCAAAATGCATCGCCAAAAAGCCTATTTCGTCCGGGGAAAGCGGGGCGTCCCGGCCTGCCAGGACGGTGGCCGCGCACTGGCCCACAACTTCATACAGCTCCCGCTGATACGTTTGCAGCTCCTTCAAATAGGGATTGCGGATCGGCAGGCCTCGCACCAGCCGCTCTATGGCCGGAGCGATATGCGCAGCCAAACCCTGAAACAGCTGCTGGTCTGACGCGAAGTCCACTCTGAGGCGGTAGCCGACTCCGCTGATCAGATTGCACACAACCATCTGCAGGTCGATCGGCACTTCGTCCTTCTCGGCGGACGACACCCCACTGGCCAGAACATGCTGAGTTATGTAACCGATCTCATCTTCAGGCATGGCCACCCCGAGACGCTCGGACATGTCTTTCGCCACTGCCGTGACAACCGCGAACTGGGAATGATGCCTGAGACCGTCAAGTTCCGTCTTAGGCATGTCGATAATCCTTCCCAGCTGGAGTCTCCTGATCGCCAGCGCCATATGGAGAACCAGATTGGTAAAAGCCACATCGGAAAAGACGATGCCAAGCTCGGACTCGATCCGGCGCACACTTTCCTCGATGACCGTCACGTCAAGCTGGGCCAGCAGATTACTTTCGCCAGACCTGTCCTGGCCCCCGGCAATGGCCGGCGGCTTGATAAGCTCCAGCGCTTCCGTTAGGGTAAGGTGCTCATTCAGGAAATCCACCACGCACCTGCGCAGATCCTTTTCCTCGCCGACCACCCGCATGCCATAGCGCCTGAGCGGCACCAGCTGCAGACCGTACCCGGTCAGCCAGCCTTTCACCCCGGCCAGGTCATTGATCATCGTGCTCCGGCTGACCGCAACTTTCTCCGCCAACTGGTCGATAGTGACATAATCTTTCTTTTGCAACAATTCGGCGATGATCACTTTGGTCCGCTCTTGCGCTGATAGCACATAATACCGGAAATCTCGTCCTCCCAGCCTGGCCAGGGCGTTCTGCCGCGACTGGGAATCCCGGACAAACTCGACCCCGCGGTTTGGCTTGCGCACCAATTGTGGCAACATATTGGACTTAAGCCAGTCGTCTATTTTGTCGAGATCGTACCTCACCGTCCGGTTGCTCACCTTGAAAAGCTGGGACAAGCTGGCGACCGGCACCGGATCGTCATTTGTCAGCAGGCTTGATAACAGAGCCTTGCTCCGTTCGGTCAACATACGGCCGAACCACCTTTCCTTTTCATTGTATCTAATCGCCGAAATATTTAGAACATTAAACTCATTCCTTTTCATTGTGGCAAAACTAAACCAATCACGCAACAGCTAATTCACTTATGTAGTAAACTTTTGCCGGAATTGAAGGGAAACAGTTTGATACTCAGGAATTCCGGCGAGATGTTATAATTGCATTAAAATCTTCAAACTGGCGAAAACGGAAGGAGTTGTGAGCCCAAATGGCTAAAATCGACGAGATTACCCGAGAATCTTGGGTTTTGAGCACATTTCCCGAATGGGGAACCTGGCTCAACGAAGAAATTGAAGAAGAGGTCGTCGCACCAGGCACCTTTGCCATGTGGTGGCTGGGCTGTACCGGAATATGGATAAAGACCGAAAGCAGCGCCAACATCTGCATCGACTTCTGGTGCGGCACCGGCAAAAGGACCAAGAAACTGCCCCCTATGGAGCCCCAGCACCAGATGGCCCGCATGTGCGGCGGACGCGTGGCTCAGCCCAACCTCCGCAGCACTCCTTTTGTCCTGGATCCCTTCGCCATAAGGACCATCGACGCCGTGCTGTCCACCCACTATCATAACGACCATATCGATATCAACGTCGCGGCGGCTGTTCTGCAGAACTGCCCGGCCACGGTACCCTTCATCGGGCCGAAGGCCTGTGTCGACACCTGGATAAAATGGGGTGTGCCGGAAGGCCGCTGCATTGTTGTCAAGCCCGGTGACACCGTCAAAGTCAAAGATATCGAGATCGCGGCCCTGGAATCTTTCGACCGCACCGCCCTGATCACCACGCCGCCCAAAACCGCCCTGAAAGGAATTTTGCCTGCCGATATGGATGAAAAGGCCGTCAATTACCTCATTAAAACTCCCGGCGGCAACATCTACCACAGCGGCGACTCCCACTACTCGAACTATTACGCCAAGCACGGCAACGACCACCGGATCGATGTCGCCCTGGGTTCCTTCGGCGAGAATCCCCGGGGCATTACCGACAAAATGACGGCCTGTGACATTCTGCGGATGGGCGAGGCCCTGAACACCGAGGTCATAATCCCATTCCACCACGACATATGGTCCAACATGCAGGCCGACCCGGCCGAAATCCTGGTCCTGTACCAGATGAAGAAAAACCGGCTGCAGTATAAATTCAAGCCGTTCATCTGGCAGCCGGGCGGAAAGTTCGTCTACCCGGCCGACAAGGCCAAGTTGGAATATCATCATCGCCGCGGTTTCGAAGATTGCTTCACCCATGACACCGACCTGCCGTACCCCTCGTTTTTGTGATTTGATTAAAGAAAGATCTGCACACCGCAGTTGTCTGTAAACCCGGCAAAGACCGCAATCAAAACCGGCCGGAATAGCAAGAAGGAGCTGTCTCAAAAAGGGTTTTGAGACAGCTCCCAGTCGATCAGCAAAATGCAACATGTGGGAAAATAATTTTGCCTTCGCTTTTTGGCAAAAAGTAGCGATAAGCGGAGGTGGGCGATGGGAGCAGGCCAATTTGCCGAAGGATGGTACGCGCCGTTAATGCAGCGGACGGTGCGGCGCTGTCGGTGCAAATTTACGGCGCGTTCATCCGAAGGCCCCGGCCGGCTTCCGGCGCCCACCTCCACGGGCCGCTAACCGCCGATACAAAAGCAAATGATACCCTTCCCCCCAGTCTGTCTACAAACTGGAGGGGCTACCTCAAACAGGTTTCTAAAACCTTTTTTGAGACAGCCCCTTCTTTTTCTTAGCGAAACAATATATCGTTTGCGCCGACACAGCCCTACTATCAGGGGGCGTAGCGGGGATAGTCGGTATAGCCCTTCTCGCCAGGGGTATACAAAGTGTCCTTGTCAAGCTCCTGGGACAGCGGCCAGTTGTTGGCAAACCGGTCCACAAGGTCGGGATTGAGGATAAACGGCTTGCCGAAGGCGACAAGGTTGGCAAAGCCGCTTTCCAGATCGCGTTCAGCCTGTTTCACCGTATAGCCGCCGCTCAGGATAAGCGTTCCCGCCAGCTTTTGGCGGATTGCCTGCTTGATCGCCAGCGGCACCTCCGGCGCCCCCATGCTGCTGTGGTCAACAAGGTGGATATAAAGAATCCTCAGGTTGTTCAGCTTTTTAGCAAGATACTTGTAGGTATCGTCCACCTCGGGATAATAATGCATGTCGCTGGCGACCCCGTAAGGCGACAGACGGATACCGACCTTGTCCCTGCCGATCTCCCGGATCGCCCTCTCGACCACCTCAAGCACGAACCGGCAGCGGTTTTCGATGCTGCCGCCGTACCGATCTTCCCTGGTATTGCTGATCGGCGACAAAAACTGCTCCAACAGGTAGCCGTTGGCAGCGTGCAGCTCGATTCCGTCGAAACCTGCCTTCATCGCGTTGACAGCCGCCGCGGTATATTCTTGCTGGGTATGGTTGATTTCTTCCGCCGTCATCGCTTTGGGAACAGGGAAATCCTGCAGTCCCAGGGTATCCGTAAATATCTGCCCCGCGGGCTTCACCGCCGACGGCGCCATGATCACCGCGCCCTCCGGCATATTGGCCTGATGACTGATGCGGCCGGTGTGCATCAGCTGGACAAATATCGCGCCGTCTCCCGCATGCACGGCGTCAGTGACCAGTTTCCACCCTGCCACCTGGGCCGGACTGTAGAGCCCGGGAATACGGCAATATCCGAGTCCGTTCGGCGAAGGCGACGTCCCTTCGGTGATGATCAGCCCGGCCGCGGCCCTCTGGCCGTAATACTCGGCCATAAGCCGGTCCGGAATATTGCCGATGGCCCGGGAACGGGTCATCGGCGCCATGACGATCCTGTTCTTCAGTTCGATGCTCCCCAGTTGATAGGGACTTCCCCATATGAATTTATTCATGTTACCGCTCCTTCTTCCAGTCGGGCCTCCCGTCGCAGCCGGTATGCCTCAATAAGCATCCGGATTGTTGAACTCGGCGGTGTCCACCCAGTCATGGACATGGTTCAGCATATCGATAATATCCTCAAGCAATTCCACATGCTTTTCTTCTTCCTGCCTGAGCCTGTTGCAAATGGTTCTCTCCTCAGCCCCTTTGGCGTTTGCCCCGAGCTTTCCGTAAAGTTCGACACTCTCTTTTTCCTTCTCCAGTGCCGCCCGGTAGGCATCGGTCTGCTCGCCTTTCAGCCGGGAGACAAACTCTTTGTCACCCGGAACCACGCCTTTACTTTTGCTGAAGACGTTGTCCAGATTGGCCAACGCCGGATCCGCCTCGATAAAGTGCAGCGTTTGCTGCTGCACCGACTGAATGATTTGATAGTGCCGCTTCTCGTCCTCGGCGAGGCCTTCCAGCACCGGTTTCAGTTCCGCGAAGCTTGTTTTTCCGGCAAGATCCCGGTAAAATTTCTCGCCATCCAGCTCCATCTTCAGGGCAAAATCAAAAATATCCATCTTCAAGCCTCCTATAGCAAAATCCGCTTTTACAGCGGCCTTTCCGGATTGTAAGGTCAATCCACGAACAGCTGTACATCAACGTTGCCGCGGGTGGCGTTCGAATAGGGGCAGACCTGATGGGCAGCCTGCATCAGCGACATCGCTTCGTCCTTGGTCAGACCGTCGATCTTTCCGTGTAGTTCCACCGACAGAACATACTTCGCTGCCTCCGCCAGGTTGAGGGTAACCCGGGCAGTGATACTCGCGTCCTGCAGCGGTACTTTCTTGGTACGGGCCACAAGACGGAGCGCGCTTTCAAAACAGGCCGCGTAGCCGCCGGCAAACAGCTGCTCCGGGTTCGTTCCCGGACCGCCGGGGCCGCCCATCTCCTTCGGCATCCTCAGATCAATATCGAGAATACCATCCGACGACTTGACATGTCCCTCCCTGCCGCCATGAACGGTTGCAATTCCTGTGTACAAAGCTTTCATACCTTCTACCTCCTCATCCGATTCGACCCGCGCGTCTGCCGGAGTCCTGCGTTCGCTCCGTGTGACTCATGAGTCACCATTTATATTCGCAATTACCGTGCCAACCCGCCAACCCTTCCCCGGCCCTCTGCTGCGCCCATGTCCGCCGTTCCGGCCGGCCCGCCCCGGCCCTTTTCGTGACCGGATGAACACAGTTGAACCGATCGGATCAACAAAAAAGATCAACAACCCTTTGGGTCGCCGATCTTTTTTTTGCGGAACCTGTCGCGCAGGAGTCACCCCTTGCGCAGCATCTTTTTGCTCGCAGCCCGCAGGATCTGCTTTGTCTTGACATAATCCCCCCAGGGGTCTTCACCCGACTCCAGCCGTTCGCCGGCGTTGGCGACGGTCCAGTGCGCCCCTCCGGTCAGCAGGGGCAGTTCCTGCCAGGAACACGGCATAGAAACCCCCAGCCCCGGACGGGCCCGCGCCGAAAAAGCGACGGCCGTGGTAGCACCGCGGCCGTTGCGGAGATAATCGGCGAACACCTTGCCCAGCCGGTGGCCGGACCCGCTCTGGGCCACAAACAGGCTTGGTATCACCGTGGCCAGGTGCTGCACCACCGCCTTGGAAAAATCCTTCACCGTTTCCCAGTCGTCCCGCGGCGTCAGCGGCACTACGACATGCAGGCCCTTGCCACCGCTGGTCTTGAGAAAGCTCTGCAGTCCGAGCTCCTCCAGCAGGGCGCGGACCAGCTCCGCCGCTTCCAGCATCTTCGGCCAGGCCAGGCCTTCCCCCGGATCAAGATCGAACACCATCCGGTCCGGTCTTGCGATGTATTTGGCGGTGGCGTTCCAGGTATGAAACTCCACCACATTCATCTGGGCCGCGCCGATCAGCGCCTCGCGGGAATCGATCGCCAGCAGGGCCGGGTGCCCCGGATCCAGACCGGGGTCCAGCTGTCTCAGCCCCGGAATTCGCAACGTTTCGCCATGCTTTTGAAAAAACAGCTCGCCGCCAAGCCCGGTTGGGGCCCGCACAAAGGCCACCGGGCGGTTCGCCAGGTGCGGCAGCAGCCGCTCGGCAGCAAGCTGGTAGTAGGTCACAAGGTCCAGCTTGCTGAGGCCGGTGCTCGGGTCGACGATTCTGGCCGGGTTGCTGATCGGCGGACTGGACGATTCTGCTCTCGCCGCCGGCGTCGGCCTCCGCTGACTTCCCGGCTTGTCCGCGTCAGACCGGGACTCTCCCTGGGCCGTTTCCCTGACAACCGAAGCCGCGGCTTTGTCGGTACGCAGGCCGTGAAACACCGCCTGCCGCAGCCGGCCTTCCTTGGTCCACTCGGCGAACGACACCTCGGCCACCAGTTCCGGCGCCACCCAGTTGCCCCGAGCATCCTTCGGCGCCTCGAACAGCGGCGTCTCGGCGGCGGCAAGCCGGGTGAGTCTTTCCCGGAGCGCCAGCGCGGTTCTGTTGTCAAATCCGGTCCCGACCCGACCGGCGTAGCGCAGCCGGCCAGCGTCGTCGTAAACCCCCAGCAGCAGTGCCCCGATGCCGCCGCCCCGGCCCGCCGACACGGTGTAGCCAGCCACGACGAACTCCTGCGACTGGCTGCACTTAAGCTTGATCCAGCTGCTTGAGCGGCCGGACACGTAGCGTGCATCCCGCCGTTTGCCGATTACCCCTTCCAGCCCCAACCGGCACGCCGCATCCAGGATATCGCCGCCGTCGGCCGCAAAATCCTCGCTGAACCGAACCGGATTGTCGGCCGAAGCCGGCAGAAGCTTTGCCAGCAGCGCCCGCCGGTCAACCAGCGGGACATCGCGCAGATCGAAGCCGCCGTAAAATGGAATATCGAAGACAAAATACTGAATCTCCCCGGTACGTCCCGCCTCCAGCGAATTTTGCAGAGCCCCGAAATCGGGAACACCGGCCGCCCCGGACACGACAATCTCTCCGTCCAGCCAGGCCGAGTCCGGGTTCAGGTCCTCAAGTGCCGCCGCCACTCCGGGCAGCCTGGTTGTCCAATCCTGTCCGCCGCGGCTGAACAGGTTCACCTTGCCGTGATCGACGCGGGCCAGAATACGGTACCCGTCGAACTTGATTTCATAGGCCCAGTCCCCGCCTGCCGGCGCGCGGTCGACCAGCGTCGCCAGCTGAGGAGCCAGCGCCGGCGGCAGCGGCGAACGGCGAGCGCCCGCCAAAGCCTCCGGCCCGGCCGGATTTGTCATGACGCTGTCCGGCAGCGCCTCCACCACCTTGAACTCGCTCTCCGGCCGGGCCACAGCGTCCCGCTCCTTAATGAGCAGCCAGGCCTCCTGGCGATCGCCAGGTTTGGCGCGGAGCCGCACCAGGACCCAGGCCCCCTGCAGTTTCTCGCCCAGCAGCCGGAACTTCAACTGACCGGCATCAAGGCCCGCCCGCGGGTCGCCGATCGGCTCCCACCGGCCCCGGTCCCACACGATCACACTGCCGGCGCCATACTGCCCGGAAGGAATCACACCCTCGAATCCGGCGTAGTCCAGCGGATGATCCTCCACATGAATCGCCAGGCGCTTTTGGGCCGGGTCGAAGCTCGGCCCCTTCGGGACCGCCCAGCTTTTCAGCGTGCCGTCAAGCTCCAGCCGGAAGTCGTAGTGCAAGCTCCGTGCCGCGTGCATCTGGACAACGAAGGAAAGCCCTTCCGTTTCCTTTGCTCCCGTCGTCGCCGGTTCGGGGGTCAGGCTGAAATCGCGTTTTTGCTTATAGGCCAGCAGCGGATCGTTGTCTTTTCTCATATCGCCTCGCCCTGTCCCTTTCCCCGCCGGCTGCCGCTCTTTTTACGGGCCATGTCGGCGCCCTCCCTCCGCCCCGGTCCGTCTGACGGTTCGCCCCTCTTCCGACGGCGGTTTCCCGCTTTGGCCTGCTTTCGGCCGGTTCAGGCTGCGCCGCAGCAATTCCGTGAAATCGATGACCCCGGCCGCAGCCTCACCCGCCGGCGCGGCTTCCTGCCGGACGGGAGCCGCGATCTGGCCGGCCTTCTCCTCCACCAGTGCCATGACCTTCGCTGTGAATGAATCCTGAAACCTTTCCGGTTCCCAGGGCGCAGCCATCGCCTCGACCAGCTGCTCGGCCATCGCCAGCTCCCGCTCGGTCAGTCCCGCAGCCCCCTGCGGCGGCAGATTCAGTTCGTCCCAGGGGCGGATCTGGCTTGCCCAGCGCAAAAGCAGCAGAACAAGAGCCGGGCCGGACGCCGCCAACGCCGCCAGGTGCTGTTTCGTCTGGATCACCACCCTGGCGAGCCCCACCCGCTGCGTCTTCGCCAGAGTCTCCCGCAGCAGGGCGTAGGCCTTGTCGCCTTTGCTGATCGGCGCGAGATAGTAAGGACGTTCGAAATAAGCAGGGGGAATCTCCGCCGTGGTCACAAAAGACTCGATCTCGATGGTCTGCGTACTTTTAGTGAGGTTTCGCCTGATCTCGTCCTCGGACAGAACCACATACCGGCCCTCCCCATAGGCGATGCCTTTGACGATGTCGGCGTTGTCGATTTCCTGGCCGGTCTTCTTGTTGATCCGCCTGTATCCCACAGGGTCCAGCGTGCGCTTGTCCAGCCACTCGAAATCAAGGCCGGCATCGCCTGTCGCCGTGTGCAGCGCCACCGGGATGTTCACCAGCCCGAAACTGATCGCCCCGTTCCAGATTACCCGCGAGTGTGAAGTCATCGCCACCATCCCCCAACCATCATGAATATTCCTTGTCTAATAATTATTTATGCACCAACCGTGCCAACACCTTCTGCTCCGCCTGCCGGCAAGGCGCCCCTAACAATGTCGCCGGCAAGGCCGCAAAGGCGTCCGGCGACTGTGCCCTTCTAGTATCACCCGGCCCGCCTCTCGCGCATTCCCTGCCGCGAAACCGGGCAAAAAAATAGCGCTGTCAGGCCTGCATCGCCCTCCAGCCGCTATTCGCCTAAAACGGGTAAAACTTCATTTCACTCCAGAACTTTTCCTTGAGCAGTCCATATTCCTGCTCCAGAATCTCGCGATGACGAAGCTCCCATTTGCTGAGACTGTCGAACACTTCCTTCAGATCGGCATCCTGAGCCTGCCCGGCGGCGTTACCGTAAAACTCATGCAGATCGTGCTCGATGGTGATCGCCAGCCGCAGCGCCGTCATATCGCTCATGCACCGGGTTACCTCCGTCCGGCTGCTTTCGCCCCGCCCCCGGTCGTAAAAAGTCGCCAGAGCCTTCTCTTCCGCCTGGGCGACCGTAGCGTCGGCCGGAATAATTTTGCCGGTGCGTTCCAGCGAGCTGCGTTGTCTGGCCAGGTACTGCCAGTGCTCTTCCTCCCAGCGGGCCAGCTCCTGGAAGATCTCCTTTGTGACGGCGCTGCCGACCCGGCCGGACCATTCACTGAAGAAAAACTTCCCCTCCTGCTCCATCGTCATGGCGAAATCCAGAATATCCAGGACGTATTTCATCCTGACCACCTCCTGCCGTTTTTTGCTTATCTGGCGATAATCCCCCTGCCCCGCCTCATCTCGTCTTCAGGGAAAAGAGGAATTACGACAAATCCCGGATCTTTTGCCTGGCAAGCTCCCGGTAAGGGTGCCCGGCAACCGCCGACCGCAGCAGAGCCTGAAAATCATCAATGGCCCCGCTTTTGTCCCCCTGCGCCGCGTAAGCCAGACCGCGCCGGTAAAGCGCCTCGGTATTGTCGGGAGCAATCTCCAGCGCCCCGCTGTAATCTGCGATGGCCTGCTGCAAGTCTCCTAAAGCTTCAAAAGAGCGCCCCCGGTGATTAAACGAACAGGCAAAGCCTTTGCGGACCGTCAGCGCCTGGGTGAAGTCAGCCAGCGCCGCCTCATGACGCCCCTGCGCCGCGAAAAGGAGCCCGCGATTATTATAAGCCGCACCATGCCGGGGATTCAGGCGAAGAGCCTCGGTAAAATCGGCGGCGCCCTCTTCCTGTTTCCCCAAAGCGACATAGGAAAGGCCCCGGTTGTAAAAAACATCGTCATCCGCGGGATTTAGCGACAGTGCTTCCGTGAAGTCGGCGACCGCCTTTTCATGGTATCCCAGGCTCGCGTACACGTCCCCCCGTCCGGCATAGGCCCCGGCGGCATAAGGATCCAAGGCCAGCGCCTGTGTATAATCGGCGGCTGCCTCCAGATAAAGCCCCATATCGGCCTGCAGATTGGCCCGGCCCAGGAGAGGCCGGATATCGTCCGGAAACGCCGCTGTCGCTTTCGTGTATTCACTGATCGCCTCCTGAAACAGCTCTTGCTCTTCAAGCTGCCGGGCATGTAGATAGTAGGACTCCGACATATTGATTACCCTCATTATTTCCGCGGTGCACTCGTAATTGCCGTTATCCGGCTGCACTAGTCCCTGCGGCAAGTCGCAGCCAGGGTCATCCCTTTCCACCGGAGACAATTCTCTACTATCTATCTTCTAGCGGCGAAGCTGATTTTCCTGTCATCCGGGCCGGCGTCACCGCCAACCGCCCCGGGCCGACAGAAAAACGGCCCCACTCCCGCGTTTTGCCGGAGAAGGGCCATGCTTACTTATCAGTCATGCCCTTGATATTTTGGCCATTTGTGGCGTTATTGCCTCTGCCGCTCTTCCCGCAGCAGCCGTTTCATGATCTTGCCGGCCTGATTCTTCGGCAGGGAATCCACCTGGATGAAATCCCGCGGTATCTTATACGGCGCGAGCTTGCCCCGCAGAAAATCCTTGAGCTCCCTTTTCGCCAGCGCCTGTCCTTCCTTCAGGACGACATAGGCACAGGCCGCCTGACCGCGCAGACCTTCAGACACCCCGATGACCGCGGCCTCACGGACCCCCGGGAAGGTGTAGAGTACTTCCTCGATTTCCCGCGGATAGATGTTCTCCCCGTGGGTGATGATCATATCCTTCAGCCGGTCGACGATAAACAGATAGCCATCCTCGTCCCGGTAGGCCATATCCCCGGTGTGCAGCCAGCCGCCCCGCAGGGCCCGCGCCGTTTCCTCCGGCAGATTGTAATAGCCCTTCATCACGTTGGGACCGCGCACCACCAGCTCCCCCACCTCGCCGGGCGGCAATTCTTCCTCCCGCGGGCTGAAAATCCTGGTCTCCACCCCCGGGACAGGCAGCCCGATGGAAAGATGCTTGCCCCGGTACTGCGGGTTGGTGGCAACTACCGGCGCCGCCTCCGACAGCCCGTACCCCTCGGTGATCTCGATCCCGAACTTCCGCTCAAAATCCTCCGCCACCTGCTGCGGCAACGGCGCTCCGCCGGACATCAGCAGCCGCATCCCCGCCAGGTCTCCCGCTTCGGCATTTTTTAAAAGCAGCATGTATACCGACGGCACCCCGTACATCACCGTCACCCCGTACCGCTTGATGGCTTCGACGACCTCCTTGGGAACCACCGTATCCAGGATCGTTACCGAAGCTTTGTGCTGCAGCGCGCAAAGGATGATGCACGTCCAGGCCAGGCAGTGATACAGGGGAAGAATGCAGAGGATATTGTCCTTGGCGTAAACCGGCATCGCCCGGGAATAACAGTCGGCATCGCTGACCAGATTTCTGTGGGTCAGCACCGCCCCCTTGGGATTGCCGGTGGTGCCAGATGTATAAATAATCGTGCAGGGCTGATTTTCGCTGATGGTAGCATCAAGCGGCGGCGCGACCGGTCCTTCCGTCGACGAATACGCCTCGATCCCGGCGCAGAAATGCTGCGTCACCTCCGGCAGATACCCGTAACTCTTGAGCTCGGCCTCCAGCTCGATCCTGCCTGTCGTCACCAAATGTCTCATCCCGGCGTCTGTCACGATATAGGCGACTTCCCGGGCGGTCAGCTGGTAGTTGATCGGCACCACTACCGCTCCCAGGCTGGCGATGGCCATATACGCATAAACAAAGGCGGGTGAATTGCGGATCAGCACTCCGACATTCTCCCCGGAGCGGACACCGGCGTGATAAAGGTAATCCCGGTAACACTCCACCGCCCTTTTCAACTGACTGTAGGTAACATCCGCAGGGCCGTGGACAAAAATATCGTCCGACCTGCCCTGATGAATAAGCTGATGCACGAGCATACCCGACATTCCTTTCTGCTCAACTTTCTGCCGGCTGTCTCACGGCTTACCGCCAAGGCGGGCGACAATTTGCCGTCCTGGCCGGTCACCCTGTTCTTATCTTGCCTCCGGCAAAACATAATATTACAGATTATTCTACTTTTACCAGCCTAATCCTGCCGGACCTTCCGCGGTTCACCCGGAGCTCAGACCCTTATCCCTAATTCTATTCAGCCGGCAGACAAAAAAAGCCCTGGGCAATGTCAATTCGTCCAGAGAATTACAATAAAGAGATCTTGATTGATCATGCAATATGCATGATTATGCAGATTAAATCCCCCACTATCAGGAGGTTTCCCCCAATGTCCAAAAAAGATATCGCTTTAATGCTGCTCGCAGTGTTCGGTATAACTTCTCCCGGACAATCACAACCGCACCTTCAAGGTGCGGTTTGCACTAGCCCTATAAGGGCATCATACCGGCG
Organism: Negativicutes bacterium; assembly: GCA_031292015.1. Next base: position 78 of record JARLHY010000008.1, on the reverse strand, counting down.
GCACCTCAAGGTGCATGTTCCGGCTTCTGCAAGTGTGCGGCTCACCGCATCCTGCCAGCACACGCAAATCTCTGCCCC